>JBMNMP010000003.1:0-519782 GCA_050953405.1 Anaerovoracaceae bacterium | reverse complement strand
CTCCTTCACCAGTTTCGGATCCTTGACATATTTGTAAACCACGCCCAGGGGCACTGCGTGCCAGAAGAACTTGTCGGTGACGTACTTCGGTCCCGGGATTTCATGGTGATAGACAAAGTCCTCAGTGATCAGCTTTGCGATATTGTCGCCGCCGCCGGTGATCCTGTAATGGCTGCGGCCCTGCCTGATGTTGATCTCCAGCATCTTATACTTGCCGTCCCTGCGGTCGTACTTCAGATCGCAGTCGCACATGCCTTCGTATCCGATGCCCTCCAGAAAGCCCTGGATCTTTTTCATGACATCGATGTGCGGATCTACTACGGTGGCCGCGTTGTTGCCTATCGCTGTCGGCGTATGTTCTTCGAGGACCACGTTGCCCATGTTCATCAGCTTCACCTTGTGGTCGGTGCCTGTGTAAACGTGAAGATCATAGATGCATGCATCTTCACCGGGTATCATATCCTGGATGATCATATGGTCATCATAACCAGCCGCATAGATCTTCTTCAGTGTGGCATCCAGCTCTTCCCTGTTGTCGATGAAAAAGACCTTGTGAAAGCCGTCAAACTTGTGAGCGTGGTATTTCACGCTGTCCGAAGCCTTGAGGACGACGGGGAAGCCGAAGTCCAGGTGATAATCGTAGCCCGTCTCCGGTGTGTGGATGAACGTAGCCGCATAGTCCAGCCCGAATTCATCACAGCGGTTGTAGAAGGTCTCCTTGAGTACTATATTGTCCATGACATCCTTGTCCGCATGGGGGA
The DNA here is from genome assembly GCA_050953405.1 of Anaerovoracaceae bacterium. Lineage (GTDB taxonomy): Bacteria > Bacillota > Clostridia > Peptostreptococcales > Anaerovoracaceae > RUG100. The sequence goes on along the minus strand of JBMNMP010000003.1, from coordinate 519,021 downwards.
TGATGAACTTTCTGCTCAGGTATTCCTTGTTCTCGACCACCAGTCTCACATAGTGGTCTGCGCAACCGATCAGCAGCAGCTTGCGGTCTTTGCCGTACTTATCCGCGATCTTATCCATGGTCTTCAGAAAGACCTCCGTCTTGTCCAGCTGCGGCTCTTCTATATAGTCCAGGATCCTGGTGTGCAGCACAGCTCCCGAGAGCTGTCTGGCCACCATCAAAGACCTTATTCCATAAGCTTCATGAAACGCCCTTCCCATGCTGTAGACATTGATGTCACTAGCCAGCAGAACGGGCAAAAAATCAACTTTTTCCATATCTGGTTACCTTTCTCCGATTTTTCCAATGTTGCTATTATATTATTCAGGGCGATATACGTCAATCGTTGCCCTGGCATTCACCAGGAATGCTTCGATCGGCTGTTCCGTCTCCCTTTCTTTTGTCCAGTATTTATCCGTCATCGCCTGCAGCATTTCTTCCTGACTGAGACCCCTTTTTCCACATGCCTTCGATGAACTCCTTTTCCTCGTTGGCAATGTTCTCTATCAGATCCCAGTACTCATCAATATAGTCGCCGGGCATGACACCGTAATGCGGGCAGATGACCATCTTCGGCCTGTAAGCTCTGCATTTGTGTATCGTGCGGATGACGCCTTCGTGGCTCTTCAGGGTTGCCGTGTGCGCCCGCCCGCGTCCAAAGAGTACGCCCGTGGTCTCACTGCTGATGAGTATGTGCTCCGGCTCTATTTTGAAAGCCAGAGAACAGTCGGTGTGGCCCCTGGCTTCCATGACTATGATGCTGCGCGATCCCAGATCGATCACATCACCTTCGCCTATCACGCGGGTGATAGCGAGCCCGTCGGTCTTCACCTTGTCGGTGTCCCCGCTGCCATAAGCTATCTCGGCCACGTCTCCCAGCTTTTTCATGAGTCGGCGTGCTCCCGGCCGCTGAAACACCTGTTTTCCGTGCTCCGCCCCGCAGACGACCACCTGCGGCCACTGCTCCCTGACATATGGCAGGGCCACCGATGTGGTCGTAATGTGTGTGTGAACAGAGCACATAATCAAGAGCCCTACCGTTGAGGGCCCTCTTGATATTTTCTACGGTCTGATTCCGCGCAGTAAGCCATGCCGCAGTCATAGAGCGCGGTTTTTTCGCTTCCCTCGATCAGCAGTGACTCACCGCCGTATCCGGCGCTGACGCTGGTTATGAAATCCGGGAAAGCAAATCTGTCATGTCCTTCAAAGTTCTCCATCTCTAAAATTTGTTCAACTCGTCATCATATACATATCCGCTGTCGAGTATGCCGTTATCATCCTCGGATATTCTCCTGGAAATCTTCGGCTTCCGCCAGTTCGTTGAAACTCATGCCGTAATCATTCCAGCTCGTAGTCCAGACAATCGTCAAATTCGAAGGAATACTCGTCCTCAGTCCAGATTGTCCAGGCGCGCCAGAGTCAGGGCATCGCGCAGCGACAGTACCTCCTCTGTGTCTTCAGTCACATTCTGGCAGGTGACCTCCGAATCGAATGAGTACCAGTTCCTGAACTTGGCCAGTTCCTCGGCAAAGCGCACTATGCTGTCTTCGTCGCCCGCGAGAATCAATCCCGCGAGTGCCCGTTTGATATTCTCCAGCAGCATGTAAATATCCGTGGCCTCATCAGGCACGTTATCCATGATCTCGTCAAAGTAGCTGCCTATTATCTCCGCTGCTGTGTCCGCATCTACCTGAGAAAACAGCTCGTAGAGAGCGCATCCTCTGTAATATCTTCATCGCACTCCACCAGATCCGCGAAATTCTCGAAGTATTCGAAGTCTTCCGGTTCATCTAATTCCAACATTTCCAATAAATCCTGCAAATCCATATTGATCCTCCCGCTATAACTCAGCTGTCTCCTAATCCATATCCAGGTTTTTAAACTTTACATTAACGTCCGTGCCCTGAAAGATCCTGTCGATCATGTTCACAAAGTTCTCCGACAGGTCGCTGGCATAAAAAGTGTTCCTCGCATCCGAACCTTCGGCCAGCATATTTTTCTCCCTTCAGTACATATTCTATGCTCCCGATCACTTCTTCTGAAGGGGTTCACTATCTTCAACTCGGGATGCAGTCTCTCTATGCTGGCCCTGATCAGCGGGTAGTGCGTGCAGCCCAGCACCAGAGTGTCGATCCTGTTCTCGAGTACGAAGTCATCCAGATAGTAGTGTATCATCAGATCCATGATATCGTTCTGTATGAAGCCCTCCTCTATCAGCAGGGCGAACGTCGGCGTCGCCTTTTCAAAGACACTCAGACCCGGTCTGAAAGTCTTTATTATATTGCTGTAAGCATGTGAGCCTATTGTCGCCTTGGTCCCTATGATGCCTATCCTGTTGTCCTCGCCGCAGGTGTTGATCACCTTCTGCGCCGCCGGCTGTATGATGCCCAGTATGGGCACCTGGGGAAACTTTTCCTGCAGCATATCAAGACACGTAGAAACTGATGGTATTGCAGGCGATAACTATCATTTTCACATTGTGATTCACCAGAAAATCCGCTATCTGCAGTGAGAACTTTCTGATGGTGGAGATAGCCTTGGATCCATACGGTGTCCCGCGCTGTATCTCCAAAATATATTATCTTCTCCTCGGGCAATCTATCAGCCAGATACGGTATGCTCGTCAGTCCGCCGAGGCCCGAATCGAAAAAACCTATTGGTCTGTTATCCATTCTGTTACCTTTCTGAATATATGTTATAAATATAATCTGTGTTTTATATTTTACAACAAGAAATCTGTATTGTAAATGCAGTAGAAATACCGGACGGGAAACATCCGTCCCGGAACGGAGGTATTTTGTGAAAGAGCTGAAACAGAGAAAATGAAATAGATAAAAAATATAAGTGGGATATCGAAGATATGTACCCGGAATGCGGACAGCTGGGAAGATGATCTCAAGCAGGCCATGTCGCTGGCCGAAGAGTACGCCGGGTTATCAGGGAAAGCTCACAGGAGAGCAGCTCTACGCTGCTGGCGGCATTCAAGCTGCGTGACAAATTGTGGCAGAAGATAGAGCGTTGTCTACGTGTATGCGCACATGAAAAAAGATGAAGATAACAGGGTCGAGGAAGCTCAGTCTATTGAACGACAAGGCCGGAGCTGCCATCGCAAAGATCAGCGCCCTGACATCGTTTTCCACTCCTGAATTATTAGAAGCCGAAGAAGGGCGTTCTGCTCGGCTATGTGGACGAAGAACCGGAACTGGAGATGTACCGCTTCTCGATCGAGGATCTGCTGCGTGAAAAAGATCACATCCTCTCACACGCAGAAGAGAACAATTCCTCGCTCAGATGAGCGAGATAACACCGGCCACCGGCGAGATATTCAATATGCTCAACAACGCCGAGATGAATTTTCGGCAAGGTGTAAGGATGAAGACGGCAGCGAGGTGCAGCTCACTCACGGCAACTACATCACTCTGATGCAGAGCAGGGACCGCGAAGTGAGGAAATCGGCTTTATGAAGGTATGTACACAGCCTTTCAAAAGCTGATCAACACCATCGGCACGGCTTACAGCTACAACACCAAGGGTGGATGTGGTCATGGCGCGCATCCGAAAGTATCCCTCAGCGAGGGCGGCGGCGCTCTCGGGCGACAACATCCCGCTCTCCGTTTACGACAACCTCGTGAAGATCGTCAATGAAAACCTGCCGACGCTGCATCGGTACATAGAGACGAGGAAAACGCCTTCTGGGCCTCGACGAACTGAAGATGTACGACGTCTATGTGCCTCTGATAGATATGCCCAAGCGCACCATCCCGTATGAGGAGGGTCTCGACATCATCCGTGAGGGACTGGCGCCTCTCGGCAGCGAGTATATCGAGCGCATTGAACGCGCGGCCTGGCCGACGGAATGGATCGATGTATATGAAAAATGAAGGCAAAACCAGCGGAGCTTACAGTTTCGGCAGTTACGACAGCAAGCCCTACATACTGCTCAAACTATACAGACACCCTGCAGGACGTGTTTCACCATAGTTCACGAGATGGGGACACTCCATGCATTCGTCATACACGGCGCGAAAACCAGCCTTTCATATACGGCAGCCACAGTATTTTCACTGCGGAAAACAGCGAGCACAGTCAACGAAAACCTGCTGATGAAGCACCTGATCAGAAAAGAGAAGGATCCGCAGATGAAAAAATACCTGCTGAAATATGCACATCGAGGAATTCCGCACCACCCTCTTCCGCCAGACAATGTTCGCCGAATTCGAACAGCTGACGCACGAGGCCATCGAAGCCGGGGAAACGCTCACGGCCAACTGGATGTGTGCGAAAAGTATCAGGAACTGAACCGCAAGTACTTCGGCCCTGCCATCGCCGATGATGACTATATCAAGTACGAGTGGGCCCGGATCCCGCACTTTTACAACGCATTCTATGTGTATAAATATGCGACCGGCTATTCGGCAGCCGCCGCGATCTCCGACATCATCCTGGAGAAAGGCTCCGACGACTATATCGAGTTCCTGAAGACCGGTGAGAGCGACTACCCGATAGAACTGCTGAAAATCGCCGGCGTGGACATGAGCAGCGAGGAACCGATCAGAAAGGGCCATGGCGGCGTTCACTGCACTGGTCGATGAATTTGAAAAGTTTAGTGTGAGACCAGAGATATGAAAGAGAGAATCATCAGCATACACAGCAACGATTCAGCCATTTCCCTGCCAGACAGCTTCGCTGCTGGAGGTAAAGCTGAAAGACAGCGGCTTTACGCCCGTCTTCGGATTAGACGCCGACGCGGAGCTGCTGATCGTGATCGGCGGAGACGGGACCCTGCTGGAAGCCATACACAATTACGACTTCCCTTCTCTGCCCATCATCGGCATCAACACGGGACATCTGGGCTTCTTTCAGGAACTGCATCCCTACGACCTTGACGAGTTCATCTTCAACTACAACCATGGAAAATATTCCATACAGGAGCTGTCCACGGTCACCGCGAAAGTCTTCGTCAGAGGTGAAGAAGAAAGTGCATACCGGCCTCAATGAGATCATCATACGCGGCGACTTTTCAAGGAGCACCCATCTCAACATCTCGATCGGCGGCAGCTTCATGGAAAAAATTCAGCGGCGACGGTCTCCTGATCTCCACCCCGGCGGGGTCCACAGCTTACAACTACTCTCTGGGCGGCTCGATCGTCGATCCCCGCCTGAAGACACTGCAGCTGACACCCATGGGCCCCCATGAACACCACGGCTTACCGTTCCTTCACGAGCAGTGTGCTGCTGCCGAGCACGATGAAGATCGGGATCACACCGGAGTACGTCAAGAGCGACATGACTTATGTCATCTACGACGGCATCGAGGCCGGCTACCGCTATGTGGTACAACATCGAGCTGGAATATTCGAACACCATCGTCAAGCTGATGAGGTTCGAGAACTACGATTTCTGGAACAAAGTGAAGACCAAATTTCTCTAGGTGCATCATGAAAAGGGGAATTCAACTACACAGTCAGCAAAGGAAGATCACGCACAGGGGCTCTCCATCAGAGAGCTCATGCGGCGTAATTTTTCCCTTCTCATCACGACTGCGGACCAAAATCAAAAAAGAACATTCAGTGTTCATCAACGGCGCAGAGGCCCAGGTATGGAAAAAGCCGCAGCCGGGTGATGTGATCACTGTGCGTCTGCCTCAGGAGCGCAGTTACTTTGAACCGCAGGACATCCCCGTAAATGTGCTCTTCGAAGACGATGACATCATGCTCATCAACAAGCAGCCCGGAGTCTGCGTGCATCCTACAAACGGCAACCCGGACCACACCATTGCCAACGGGACTCACCCGTTATATGGAACAGAGCGGTCAGATCTTCAAGATCAGATTCATCAACAGGCTGGACATGGACACCAGCGGCATCCTGGCGGTAGGCAAGAATTCGCACGCGCAGGACGATTTTTGTCAAACAGCAAAAGCGTAGGTGGACATGTGAAAAAAGAGTATCTGGCGGTCGTCAACGGCATTATCGAAGAAGAAGACGGCGTCATCGACGCACCCCTGGGAAGACCGGAAAATGAACCGCTCAGGCGCGGGCGTCGTTGAAGGCGGTAAGCCCATCGGTCACCCACTACCGCGTCCTCGAGCGCTACTTTGACGCTCAGGCACCGGGCGGCGGATTGGAGTCTCATAGCCCTGAGGCTGGAGACCGGCCGCACCCAACAGATACGCGGTGCACATGAGCTTCATCGGACACCCGGTCACCGGCGACTGGCTCTACGACGCGCCTTCGCCTCTGATCGGCAGGCAGGCGCTGCACGCCGCCAGCCTTACATTCCCCCATCCGGTCACCGGAGAAACGATGTGCATCAGGGCACCGCTTCCCGATGATATAGAAGAGCTGATAAAGGCCATCTCTAACAAGTGACCTCAAGCAAAGCGGAATTCAATGATCTTAGCGAGGGTCCCGGGGCCTCACTTCCACCTGATATCCGATCTTTCCCGCACTGAATATAATGGTATCCAGATTTTTTGCGCTGATGTCTATCGTAGTATCCAGCGGTTTCTTCATTCCTATAGGAGAACAGCCGCCGTGTATGTAACCGGTCAGCGGGCAGCAGTTCCCTGGATTTTATCATCGTAATCGCCTTCTCGCCCACTGCCCCTGGCTGCCTTTTTTCAGATCAAGTTCGTGCTCCACGGGAAATAACGAATACAAAGTAGTCGTGGCTGCGGCTGCCGCGGGTGACCAGCGTCTTGAATACCTGATTGGGGATCCTGCCCCAGAGCCTCCGCCACATCGAGTCCGCTGACCGCGTCGCTGTCCACATAACAAGTAATGTCTGTAATCAATCTTGTGCTGCTCCAAAAGGCGCATGACATTTGTCTTCTCTTCGGCATGGTTTTTCTCTTTTTGCTCATCTCGTCATTTCCTTTCTACACGGCAAAACCGACCCCCTGATGGAGCCGGTCCTGTCATATTTTCACTCTTTCATTTTACACTGGATAAACTGAATTCTCCTCATCGAGCAGATTCAGGTCCAGTTTATATTGCTTTTTCTATCCTTCTCTTGAAGAAGTCCTGAGCCACCTTTGGGGAAGAAAGGCCTGAGTAAGGACGTCTTCCGGCTGCTGTATGAACTCTGCACAGTCCTTCTTTTGCCTGCTCCAGTTCCGGAGCGATCAGGTCTGCCGGCCTGCAGGTCACCTGCTCCTCATCGCCGAGGATCTTCTTGACGATTTCTTCCTTGATCGGCAGCGTCGTGCGTCCATACATTCCCTTTGACCAGCTGTTTTGCTTCGTTGGGTACCATCTTATAACGCTCTCCGGTGATCACGGTTGAGCACTGACTGTGTTTCCCCACGATCTGACTGGAAGGTGTTACCAGCGGCGGATAACCGAAATCGGCTCTCACGCGGGGAAACTTCTTTGAGTACCTCTTCGTATTTGTCCATCGCGTTTGCTTCCTTGAGCTGGGGAGACCAGATTCGAGAGCATTCCGCCGGGAACCTGATAAATCGAGAGTATTTATATCTACACCCATCAGCTTTGGATCCAGCAATCCGTTGGCGATGTACTTTTCTCTGATGGGGCGGAAGTGTTCGGCTACCTTGTTGAGCAGATCCATATCCAGCTCCGGATCCCATTCAGTGCCCGAAAAAAGCTGCTGCGATCGGCTCTGTAGGCGGCTGCGATGTTCCGCCTCTGAGAACGGCGATATAGCTGTATCAATGATATCGACACCGGCTTCGACCGCCTTTCATATATGTCTATGGATCCCAGTCCGCTCGTCGCATTGTGTATGCAGGTTCAACGGGTATCGTCAGATTGGCCTTTAGTTTGAGGTCACCAGATCTGCAGTTGTGTAAGGATCCAGAAGACCGGCCATGTCCTTGATGCAGGAATGAATCTCGCATTCCCATTTCTTCGATCGTCTTTCCGAGTTCCACAAAGGTGTCATTTGTATGTACAGGGAGAGATTAGTATTAGGATACACAGCCCTGCGCGTGGCCGCCGTACTTCTTGGTTTGCCCTTTACGGCTGCTTCGAGGTTTTCTGGTATCGTTCAGGGCATCGAATATACGGATGATGTCGATCCCGTTTCCGATGGCTCTGTTGACGAATTCATCGACCACGTCGTCAGCATAGTGCTTGTATCCCCAGTAGATTCTGGCCCCGCAGCAGCATCTGAAGATTTGTCTTCTTGATGTGCTTTCTGATGGTGCGCAGTCTATCCCACGGGTCTTCATCGAGGAACCTGAGGCACGCGTCATAAGTTGCCCCTCCCCAGCACTCCAGTGAATGATATCCAACATTGTCCATTGTTTCCAAGATCGGTAGCATCTCTTCTGTCGTCATCCGGGTAGCTATTAGGGACTGATGGCCGTCTCTCAGGACAGTTTCTGTAAATTTTACTTTACTCATTACTTCCTCCATACTCGTTTGATATAAGTACAAGAATAATTATACTTTTATTTGTCACCTTTATCAACCTGTTTCCATGCCATTGATAACAGGTATACAGTATTATTTTTCAGACAAATATTTTTCTACATATTCCACATCTGAGGGAGTGTCAATATACTCTATGCCCCTTTTCTGGCGCGTCTCGCGGCCCTTTCCGGTGAACAGGAGCACCGTGTTTTCATCCGCGTCTTCGATGGCGCGCTTTATCGCTTCGCCGCGGTCATCAATGATATCATAAGCTGCGTGGTTCATCTCTTTCACGTGCTCCGCGATCTGAAGACTGATCTCGTGCACCGGCTCCTCACCGGCATCCTCTTCGGTGATATATACATGGTCGCAGTTCCTGCCGGCCGACTCACCCAGTTCCTTTCTCCTGCGCTGCGCCTTCTTGCCCGGGCATCCGAAGACGATCGATATCTTTTTGCCGGGGTATTCTTCTTTGACGCTTGCGAACAGTGCGTCAAAGCTCATCTTGTTGTGCGCATAGTCCACGATCGCTGTGATCGTGCCTGCAGGATTGGTGAATATCTCCATCCTTCCATCGACCCTGGCCTTCCTGAGACCCTGCTTGATGAATTCTACAGGAACTCCGAGGCTACGGCTCATGGCTATGGCAGCCAGCGCATTGCTGACATTGAAGAGACCGGTGAGCCCGATCTCGAACTCCTCATCGAAATCACTGCCCCGGGCGCAAAATGTGATGCCGTTCTTGTGCGGCCTCACCCGGTAACCGAAAACATCGGCACCTTCCCTTTCGCCGAAGGTCACGATCTGCTCCGCATCTTTGGCTTCACGCAGCGCCCAGTCGGTGTATTTCGTATCGTAGTTGATAACGGCCGTGCGGCACTGGTGCATGAGGACCATCTTGCTCATCATATAATCTTCCACCGTGGGGTGTTCCACAGGACTGATGTGGTCTTCGCCGAGATTCAGGAAAGCTCCCACATCGAAGGTGATCCCCAGCGTCCTGTCGTACTTCAGCGCCTGTGAAGAAACCTCCATGGTCACGTATTCTATACCGCTCTTCACAGCGTTATAGAAGTGCTTGTGGAGCATCATGGCCTCCGGAGTTGTCAGATGCGACTCCTCATTGATGACGCCGTCATAGTTGTCTATACCGGAGATCACAGCAGTTGCCGGTTTTCCCTGGGACTCCATCCAGGCATCCAGGATGTAGCGCATGAAATAAGTTGTAGAAGATTTGCCCTTTGTTCCCGTGATGCCGATCGTCGTTATTTTCTGCCAGATCTTGTCATAAAACAGATCCGCGATCAGCGGCATGGCCTTCCTGATGTCGCTGACTATTATGTACGGCGTGTCCGCCGGAGCCTCCTCATGGACCCGTTCGGCTACATAACAGAAGGCTCCCTTTTTCAGGGCATCCAACAGGTATTCCGCTTTGAAGTGGACGCCCTTGCACACGAACAGAGTCTCAGCGGCGACGTCCTGCGAGTCGTAAGTCACACAGCCTACATCTCTAGCCTTAGCAGCGTCATCGACAGCGATTTCGGTCACCAGGCCTTGATCCTGTAATTTTTCTATATAAGCATTGAGTGGTTTTTTATCTGATTCCATTACCATATCCTTTCAATTTATCAAAACTGTCTCTGTCCCGGGATCTCCGTCTGCTGAGGCATCAAGCGTCCTGACAGAATGTCGTAGAAAGCTACGCCGGTCGAGAACATATACGACATCACACCTATTTCAAACAGGCTGCCGATGAACTTTGCTATATCCATTGCGAGACCGTCGCTTTCGAACCCCAGAGCTGCCATGGCGGCGCCGATTATCATGGCCGGTATGGAAGCCAGCAGGCACCATCCTATGAACGACAGATTCATGAGGAAAAACTTGCCCTTATTCCCATACATCATTCGCTTGGATTCATTCACTATATCCGGGATCCTCATCTGCGGATTATCCGCCAGTATATAGAACGACTGGCTGTATCTGATGGCCGCTATGATACCGGGAACCACAAACAGCAGCGTCCACAGGAAAACAAACAGAAAGATGTAAAGCCAAAGGGCCAATGTCTTCCCGAATCTATCAAAGCCGCTCATCACCAGCGATAATTCGCAGTTCTGTCTTCTGAACAGCCGTATGTAATAAATAACGATTCCAAATGTGAGGGGACCGTTGATCAGCATCATATAAATAAAAGCGATCGTGGAACCGCCTGAAGATCGAACACCGCCATTAGTCGAATAGCTCAGATAAGCTGATGAATCTCCCCCGAAAATAGCTGAGATCAGAATACCGGGAACCTCAACGATGACGCAGTATATCAGCGTTGCCAAAATGGCCTCTGTCCATTTGCCCCTCAATGCATCCCTGCCTAAAGCGCGCAGATTCTTACAGCTTTCCAGCACAATAACATGATCTTGCATAATACCTCCTTTTAGTTGAATATATACCTCATACTATGATACATCTTACCCTAAAAATAACATGGTTACAAGTAAAAACGACAGCGCATTGCGCGCTGTCGTCTGTTCACTAAATTCGTTTTACTCGTACGTATTAGTACAGGCTTGCGAAAATCTCTTCGATCTCTTCCAGTGAGAGCGGTACATAGTTGTTGCTCAGCAGTCTCTGCTGGTTGTCTACTGTGCTCTTTGCGAAGGACTTGATCTGGTCTTCTGTCATGCCATATTCCTTCAGCGGCTTCAGCTCCAGGAAGTTGCCCAGGAACTTGTCCAGCTCGTCATATACCTTGGACTCGTCGCATCCCAGGATGTTGGCATAAACCTTGTTCAGCTGTTCGATCTTGCCCTTAGGCTGCTTTCTCATGTACATCTTGAATACAGCTGTGAAGCAGATGAAGTTAGCTTCGCCGTGTGCGATGTGGAATGCACCACCGTGTGCATAGGACAGAGCGTGAACAGCTCCGCATCCAGCGTTACCAAATGCGATTCCTGCATAGTTTGCAGCCAGGCAGAAGTCCTTCAGATAAGGCTTTCTGTTCTCAGCATTGTTTCCGCCTGCTTCTACGATCTTCTTGTATCCGCCCATGATCATCTCGATAGCCTTGATTGAGAGGATCTCTGTGAACGGGGAAGCCTTCGGTGACAGGAAGGACTCTGTTGCGTGGATCAGTGCGTCTACTGAAGATGTTGCGAATACTTTGTCAGGCAGTCCCTGCAGGGATTCCGGAATCAGTACAGCGTCATCAGCATATGTCTGCTCGTCAGCAATACCCTTCTTCAGGTTGAGCTTCGGAATAGAAGCTACAGCTACGTTAGTTACTTCTGAACCAGTTCCGCAGGTTGTAGGAACTACGACCAGCTTTTTGATTCTGTGCGGCTTTACTTTATCTGTATACAGATCAGCTACGCCAGCCGGGATTTCGCAGGACAGAACCTTGCAGCAGTCAACGATCGTGCCGCCGCCGAATGCGATGATTCTCTCATAATCATACTTGTCCATTTCCTTCTTCATAGCGTCCATCATCTCGTCTGTCGGCTCGCCGGCACCGTACTTTTCCTGATAAATTACAGGAATGTCGATTCCACAGGGCTTTACATACGGATCATACATCCACTGGTTGGTTACCAGGATGTCGCCCTTGCCCAGTTTGAATTCTTCTGCGAATTCTTTAAATGTGTCAAAATAATGAATTGTTGGTACTACTCTTAATGCTTGCATTGTTTTTTCCTCCTACTACTTTATAGTAAGGCCGCAGTTTTGCGCTGCGGCCTCAGCAGCGATTTGAGCGGACGCCGGTTATTCAGCGTCCTTACCGAAAGCGCCGGCCGCACCGTAACGCCGATCAGTCTATTTGATTAAAACGGGATGTTGAATCTTTCTTCGAATGCCTTCTTCAGATCATCTCTTACATCCGGATGTGCGATGTTGATCAGCTGTCTTGCTCTGTCATGCAGAGTTGCACCCTTCATCCTTGCGATACCATATTCGGTGATAACGTAATCAGCATCACATCTTGAAGTGGTTACAGCTGCATCTTCTGCCAGCTTCGGAACGATCTTGGAGATCATGGTTCCATCTTTCTTTACAGTTACGGAAGGCATAGCGATGATGGATCTGCCGTTTCCGTCATGTGACATAGCAGCGCCTCTTACGAAGTCTACCTGTCCGCCTACTGCAGAGATCTGCAGTCTTCCGATGGACTCAGCATTGATCTGACCCATGAAGTCGATCTCAACGCAGGAGTTGATGCAAACCATGTTGGAAACCTGAGATACAACTTCAGGATGGTTTACATAGTCAACCGGCTTCAGTACTACCAGCGGGTTGTGGTCACACCAGTCATACAGCTTTTTGCTTCCCATAAGGAAGGTAACTACCATCTTTCCTTCGTCGATCGGGTTCTGTGAGCAGTCGATAGCTCCCTTTTCATAGAGGTCTACAACTCCGTCAGCGATCATCTCCGAGTGGATTCCCAGGTGCTTGCGGTCGCCCAGCTGAGCCAGTACAGCATCAGGAATAGCTCCGATACCGAGCTGCAGTGTGTCGCCGTCCTTGATCAGGCTGGCGCAGTTCTTTCCGATAGCTTCTTCTACCGGTCCGATCTTTGCCGATGCGCTCTCATAGAGCGGATGGCTGCTTTCTACGAAATAGTCAATGTCATTTACGTGGATGAAAGTATCTCCAAATACGATAGGAACCTGATCGTTGACTTCAGCGATGATGGTCCTGCAGGATTTTGCAGCCTGCATTGTGTAGTCACTGGCTACTCCTGTGCAGCAGAATCCGTGTTCATCAGGCTTGGAAACCTGAACCATCAGTACATCTTCGTGGAAGACGTCGTTTCTGATCAGCTTCGGAATCTCATGGAAGAATACCGGTACGAATTCTCCGTGTCCCTCCAGCGTTGACTTTCTTGTTGCCGGACCATTGAACCATCCTTCATAAGTGAAGACGTCACTGTTCTCAGGATGAGAATATTCGCCCTTGCCCAGAGTTACCATGTGCGATACTGTGATGTCTTTGTAAGCATCTTTGTTGGCTACCATAGCATCAACCAGATCCCTCGGCTCTGATACGCAGTGTCCGAGTACGACTCTGTCACCGGTCTTTATTCCGTTTCTGACAGCTTCGTCTGCCGTGCACTTGTTTTCCTCATAATGTTTTTTCCAGTCCATAGTTAATTACCTGACCTTTCATTAAAAATTTATTTATATATTACTTTATATTATTTGCAACTTCAGTAATTTTGTCCTGCACGCGGTCTATCTGATCCGCGTCCCACATTTTCACTACTCCGTTCTTAGTAGTGTACTGCTCAAAAGAAGCACAACATGCCGTGCAGCCTCCGATGACCAGTAGATAATCATACACTTCACCCTCTTCTGCGAGCTTGAACTCGACATCGGGCAATCTTTCTTTCAGTGTCTTTAGTGCTTCGCCTCTCTGATAGTGAGGATTGCAACCTCCGCAAAATTTAACTCCGCATTTCATCAGTGGCTTTCTCCATTGTCCATATTGTATAAATAAGCCGCCAAGCCAGATGCCGGGCGGCTTATTCAAAATCTTTCAGTTATTTGATTCCGGCAATTGCCTTAGCAAGTTCTTTCTTGCCTTCGATGTTGCCCTGACGGCTGATCATGATTCTCTGAGCCTGTGGGGAACCAGCACCGTGCATGGACTCTGTTCTGTATCCAACAGCAGCAGCTCCGAGGCACAGGTTCTCGAGCAGTCTCATGATTCTCTGTCTCTGCTCAGTGTTGCAAGCTTCTTCGTTACCTACGAAGAACTTCTGGCACCAGTCACCGATTGTCTGGCCTTTTCTGCCTACCGGCAGATCCGACTTGAAGTCCTTCTCGGACGGCATGGTTACCATCAGACCACCGCCGATATCCTCAGCCAGTCTAACGATCTCATACGGGAACCTTGTGATGTTCTGCTTGCAGACGTTAGCCAGCAGCAGGTCGATCTGATAGTTACCAGCTTCTGTCGGGTAACCTTCTGTCGAGCAAGCAAGACCGCAGCAGTACAGTGTCTCGTTCAGATGTGTCATCTCAATCAGCTTGTCCTTGATGTGGGAAGCCTTGTGAGCACCATTGTACTCAGCAGCCAGTGCAGCAGCTCCGATCAGAACGTCGCCAACGCCTACTTTGCATCCGCCATAGGACTGTCTGTGATATCCGGCAAATCTCTCAACCAGCATTCCTGCAAAGTCATATTCGCCAGCCATGAAGATGTATTCGTTCGGAATAAATACGTCATCGAATACTACCAGTGCTTCCTGTCCACCGAACTGCTTGTTTCCGAGGTCGATGTCAGCTCCGTCTTCCATCTTTCTGGTATCGCAGGACTGTCTGCCGTATACCATGAACATACCATCAGCATCTGACGGACATGCAAATGCTACTGCGAAGTCCTTGTCGTCTTCCTTCATTGCCTGTGTCGGCATGATGATGTGCCAGTGTGAGTTGATGGAACCGGTCTGGTGAGTCTTAGCTCCTCTAACTACGATACCGTCATCTCTTCTCTCAACGATGTGTACGAATACATCAGGGTCAGCCTGCTGTGAAGGTCTCTTGCCTCTGTTGCCCTTCGGGTCTGTCATAGCTCCGTCGACAACCAGGTCCTTCTCCTGTACCATCTTCAGGAAGTTGATGAAGTTCTGGTGATAGTTAGTTCCATGAGCCTTGTCCAGTTCGAATGTTGTAGAGTACATAGCGTTGAAAGCATCCATACCTACGCATCTCTGGAAGCAGCCGGCTGTCTTCTGTCCGCACAGTCTCTGCATCTTAACCTTGTTCTTCAGGTCTTCTGTGCTCTGGTGCAGGTGAGCAAATCTGTTTACTGTCTCGCCTGTCAGGTTTGACTTAACTGTCATCAGGTCTGCATATTCAGGATCCTGAGCCAGATCGTAAGTCATCTTTACGCAGTTGATTGAAGGTCTGATAATCGGATGATCTACCCAATTGTCGATCTTCTCACCAAACATGTAAACTCTTGTCTTCAGTTTTCTCAAACTCTCGACATACTGTTCTCCTGTCATTAATGTCATAAAATCACTCCTTTTATATATTCGGATCATTCCGGCAACCTTTGGCCGGCGTATCCTAACTTCGACAAAATTAATAATAGATGCAAGTCTTCAATCATCTAAAAACAGTCAAATTACAGCTCCACCTCGTGGTTCAGTATTTTTTTGACCATATCCATTGTTTCTTCACTAACTGATGTGTCGAGTTCTGCCCTTTTGACATCTTTAACTTCTGTGGTCAGGACTTCGTTCACAACATTTTCGATTGTAGACTGTGCGGATGGGCATTGAGCACAGGCGCCGGTCAGACGCACATAAGCTACGCCATCCTTGAATTCAGTAAGCATCGCCCCACCATAGTGCTCAGCAAGAATGGGGTCCACTTTTTCTTTTAGAACTTCGGTTATTTTCTCTTCCATGATTGACTATTACTCCTTAGCACTTGCAAGTTAATTATACCCCATAAGGCACGCCTTTTCAAGCGAATGTTCGTGTTTGCATTTTTCTGAAAATGATGTATACTGCCTCTATGGACAAGTGTATTATTATTACATCATTTATTAATGGAAAAATCAAGGATCTGGTCGATATCGAAGATTCATATATTGTATGTGCAGATGGAGGTTATGATATAGCCAGGCGGGAAAACATCACGCCTGACGTGCTCATAGGCGATTTTGATTCTCTGCCCGGCCCCGTACCGGCAGATATAAAAGTCAAACAATACCCCTCGCACAAAGACCTCACAGACACAGCGATATGCATACAGCACGCGGCAGAAATGGGTTTTCGCAACATCCTCATAGTAGGAGGTATCGGAGGACGCGCCGACCACACGATCGCCAACATACAGAACATCGTGGCCGCTGCCGAGAAGAATATCTCTGTGATCCTTCTCGATGAACAGAACATTGCCATGGCGATAATCGACGATGAGATCTATCTCCCCGCAAGGCCGGGTTACAAGCTGTCGCTCTTTTCCCACTCGGAAGAGTGCCGGGGTGTAACAGTTACAGGGGTCGAATATCCTCTCGAAGAGGCCACCCTGACATCCGACTATCCACTGGGTGTCAGCAATGAATTCCTCGATGACGAGGTCTACATCAGAGTAAAAAAGGGGCAGCTCCTCATCATGTTATCGCGCGATCTTTAAGGCATTAAAACAGCGCGCCGCTTTGACAGCGACGCGCTTTTTCAGTGAGCTTATTTATTCTTGAATTCAGCTTTTCTCTTTCCGAGGAAGGCTTCCATGCCTTCTTTTTTGTCTTCCGAAGCGAACGCGGTCGCCATGATCTCGATCTCCAGAGCGCTTCCTTCATTGATGTTCATGTCATAACCCGAGTCGATAGCTCTCTTGGAGAGACCGACAGCGATAGGTCCGTTGGACATTATCTTTCTGGTCACCTTCTCCGCCTCTGCCATCAGGTCGTCCGGGGCTGTTACTTTCTGCACCAGACCGATGCGGTAAGCTTCCGCTGCATCGATGTTTTCAGCTGTCATGATGAGATACTTGGCCATACCCTTGCCGACCAGTCTTGCCAGCCTCTGCGTGCCGCCGAATCCCGGTGTGATTCCCAGACCTACTTCCGGCTGACCGAACTTTGCCTTTTCTGAAGCTATACGGATATCGCATGCCATTGACAGCTCGCAGCCGCCGCCCAGTGCAAATCCGTTCACAGCCGCGATGACCGGCTTTTCTATCTGTTCGATGAGGTTCATCACATTGTGACCATCCTGCATCATCTGTCTGCCTTCTATCGGAGTCAGTTTTGACATCTCCGCTATATCGGCTCCGGCTACAAACGCTCTGCCCTCTCCGGTCACGATAGCCGCTTTGGCTTCCTTATCGTCCCTGAAGGAGGAAAATGCATCAAACAGCTCATGAAGAACTTCAGAATTGAGTGCGTTCATCGCCTTCGGCCTGTTGATTGTGATATAAGCTATACCATCTTTCAGTTCATATTTAATCGTATTGTACATCTTGATGACCTTTCCTTTCCGTAAAAACAACTAATAACTATAATACCATCACCCGCCTGCCTCTTCAATGGAAAAAATCCCAAAAATGTTTGACTCTGAGCCGGGCCGTGTAAATACCTGAGTATGAAATGCGTTACATAATAATTTAAGAGCCGCCGCAAGTGATCTTGCCGGCGGCTTTTTCATTGTTTCATTTATCCGGCTCAGGCCTGCATGCTGTGTGCCAGTCTGCGCGCCCTTTTCATTTTGCGCAGATCGCGGACACCTTTCTTCATCAGCGACATGATTATTGTAGCCGCCGTGAAAGCCCCCAGCAGTCCGAAGAGTACCGTCAGATTCATCATCATGCTGCTGCCCGTGGCACCGCTGATAGTCTCTTTGAAAAGTCCCACTGAATAAGTCATCGGCATGAACGGATAGAGCACGTTGAACAGCCTGGGCACGGTCTCCATCGGGAAGGTGCCCCCGCAGGAAGTGAGCTGCAGTATCAGCAGGGCCATCACTATGAATTTGCCCAGATCCTTCAGATGCACGATGAAGAACTGGATGATAGCTACGAAGACCACGGAAACCAGTATGCAGGACATGAAGTAACCTCCGAAGTGCAGCACATGCAGTCCCAGTGCATACTTTACGATCAGCGCCAGGATGACCGCCTGGGCCACGCCGATCACCAGATAAGCAAAGGTCCTGATGACGACATTTGCCGAATCGCGGCAGAGGTACTTGTACCTCTTGTCAAGATCATAGTAGATCCCGAAGAATATGATCAGGCCGCCTACCCAGAGTGAAAGCGACATGAAATAAGGAGCAAACGCGGTACCGTAATTGGGCACATAATCGACTTCGTCTGTCTTGATTTTCACGGGATCCGCCGCAGCTGCGCCCATGCCGTTGAGTGCCGGCATCTGGTTTTTCGTGCTCTCCAGGCTGGAGTCGATGCCGTTTCCGGCCGTCTTCAGCCCTGAATCGAGCGTGCCCAGACCTGTCGCCAGAGTGCCTGTCCCGTTGTGCAGTGTCCATGCTCCCGCCGAGAGCGCAGCGGTCCCCTTTTTCAAAGTACCAGCTCCGGCTGCCAGCTTGCCCGCTCCTCCGGTGAGATCATTAGTTCCGCTGTACAGGGCGGCGCTGCCGTTCTTCAGGCTGCTGCTGCCAGTGCTGAGTTTAGCCATGCCCTCGTCGGCGCTCTGCAGGCCGCTGTACAAATTGCTGCTTCCGTTCTTAGCTGCATCTATACCGGTCTTCAGGCTTGAAAGGCCCGACTCCAATGCCGGAAGGCTGCTATCCAGCGTTGCTGCGCCCTCGGCCACCTGCTGCGCCCCAGAATTCAGGCTTGAGCTGTTGTTCTTCAGAGCCGTCAGTCCGTAATCGGCCTGCTGCAGTCCCGTGTTTACAGCGCCAAGGCCCGGATTATCTGTGGTACCGTCGCCATTCAGGATCACATTCAGAGTACCCTTGATCTGCGCCACATGAGCCGCATCCAGAGCCGTACCCTCGGGAATACTTTTATACAGCTGCTGCAGTCCCTGATAGTAATTGTTGAGGCCTGCGGATGTGCTGTCCACACCTGCCTGAGCCTGAGCAACACCGTCGGTATACTTCTGGATACCCGCTTTCAATCCCGGGTTCTCAGCCGTTCCGTCGCCAGTGTTCATTCCGGCATCCAGAGCCTGCACGCCGCTCTTCAGCGCGGGCAGCTTTTTATCCATCAGATTGAGGCCGGTCTGTATCGAACCCAGACCTGTATCCAGATCCCGGCCGCCGTCTTTCAACGCCGCTGTGCCGCTCTTGAGGGCCTCCGCACCCTTGTCGACATCCGCGGCTCCTGCGTACACCTTACCGGCTCCGTCGTTCACTTTAGCTGTACCCTGATACAAGGTTACCGCTCCGGTCTTCAGATCTCCGGCACCGTTATCCACCTTCAGCGCACCTTTCTGCAGGGCAGCGGCGCCCGAATCCAGCTTGTATGCGCCGGTCACCAGCTTGCGCGAGCCGCTGTACATGGTGCCCAGGCCATCTGCCAGCCGGTCCAGCTGCGTGGGGACTTCTCTGAGCTTATTCCCCAGGGCGACCGTTATTTCCTCATCCATCGATGATCTTATCTCTTTTTCTACTTTATTCATCGCCGAATTCAAGATCTGTGAAGCGATGTAATTTCTCTTTTCGTTTACGGAATAATCGAGATGTGCGGTCACCTTTTCGGTGCTCTGCAGGGAAGCCAAATCACGCGAAAAATCGCGGGGCACGATCAGGGCCGCGTA
The DNA here is from genome assembly GCA_050953405.1 of Anaerovoracaceae bacterium. GTDB lineage: Bacteria > Bacillota > Clostridia > Peptostreptococcales > Anaerovoracaceae > RUG100. Next base: position 499,372 of record JBMNMP010000003.1, on the reverse strand, counting down.
ATATTTGTTTCCATCTACACCATTGTTTGCCTTCTCAGCCGTGGTCTGATCGAATTTCAGACTGCCGTCTTTTTTCAGTCTCCTGCATATTTCCGCACCCACGTTCCGTTCTCTGCCGTTTATCACTGCGCCCTGGTCCTGATTGACAATGGCGACCGGGATCGAGTCCAGATGTGAATACGGATCCCAGAATGCTCCCAGATAAAAAATGCTGTACATAAGAGGTATGATTATCGCGCCAACCACAACGGAGATCTTCATGATCTTCTTTCTCGCAGGGCTTATCTTCATATGTTTCCACTCTCCTTCCGCATCATATCATAGCACTAAAAAAATCCCTGTGTCTTAAACACAAGGACTCCTTTGTATCGCTTTTGGGCAAGTCAGTCGTTTTGCTCAAAGTGCCCTTCAAGTACCTGCTGATGGCCAGCAGTTTGATGTCCTCCACCAGGTTCCTGATGTACTCGATCATGCCTTCCGGAGACTCCCTCATATCGTCCTGGACCCAGTCGATGACCATGCCGACGATGCCATAGGCAAAGAAGGTGGAGACAAAGCGGTTGTCCTCTTCTTTGATGTACTGATCTCCGGCCCACTCGAGGATGATGCTGATGAACAGTTCTACAACGGCGTCCACCATGTATTTTCGGAACTCCTTGTTGTCATAGGCAAAGGCGTTCATATAGTATTTCCTCTCATCGCGCATCTTGTTGAGCACGATCTTCAAGCTCTCTGTCCAGTTCATCTTGTCCAGATTCTTCTTGAATGTGAGTATGATCTCGTTGTAGTATATCCAGTTCAGGAGGTCGTATTTGTCCTCAAAATGGTAATAAAAAGTCAGCCGGTTCAGATGACTGGCTGAAGTGATGTCGGTGACCGTGATGCTGTCAAAGCTCTTCTCCTCCATCAGCTTTTTGAAAGCCGAAGCTATTTCTTTTTTTGTGATATCGCCCTTGGACATGAACACTCCTCTACAGATGATTATACTACCACAATTTTTAACAATTGTCTACTTTTGTTCAAAAAGTCGCGGGACGTGCTGCACACGCCCCGTGACCCATGATTGAACCGTTCCGTTCACACGTTATTCTGTCATATTTGCCATCGCAGGTATCCTGCTCTGTATGACCTTCATTAAGTTGTCTGTCGTCTCCATCGGAGCGACGAACCTGGCGTTTCCAACAGCCGCCAGCTTTGGTTTCACCGGCTCCAGGAAAGTGCCGTATATCTTGCCGTCTATGTTGAATTTATAAGCGGGGACCGTTTCATCCATCTCCCTGGTGATGTCGAAAGTGTCTTCAAAATCGTACTGATATTCGAAAATGTTCGCCAGCTCTGCGGCCACTTCCCAGTTGGAGAGCAGTATTCCTTCGTCTATCGCCGGATTGACAGGCATCATGCGCCTCTCAGTGTTCGTGAAGGTGCCCTTGATACTGGTCGATCCGGTACCCGGGATGACGACATTTGCCTTCTGAGCGGTGTCCGTCATATGTGTATCGATGACCACCAGCAGCTCGAGGCCGTCGGTGTACTTTTCATCCGGGTCTTCGCCAAAAGTGATCAGCGCTTTCACGCCTTTCATAGCTTCCGCTCCGGCATTCACTCCCAGATAGGCGAGCCCCTGTGAATTGTTCTTGGGGCGTATCTGCAGTATGCCGTCTCTGGCCCCTCCGATATGTCCCGACAGGAGAGCGATGTTCCCTATCATCTCTGCCGCCTCCGTAGTCACCAGATTCTGCTCGTACACGATCATCGCCTTCCTTGCAGAACCGTATATCTCAGCGATCTCCGCCGCCCGGCTGCTGACCTTCACATCAGAGAGGCTCTTTTTGAACGCGGTCACGCCCCTCAGTCCCTTTGTCTCTGCGCCGCTGCTTATCAGTGCTTTGGCGATTTCCTTGAGTACCGAAATGTCGTTTCTGGTATACCAGATCTTCTCGGCAAAATCGAAGTTCTGCTCGTACCCCCGTGGGTTGACCAGGAGGGACTCTGGCGCCGCGGCCGGCAGCCTCGCGTATCTTCAGCTGCATCACAGGATGATCCGCCGTGTTGAAGCCCAGCACGAGCACCACATCAGTAGAGCATACCTCATCGATGGTGTTCGGAGATGCGTTGACACCGAGCACGTGCTCCAGGCCGTTTTCCCGGTTGTTGAAACAGAGCGATCTCGCTCCCAGATCGTCTGCCATCTTCTTGATCACATATATTTCTTCATTGGTAAGCCTGTCGGAAACGGAGACGGCAACAGCGTCCTTGCCGTACTTGGCCACTATGGCTTCTGCCTTCTTGGCCGCACGCATCAGGGCCTCATAGTACTCAGCAGTTCTGAAAGCATCCCCTTCCCTGATCATGGGCTCTTCTATCTTTCCTTCCAGCAGCGAGCAGTCGAACCCGAACTTGCCGCGCCCGCAGGATACACCGTCATTGACATATCCGTTCTTGCGCGGATCGGCCTTGATGATCATATCGCCTCTGTACTCCAGGTCGAATGTACATCCTATGGAACAGTAAGCACAAGTGGTCTCCACTTTTTCGGTCTTCAGGGGCACCTCCTTGCGCGTAGTCTTCCTCTCCTGCAGGGCTCCGCACGGGCATACACTGACGCACTGGCCGCAGCAGACACAGCCGGATTCAGCGAGCGGCTTTTTCATGTTGGGCATCACGGCCACATCAAAGCCTCTGTCGACCAGGCCCAGAGCTCCGATGCCCATGACTTCGTCGCACGTCCTCACGCAGAGTCCGCACATGATGCACTTGTTGGGGTCCCTGATGATGAATGGATGATCGTCCTCATAATCGATCTCATTGATGTCGCCGGCGAACCTGTCGGGTTCCACGCCGTACTGATTGGCGAAATCTATCAGCTTGCACTCGAAATAATCCTGACATCCGCATTCCAGGCACCTTTCGGCTTCCTGCACGGCCGCCTCCTCTGTGTAGCCGCGGGGGATCACTTCTGCAAAGTTGTCCTTCCTTTCCTTTACGCTCAGAGTGTCGTAATCTGGGCGGCACATGCGCTCCCTGTCTTCAAAGGTCTTTTCATTGATATCGGTACGGCGCACCAGATATGGCGGTTCGTATTTTTTGATGCCGCTGGTCAGATATGCGTCGATCGACTGGGCCACTTTTTTGGCGTCCGCGATAGCTTCCACCGCGATGGAAACCTTGTCATTTCCACAATCCCCGCCTGCGAACACACCTTCGAGGCTGGTCATGAATGTCTTTGTATCATAAGCGATGGCACCCTTTTTTGTTTTCTGCGCACGCTTGATCACCGAGGCGTCGACAGCCTGGCCGATGGCCATGATCACGGTATCCACCTCTATGGTTTCGGTCTTGCCTTCAACAGGCACCGGCCTTCTTCTGCCGGAAGCATCCATGTCGCCGAGCTCCATCACCTGCAGCTTCATCCTGCTGACCCTGCCGTTCCTGCCGGGGATTATCTCCAGCGGATTTGTCAGGTTCTTGAAGATGACGCCTTCCTCCTCGGCGCCGTTGACTTCCTCAATGTCGGCCGGCATCTCATTTTTCGTCCTTCGATATACGTTGTATACGGTCTCCGCACCCAGTCTCACGGCAGTGCGGCAGGCATCCATGGCCACGTTGCCGCCGCCGACGATAGCGACGCGCTTGCCCATGCTGACGGGGTCGTTCCTGACTACCCTGCGCAGGAAGTCAATGCCCCCGACAACGCCGGGCGTATCCTCGCCTTTGCAGCGCACACCGGTGGAGACCCATGCACCCATGGCCACGAGCACGGCATCGTAATTCTCACGCACTCGTTCAAATGAAGCATCCTCCCCGATGCGTATGCCAGTCTTTATCTTCACTCCCATAGCTTCGATGGTCTCGATTTCGGCATCCAGGGCCACCTTCGGCAGTCTGTATTCGGGTATCCCGTATCTCAGCATACCGCCGGCCTTGGGCATGGCCTCGAGGATGGTCACCCGGTGACCGTACTGCCTGAGGAAGTAAGCCGCCGAAAGCCCCATGGGGCCCGCTGCCGATGATGCCCACCGTTCTGCCGCTGTCTTCAGGGCATTCGGGTATGAACTTGTCACCGTCCTCACCGGAGAGATCGTTGTCGGCGACGAACCTCTTCAGCATCTGGATCGAAATCGCTTCATCGATCATGCCGCGCCGGCATTCATCCTCGCAGGGGTGCGGGCATACTCTTCCCAGCGATGCCGGGAGCGGTATCTTGTCCTTGACCAGCTTCAGTGCTTCCTCGTATTCTCCGTTGGCTATCAGCCCCACATAGCCCTGACAGTCCGTATGCGCCGGACAGGCGATGACGCAGGGCGGGCGGCAGTCGCCCTTGTGGTTGGAAAGCAGCAGTTCCAGATTTGTCTTCCGGGACTGTCTGATCCGCTCGCTGTTGGTCTTGATGACCATGTTCGGAGTCACCGGCGTTGCACAGGCCTTGGCCAGTTTAGGGCTTCCTTCGACTTCACAGAGGCAGAGACCGCAGGAACCGTAAATCCTGGTCCTCTCGTCAAAACAAAGCGTCGGTATGAATATTTCGTTCTCCTCTGCAACTTCCAGTATCGTCTGGCCGGGAAGAGCAAGGACTTCTTTTCCGTCAATATTGAGTCTCAGCTGTTTGTTGTTCATCTCAGTCCTCCTGTTACTCCACCGTGATAGCATCGAACCTGCAGTTTTCGATACACCTTCCGCACCTGATGCATACATCCTGATCGATCACATGCTGTCCTTTAGGTTCTCCCGATATCGCCTTCACGGGACACTTCCCGGCGCAGACGGTGCAGCCCCTGCAGGCATCGGTTATCTCGTATCTGATGAGCGCCCTGCATGAATGCGCCGTGCACTTGTGGTTGTATATGTGATCTTCGTATTCATTGCGAAAGTACTTTAAAGTAGTCAGCACCGGGTTGGGCGCCGTCTGGCCCAGTCCACAGAGCGAACCCTCCTTTATCTTGACTGCCAGCTCCTCCAGCAGTTCTATATCGCCGTCGCGTCCCTTTCCCTGAGTGATGCGCTCCAGGATCTCAAGCATCCGTTTGGTGCCTATCCTGCAGTAATTGCACTTGCCGCAGCTTTCCTTGCGCGTGAAGTCAAGGAAATAGCGCGCCATGTCCACCATGCAGGTGTCTTCATCCATGACGATCATGCCTCCCGAGCCCACGATGGCACCTGTCCTCGTGATATCTTCATAAGTCACCGGTGTCTTTATGAGGCTGGCGGGAACGCATCCGCCCGAAGGTCCTCCCATCTGCACAGCCTTGAATTTTTTGTCTTTCTTGATGCCTCCGCCGATGCCGAAAATGACGTCCTCCAGCTTGAGCCCCATGGGGACTTCCGCAAGGCCGCCCTTCTTTATCTTGCCGGCCAGGGCGAATACCTTGGTGCCCTTGCTGGGCCCCTTGCCCATCATGGCGAAAGATTCGCCGCCGTTCCTGAAGATCCACGGCAGATTCGCATAAGTTTCCACGTTGTTGATATTGGTCGGCTTTTGCCAGTATCCGGCTTCTGCCGGGAACGGTATCTTTATACGCGGCATGCCGCGTTCACCTTCAAGAGAAGCGATCAGCGCGGTTTCTTCGCCGCAGACAAAAGCCCCCGCCCCCTGTTTGATCTTCAGATCAAAATCGATCCTCGATCCAAAGATGTTTTTGCCCAGATAGCCCTTCTCCCTCGCCTGTGCCATTGCGAGCTCCAGACGTTTGATCGCCAGAGGGTATTCAGCTCTGCAGTATATTATTCCTTCTACCGCTCCGATAGCGTAACCGCAGAGCATCATGCCTTCTATGAGCTCGTGCGGATCACCCTCCAGTACGGATCTGTCCATGAACGCTCCAGGGTCACCCTCGTCTGCGTTGCAGACTATATATTTGGGGCTGCCCTTGGCACTGCGGCAGGCATTCCATTTGAACCATGTCGGGAATCCTGCGCCTCCGCGTCCGCGAAGGCCGGATTTCTTCACTTCCTCGATGACATCCTCCGGCGTCATTCTGCTGAGAGCTTTCTTGATGGCTTCGTATCCGCCGACAGCTATGTACTCTTCGATGTCCTCCGGGTTAATGATCCCGGCATGCTCCAGCACGACTCTCTGCTGCTGCCTTATGAACTCCCAGTCCTCATCTGAGATCGCCAGTTCTTTCACGGGTTCTCCGCCCTCTATATGACCTTCTACGATCTGCCGCACCTTGTCCGGCTGGACCTTGACATAACGCGTCATATTGTCCTCGTCATCGTATACGTCAACGATCGGTTCCAGATAGCAGGTGCCTACGCAGCCTGTGACCCCGACCTCGATATCCAGTTTCTTTTCTTTCAGTATTTTCTCGAATTCGGCAGCGGTCTTTGCGGCTCCCGTAGCGATACCGCAGCTGCCCTGTCCTACATTGATCCTCATAGTCAGCACCTCCTACCCTCTGGCCTTGATTTCGTCCAGTATTTCCTTCACCGAATCCTTGGTCAGATTACCGTAGGTCTCTGTTTCCTCTGCGCCCTGTACCATCATGACCGGTGCCAGCGAACAACAACCCAGGCAGGCTACATTGTTCAAAGTGAACAGCCCGTCTTCAGTAGTTTCGCCATCGCTGATCCCCAGGTGCTCGCATACCGATTCCCCGATCGCATCGGCACCGTTGACATGACAAGCAGTACCTTTGCATAACATGATGAGGTACTTGCCGACCGGTTCCATACGGAACTGTGCATAAAACGTGGCAACACCATAAATCTTTGCAGGTTTGATGCCTGTCTCCTCTGAAATGTAGTTGATTGCCATTGGTGATAGATACCCATAGAGCTCCTGTGTCTTCTGTAAGATAGTAATGAGGCTCCCGGGCACGCCGGCGTACTCCTTCAAAACAGGCGCCAGCTCCTTGAATTTTTCTGCTTTATTTTCTCCGCAGCAGCCACTTTTGTCACTCATGCAGCATCTCCTTTATGAAATTGTATGTAGTAGTATTCTAATAAGCTGAGTATAACAAACGTATTTAGAAAAGTCAACAATTTCAAACAATGTATACAAGATTGTCACAAATTTATCAAAAGTGACGGCTCCGGCCCCGTTCAGATGCGCGCGATGAACAGTTCCAGAGCCATTTGAGCTCCCAGGATCCTCCGCTTGATGTTTTTCTCCACCTCAAAAGCCCGCATCAGCATCAGGCGCAGTTGTTTCTCGGTGTAGCCGCCTGAAAAGCCCATCGCTTTCCTGACGCGGTAATCATTGACGCCGAGGATCTTCGTCATCTGCGGTCTGCTCATACCCAGCCGCATCATCTGTTTTGTCTCCAGCATCAGCTCCAGCTGTCCTATTATCATCCCCAGGAGCTGGAACTCGTTGTGCCCCGAGAGGAGCAGCTGCCGCAGCAGGTTGAAGGCATCTCCCTTGCGTCCCCCGCAGATGCTGTCCATCAGCTTGAAGCTGTTGTGCTCCAGGTTGTCGGAGACCGCCTGAGCCACATCCTCTTCAGTGACCACATCACCCTTTGAGAGGGCGATTATTTTCTTCAGATCATTATCCAGATTGTACAAGCCGTAATCGATCTCATCGTTTGCATAACCGCTCTCCGCGATCAGCATTTCCATGGTGTCCCGGCTGGCCGACTTGCCTGCGGCCACCAGCCTCTTCTTCATGAAACCCAGCAGCTGTCCTCCCTGAAGAGGCTGGAAGTTGTATTCCTTCCCCGCCGCAGCCAGCGCCTTGGAGAGACTGTTGCCATAGCGGCGCGTCCTGTAATCATCAGGCTGCGGTGCCGTGACCACCAGCAGCGTGCTGTCCGGTATATTTTTGATGAGCTCAGTGAACGACTTCTTTTGTGTGTCGCCAAATACATCCTTGCGCGCACCGCCCCAGATATAGAAGAAATTGTCGAGAACGACCACTTTCTTCGGCGACATGATGGGCAGGGTGCTGCAGGCTTCGATCACAGCATCGATATCAAAATTGCCGGGATCGAACCGCGTCAGATCCAGCGGTCTGCTGGCCTCGTTCACAATTTTCCCGACTATGCTGTCGCATGCCCAGCTCACCAGATACTGTTCCGCACCGTGCAGAAATACCAGGCTTCCCAGCCTTCCGTTCTTCAAATCATTGCTGAATATTTCAAATGCATGTTTTGCTGCCATTTTCCCCGTTTCTTCCTTCTGTGATTCTTCGATTGCCTGCCCGGGCTTTATTATATCACGTTGAGCGACACTTCACCATCCGTGGCCGCAGCTTACCGGTACCCATGCCATAAATACATCTCCCCTACGCAAACCGGTTGATATAAATATAACAAAATCCGGTGCTCAAGGCCCTGCTCCCGGGCACCAAAAACCCCGGCACCTTGACAGCGCCGGGGTTATTTGCAGGGTCTCGATTGCTATCTCTTGTTGGACTGTCTCCAGATATTCATCTTCTCGGCACTCTTGATCAGTTCATCCCTGAACTTGGGGTGTGCGATCGAGATCAGAGCCTCGGCTCTCTCCCAGGTGCTCATTCCCTTGAGATTTACCATGCCGTATTCAGTTACTATGTAGTGCACAGCGCTGCGCGGATCAGTGCATATGGAACCGTTCGTCAGTGTTGGAACGATACGGCTCTTCAGCTCTCCGTCCTTTGTCTCGAAAGATGAGGACATGCAGATGAAGCTCTTGCCGCCGTTGGAACGGTAAGCTCCCATTACGAAGTCCAGCTGTCCGCCTGTTCCCGAAATGTGCTTCAGTCCTGCGGATTCAGCGTTGACCTGACCGAAGAGGTCCATGTCGACCGCATTATTGATGGAGATGAACTTGTCCAGTGAAGCGATGACTTCCACATCGTTCGTATAATCTACCGGGGCTCCCATTACATCGGGGTTCCTGTCGGCATAATCAAACAGCTTTTTGCTGCCGGCTGCGAAAGCGAATACCTGACGGCCTCTATCCTTGGATTTGTTCTTGCCATTGATCTTGCCTGCCTTTGCGATGTCCACAAAAGCATCCACGTACATCTCGGTGTGCACTCCCAGATCCTTGAGGTCTGAATCTGCAATCATGGCGCCTACTGTGTTCGGCATGCCGCCGATACCCAGCTGCAGGCAGGCGCCGTTCGGTATCTCGGGTACGATCAGTTCAGCGACCTTTCTGTCTACATCTGTAGCCGGCGTGCTGCCCATCTCCGGCAGGGGTGTATTGCTGCCTTCTACTACAGCATCTACATCCTTTATGTTTATTTCTGTGCCCGTCAGTCCGTATACCCAGGGCAGTGTCTCGTTTACTTCAACGATGATGTGCTTTGCTCTGGAGCAGATCGCATCAAGGTGCGAAGGAGCGAGCGAGAAGGAAAAGTTACCGAACTTGTCCATAGGAGGAACCTGGAGCATCACTACATCTACCGGATCCAGATGTTCACGATAGAAACGCGGCAGTTCAGAATACCTCATCGGTCCAAAGTATCCCATGCCCTTCTTAATTATCTTTCTGTCTATTCCGCTACAGTGCCATGAATGCCAGGTAAAATGATCTCCTGCATCCTCTGCCTTTGCGATCTCAGGCATCCAGGAAGTAACGCCTCCCCTTACCTTTACATCATAAAGCTCGTCCTTTCTGGCGGCCAGCGCCTTATCGAGGTCCACCGGATGCTGAAGACACCAGGTATAATCTACCCAGTCTCCGGATTTAACAACCTTGACAGCTTCTTCTGCCGTCGTCAGCTTTTCCTGATACATTTTCTGATAATCCATCTGTAAATTCTCCTCTGCGTTAAAATTTAATTACTCATGAAATGCCCGCCGTGCGGACAACGAATAAAGTTTACCTTGTTATTTGTTAAAAGTCAATCAGGGCAACGGATATATCTATTTTGTATATCCCTATGTGCGGGGTACGGTGCTACTATAGCAAAGTAATAAATAATAAATGATTAAAGGAGTAAACAATATGGTAATTTGGTTTGCAATCCTCTTCGGAACACTCGGTCTTGCAGGAGTTGGTTACGCACAGAGGAAGCTGAAAGTCAGCAATTAGTTAGACAATGGATAACACGGAAATGTGCGGGTCGTCAATGACGGTCCGCATGTTTCTTTTTTGGCCCGGCGACGCGCCCGCGAGCTCATTCACTATTGATGACGCGCCTCCAGCGGAACCCTTTGAATATCCCCAGGGCGCCGTCTTCATCATTTCTGAAGACACTGGCTCCCGCCTTCCGGTAAGCGGCTACCGTCTGCGGCGCCGGATGTCCGTAGTTGTTTTTGCCCACCTGGATCACGGCCACCGAAGGAGAGCTCTTTTTCAAGAGCACCGCCGAAGAACTGTTGCGGCTCCCGTGGTGGGGCACGGCGATCACATCGACATCCAGCATTCTACCGCCGCTTTGATCCCAGTAGGCGGCGATGTTTTTTTCCGTGTCCTTTCCGATATCGCCAGTCGCCAGCAGCGACCAATCCCTGCTGTCGACGCGAAACACCAGACTGCTCTCATTCTCTTCAGTGGTCACCCCGGAGCCGATGTCTCCCGTGTCCGCTGCCGGAGCCACCGTGGTGATCCGAAAATCACCTTCCTTCACAAGAACGGTACCCGGCTCTATCTCCATATCATTCGTAATCAGTTGTTTCACCATGCCCTCTTTCTTCAGTTCCACCAGTCCCTTGTAATGATCCATGTCCTTATGCGTCGCCAGCGCCAGATCGATGCGGCGCACCCCGTTCTTCAGCAGATATGGCTTCAATGTTTTCCTGCCCATGTTGTAGTCCTCCCGGCCACCACCGTCAATGAGGATATTATGGCCCTTCGGTGTCCGCAGATGGATGCAGGAACCCTGCCCCACGTCGACGAAGACCACCTCCGCGCTCCGGAATCCGCTGTTCCAGCCCGCATTGAAAAAGAGCACCATCATGAGTATGCACAAAAGACCTGAGGCGATGGATCGCCGGCGGCGGCGGATGATCCATATCCGCGCCATCTCGGAGAAGAAGAAAAAGAACAGGCCATAGTAAGCGAGCACCGCCGGCAGCGGCGGTGAGACTACGTCAAAAGCCGTGGCTCCGCCTGCGTACAACAGATCGTTGGCCCCCACGATGCACCTTGTTCCCACGGAAAGGAAGGCCGCGCAGAATCCCGAAAGCGGCGGCAGCAGCGCCGTCGCCATGAGAGCAAGCGCACCGGCAGGCACCACTATACCGGCCAGAAAGATCACAGGGATGTTGGCCGCAAAAGCACCCAGTGAAAAATAGTTGAAAACATAAGCCGTATACGGGGCCATGCCGGCCTGTATCGCCAGTACCGGCAGCAGTACACTCCTGAAAAGCGGCGGCAGCGGCATCGCGGCAAAGACCGGCATGACTGCTGCCAGAGTGAAGATGGCCAGGAAAGACAGCTGAAAGCCAAGTCCAAAGATCTGATACGGGTTATACACCAGCATCAGCAATGCCGTCAGAGCAGCGGCCGTCATCAGATCGTACCGGTAATGTGCAAGACGGGAGATCATGTGCATCACGATCATGATCACCGCCCTGACCACCGAAGGAGAAAATCCCGCCAGGGCTGCATAAAGGCCCAGCATCATTATTATGATGAAATTAGTTGACAAGCGCCGCCTGCCGCCCAGTATGCCGCAGAAAAGACCGTATACCATTCCCACGTGAAGGCCGCTCACCGCCAGTATATGCGCGGTGCCGTTCTTCTGGAAATCTTCATACAGCTTCTCTTCCAGCCCCGACTTGTCTCCGAACAGCATGGCCTGCAGCATTCCCAGGCTTTCTTTGTCCATATATGGAGAAAGTCTCTCCCTGAAGTCATGGCGCAGGAGCCAGAGACTGTATCTCGGCTTTGATGCGATACCGCACGTCTTCACCTGCCAGATGCCGGCGGATGCCGTCATCGATATCCGCTTCGTCTTCAGGTACATGCGGTAATCGAAACAGCCGGGGTTCCTTGCCGGAGAGGGAGAAGAAAGACTCGCATAAGCTTCGATCCTGATGCCGTCCCTCAAGCCGTCGAAAGCTCTAGTTCCCTCTCCATCCCTTTGATAGACTGACAGCAGCACACGTCCCCCGCCGTCTTCGCGGAGCTCCAGCCGCGCACGTCCGTTCTTCACCGATGACGAAGTAAGCACACCGCATATCCGGGCGTTCTTGCCGTCCAGATGCGTCAGCGGATCGACCTGATGCGCACAAAGAGTCATCAGGCTGCAGCCCGCAGCCAGAAAGCACAGAAATACGATCACCGGTCCCCGCACCCTCAGGATGTATACAGCCAGCACCAGCAGCCATATCACGGGGACCATGATAACTATGAACTTGAACTGCACTGCCAGCGGGATGCCCAGCGCAAACCCGGCCGCAGCAGTGACTACCGGCCTTCTCAAGGGTTGACCTCCTTCAAAGGGCCGTTCCGCATGTCACACATTTAGCTTACAATATTTTCCATAACAACGCAATAGCCTTTTATGGTATAATCTTTTCATGTCATATGCAAATGTAAAGAAGAAACATCGAAAGGGCAAGAAAATAGCGAAGATGGTCCTCCTGGCCATCGTTGCTTTGATTATATTTTTCCTGCTCTACGCGGCCACGGTAATTGCCAGTTCACCCAGGATCGATCCCGACAATATCTATGCAAATCTCTCGGAGAGTTCCATCTTGTATGATGATGAAGGCAATGTAATGGAAAACATCTACCGGGGCGACGGAAACCGTATCAATGTCGATTACGATCAGATTCCTAAAAACATGATAAATGCGATCGTCTCCATCGAGGACAAGACCTTCTGGGATCATCACGGCTTTAATTTTGTGCGCATGTTGGGCGCCATACGCGAAAGCATCTTTTCCGGAGGTCAGATCAGCGGCACTTCCACGATCACACAGCAGCTGGCGAGGAATGTTTACCTGCCGGAAACCAAGAGCGTCAGATCCCTCAACAGAAAGATATCGGAAGCCTGGTATACAGTGCTCCTGGAGCGCAAGCTTTCCAAAAAACAGATCATGGAAGCTTACCTGAACACCATATACTTCGGATACAACGCTTACGGGGTGCAGGCGGCCAGTCAGGCTTACTTCTCCAAAGATGTGGAAGACCTGGATCTTGCGCAGTGCATCGCCCTGGCCAGCATTCCCAAATCACCGGAGTACTATTCGCTGGTGCGCACTCTGGACAACAATACGATAGAGTCCGAAGCCCTGAAACTGAAGAAAAAGGACATTCTCTCACAGCGCGACGGGTACACCATTGTCTATAATGGAGACAACGGTGCGGGAAGACGCCGCACAACTGCAAAGTATATGGAACAACAGGGATACATCGATCCCCGCGAGGCTTACAACGTCGAGCATACAGATCTTATATCAGAACTCGACCTGGATGACAATGTCTACCGCTCCAGGGCGACGTATTTTGCCGACTATGTTGTCGAGCAGGTCATCAGCGACCTTGAAAAGCAGGGATACACCAGTGCAAACGCCAGAAAGATGGTGTACACCGGCGGCCTGCGCATACATACTACGATGAACAGCAGAGTGCAGCAGGCTGTGGACACAACTTTCGAGAACGACGCCAACTTTCCGCAGGTTACCGATATGCGGCGCGACAGCCATGGAAACATACTGAATAAATCGGGCGGCATCATGCTCTACAGATACCGCAATCTCATCAACAGCAAGGGCTTGTTCAAACTGCGTCCCGGAGACTTCAGCACCGATGATCAGGGCAATATCATCCTCAGATCCGGCCGCAGACTGACCTTCTACAAAACAAAGACCGAAGGCAAAAAGGACTATGCCGTGGAAATCAGGGACATGTACAGCACACGGAACGGTATCGTCTACAGCATACAGGGCTCTACACTGCTGATACCGCGTCAATACAAAAAGATGAACAGTGACGGCGATCTGGTAGTCTCCCTCCAATATATGAAGGATAACCCCGGCATCTTCATCAAGTCCGGTGATGCCTACTACATCAGCGAGGACGGATACAGCCTGGGACAGCGCGTACAACAGCCTCAGGGAGCCATGGTGGTCACCGATTTCAGGAACGGGGATATCAAGGCGATGACCGGCGGACGCGATACCACGGGCAAGATGCTATACAACCGTGCGCAGCGTACACGTCAGCCCGGATCCTCTATCAAGCCGCTTTCCGTATATTCGACCGCTCTGCAGCAGGGCGCTGACGCCGCAAAGGAAAACAAGCCCATGAAGTTCAAGCGGCACGATAAGAACGATATCATCAGTCTCTACGGCAAATACTGGACCGCCAGCTCGCGCATCAACGATGCCCCGCTGACAATCAACGGACGCGTGTGGCCGCACAACGCTTATGGCGGCTACCGCGGCCTGCAGACCCTGCGCCAGTCCGTTGAACAATCTATCAACGTCAATGCAGTGCGCGTCTTCCAGCAGATCGGTCCCGCGGACGCCATCGAGCAGCTGCACGACTTCGGGATCACGAGCGTAGTGGAAAACGGCAGTACCAACGACAGGAACGCCGCCGCCCTGGCTCTGGGAGGAATGACAAAAGGTGTCTCCCCGATCGAGATGGCCAGCGCTTACGGGGTATTCCCCAACAGCGGAGTCTATGTAAAGCCAAGGGTGTACACCACGGTCACCGACAAACACGGCGACACGCTGCTGGAAACCGGGGAAAGCAGAAGGACTGTGCTCGACAAGGGGGTTGCTTTCATAATGACCGACATCCTGCGGACCACGGTCACCAGCGGAATCGCCCGCGATGCGCAGACCAGTCAGCCTACAGCAGGAAAGACGGGTACCACGTCAGACAAATACGATGCCTGGTTCTGCGGCTTTACGCCTCAGTATTCGGCGGCCTGCTGGCTGGGCAGTGACTTGAATATGGAACTCGATGAAGGCTCCCCTGCTGCCGCCAGGCTGTGGCAGAAAGTGATGGAGAAAGCCACCAGCGGACTCAGTGGTTCATTCCCGTCTCAGCCGTCGACTGTCGTTCGCATAGGCGGTGAATACTTCGTCAAGGGCACCGAGAGCGGAGCTTACTTCTTCAACTTCAACTGGAAGAAGAATACGCAGCAGAAAAAGCGCACCCCGATCACCTTCAACTGGGAACGCCGCGTGATCGTGAAACAATAACGTCAGGGAGAAATTATATGGATATTGAAAAGGTAAAACAAAATATCGTGCTCGCCAGCGGCTCACCGCGGCGCATCGAAATGATGCAGGAAAACGGCTTCCGGCCGCAGGTGATGCCCTCCGGCATCCGGGAGAACCTGCCTCCTTTTCTCACTCCCCGCGAAGCCACCATGTTCCTCGCCATGTCAAAAGCCTTCGACGTCAGAAGCCGCCTGGCTCCCGATGACGAACGCCTCATAGTGGCCGCGGACACCGTGGTCGTCTTTGAAGGAAGAATCCTGGGTAAGCCGGCTGACCCGGCACAAGCGAAGCGCATGCTGCTGCCGATGTCCGGCAAAAAACACGAGGTCATCACCGGGGTCTGCCTCGCCTTCGCAGGCAAGAGCCTCTCAAAGTGTTTTGCGGAAACATCCTCAGTGTACTTCAAAGAGCTGCCCGTGGATGAAATAGAAGCCTACGTGGGCACTGACGAGCCGTACGACAAGGCCGGCGGATACGCGATCCAGGGCACCTTTGCCCGCTACACCGACCACATAGAGGGTGACCGCAACAACATAATAGGCTTCCCCTGGAACGCCTTCATGCGCGAATTGAGATCGCTGTAACTCAAGTGATCCGGTAACAAAATGCAAGAAGAAACCGTCTCCTATTTTGTGAGACGGTTTTCCATATAATTATGTGCATTGTTTTCAAAAGTGTCATCCAGGGGCGGCATTTGCGAAAGGATCCGGTGACCGTATTTTCGCTCCAGCGCTGTATCCAACAGCAAATCGCAGAACTTTGGATTCTTTGGCAGCATGGGTCCGTGGCTGTAGCTGCAGTACACGTTCTTGTAGTGAGCGCCTTCCTTGCCGTCTTCTCCGTTGTTGCCGTATCCCGCGAGGACATCACCTATGGGGACCACGCCATCACCGAGATATGTCTTTCCGGAATGGTTCTCAAAACCGACGATTTTCTCGCCGCCAAGGTCATCGCAGGTAAACATGTAGTTGCCTATCATACGATCCTTATGGCCTACAGTATATACATCCAGTGCTCCGATGAAATCCATCTGGCGTCCATCCCAGGTCTTGTAATAGTTGCCCAGGATCTGATAACCTCCGCAGATCGCGAGGAACACTTTTTCATCTTCGATGGCGGCAATTATATCCGCCTTCTTGTTGGCATCGGCATCCGCCAGGAGTACATCCTGTTCAAAATCCTGCCCGCCGCCGATGAAAAACAGATCGTAATCCGCTGCTTTCAGCTTTTCGCCCACGGAAAGGCCGGTCACTTCGCAGTCGATGCCGCGCCACGCGAGCCTCTGCTTCATGCATATGATATTGCCGTTGTCTCCGTACAGGTTCAGTATGTCCGGGTACAGATGACAAATATTCAGTTTGTAATCGCTCATTTTGTTCCCCCGTTCCTACTCCCAGAAATTCTTGTAGCCGAACTTTTTGCTCACGATCGCACGCAGATCCATCATCGCCGTGTAAGTCGGCATGATATAGACAGGAGCATCCTGACCCGTGAATTCATCGATAAGCTTGTCGTAATCCTTGATGACCTTTATCTTATCCAGGGGCACGCCTGCATACTTGAAGCGCATCGCCATATCGTCGGCCCGGACGCCGGATACCAGGATACCTCTGAGCTTGTCTTCTATGCGGCGCAAAGTCTCAAAGTCCACGTCCCATATCCATGAGATGTCCGTACCGTCGGCGTAGTTGTCGTTGAGACAGACTACAAAGAGAGAGTCCTCGCTGATGTTCGAAAGGAAGTTGAGCACCTGGTTGCATCCGGCCGGGTTCTTGATGAGGATCATCCTGGTCTCTGTATCTTTGAGCATGAACTTTTCCATGCGTCCAAAGCCGCACTCGAAAGTAGCCAGTGCCCTGACAGCCGTCTCTTCATCGAGCCCCATGGCATGAGCCACAGTAACCGCGGAGACCGCATTGTATATGTTGTAGCCTCCCGGCAGGTCAATGCTGGCCTTGAATTTTCTGCTGCCTGTATCTATCTCTATCTCGCTGTGGCTGGCATCGCTGACGATCACGTGCGAAACCGCCACATCGGGATCCGGTCTCGAGTAACCGCACTTTTCACATTTGTAGCTCCCGAGATGTCCGTAAGTGATGTACTTGTATGTATATTCGTTCTTGCAGTGTATGCAGTACGGCGCGTCACTGGCCTCATGTACTCTTTCCTTGTATATGGGTTCATTGACGCCGTAAAGGATGATCTTGTTGTCGATATCCTCCCTCAGCGACGCTGTCAGCGAACAGTCCGCATTGAGACAGACCACCGCGTTGCGTGAGTTCTGTATACCGACCCTGATATTGTTGAGGGTATGCGTGATCTCACCGTAACGATCGAGCTGATCGCGGAAGACGTTGGTCACCAGCACATACTTTGCGTCAACGTATTTGCTGACCGTCTTGAAAGCAGCTTCGTCGCTTTCGATCAGCGCATAATCGCACTTATTCTTTCCTCCCAGCGTGGAGTTGGCGCAAAATTCTGCAGTGATGCCGTTCATCAGGTTTGCTCCGGATTTATTACAGAAAAACGACAGCCCGCTGTCAGCGAGCGTCTGTTCTATCATCCTTGAAGTGGTGGTTTTCCCGTTAGTTCCGGTGACTATAATAGTAGTCACATTCTTTGCCAGGTATCCGAGAAGATCCGGGTAAAGTTTTAAGGCGACTTTACCCGGAAAATCTGTAGCTCCTCCACCTAGTAGTCTTATTAATCTGCGGCTCAATTTGCAGGCCGCAACTGCTATTGTTGCCCGTAAATTCATAACGTCATTTTAGCACATCCACCGCAGTATATAAAGAACATCTTTTGTTTTTATCGTCTGAGCCTTCCGTGCATGTCCGCTATGAGACACAGACCCGGTATCATGAAGCCGATGACTGTAAATGCAGTCATGTATCCGTCCGCCATATTCGCCGGCAGCAGCACACCCGCTATAGCCCAGCCTATCAGTGCTGTGACCAGCGACAGCAATACAAATCCGATTATCTTCAACTTTCTCATTCCATCCTCCCATTATCTGCAGACATAGCTGTAAGCTTCAGGGCCATACTTCACGTAACGGCTGGGAGAAAAACTGATCTCTGCGCCCCGCGGAGTAAAAGTCACGCATGGCGACAGTTTGATGACTGTATGTCCATAATTCGATGATATGCCGGCACATTTCACCTTGCCTGAGGTCTGCCAGCTGGTCACCATGTATCCGCTCCTGGCTGTGTATATAGCCATTCCGTGGCCGTGCAGCCAGCGCTTGGCTACTGCATATCTGCAGTAGGTCCCGATACCGGATCTCACAGTTCTGACCTTTTTGGAGATTGTTCGTCTGTTCTTTCCGGTATTGCCGCCGAGGTAATAGGTGACCCGTGCCCATGATCCTGTGCGGTGAAATGACTTGCTGGTGGTCATCGCCATCACATCAGTGAACTGGCACACCGGTCTTCTGGTCCAGTGGAAAGTCATCTTGGTCTTCAGCCTCGTGATCCCCTTTCTGTACTTGAAGCTGTCCCTGTAGTAGGACACAGTATACTTGAGAACGCCGCACCTTGATCTTCCCGCCTTAATGGCCTTCAGCGCAACTATCTCATCTTTGCTGTATCCCATTTTCATCAGTTGTCCGCATGGTTTTTTCTGCAGTGATTTGACCATATCGCACTCATACAGAGTACTCTGATCAACTACGATTTCTTTTTGCGAATCAGCAGCCGATGCCGCCGCGTGAGGGATCAGCAGGCTGCCTCCGATCAAGGCGAAGCTTACTGCGATCGCTATTAACTTTTTCAAATCTTCCTCTCCTTTCATCATGCAGGCTGCCGGCTCCCTCACACGTTTTCCGGTTCCTGTTGCTTTAATATAACATCATTTCCATATATTGTCAATTATGGACTTTGACTTACTCGTGAGCCAGGATGAACTGCACGTTGCGTGCTTCGATGCTCGATAGCCAGTTTTCATTGAATTCATCCTTGCTGTAAGTCGGTATGTACCAGTCCTGACCGGCGAAGTAATTGTAGATCCAGTCGGTGCTGAATTTATACCCGTGGCGGGCGTAAATCTCGTTTCTGGCCAGCGTGAGCTCCCGGGAGCTCAATCCGGCGAGATCATCTTCATCGAGATACTCGGTGTCACTGTTTGGCAGGATATAGTAATCCGAGCCGCTGTAGCTGTCATTATAGTAATAATGGGTTCCTTCTCGTTCCTTAGCGGTCTCCTCGAATCCGCTGACCCTGATCTTTTTGGTATCGCCCTTAACAATAATGTGATTCTTGTCGGCTGTTTCTTTAGAATATTTCGCTTTTACCTCTACGGTGTCCCCGTTCTTCAAGCCGCTGGCAGGATACACCGAATAATATACCGTATCCATCAGTTTCTCTACTCTGGCATTGCCCCTGATATAGTCTACCGTCTGTCTCGCATCGGGTGCATCAATGAAGACCTCACCGTCGCCGTTGCT
Source organism: Anaerovoracaceae bacterium (assembly GCA_050953405.1). Lineage (GTDB taxonomy): Bacteria > Bacillota > Clostridia > Peptostreptococcales > Anaerovoracaceae > RUG100. The sequence continues at coordinate 479,869 of JBMNMP010000003.1, read as the reverse complement.
GCCGTACGGTGAAAGATTTGAAGCCGTTAAGTTGCTCGTGAGATCAACAGTGATCGGTTTGAAAGAATGGACATAAACGAATGCCAAGGCTGCGATGACCGCCGCACATACGATGACTACAGGTATCCAGATCTTTTTCTTTTTCCGCTCCTGATGCTGCTCATAAGAAGGCTGTGCAGGCCCTATCTTCTTCCCGCATCCGGCGCAAAATTCGGCATTCGGGAAATTTTTAGTTCCGCAATAGGGACAATATATTCCATTATTATTCATTTCTTCTCCTCTCATTTGATAAAATGAAATCCCGTTATCGTGAAAACGATAACTTTCGAGTCACAGATCGTTGCAAATCTTACTCACATTTAATATGTTGGATCTAACAATCTTCCAGCAATAGAATTATAATAAAAAAAGGCGGCCCTGTCAACAACAGCGGGCCGTCTCCAAAGCCTACATTTCCAGTTCATACATGCACATCGCGATGGCGGCGGGACCGGCCGTTTCCGTGCGCATTATGGTCTTTCCCAGGGACACGCTGACCGCACCGGCGAAGATGAGTCTCCTGGCTTCATCATCTGAGAAGCCGCCCTCGGGTCCGATTATGATCGCAATGGACCTTGGCTTGCGCGGCATATTGCGTATGGCATCTTTCAAGGTCACTTCTTTCTCGTTCTCGTACGGCAGCAGTACCAGGTCGTATTCCGGTATCAGCGCCATGATGTCATCTGAATGCAGCGCTTCGTGCACCACGGGTATCAATCCTCTGCGGCACTGTTTCGCCGCCGCACGCGCAATCATATTGTAACGCATGATCTTCTTGTTGTAGCGCGTGTTTTCACGCACCACGCTCCTGATCATGAACACAGGGGTTATGTCCCTGACCCCCAGTTCAGTGCTCTTCTCGACCACTTCCTCCATCTTGCTGCCCTTGGGCACGCCCTGATAGAGGGTGATATCCACCTCGGGCTCGCGCGCAAATTTCTGCTTGTCCAGTATCCGGGCACCCACTACATCGGGCGAGACGGATACGATCTCACACAGATATTCCCATTCCAGAGTGTCCGATACTTCAATCTTGTCGCCCGCTTTCAGGCGCAGTACTTTAGTTATATGTTTTACATCGTCCCCATCGATCATGATGGTATTATCGCCGACCTGGGCCGGATCTACAAAAAATCTATTCATAATTCCGCTGCTATGGCGCTCCATTCGCCTTCATCCATCACGTCTGTAACTTTCATTCCCTCTCTCTCGATCGCATCGATCACCATCTGTTTTTTCTCGCAGAGGATACCGGAACTGATATACACGCCGCCCGGTTTGAGATGTTTCCTGATATGCTCCGTCAGCATGCATACCATCTCCGCCATCAGGTTGGCGACCACGATGTCGGCTTTGAAGTCGACACCCTTTGTGAGATCACCTTCAATGATCTTCACGACATCGCCGCAGCCGTTGTTCGCGGTGTTTTCACGCGCGATCTTCACAGCCACGGGATCGATATCGATGCCCAGAACATCGCTGGCTCCCATCAGTGCGGCCGCTATCGCCAGGATGCCGGAACCGGTGCCCACATCGAGGACAGACTTTCCGGCGCAGCCGTATTTGTCCATAAGACGCGCGCACATTCCGGTCGTCTCGTGATCGCCGGTGCCGAACGCCATTCCGGGATCCAGCTCGAGTACCTTCATTCCCGGTTCCGGCTGCAGCTCTTCCCAGCTGGGTTTGACAACTATGTGATCAGTCATCTTATGAGCCTTGAAGTGCTCCTTGTAGGAGTTGACCCAATCATCATCGACGCTGCAGACTTCCATGTCGTGACCGGCGAACTTCTGCTCCACCTCCGCAAGCTGCTTTCTGCCTTCTTCGGTGTCTTCAAAATAGACCCTCAGTTCCGGCATTTCGTTCCTGTCCAGATCCACCAGCGAAGGATCAACATAGTCCCAGTCGTATGACTTCTGCTTGTCCATCAGGACATCTACCACCGCGTTGTCGCGTATCTCGGTAGAAACGATCCCCATCTCCATCAGCTCGGCCGTGATCACATCCAGTTCCATGTGTACGGCCTTCATCTTCAGTTCAAGATATTTCAAACGTTATCGCCTCCCCGCGTTCCGCCTCGTTATCAGTAGTAATCAGTCATCCATCATCTTTCAGCTGCTTTTATTATATCACATCTTCGATCTTCTTTTCGCCCGCATCGTGACCGTATTTCTCGATCACCTTTCGATGGCTTTCCTCGTGCGACAGACAGCCGGCTCCGCCGATACATCCCCCGGCGCAGGCCATACCTTCTATCAGATTGTGCACTGAGTGGCCGCGCTCCGCCCTCTTGAGCTCCTTTTTGCACTCATCTAGGCCTGCAAAGGCGGCATAGTTGATCTCAAAGTCGGAACCCTGTTCTTTCAGGGCTTCCTCCACGGCCTCGGCGACACCGCCCGAGCGGGCAAAGATCCTGCCGTAATAGGAAGCGTCTTCCAGCGGCTGCTCTTCCAGCTCTTCGACATTGATGTTTCTGCTGTCGAACAGTGCCTGCAGCTCTTCAAAAGTCATCGCATAATCTATATAGTCACACACAGTTTCCTTTTTGATCTCCGCTTTTTTGGCAGTGCACGGTCCGATGAAGACTACCTTACTGCCGGGCTCTTTTTCCTTGATGTGCTTTCCGAGCATAGCCATCGGCGAAAGCGTGCTCGAGATGTTCCCCGAAAGGCTCGGGAAATTGATATTTATGTATCGAACGAAAGCCGGACAGCAGGAAGTCGTCAGGAATCCGCTCTCTTCGAGTTCCCTGGCCTCCGCATAAGCCACCATGTCAGCTCCGAGGGCAACTTCGGTGACCGCTGAAAAACCCAGTTCCTTTATTCCGGCCACCAGCTGACCCAGGGTCGCATAATCGAACTGACTGGCGATGGCCGGAGCCACGATGGCATGCACGCGGCAGTCGGCACCCTGCTGCTGTTCTTTCAGCAGCTTTATCACATGTGTGATGTACGACTTGTCCGCCGTAGCACCAAAGGGACACGCAAACGAGCAGGCACCGCAGTTGGTGCATTTATCACCGTCTATTTCGGCTTCCCCTTCTTCCGCCATGTGTATCGCGCCTGCCTTGCATGCGTTCTCGCAGGGCCTTGTGAAATTCATGATCGCGTTGTAGGGGCAGACCTTGGCACATCTGCCGCACTCTACGCACTTTTTCTTATCTATGTGAGCCACCAGGTCATCATCGAAAGTTATGGCATCCAGCTTACAAGCATCTTCGCACTTGTGAGCGATGCATCCACGGCACATATCGGTCACCGTATGACCTGATGCCGGGCATTCATCGCATGCTATGTCGACTACTTCGATCTCGTTGGGATTGCTCTCGTCTCCTCCCAGTGCGATCCTGATGCGCTGGGCGACCACAGCCCTGTCTTTGTATATGCAGCACCTCATCGGCTTTTCATCTTTTCTGACGACCTCTTTCGCGATATCATCGAATACAGCAAAGGACTCCTGCCCTTCCCAGGTGTGACGTGCTACTTCGCGCAGTACTTTGTACTTTATCTCCTGTACATTCGAGTAGAACTTCCTTTCTATGCTCATATTTTCCTCCGTTCGTGAATTTTTTAACGTTTCCAAGATTATAACATAAAAACGGACATATTTGTCCGCTTTTTGTGTACTATCTTGCTGTCTTTTATTGACGTATTTATTATTTCTCGTCCGGAAGGATCTCATCCATGAGGAAGCTCTCTTCGTCATCATAAGGCTTGTCAACTCTGCCCATCAATCTCACAATAGCACCTGTCAGCAGGCCGCCGCCGAAAGCGATGGCTACATTGATGACCATGCAGAGCAGCTGTATCTGCCAGTTGCCGGTGATCACGATGGCCGAGAGGCCGCCGAGAAGACCGGGCATACCGTGCAGGTTGTGAACTCCGCAGGTGTCAGTTCCCTTGATGAAGGCACATACCTTCGGTGCGATATATTTGTATCCGATGGTGGAAAGTATTCCGGCCAGCAGTCCTATGATCAGTGACATGCCCGGGCTGGCAATGTCGCAGGTAGATCCGATGGATACGCCTCCTGCCAGTGCGGCATTGGCAATGTGCTCGACATCGAGCTTGCCGTTGCCTACCAGCTTGGATACGACATATGTGGCTACCGTAGCTCCGGCCAGTGCCAGTACGGTGTTGATCGCTGTGAGGGTAACCCTGTCAGGCGATACGATCGCGCTGGTGAACGAAGGCCAGAACACCCACAGTACCAGGCTGCCCAGCAGTGAGAACTGATTGCTCATGCTGCTGCCTGTCGATTCATGTCCTGCAAATGATTTTGCTGTAAAGGCGACCACGCCGAGACCAAAGTAAGCTCCGAATGCGTGGATCACCACACTGCCGCCAGTGTCCTGGAATCCAGCGAAATGTCCGCTGTCAACCAGCAGCCATTCGTTGATGTAATATACAATAGAAAAAATAAGTGCCATCAGTACATATTGTCCCATCTTCAATCTGCCCAGAGGTGCACCGATCGCTATGAGGACGCTGGCTGCGCAGAATTCTGCCCACAGGAACTGTTCCACACTGATGATAGGCTCTTCGCCCTGGAAGCTTTTGATGATGAGGTATACTGTGATACAAACGCTGGTGACCAGCAGTGTTGCTGTGATTGAGCTGAAACCGTGTTTTCTCACACATACCATGAGGAAACCGAATCCGAGCAGTAACATGGCCAATACGTGGATCGATCTGTTGTACTGCAGTGTTTCGAAAATCGTATGCGTATCTCCTGTCAGTCCGCCGATGTCAGTCGCCGTCTTTGACAGAGAGTGCATAGTCTCTGCAACGTTGGGGTTGACTCCTGCGCAGAGAAGTATTCCCGCTATCAGTGAAACGATCAGTATAATTACGAGGCCAGCTTTATCTGCTCCTCTCAATTTGTTCAATTTTTTCATCTCCCGTTCTGTCTGCCACAAAAGTGGCTCAAAATTGTTTGATATTTCAGATATTTGTTTTGAGATTAAAATTGCGGCTCCCGAAGGAACCGCAATCTTATATACAGTCTTTTACCGTTAAATTATTCTTTGTTTACTGCATCATAGAGCTCTTCAGCGTTGTCCCACTCAGCAATGATCTCAGGAATAACCTTGTACAGGTCTCCTACGATACCGTAGTCAGCAACTTCGAAGATAGGTGCATCCGGATCCTTGTTGATAGCAACAATGATATCGGAAGTCTGCATTCCAGCCAGGTGCTGGATAGCTCCGGAAATACCGCAAGCGAAATAGATTTTCGGCTTTACGGTCGTTCCTGTCTGTCCTACCTGATGGCTGTGATCGATCCATCCTGCATCTACTGCAGCACGGGAAGATCCTACAACTCCGCCAACTTTGTCAGCAAACTGCTTGATCAGTTCGAATCCGCTCGGATCGCCCAGACCACGTCCGCCGGAGCAGATGATGTCTGCGTCTGTCAGGGAAACCAGTTCCTTAGCTGACTTAACGATGTCTACCAGATCGATATGGATATCATCCTTAGTGATGCTCGGCTGGATCTTTACCAGCTCACCTGTAGCTCCTTCTCTTCTCTCGATCTTCTGCATAACGCCAGGTCTTACAGTCGACATCTGAGGTCTGTGGTTCGGGCAGATGATAGTAGCCATGAGGTTACCACCGAATGCAGGACGAGTCATCTTCAGGCCTCTGTCAGGATCGTTAGGATCCAGAGAATCTGTGTTCAGTGTTGTGTTCTTCTTTGCGTATTCGATGTACTTGCCAACGTTTACGTCCAGATGTGTACAGTCAGCTGTCAGACCGGTGTTCAGTCTTGCAGCTACTCTCGGAGCCAGGTCTCTTCCGATATGGGTTGCACCATACATGAAGATGGAAGGCTTGAGTTCGTTAACTGCATCTACGATTACCTTTGTGTAACCATCTGTTGTGTAGTTCTTGAGCAGCGGGTCTGCAATGTAGTAAACCTTGTCTGCACCGTATTCATAGCATTCCTGAGCCAGATCTTCTACGCCGTCTCCTACCAGGACTGCGCATACTTTTGAGCTGGGATCCTCAAGGTCAGCGTTCAGTCTTGTCGCCTCACCCAGGAGTTCCATTGCTACGTTCATGAATTTTCCGTTACGCTGTTCAACGTAAACCCAAATATCTTTATAATCATCAAATTTTGCCATGATTTTTATCCTCCTTAAATGACGTGCTTCGACTTCAGACCGATCAGCAGGTTCTTAGCAATATCCTTCTCTGTATCTCCTTCTACGATCACGCCTTTGCCCTTTGGCTTCGGTGTGAATGAACGATATACGTTTGTCGGGGAAGCTTTCAGACCTACGATACTTTTGTCAACGTTTACATCATCAGCACTCCATACTTTGATATCCTTGTTCTGGTCAAAGATCCTCGGAATGGACATGAATCTCGGTGTGTTCAGTTCCTTGATGCAAGTCAGCATGCAAGGCAGCTTGATCTTGATCAGTTCATAACCGTCTTCCAGCTGTCTCTTAACTGTGCACTCTGTTCTCTCATCGTTGATTTCGAATTCTTCAACATATGTAACCTGAGGGATTCCGATCTTCTCTGCGATCTGCGGACCAACCTGAGCGGTATCTCCGTCGATAGCCTGTCTGCCGGCAAAGATCATATCGTAATCGCCATACTTTTTGATAACTGCAGCAACTGCATTTGATGTTGCCCATGTGTCGGATCCACCAACAGCTCTGTCGGAAAGCAGGATAGCTTCGTCTGCTCCCATTGCGATGCACTCATACAGCATTTCCTGAGCCTGCGGAGGTCCCATCGATACTACTGTTACATGAACGTCATCATATTTGTCTTTAAGCTTCAGCGCTTCTTCCAGTGCGTTAGCATCGTCGTTGTTCAGGATGCTGGGTACACCTTCACGCATCAATGTTCCTGTTTCCGGGTTGATCTTGATCTCGTTGGTATCAGGAACCTGCTTTGCGCATACTAAAATTTTAAATGCCATTTTTATTCCTCCTACTACTTCTATTTACCGATAACTGCTGCAGCAATTACTATCTTCTGAACTTCTGATGTTCCTTCATAGATCTCAGTGATCTTTGCGTCTCTCATCATTCTTTCTACCGGATAGTCCTTGGTGTAACCATATCCACCGTGGAGCTGTACGCACTCTGTAGTTACGTGCATTGCAGTTTCAGCTGCGAACAATTTAGCCATAGCAGCGTTCTTGCCGTATGCCATATCTTTGTCCTTCATGTAAGCAGCCTTGTAAACCAGCAATCTTGCAGCTTCGATTCTTGTAGCCATATCAGCAACTTCGAACTGCAGAGCCTGCATCTGTGACAGCTTCTTTCCGAACTGCTTTCTTGACTTCATGTATTCGATGGTTACATCCAGAGCGCCCTGTGCAATACCCAGTGCCTGTGAAGCGATACCGATACGGCCGCCGTCCAGTGTGGACATAGCAACTTTGAATCCCTTGCCAACTCCGCCGAGAAGTCTGTCCTTAGGAATTCTGCAGTTCTGGAAAATCAGCTCGGTAGTGGATGATGCGCAGATGCCCATCTTATCCTCTGTTTTACCGACTGAGAAACCTTCATCTCCCTTTTCTACGATAAATGCGGAGATTCCGTGGTTGCCCTTGCTCTTATCAGTCATAGCCATTACTACGAGTGTGTCTGCATAGCCGCCGTTTGTGATGAATACCTTGGATCCGTTGAGTACCCAGTAGTCTCCATCCAGCTCAGCTCTTGTCTGCTGTCCTGCAGCGTCTGTTCCTGCGCCAGGCTCTGTCAGACCGAATGCACCCAGCTTCTTTCCTGAAAGAAGGTCAGGCAGGTATTTTTTCTTCTGCTCTTCTGTTCCCCAATGATAAATCGGCCAGCAGCAGAGCGATGTGTGTGCCGAGCAGATAACTCCTGTGGATCCGCAGACTCTTGAGAGCTCTTCTACTGTAATCGCGTAGGAGATGTAGTCTCCACCTGCACCACCGTATTCTGTCGGGAATGGAACGCCCATCAGACCGTATCTTGCCATTTTTTCTACGGTCTCAGTCGGGAATCTGTGTTCGGCGTCGATATCTGCTGCGAGCGGCTCTACCTCCGTGTCAGCAAACTCTCTAACCATTTTCCTAACAAATTCTTGTTCCTTTGTCGGTTCAAAGTTCATGTAAATGCCTCCTTAAATAATTAATAACGGTACTTTAGTATTTTATTACTAATGACTGTACTCATTCTTGCATCACTTTGCCTGTTATATTAATAACAGCGCACAATTAAAGTAAAACATCTTTTTCTCTAATTTGCAACCTTTTTTTTCTCATTTTGCTATACATTTGACGAATCCTGTCAAAAGCCGTAAGAATGTTACAAAATATGGGATTCTTGTGCTTTACCCCGCTAAATCACGGCTGAAATTTCAGATAATTGCGGCCTGCTTTTTTCATTATTCCATGTGCGGATATATATCTACGATTTCTTCCGATTCCACGGCAGCCTGCACCAGCGCCTCGACATCCATCCTGTTTTCGGACTTCTCTATCCTTGCCAGCTTTGGTTTGGTCACCGGGTGTTTCGGCAGGAACACTGTACAACAATCCTCGTACGGTTCTATCGACTTTTCATAAGTCCCGATATCTTTGGCAATGTCCATGATGTCGACCTTATCGAGCGCGATCAGCGGCCTCATGACAGGCATCCTGACAACCGCATCGGTGACTACCAGGGCGTCGGAAGTCTGACTGGCCACCTGTCCCAGACTCTCACCTGTTATCAGCATGCTGCAGTCATATTTCTGCGCGATTTTTTCGGCCACCATCATCATGAAGCGCCTGAGATGTATGGTCGTTTCCTCCTCAGGGCAGTTCTGTACGATCTGCTCCTGTATCGGCAGCATGTTGATCACATGCATGTGGAAACGGCTGCAATAGACCGCAAGGATGCCCGCCAGTTCCTCGACCTTTTCCTGAGCCCTTTCGCTGGTGTAAGGATATGAATGAAAGTGGACCGCTTCGATCTGCATACCGCGCTTTGCCATCATCCATGCGGCCACCGGACTGTCGATGCCGCCCGAGAGGAGCACCAGGCCTTTGCCGTTGCTTCCCAGCGGCAGACCGCCAAACCCTTCGATTTTCTGATGATAGAGGTACGTCTCATCGTGCCTCAGGTCTACATGGAGATAGACATCCGGATCGTGGACATCGACTTTGAGGACCTTGCATCCCTTGAGCACGCTGGCTCCCACCTTCCTTGCGATATCAGGCGACTTTACAGGGAAGCTCTTGTCGGCCCTCTTGGCTTCCACCTTGAAGGTCCTGATGCCGTCTTCCTCAATAAGCTTATTCATGTATTCAACGGCAGCGCGTCCGATGTCATCGAGATCCGATCTGGCTTCGATCGCCGGACTGATCGACGCGATGCCGAACACCTTGCCGATTTCTTTGATTATTTTTTCCTTTTCTATACTCTTGTCCGCACGCACGAATATGAGGCCTTCGTGACGCCTGACCTCGATATCGCCCAGCTTCTTTACCAGTTTTCTGATCCTCTCCACGAGCATCTTTTCAAAGTACGGTTTGTTCTGCCCCCTGAGGGCTACCTCGCCGAACCTGACGATGAAAATGTTCCGTTCGTTCACTTCTCTCTCCTAACTGTTTATCAGGCGCTCCTAACGGAAGCTGCCCAGCTTTCTGAATCGCTGCACCGCCGTCTTCAGCTTGTCCAGCACGAAATCCATGTCTTCTGTCGTATGGAAACGGTTCAAGCTGAAGCGCAGTGCGCCCTCGATTTCTTCATTCCTGAGGCCCATGGCTTTGAGCACATGACTGCCGCCCTTTTTGTGCGAAGAGCATGCGGAACCGGTGGATACATAGATACCGTCCTGCTCCAGAGTGTGCAGTATCACTTCACCGCGCGTTCCCAGAAATGAGACATTCAGGATCCCGGGGGCCACATTCTTTTCAGGTGTATTTATCTTCACGTCTGCGATCTGGTCCTCTATCCCCCTGCGAAGATAATCGCGCACTTCAGCCATGCGGGCCGCGTCTTGTTCAAGGCTTTCGGTCATCATCTGCGCCGCCAGTCCGAAACCGGCGACCGCGGGCACATTTTCAGTCCCCGAACGCAGCGCTCCCTCCTGACCGCCGCCGTTCAGCAGGGGCACCATGTGGACTCCCTTTCTGACGAAGGCGGCACCGATACCCTTGGGACCATGTATCTTGTGGCCGCTGACAGCTATCATATCTACACCGTTCAGCGGCAGCGGCATCTTGCAAAAACTCTGTACGCAGTCGCTGTGCATCAGGGCCTGCCCTTTCATGGCGGCGACTTCTTCCACCGGCTGGATAGAACCGGTTTCATTGTTGACCTGCATCAGAGACACCAGTATGGTGTTCTCGTCTATCTCCGACTTCATCTGCTCGAGGTCCACAAAGCCCTCGCTGTCAACGCCGACATATACCGCCTCAAATCCGGCTTTCTCCATGCGCGCGAACGTCTCCAGCACCGCCGGATGCTCCACGGCAGAGGTGATTATCTTGTTTCCATAGCGTTTTCTGGTCTCGCACGCCCCTTCTATCAGCATGTTGTCGGACTCGGTGCCTCCTGAAGTGAAGATGACTTCTCCGGGCGACACTCCCATGGCATCGGCAGTCGCTGCCCTTGCCTTCTTGAGGATCTTCTCAGCCTCCATTCCCCGTCTGTGGAGGGATGAAGGGTTGCCGTAGTCCTCCCGCATGACCCTGGTCATCAGATCCGTGACTTCATCCAGCTGGCGCGTCGTTGCACTGTTGTCGAGATATACTTCCAATTCCCTCACCTGCTTTTCCCGTAAAAAAGGGCGGCACAGCCGCCCCTTTCATTTATCGTTGATAATATTATTTTGCATAATCGACCGCTCTGGTCTCCCTGACGACATTCACTTTGATCTGTCCCGGATAATCCAGACCGTCTTCCACTTTCTTGGCGATCTCCCTCGCCAGCATGGGCATTTCATCATCCTTCACCTTGTCCGGCTCCGCGATGATCCTTATTTCACGTCCCGCCTGTATAGCGTACGACCTTTCAACGCCGTCCGTGGTGTTCGCGATTTCTTCCAGAGATTCGAGCCTCTTGATGTAAGTCTCCAGAGTCTCCCTTCTGGCACCCGGCCTTGCAGCCGACAGCGCATCCGCCGCCGCAATGAGGACAGCTTCGAGGCTCTTCGGTTCATAGTCCCCGTGATGAGCCGCCATCGCATCGATGACCGCCTGGCTTTCCTTGTACTTTTTGAGCACTTCGATACCCAGATCTACATGCGTACCCTCGCGGTCGTGATCTATGGCCTTGCCTATATCATGCAGCAGTCCCGCTCTCTTTGCCAGCTTGGGATCCAGTCCCAGTTCGCTGGCCATCAGGCCCGCCAGATAAGCTACTTCTTCCGAATGTTTGAGTACGTTCTGTCCGTATGACGTTCTGTACTTCAGTCTTCCCAGCAACTTTATCAGTTCCGGATGCAGGTTGTGGATGCCCACATCGAATGAAGCCTGTTCACCGGCTTCTTTGATGGACTGGTTCACTTCCTCTTCAGCCTTGTGGACCATTTCCTCGATCCTGGCCGGGTGTATCCTTCCATCAACTATGAGCTTTTCAAGGGCTATCCTGGCAACTTCCCTTCTGACTGGATCGAACCCGGAGAGGATGACCGCCTCCGGCGTATCATCTATTATCAGTTCTATTCCTGTCAGAGTTTCGATTGCTCTGATATTCCTTCCTTCGCGTCCAATGATCCTGCCCTTCATCTCTTCGTTCGGCAGGTTGACCACGGTCACCGTGCTCTCAGCAACATGACCCGCGGCGCAGCGCTGTATTGCTCCAACGATTATTTCCTTGGCCTTCTTGTCGGCCTCGTCCTTCGCCTTGCCCTCGATGTCTCTTATCATCTGGCTGGCGTCGGAGCGTATCTCGCTTTCCAGAGAATTCAGCAGGATATCTTTCGCTTCCTCCCTGGTGTAGCCGGATATCTTCTCCAGCTCGGCGACCTGTTTCTGGTGGAGATCGTCTAACTCCTTCATTTTGTTGTTTATATTTTGTTCTTTTGCAGTAATACTCTGTTCTTTTCTTTCGATATTATTTAACTTTCTATCGATGGATTCTTCTTTCTGATTTAATCTTCTCTCCGATTTTGATACTTCGTTCCTACGTTCTTTTATTTCTTTTTCTGCTTCGTTTTTATATTTAATAGCATCCTCTTTTGCATCGATGGCGATTTCCTTTTTTATGGTCTCCGCACGATTTTCCGCATCAAGTATGATATTCTTGGCCTTAGTTTCTGCACTGCCTATAGCTTTCTCTCCCGAATTTTTCCTGTAAAGATAACCCGCCAGGATACCTACGGCCAAGGCAATGACGCCGATAATGATCGACAGCACTATGTCTGGCATATATAAAAACACCTCCTTTCAATCCGCGATTGTTGTTATTCTAAGTCTCTGATTGAAAGAAAAGAGATCTTTTGTATTACATATAATTAAAAACTTGATATAATCATACGTGAATATTATAATGTGACTGTTGACCTCATGTCAAGAAAATGAAAGGCAAAGAATGAAGTATTTTAACAATCTTTTCAAGGGAATATACAAACCTCTGCTATTCCTGCCCGCAGCGCTGGCGGTGATCAGTATCATAATGATGATCACCACATCGTATGAAGACGGTCACTTCAAGGATCACACCGTGCTCATACAAGCCCTGGCATATGTAGTGGGATTTGCAGCGGTCGTTGTCATTGCCAATATGGACTATCAGGTCTTTCAGGATATAGAAAAAAAGCTGTATATAGGCTCTCTCATCTTCCTGTTACTGGTCTACATACCGGGACTCGGCCTGGAACTGAACGGTGCCCGTTCCTGGATCAACCTGGGATTCACGACATTCCAGCCTTCAGAAATAGTCAAGATAACGTTCATACTGCTGATGGCGAATTACTACCAGAAGCACAAAGACGAACTCTATTCATTTGTGAACGTGCTCAAAGCCCTGCTCTATGCGGCTCCCTTCATCGGGATCGTCCTCGTGCAGGACCTCGGCAGCGCTCTCGTATTCATGATGATCTGGGTAGTGATGCTCTTTTATGCAGGTATCGATGGTGCTCTGTTTGCAAAGTGCTGCGGCCTGGTCGCCATCTTTGTACCTATCTCCTATCAGTTCATGCAGAGCCATCAGAAAGAAAGAATAGATGCCTTCCTGCACCCCAGCAACCTGTCGATAGGTGCCAACTATCAGGTATACCAATCAAAAGTTGCCATCGGTTCCGGAGGATTTTTCGGCAAGGGACTTTTCAACGGTACCCAGAAGGGATTGGAATTCCTGCCCGTCAGGAACTCCGATTTTGTGTTCTCAGTACTCATCGAAGAACTCGGATTCATCGGAGGTGCGGTACTGATCGCGATCTACATCTGGTTCACTTACGCCATCATGAAAGTGGCCCGCGCCTGTAAAGATATGTACGGACAGCTGATCGTTATCGGCATCGTCGCCATGTTCACTTTCCAGATATTCGAGAATATCGCAATGACCATGGGCATCATGCCGGTCACCGGCATCACCCTTCCCTTCATCAGTTACGGAGGTTCGTCCGTGCTGGCGAACATGATGGCAGTCGGTCTTGTGATCAACGTAGCCATCAGAAACAGGGGCGTCCAGTTCTAAGCAGCGATTTCATTCTTCTTTTATCTGTGCCGAACAGATCACCAGGATAACTGCGGTCACTATAGCCGTCATATACGGCAGGTGGCTTACACCGGAGGCCGCAGCCCTCACGCACGACAGTATCATCGGCGTGAGGAACTGTCCCAGATAGAGTGCGGCTGAGATCAGGGGCATCACCGTAGCTGCTGCGGCCCGCCCCGCTTTTTTTGTGGCCGCGGCAATGATGAACGGGATACCAAGACCGTTGGCAAAGCCGATCATCCAGGAACCCAGGAGAGTCCCCGCCCATCCGCCGAGAAAGCGCAGCAGTAAATACCCTGCGAGGAACATCAGCGGTGCGACGAAGCGCATCCAGCGGCCTGTTAAATGTTTGACATGAACGAAGGCCAGCCCCCCGAAGAAGGCCACGAGATCCATGCTGGCCATGATCGGTGCAATGAACCGGGGATCGATCACACCTGCGCTGACGGTTTCCATGGCGAAGTCCGCCGGATATATGAAGAAGGTGACCATGAGGATGAACATGGCGATGACAAAGCTGGCATTTTTCCGGAACAGGCCCCTGCCGCCCTTCTTTTTCTCCGCTCCAATATAGTCGTTTGGCAGATATCTGAGACAGAGCACGATGCTGATGAGACCCATCAGGTATACCAGAAAGCTCGCCCGCCAGCTGAATGTGGCTAGCACACCGGAAATCAGTGTGGCCACGGCAGCTCCCATCTGATTCATGGCAGAGGCGTAACCCATCAGTATGTCCTGCTTGTCGCGGGAGAAATAGTAAGGGAGCAAGCCGGTAGAAAGCGGCATTACTATGCCGACCCCGATGCCCACCAGCGCCCTCGCTGCGAGGACCATGCCGATGCTGTTCATAGCGCCGGCAGCTACACCGCCCACCGTATACAGCAGCAGACCTATCATCAAAAGGGAACGCACTCTGATCCTGCGGCAGAGCTCCGGGAACACCAGATTGGTCAGCACAATGAATATCGCCGGCATGCTGATCACCATTTGTATCGCGAAACTGCCGGCGGAACTGAAATGTTCCCTGATAACATCCAGCGCCGGGGCGACCGCCGCTCCGGCCATAACTGTCAGCAATGAAAGCGATAGTATGGACACCGCAAGTTTCTTATTTCCGTTTTGATTTTCCATTTTTCTTCCTCCGCAAAAATAAAAGCGTAAGTCCAGCTAACCTGGACTTACGCTTTCCGCAACTCGGTTTCATAAAGTATTATAGCAGATTCTGCCTCTAATTCAATCGGTATTTTGCACTCAGAGCACACAAAACGCCGTCATCAGCGCCCTAAAAGAGGCACATCTGATCGGTTTCCGGCATGCCGTCGATCACGCCCGCGAGACGCAGCGATTCAATGGCGGCACTGTTGACTTTGGCCCTCACCTGCATATCTTCAACGGTCTCGAACGGCTTGTCATGCTGAGCTTCTTCGATTGCCCGGCTTACCGTCTCTCCGACGCCGTTCAAGCCGCAAAGGGGCACCACCACGCGTCCCTCTCGCACCGTGAACTGCATGGCTTTTGAGTGCTCCAGCGACGGATCCTCGAATTGATATCCGCGATAGAACATTTCATAGCAGACCTCGAGCACCGTGACCTCGTCCTTTTCCTTGTCAGTCGCGTTTTTTCCCTTGAGGCCGATAGCGTCGATCCTGTCAAGGCAGCTGGCAGCGCCGTTCCTGATCACTTCCCAGTTGAAGTCGGCGATCTTGGTTGTCAGATAGACCGCATAGAACTCCACGGGGTAGTAGACTTTGTAATAAGCAATACGGTACGACATCATTACATAAGCTACCGCGTGCGCGCGCGGGAACATATACTTGATCTTCTTGCAGGACTCTATGTACCAGTCCGGAACGCCGTGTTCCTTCATGAGGGCCACGCGCTCGTCGGTGACTCCCTTGCCCTTCCTTACCTTCTCCATGATCTGGAAGGCTTCGCCCTTGGGTACGCCCTTGAGGATCAGATAGTTCATGATATCGTCCCGTGCCGAGATGGCTTCCTTCATGGTAGCCTCTCCGCTGCGGATCAGCTCCTGAGCGTTGTTGACCCAAACGTCGGTACCGTGTGAAAAGCCGGATATGCGCACCAGATCGGCGAACTTGTCGGGTTTGGTGTCGTCCAGCATCTGGCGCGTGAACTTGGTGCCGAACTCCGGGATCCCGTAACTGCCGTGGCGGAACCTGTAGTCCGGATCCTTGATGTCTAGGCTTTCGATGCCGTTGAAGATGCCGATCACCTTTTCGTCTTTCAGGGGCACGGTCAGCGGATCCACCCCGGTCATATCCTGAAGATGCCTGATCATCGAGGGTACATCATGGCCCAGGATATCCAGCTTGAGCAGGTTCTGGTCGATGCTGTGATAATCGAAATGTGTAGTCACGATGTCTGTCTTGGAATCGTTGGCCGGATGCTGCACAGGGCAGAATTCGTAGATCTCGCGTCCGCGGGGCACGATGATGATGCCGCCCGGATGCTGACCTGTGGTCCTCTTGACGCCGGTACAGTTCTGCGTAAGGCGATCGATCTCGTATTTGTTGGCCGCCTGGCCGGTCTCCTCAAAATATTTCATCACAAAACCGTAAGCGGTCTTTCCCTTGACCGTTCCGATGGTCCCCGCCTTGTATACGTTTTCGCTTCCGAATATTTCTTCTACATATTTATGTGCCGTGCTCTGGTATTCACCGGCAAAGTTGAGGTCTATATCAGGTTCCTTGTCGCCATAGAATCCCAGGAAGGTCTCGAACGGTATCGAAAAGCCGTCCTGATCCATCACTGTGCCGCACTCGGGGCATACCTTCGTCGGCATATCAACGCCGCAGTCATATTCATTCTCATCGCCCCACTCAAGATGTTTGCACTTGGGGCAGATATAATGCGGTGCCAGAGGATTCACCTCAGTGATCCCTGCCATGGTGGCCGCAAATGAAGATCCTACAGAGCCCCGGGACCCTACCAGATACCCGTCGGACATCGACTTGTCCACCAGCATCTTGGCGGCCACGTACATGACCGCATAGCCGTTGCCGATGATAGAATCCAGCTCTTTATCCAGCCTTTCCCTGATGGGCTGCGGCAGCGGCGAACCGTATTTCTCGGCCGCTCTGTGCTCGCACTCGTCCCTGAGGATCTTCTCCGAGTTCTCGATCTTGGGGGGACATTTCTCCGAGGGCACCGGCTGCAGATCATCGCACATGTCGGCGATCATCCTCGTATTATCGATGACTATCTTCTTTGCCAGCTCCGGTTCCAGATAATCGAACTCCGCCAGCATCTCATCCGTGGTGCGCAGGTAGAGGCCCTGGCCGCCCTCGTCCGCAAAGCCCTGCCCGTGCATGAGGATATTCCTGTATATAGCTTCCTCTTTATCGCCGTAGTGAGCATCGGTAGTGGCCACCACCGGCTTTCCCAGCTTGTCGCCGAGGCGAATGACTCTGAGGTTGAACTCTTTGAGGTCTTCCTCCGATTCCGCGATGCCCTTGGCGATCATGAAGTGATTGTTGCACAGCGGCTGTATCTCCAGATAATCATAGAACCCGGCGATCTCTTCGATCTCTTCTTCAGGTTTGCCGCCCGTGATGGCACGGAAAACCTCGCCCGCTTCGCAGGCCGAGCCAATGATGAGGCCTTCGCGGTAAGCTGCCAGCACAGACTTGGGCAGCCTCGGCTTGCGGTAAAAGTACTCCAGATGCGACATGGAGACCAGCTTGTAGAGATTCAGCAGCCCCGTCTGGTTCCTGGCGATCAGTATGATGTGGTTGACGCCGGTCTTCTTGTAATCGATGCTGCCGTCTTCACGGATGCAGTCTTTATCTTCAAAGACATAGCCCTCCATGCCGTAGATGATCTTGATCTTGTCGCCCGCCGCATGGGCAGCAGCAGGAAAGCTCTGGACCACGCCGTGATCGGTAATGGCAACGGCCGGCTGGCCCCAGGCGATGGCCTTCTTCACGATATCTTCGGCCTCGTTGAGTCCATCCATGGCGCTCATCTTGGTGTGGCAGTGCAGCTCCACCCTCTTCACCTCGGCTTCATCCGTGCGCTCGGTCTTTCTCGCCTTCCTGATGCCCCGGGCCATGAGCACGGTAGCATTATCAAAGGAATCCCATTCCAGGTTCCCGTTCACGCGCACGCAGGCGCCTTCTTTGATCTCGCCGCTGATCTGCTGCCACTTTTCTTCTTTAATAAAGAATTTGCTGCACATGGAAGTAGTGCGGTCAGAAAAGAGGAATTTCACGAGGACCTTGTTGTTTTTCACTTCCCTGGTCTCCACGCTGAAGATCTCGCCCTCTACAGTCACCGCTTCATCACCCTCGGCAATGGACCTCATTTCCTGAGGCTCATCGCTGAAGTTCCTGCCGAACAATCTGTCTCCCCTGATGGGCACGATCTTTGCCTTGTTCCCTGCCGCAGCGGCCGCACGTTTGACGACCGGCTTCTCGAGGTCCGATTTTACTGTACTGATTGTCTCCGCATATTTTTCGCTGTCGTTTTCAAAGATGACATCCATATCGTAATCGAAGGCACGGTTTAGCATGTGTGAAAATCCGGAGGCCACCTTGTCGTTCAGCAGCTCCACAGCCCTCTGTCCCAGAGCGGAGACCACCAGCCTGCCTTCTTCTTCACGGACACGCTCCTGTTCGATGGCATTGGCGACCGCACCGCCCTTGCGCTCGGCATAAGCGATCATATAGTCCAGATAGTCCCTGATGACTTCTCCGCGATCCTCTGCCATGTCATCGTATTTAAATACCAGCTCCACGTCCGTCAGTCCCGGTATCATATCCATGACCCTCTGCTTGACAGCCGGAAGCTCTTTGAAAGGCACAACAAAATTGAGGTGGATTTCCAGACGCAGCGCTCCGCTCTCGCGTATCACCGTGCCGTGAGTCACCTCATATTGATAACCATCTTTTAAATACGGTTCCAGTATTCTCATATCTCCCTTACCATTTTCACTATCTCTTCAGTTATCTTACTCTCGTCTACCGTCTTTATCGTCTCGCCCCGCGAGAATATGATGCCCTTCCCGCTGCCGCAGGCCACGCCGATATCGGCTTCCCGCGCCTCACCTGGTCCGTTCACTTCGCAGCCCATGACGGCTACCGTTATCTCCCTGCTGGGTTTCAGTGTAGAGACCGCTTCTTCGATTTCCTGAGCGATGTTCACCAGATCCACCCTGGTGCGGCCACATGTGGGACAGGACACGAAGTTTATGGCTTCCTTCCTGAGACCTGCCGCCGCCAGTATCTTCCTTGCCGTCAGTACTTCCTCGACAGGGTCACCCGTCAGCGAGACCCGCATGGTGTCCCCGATGCCCTCCAGCAGCAGCGTACCCAGACCTACAGCCGACTTTATTTTGCCCACTTCAGGGGTCCCCGCCTCGGTCACCCCGATGTGCAGTGGATAATCGCACTTTGAGGAAATGAGGCGGTAAGCTTCGGTGTTCATCTTCACGTCCGAAGATTTCAGCGAGATCACGATGTCGCGGAAGTTCATATCCTCAAGGACCTTTACCTGTCTCAAGGCGCTCTCCACCAGCCCGGACGCGGTCACTCCGCCGTCCCTCTTCAGTATATCCTTCTCCAGGGATCCGGAGTTGACGCCGACCCTGATGGGTATGCCGTGCTCTCTGGCAGCTCTGACCACCGCCGTCACCTTGTCGCGCCCGCCGATGTTGCCCGGATTGATGCGTATCTTGTGGGCACCGTTCTCTATGGCCGCGATCGCAAGACGGTAATCAAAATGTATATCGGCCACCATGGGGATATCTACTTCTTTTCGTATCTCTCCAAAGGCCTTTGCCGCAGCCATGTCAGGTATCGCCAGTCTGATTATCTCACAGCCGGCCTGCTGCAGTTTCTTTATCTGGGCTGCAGTAGCGGCCACGTCTCTGGTATCCGTATTCGTCATCGACTGTATGGATACCGGGGCTCCGCCGCCGATCTGTACGCTTCCGCATTGTACCGCTCTTGTCATCGAATGCCTCCTCAGCTTACTGGAAGTGCGGCACTATGAACCGCATTATATCGTTCCAGGTCACATATATCATCAGGCCGAACAGCAACATCAGACCCGCAAGGTTCACCTTCGCCTCGATGGAATCTGTGATCACTTTGCCCGTGATCTTTCTTATCACTATGAATGCAAGCCGCCCTCCGTCCAGTGCCGGAAACGGCAGCATGTTGAATACTCCCAGGTTGAGACTGATCAGCGCCATCAGATAGATCAGATAGATGACGCCCTGTTTTGCGGTCTGCCCCACTATGGCCACGATACCTACCGGGCCCGACAGCTGTTTTGTGGATACCTTTCCGGTAACCAGCTGCCTGATGATATCATACATCTGTTTGGTTAGTCCCCAGGTGGATTTGAACCCCTGGACCACAGCCAGTCCCGCGTTTTTCTCCATCTTCGGTGTGATCCCGATCATCGTCCTGCCTGACGCCCTGATCAGAGGTGTTTCCACGACCTTTCTGGCGCCGTCCCTTTCAACAGTTATCGCTACCACATCGCCCTTTTTCTTGTCCTCCAGCACTCCGCTGACATCGTCCCATTTTTTGATCTTCCGGTTATCTATCTGTACGATGCGGTCGCCGGACGCGAGGCCCGCTTCCTGGGCCAGGGATCCCTTGGAGAAATCCGCTATCGTCGTCGTAGCCACGCCGATATAGTAAGTCACGATGCACATCAATATGATGGCCAGGATGACGTTCATCGCCGCCCCGGCGCATACAATGACGGCTTTCTGCCACGCCTTTTTATGGTTGAAAGCCCGCGGGTTCTCTGAGTCCTCATCTTCACCCTCCATGGCGCAGTATCCGCCTATCGGCAGACAGCGCAGTGAATAAAGGGTCTCGCCTTTCTTCTTCTGGAAGATAGCAGGACCCATGCCCAGCGCAAATTCATTGACCTGTACCCCGCAGCCCTTTGCTGCTATAAAATGCCCGAATTCATGTATCAATATCAGAAAACAGAACATTAATATCGCATATATTATTGTCATTCACTTTCCCCGCACATTTCCAGAGTCCTGGCCCGGACTTCCTCGTCGACAGCCAGTATGCCTTCGAGGGTCATCTCCCCGCCCTCATAGCTCTGGTTCATTATATTTTCCAAATACCTCGTTATCTGAGTGAACCTGATCTTCCCCTTCAGGAAGAGGTCCACCAGCACTTCGTTGGCGCCGTTCATGATAACAGGTGCAGCGCCTCCGGCTGTTATCGCCTCATAAGCTATCTTGAGACAGCGGAATTTTTCCATATCCGGCTTTTCGAATTTCAGATCCATGGCCTTCGAAAAATCCAGCTTCTCAAAGTCGTTTTTCACCCTCCTCGGATATGTGAGGGCATAAGCGATAGGCACCTTCATATCGGGCACGCCCAGCTGCGCGATCACCGCGCTGTCCTCGAATTCCACCATCGAATGCACGATGCTCTGCGGATGGATGACCACCTGTATCTGATCGATATCCACACCGAAGAGCCACTTGGCTTCGATCACTTCCAGTCCCTTGTTCATCATGGTGGCCGAATCGATAGTGATCTTCGGTCCCATCTTCCAGCGCGGATGCCTCAGGGCCTGCTCCCTGGTCACCCTCTGAAGGGCATCTGCCGAATATGTCCTGAACGGCCCGCCGCTGCCTGTCAGCAGGATGCGCGAGATCGCATTGCCGCTGTTTCCCTGCAGGCATTGAAAAATAGCGCTGTGTTCGCTATCCACCGGCAGCAGCTGTACATTGTTGTCAGCGACCGCCTTCATCACCAGCTCGCCGCCGGCTACCAGCGTTTCCTTGTTAGCCAGTGCGATATCGCGGCCGGCACAGATCGCCTTATAAGTGGGCTCCAGTCCCCTGATTCCCATGAGAGCGTTGAGCACTATGTCACAGTCGCCTGTAGCCGCTGCGATCAGTCCCTCACGTCCGTACATGATCTCAGTACCCGGGTGCTGCTTTTGCAGCTCCAGTGCATCCGCTTCCTCGGCGCATACCGCAAGAGCGGGTGCATATTTTGTTATCTGTTGTGACAGCAGGCGCACGTTTTTACCGCAGGCCAGAGCCACCACTTTCATCGTTTCATTATTTTCATCGCAGACATCGAGCGCCTGTGTACCAATGGATCCGGTACTGCCCAGGATCGCGATTTTCTTTACCATCTAAGCTCCTCTGTTGATAATGAGTTCTATGTAATAGTACACCAGCGGCGCTGTGAAGAGGACACTGTCGAACCTGTCGAGTATCCCTCCGTGGCCCGGGATCAGATTTCCATAGTCCTTGATCCCCATCTTGCGCTTGAAGATGCTGGCCGTCAGGTCGCCGAATTGTGACACGACACCGCAGAGGGCGCCGATGATCACGCAGTGTATGAAATATTCGCGTGCGAAGAACCAGCCGAACAGTCCGCATATTATTATGCTGCCGGCAATGCCTCCCAGCGAACCTTCTATCGTCTTCTTGGGGCTGATCTTGGGGCACAGCTTGTGCTTGCCGATGGCGACACCTGTGAAATATGCCATGACATCGGTGGCAAATGCTCCAAAGACAACCAGCCAGACCATGATGCTGGTATCGCCCGTCCTGTCCACCAGTGTGAGGTGGAAAGAGAAGAATACCACATATACTATACCCACAAGTGTAGCCATTGCATCAGCCAGTTTTCTCTTCTCGATATTGAAGAGATACAGCAGACATGCCAGTACCGTCAGAAACAGCCACAGCATGTACCATCTGTTGTCGTGCGTCAGCAGTTCGATCAGGTAGAGCCCGATCGCCGAAGCTACCGCGATAGGATAACACGGCTTTATGTCGATTGCGTGGAAGCCCTTGTAAAATTCATAAACTCCCATGAGACCAATGACAAAGCAGGCCGCAAACAATATGTAGTCGCCCAGCAGGATCACCACCAGCAACGGCAGCATTATCAAGCCGGACAATATTCTGGTCTTCATTTTTTCTCCTTCTTTCTCCCGCCGAATCTCCTGTCCCTGCTCTGGTATTCCTCGATCACGCTGTCGTAGATCTCCGGTGTGAAATCCGGCCACAGCACATCAGTGAATACCATCTCGCTGTAAGCTACCTGCCACAGCAAAAAATTGGACAGCCTCTCTTCTCCGCTTGTCCTGATCAGAAGATCGGGATCCGGGATTCCTTCCTGTCCAGTATATAGATATTCGGATATGGTTTCTTCAGTTATGTCTTCAGGATCGAGACTGCCATTCTTTACCTTTTCGGCGATAGAGACTACGGCTCTTTTCATTTCGTCCCTCGAGCCGTAGTTGAGGCAGATGTTGAACTGCAGACCGCTGTTGTCTTCGGTCCTCGCCATCATGCGGTCCAGCCTGTCCACGGAGATCCGCGGCAGCGCATGGTAATCGCCCAGCACTCTGACCCTGACGTTTTCCCTGTCCAGCTCGTCGATCTTGCTGTCCACGAACTTGACCAGCAGCTTGAAGATGCCGCCGATCTCGTCCCGGGACCTCTTCCAGTTCTCCGTGGAAAACGCATAGACGGTCAGGTGTTTTATCCCCAGATCCGAGGAATGTCTGACCGCCTCCACCAATGCGTTCATTCCGGCATTATTACCCAGCACCGTGGGCAGATTTCTCTTTTTTGCCCACCTGCCATTGCCATCCATGATGATGGCAACGGAAGACGGTATCCTGTCCATATCAGGCATATCTATACTTCCATGATCTCCTTGTCCTTGTTTTCGATGATCCCGTCGATGTCGGCGATAGCCTTATCAACGACCTTCTGGACGTCGTCCTGATCTTCACGGGAATCGTCTTCCGTGAGATCGCCGGCTTTCTCTTCCTTCTTGATGTCTTCAATGGCCTTTCTTCTGAGGTTCCTGACGGAGACTTTGGATTCCTCGCCGATTCCCCTTACCTGCTTGGCCAGTTCTTTTCTTCTCTCCTCGGTCAGCTGCGGCATCACCAGTCTGACGACCTTGCCGTCATTTGTGGGATTGATCCCGATATTAGCTGCCTGGATGGCCTTTTCTATATCGCCGTTCGACTTGGGGTCGAAGGCTGTGACCACGATGGTCCTCGCATCGGGGCAGGCCACATTTGCCAGCTGCTTCAGCGGCGTGGGCACTCCGTAATAGTTGACCTGTATCTTGTCAAGCAGAGAAGGATTGGCTCTCCCTGCCCTGACCGTATTCAGTTCTTCCTTCAGGTTCGACAATGTCTTTGCGATTTTTTCCTCTAACGTTGCCTGTACTTGATCACTCATTTTTTTCCTCCTAAGTAATTATGGTTCCGATCTTTTCACCGCATACAGCCTTCATCACGTTGCCGTCTTCGGCGATCGCGAAGACGTGTATGCTGATATCATTATCCCTGCACAGTGAAGCAGCTGTAGAATCCATGACCTTGAGGTCTTTCTCCAGCACCTCCAAGTGAGTGAGTTTGTCGTATTTGACCGCCTGCGGGTTGCTCTCCGGATCATCTGAATATACAGCATCCACCTTCTTGGCCAGCAGTATGATGTCCGCATCGATCTCGGCAGCCCTCAGGGCCGCAGTAGTATCCGTAGAGAAATACGGATTGCCCGTGCCCGCGCCGAAGATCACAATCTTCCCGGTTTCCAGGTGATGCACAGCGCGTCTCCTGATATATGGCTCCGCCACCTCGCGCATCTCTATAGCAGTCTGTACCCTGGTAGGCAGTCCTACTGCCTCAAAAGCATCCTGCAGCGCCATGGCGTTCATCACAGTAGCCAGCATGCCCATGTAATCGGCCGTAGCCCTGTCCATGCTACCGCTGGTCCTTCCCCGCCAGAAGTTTCCTCCGCCGACGACGATGGCTATCTGCACGCCCTTGTCGTATACTTCTTTTATCTGCAGCGCTATCTTGTTCAGCATCTTGTCGTCAAGTCCGAACTTGCTGTCTCCAGCGAGCGCTTCGCCGCTGACCTTCAGCAGGACTCTCTTGTATTTTGGCTCCATCTTCTGACTCCTTCGATAACCATTGTTTCCATATGTAAATGTTCTGTTGTATTATACCATAATATTCTGTGTCATGCACCATGGCAATAGTGACAATATTGGAATATTAAACTTCTTGAAAAACACACATTAGCTTGTTAATATGAAACTGAAATCACATGAAAGGAGTGACGTATCATGGCACTTATCAAATGTCCCAAGTGCGGACACGCGGTAGCTGATATCGCCAGCAAATGTCCCAACTGCGGTTACCCCATAGCATCGATGCCAGCAGGCAGAGCTGCAGAACCGGGACCCGAAAGAGATCATTACCAAACGAAAAATGACGATAGATATAATGACGGAAAGGGAGACACGGAAGAGGCTTACAGCAAGTCAGACGATGTCCCCCCGGTGACTGCGGGACGCACACGACGTGAAAAGCCGAAAAAGAAACACGGACGCAACCGCGGTCTCATCGCAGTGATCATCATCCTGATCATCATCATCGTCGCCGGCGCGGCTTTCGCTCTCAACAAATACATGGGCAGCTCCAGCAGCAACAAGGACAATGACACCAGGACGGAGCAGAACATTGATGAGAACAACGACAGCGGCACTGATCAGCAGAACGACCAGAACACCGATTCTACCCCTTCGACAGATCAGAACAACACCGATCAGGACCAGCAGCAGAATGACAGCAATACGAATACCGATAACAACAGCGATAACGGTTCCGACGAAAGCGTCGATAATGATTCGCAGACTGTACCACCCGCCGATGACGGAGGTACCGATGACAACGGAGCTAAAGGCGGCACTGACATAACTGAAGAAATCCAATAAGGGCATCACAAAAGGGACTGGATATCCAGTCCCTTTTAGATGTCTTTTTTTATCCGTCATCAGAATGTGATGCATTGTGGCGAAGAGTTGTTGTAATACCTCATCTGGCTGAGATACTTCACCGTTCCGTAACCCGGATCGAGCACGATGAATCTGCTGAGGGTCACGTTGCTGTATGTCGTACCCGCCGTGTATCCGATCACCGCCAGGTAATGCTGGTTGCCCGTGTATCCATTATATACATTGATGACACACGGCTTGCCATTGGCCAGCTGTCTCAGCGCCGCGCTGTAGCAGCTCCTGGCCGTCATGTAATAAACCGAATCGCCGCCGGCTTCACCCCAGTAAGCGCAAAAGCCGCCGTGCCCGTACTGGTTGATCAGTCTGCTGTATATGGTGCTATAACCGTTTTTGTAAAAATGTCCGTCGATGACCGCACGGCAGTAAGCCATCGCATAGATGCCGCATGGTCCGGAAACAGGCTGGGCTCCGATGCTGTTGATGACCGAGCTCCTGTAAGACAGTATCCTGCCTCCGCTGTAAATCTTCCCGCTGCTGGTGCTGGTACCGCTGCTGCCACTGCTGGAGCTGGTCGAATAGCCGACCGTGAACTTCTTGTTGATCACGGTCTTGCTGTAACCGGCAGCGTTCCTCACCCATATACTGTAACGGTAGGTTCCTTTCTTCAGCTTACCGAACTTTATTTTGGAATCCAAAGCGTTGATATCATAGCTGACTTTCCTCGGATTGACGCTGGCGTAGCAGCCCTTCTTCCAGGAGCCGCCGCTGGTCTTGATGCCGACTCTCACATAATTGAAGCTGTGAACATATGAAGTCACTTTTCCTTTGACTACGAAGCCGCTGCCCGATGCCAGTCTTCCCGGAGTCTTCACGCCGCTGGTCGCGAAGCGTGATACGGTGAATTTTTTCTTCACCAGAGTCGTCAGCGGACTGACGCTGTCCCTGGCCCTCACATAATAATAGTAAGTACCCGGACTCAGTTTGCTGGCCGGGATCCTGTAATCAAGATTTCCCAGGTCATAAGATCTGGCTTTGGGATTCAGAGTAACATTCTTTCCCTTGATCCATTTGCGCGAGCTGGTCGCAATGCCGACTCTCAGATAGTTGATCCTGGAAGCGGATGAGGCCACCCTTCCCTTTACCACGAATCCCTTCTGGTAATAGAGATTTCCCGGTGTGCTCTGACCGCTGACGCTCAAACTGAGTACGCGGAACGGATGATTGACCAGTGTCCTTGAGGTGCCCCTGGCATCTCTCACCCAGACGCGATAATAATACTTTCCTCCGCTCAGCTTTCCGAACCTTATCTTAGAATCAAGATTATAAAGATTATAGCGCTTTGCTTTTGGGTTTGTGCTGGCGTAAACATACTTTACCCACTTGCCCGAAGAGTTTACGACACCGCAGTACAGCGACGTCATCTTTACTCTCGAACTGACATACCCTTTGACTACAAAGGACTTTCCCTTTTCCATAGTAGACGGCATACTGACACCCGATGTGCTGAACGCCGATGCGGCATCCGCTGTGTCAGCAGGCACAAAAAATCCGGCCACAACTATGAGTAGCGGGAGCAGTATGCAGATAGTTTTCTTCCCAACTTGCATAAGTTTCCTCCATTCATATTGGACCAGCTTAGTCATCTTACCATAATTTGTATAGCAAGTCAATTCGAGAAATCGCTGTTTTCAGCGGTTTTGAGGCGTTTTGCTTTACATAATAATATATTTAGGTAAACCCCAAACGCTCCCTGTTATTCCCCGGGCAAAGTTGTGATTTTCACTGCCCGTTTTAAAAACCTTTGATATTGCTTGTTTTGAAGGCATGAATCAGCGACATTCAAGTGCCATGGTCACTAAAAACTGATAACATTTATATCGTAAACCACATTTTTTTAAAAAAATTACCGGATCATCTTTCTCAGACGATCCGGTCTCTGATCACTATCTGTAAAACTAGAGAAGTTTGAGGATATCTTCCTTCGGTCTCGCGCCGACACTCTTGCCTGCGATCTCACCGTTCTTGAATACGATGAGTGTAGGGATGGACATTACTCCGAACTTCGCAGCCAGTTCCTGCTGCTCATCCACGTTTATCTTTCCTACCCTTATATCTTCTCTCTCTCCCGAGATTTCCTCGAGGACAGGACCTACCATCTTGCACGGTCCACACCATGGTGCCCAAAAATCTACGAGTACCGGTTTCTCGGACTGCAGAACCTCTTTCTCAAAGTTTGCACTTGTTATTTCAAATGAAGCCATATTATCTATCTCCTTTCAGTTCCCTTAACGTTACGCTTTCTATATTCCCCTTTACGCCGGGAATAAACGCTTTCTATATTGTATTCTACCATATTTTTGCCATTTGAGCTATCTGGTTATATAATGGTCTCAGGAGGTATACCCATGGACTATACAAAGAAAAAAATGACAGAAGTAGCTGACAATCCGCGCGGACTGTGGGGAAAGAAAATGCTGGCAAGAATGCATGACCGCCACGGCAAACTGATCAAATGGGGACTGTCCGATACCGATCTGAGCAAGTATCATGACATCCTTGATATCGGATGCGGCAGCGGAAACGCCCTTTCCTATATGTACAAGCAGAATAAGAAGGCACATTATTTTGGCATTGACTATTCAAAGGACGCCGTCAAAACCGCCAAGAAAAACAATCGCGCCGCTGTACAGAAAGGCCACATGAAGATCATTCACGGCGATGTCTGCGACATGCCCTATCGTCCTTCTTCTTTTGACCTGATCATCAGCGTAGAATCATTCTACTACTGGAAGAATTTCGACAAAGCGATGGCAGGAATCGCAAAAGTCATGAAAAAAGGTGCCCGCCTGGTCATCATCCTGGAGACACATGCGGACATTAAAGACCCCTCGAAAAACGATGAGGTCACCGGCATCCTCACAGACATGATGATCCCCTCGAAGGATGATTTCAAATCGCTGTTTGAAGCAGCCGGACTTTCACTGGAAATAGAGACCAGTGATGACTGGATCCGGGCAACGGGAACCAGGAAATAACTGCACGTCGCTCTCTGCAGGATCACATCTTGTACAGCTGCCATTGGCACTTGGAAAGGAGGTACTTCAGCTCGTACCTTTTTTCTTTGCCGCCGATCGCACTCTGGCATTCGTAAACGATGCTCTCCACGCCCGCGATCCGCTCGCGGTGACAGTAAAGTATCTTGTCTATCCTGATGGTCTCTACATCTCCATGTTCTCCCTCTATCTTGAATTTGTACGGTATCGGCGGTCTGTCGGCCGGCTCGAACACTACTATCGTCTTGATGGGCTTAGCCAATATCTTCATTCCTGTAACCTCCCATCATCAGATAGCTGCCGTCATTGACGCCCCCCTGTATCGGATCGATGCCCGAATTGGCGAACGTGCCGCGGAACACGCTGCGCGTCCCGTACTTTCTGCGTATATCATCGACTGTGTGCTCCAGGCTCTCCTGATATTCCCTGTCCTTCATATCAAACATACTGAGCTGTATCTCATCCGGCGGTGCAAAATTCGATACGTGCACACCCATCTGGCGCACCGGCTGCCCCTGCCACATCTCGTCTATCAGCATCCTGGCCGCGGCGTACATCTCGGTCGCCGTATTCAAATACGACTGCAGCTGTACCTGATGGCGACAGTAATAGAGTTCACTGCTGCGCATGCTGACAGATATCAGCGACGCCCTGCGCCTCAGCCTCCTCAGACGCATGGCCACGCGTTCGCAGAGAGCCAGCGCCTCGCTGTAGATTTCCTTTTTGGTCAGTAGATCGTAAGCGAACGTAAGGCTGTTGCCAACGCCTTTCTGTATGATTTCCTCGTTGGGTACGACAGGTGAATAGTCTATGCCGTTGGCATATTCGTATACCAGTTGTCCGTGGCTGCGCATGATCCCCCGAAGGAATGACGGATCGGTGTTCGCCAGCATTCCTATAGTATCTATACCGTAATATCTCAGCTTTCTGTCGGATGCCCGGCCCACCATGAAGAGTTCCTTCACCGGCAGCGGCCACATCTTCTGAGGTATTTCCTTCCTCCATATAGTGTGCACCCGATCCGGCTTTTTCAATTCGCTGGCCATCTTCGCCAGCAGTTTGTTTTCACCGATGCCCACATTGACCGTAAAACCGAGTTCGTCCTTTATGCGCTCCCGTATCTCATGCGCGGTCCCCAGCGGGTCATCGCGATAAGCTGCCGAATGCGTCATATCGAGAAAGCATTCATCAACGCTGTAGCGCTGCACCAGTGAAGAATACTGCGAAAGTATGCTGTACATGGCATCGCTGCAGAGCATGAAGAGATCATAATCCGGCGGATAGATAACCAGGTCGGGACATTTCTGTTTTGCCTCGAATATGCTCTCCCCTGTTTTGATCCCCATCTTCTTTGCGGGTATCGATTTAGTCAGTATTATACCGTGTCTGTTCTCCGGATCGCCCGCTATTGCAGACGGGATGGATCTGAGATCCGTTCCGTATCCGCGATCGAGCAGGGCCGCAGCGGTCCAGCTCAGATAAGCGGTATTGGCATCCACATGAAAGACCAGCATTGCGCCCACCTCCTTTTGTGAACATAAATTCTTGTTTTTATTATGCAGAACATGAGTTCTCTTTTCAACAGCTGATTGTTATTATGTAACAAATTATGCACATAAAAAATCCACGGATCTTTTTTGATCCGTGGAGGTGTATCTTCTTACTGCTGTCCGTTTTCTATGACGCGGTCGAGTATCTTATTGAAGTTTTTCTCGATATAAGTTCCCGGTTTGAGTACTATGGGCACCCCCCGGTTGGTAGCCAGGAAGATGTTGTCATCATACTGTATGATGCCTGCGATTTCCATCCTGATGCCGCGGGATATGCTGGCCAGTCCCGGCATAGCGCCGAGGGAAACCAGTTCGCCCTTCACTTTGTTGAAAACGCAGCACCTGTTCTTGATTCCCATTTCCCGCAGTGCCCTGTCAACGACATCCGCATCCCTCACAGATGCTATCTCCACTTCTGTGATGACCACGGCCTGATCTGCTGCGGCTGCCGCCAGTGTCAGACCGTCTCCGATACCGGCAGGCGCGTCTATGAGGATATAATCGAACCTCTTTTTCAGCTTATCACAAAGTATCTCCATGTGGAGAGGTGTTATGTCACGGCTGTCTTTCATAGGCGAGGCCGCAATGAGGTACAGATCCTGGAATCTCTTGTCCTTGATCAGAGCCTGCTTGATGCGGCACATGCCGGAAAGGACATCCATCACGTTATATACTACGCGGCTCTCCAGGCCGAGGTACAAGTCGAGGTTACGCAAACCGTTGTCCATGTCCAGCATGACGACCTTCTTGCCCCTCATGGCGAGCAACGCTCCTATATTGGCCGTAAACAGCGTCTTTCCCGTTCCGCCTTTTCCCGATGCTATAACTATTACCTGCCCCATTCTGTGTCCTTCCTCCCGGTTATATCTCTATTGGATAGTAGTCTTGTTATCCACATTCGTATACTGCTCAGAGGATTCAAAGTACTTGCCCAGCACTTCCTTTACTATCGGCGCCGCATTAGCAGCAGTCGATCCCTGAGGCACCATGGCGCACACGGCGATCCTGGGGTTGTCCGCCGGAGCCATGGCTACTACCCATGCAAAGTTGTCGTAGTCGCTCTTGTAGGCATCCAGGTCATCCGTGGTGACCTTGCCCTTGCTGAGATTGATAACAGCTCTTCTGACGGCTGTGTCTTCACTCTGATATGTATCCGGATACTGCTTCATCAGACGGTTCATTTCCTTCTTTACCTGCTTCCAGGAAAGGTTCGGAGCTATGGATCCCAGGTGTTCCTTGATGTAAGCTACCTCGGATTTAGGATTTACTTTACCTTCTCTCTCGGCAGTACCTGTCTTGGCAGCCACCTTGACCTTCAGGCTCTGGAATGTCTTGGATACAGTACTCTCGCTGCTGTCGGCTACGTACTGCATGCCTTCTATGATCTCAGCGAAGTATTTTTTATTGTCTACTTTGACCTGAGTCGCCTTGGGCTTTCTGGTCTTTCCCTTGCCCTGAACGCTGCTGACGATGCTGACCTGATGGTGCTTTCCCTTGTCGCCGAGGGTGGCTATATAATTGGCCATCTGCAGCGGTGTATACGAGTTATCGCCCTGTCCGATGGAGAGGTTGAAGGTGTCGCCTGTCGTCCATCTGGCCTGCGGGAAGTATTCGTACATCACCATCATGCCGACCTTTCTGCGTTCGCTCTTTTTGATGCCGTAACTGGTCAGCGTCTTGTTGTACAGCTGATTCCAGTTGAGCTTTTTAGCATCCATCAGAGCGACCAGCGAATCCACATCACGCTTCAGCGTGGCGCTGTTTTTGACTACGTCTTTCCTGAAGTACTCTTCAGCCGCAGCATATAATTCGTTCTCGAGCTGCGTCTTTATGGCAGCGACCTTGCGTTTTTCGGAAGGTACGGGCATTACCGCTTCATCCAGCTGGATGCCGGTCTTCTTTCCGAGGCCGTACTGCTGTGCGTAGTTCGTGATCGTCTTGTATGTTATTTTCTTTTTGTAGCCCATGCTGCCGCCGGTAGCCCAGTCCTTGCCGGTGGCCACGTCGAAGAAATAGTAGTTGCAGGATACGCCTATGGCCCTGTACATGTTCAGAGAGCCGTGTGTCGTGCGGCCGTTGCTGAGGTTCCAGCTGACGCACGCGAAAGTCCTGCCGCCCAGATTGATGGCACCGGCGTCGGTCCTGTATTCATCCGGGTTGAGTCCGCATTCGAGGCCTGCAGTCGCCGTGACCGGCTTGAAAGTCGATCCGGGCTGTACCGTACTCATGGTGGCCATGTTGTAGAGCGGTGTCGCCGCCAGAGGATCCCTCGGGTTGTCGCTCTGCAGCTTGTCCCAGTCATCGGAACTGATGCCCTCAGCGAACAGGTTGGGGTCGAAATCAGGATAATTTGCGAGGGCCAGCACATCACCGGTCTTCACATCTATAGCAACTACCGCTCCGCTCTTGGCGTTAGGAGCAGCTTCTGCAGTGTTGGAAGCGCCGTATTTGCTGGCTACCGTTCCTCCGTACTGCATTGCAGTTATCGTCTTCTTGAGGCCTTCCTCGGCGGCCTGCTGCAGACCCAGGTCTATGGTCAGATACACATCACGGCCCTTCTTCGGTTTAGTCTTGCCGAGGACCTTCTCCGTCTGCCCGGATGCGTTGACCTGTACCTTCTCCGCTCCGTTCACGCCCTTGAGGTCCGATTCATACTTTTCTTCGATACCGTCCTGACCTATCAGCTCATCGGCGGCATATCCCTTCTTTTCATAAGCCGCCTTCTCGCTGTCGTTGATCTTTCCCAGATACCCGAGTATATGAGAAGCCGTATTCTTGTATGGATAATAGCGCTTGGTCTCCGATACCACCTGCACGCCCTTCAGCTCGTCGGAGCCCTCTTCGATCAGCATGACTGTGTTCTTGGATACGTTCTTGGCTACCGTTGCCGGTTTGTACTTGTTGTATCCCAGAGAATCGAGTGCATATCTCACTATCATGATATCGCGCGCCTTCTTTGCAGAAAGCTTCTTGCTGATCCCCATGTCTTTGCGTATGCCGTCGAAAGCCTGCTTTGCAGTAAGCTTGTTTCTCTTAGCCGCATCCATGTCGCTGAAATACTGCTCCAGGAAGCTCTCCTTATCCTCTTCATAGGTGAACTTCATTGTTTTCACCGATATCGGAGGATACGTGCCGTGAGTGCTCTGCATCTCCACCTGCGCATCGTATCTGTCCAGAGACGGATCAATTTCCAGTTTCTGGCGCAGCGCATTGAACGCCTGCTCGGCATCCATGTTTTCATCGAGATCGTTCTTGCGCAGCCACTTGGTCACTTCGCGGTCATAGGTATAGTAATATTTTCCGTCCTTTACTTTGATCGGAAATTCGTCTTCCAGCTTGTCGTGGTTTTTGTTGAGCACGGCCAGCAGGTTCTCTATTGTCTTGTTGAGAGCCTTGTCGTCCTG
Source organism: Anaerovoracaceae bacterium (assembly GCA_050953405.1). Lineage (GTDB taxonomy): Bacteria > Bacillota > Clostridia > Peptostreptococcales > Anaerovoracaceae > RUG100. The sequence continues at coordinate 446,390 of JBMNMP010000003.1, read as the reverse complement.
GTCACCGGCAGAGATCTTCACAGTGAACGACTGCTTGTTCCCCGCCAGCAGCTTGCCGTTGCGGTCATATATCTCCCCCCTGGGAGCCGTAGTATAGATGGTCTTCGTCGATATGTCTTCTGCGTCCTTGGCCCATGAATGATGTTCAAACACGGTGACTACCAGCAGCCTGAAAACCAAAATAACTGCCAGTACCAGAAATACCGCCAGTAGTTGTCTGTATCTTGTGGACAGGAGTTCTTTCAGAAGTTCCTTCATGTTTCCTCCTCCTCTTTCCTCTTTCGCTCTTCCCTCCAGCGCTTGAATCGCTCACTGAAGAAAAAGAATATGGCGCACATTACCAGCACGTTGTAGATGATGAAAACGATCTGGTAGCGCAGCATGTAGATGAAACTGTAGTTCGTCTGCAATATGGCCATCATGATCCAGCTGACTATTCCGTATATCAACGTTGCCCCTGCGCCAACTGTTGCCATGGTCTTGTAAAGTTCTGTATTAAAATATATTCTCACCCAGGTCACTATTATGCCTACAATGAAAATAGACAGTGCACCAACACCGACCACCTGACCGGTGCAGATATCCACCAGTAAGCTGGCCACGATGCTGAACGGTATGCAGCGAAAGCCGTATTCGAACTTGAATATGATCACTACAGTAAGGCAGAGGATCAGGTTCGGTCCCATGCCCCCTATCGAGATCAGGTTCACGAATGACAGCTGCAATACCATGGCGATGACATATAGCAGTGTGACCCGCTTAATACTCATAATATACCGCCACCTTCTGCAGTCCGTAAAAGTTGACCGTCGGTTTTACCTCGATCACCTTCAGCTGACTGTCTTCATCGTAGTCTACCGAGGTGACTTTTCCTATGCGGATGCCTTCGGGATATATACCGATACCCGATGTTATCAGCACGTCGCCCTTCAAAACGGAGGCATTGTCGTTCATCATATAGCCCGACAGTTTCCCCTTGCCGTTTCCGCTGAGGACACCTGTGATGGAAGTCTTCCTCAGCAGCTTGAAACTGATGTTGTTGCTGTTGGAGAGGACGGATACCACCTTGCTGTAAGCTTTCCCCGTTTCCTGGATGCGGCCTACCAGGCCGTTGCCATCCACGACGATATCGTTCTTTCGGATACCGTCATCCCTGCCTATATCTATGGTGAATACCACGTATGGATTGGAATTATCTATCTCGATCACCCGGCCGATCTTCGCCTTGCCTTCCGACTTGAAAGGTTCGAAGTCAAAGGATCTGGACAGCTTTTTCATCTCCTGCAGTTCATCCCTTCTCAACTTCAGGTTCTTGTTGCGCTCCTTTAGCTTCTCTACCTCGGCCTTCAGTTTCTCATTTTCCCGCTGCGTTTTTTTGAAGGTGAAAATACCGCCGACATTCTTCCTGATGGCAGACTGCGCCGCGGTAATAGGTCTTTGCAGAACAGACATCGCCGACTGGAAACCTCTGCCGGCAGCCGTGCTTCCCCCCGCAGTAAGGAATGATACGATAATTATGATGCACAGTATTATCACTATGCCTGAAATTACCGTAAACAATCTATGTTCACTGAACCATTTCCTCATATAATAAGTGCCCTACCTCGTTTTCTCGCTGGCGTATACGCGGAGCTTTTCGATATCTTCAAGGCTCTTTCCTGCGCCCAGCGCTACTGCCTCATACGGTTCCGGCGCCAGTGCAACATTCATCCCGGTGCGCTGTGATATCAGTTTGTCGAGATTCTCTATCATCCCGCCGCCGCCTGTCAGTATCAGGCCTCTTTCTGCAATATCTGCCGCAACTTCCGGAGGAGCTTTCTCCACCGTAGTCTTTACGGCATCAACGATCATCTCCATAGATTCGTGGAGAGCCGCTTCCATATCCTTGCTGTTCACACGGAAGGTCTTCGGGAGTCCCGAAATGAGATCTCTGCCGCGTGCGCTCATAGTCTTCACGATTTCCTTGCCGTCCTTGTCGGTTTCGATCAGGGCACTGCCTACCTGTATCTTCAGCTCTTCAGCCGTCTTTTCACCGATGAGCACGCCCTTCTTTTTGCGTACATACTGAATGACAGCTTCATTGAACTTGTCTCCCGCATAACGAAGCGAGGTGTTGACCACGATGCCTCCCAGAGACAATATCGCTATATCAGAAGTACCGCCGCCGATATCGACTACCATGCAGGCATCGGATGAATCTATTTCGAGGCCGGAACCCAGCGCGGCAGCTGTAGGCTCATCGAGTATGAACACTTCCTTGGCGCCTATGTCCCTGAGTACCTCTTCTACCGCACGTTTTTCAACATTGGTGACCCCGCTGGGCACGCCGACGACTATCCTCATGCCGGACGGTTTTTTCTCGCCCAGGGCGATGCGAATAAAGCGCTGCAGCATTTCAGCCGTCATGTCGAAATCCGAAATAACGCCGTCCTGCAGAGGTCTGATGACCACGATATCCTTTGGCGCCTTGCCGTACATGGCCTTGGCCTTGGAACCGATGGCGATGACCTTCGCCGATCTCTTGTCATAAGCTATACACGATGCTTCGTTGAGCACCATTCCTTTATCTTTAATGTAGATGAGAGTATTTGCTGTACCCAGATCTATGCCCATATCTTTCGATGAAAAGCCAAACACTATTATTTCCCTCCGTATTCTATCAAGCCCGCCGCTCTGAAGCTCGTATAACGGCCATCGCCGATCACTACGTGATCCAGGACGCGGATTCCCAGTATTTCTCCGGCTTTTACCAGCCGTTTTGTTACATTGATGTCTTCATCACTCGGGGTCGGATCGCCGCTCGGATGATTGTGTACAAATATCACGGCAGCTGCGCTTTTCTTCACTGCAAGAGCAAAAGATTCTCTCGGGTGAACGATACTGGAACTGAGATCTCCCACGGCGATATTCTCTTCGCAGATTATCTCTCCCTTGGCGTTCACAAGCAGTACATTGAAGAACTCTCTTTTGTAGTAGCGCATCTTCTCCATGAAGATGTCCACGACCTCCGCCGTGCTGCTGATCTTGGGTCTTGCGCCCCTCGGCAGCGTGGCTATCCTTTTCCCCATCTCGACTGCAGCTTTTATCTGGCATGCTTTTGCGAGCCCAATGCCCCTGATCTCTGAAAGTTCTTCCAGTGAACATTCCTCGACATACAGCAGTCCTCTGCTATCCATCGAAAGCACCTCGTCCGCCAGTCTCACAGCCGTCCTGTCTTTCGTGCCCGTCCTGATGATTATCGCCAGCAGCTCGCTGTTGTTCAGCGCCTCGCTGCCATGCTTGAGCATCTTTTCTCTGGGACGTTCATTACTCGGCATATCTCTAATTATCATATTTCCTCCTATTCGGTATTTTCATATCAAATAGGTCGGTCCGTATGCCAAATTATTTTATCATTTTTGGCCTTTTCTTACAATGGTTTTCAAGGCCTTTCTATAATCTGTGTATAAAGAGGCCGCTGCCCAGTTTCGGTTCGAACCAGGTGGATTTTGGAGGCATGACCTCGTTGTGATCCGAAACGTTCATCAGGTCGCTGATCTCCACCGGATGCACTGCAAAGGCGACTTTCATATCAGTCTCCACCCTGCGCTCCAGCTCTTTAAGGCCCCTGATGCCGCCGACAAAATCGATTCTGGAATCCGTGCGCGGATCTTCGATGCCGAGCACCGGACCCAGCAGGCTGTTCTGCAGTATAGCTACATCCAGCGAGTTGATGATGTGATCGGGGATGATTTCGTCCTTTGCAGTCAGCTTGTACCACTTTCCCTCCAGGAACATGCCAAAGTCGTGCCTGGCTTCCGGCCTGTAAGCCGTAGTTCCCTTCTCTTCAACGCTGAATCCCGCCTGCCTGATCTTTTCTATAAATTCCCCGGGCGTATTGCCATTGAGATCCTGCAGCACTCTGTTGTAATCGTACACCGAGAGATCGCTGTCCGGAAAGATCACTGCCATAAAGTAGTTGAATTCCTCATCGCCGGTGTAATCGGGGTGCTCTTCCCTTCTCTTGAGGCCCACTTTGCAGGCGGAAGCGCTGCGGTGATGGCCGTCGGCGATGTACAGCGACGGTATGTTCGAGAACAGTCCCGCAAGCCCTGCGATCACGTTGTCGTCGGTGATCACCCAGAGCTGGTGACCGACTCCTTCTTTAGTCACGAAATCGTATTCCGGATCATTGCTGGATATGAATCCATCAACCAGCACCCTGATCCTGGCGTCGTCCCTGTATGTGAGAAATACCGGCTCTGTATTTGCATTGCAGATGTCAAAGTGGTTGATCCTGTCCTGTTCTTTTTCCACTCTGGTGAATTCATGCTTTTTGATCACATTGTTCTGATAGTCGTCTACAGAAACGCATCCCACGATGCCGGTCTGCATATTGCCGTTCATCGTCTGGCGATATATGTAGAGCATCGGCTTGGCATCTTCCATGAAGATGCCCTGTGAGAGAAAACCTTCTAAGTTCTGTGCGGCTTTTTCGTACACCGACCTGTCGTAAGGATCTTTCTGATCCGGGAGGTCTATCTCCGAACGGCATATGTGAAGAAAGCTGTAGGGGTTCCCTTCAGCCATCTTTGCCGCTTCTTCCCTGTTCATTACATCATATGGCAGGGAACATACTTTTTCCGCCACCTGCCTGTTCGGTCTTATCGCCTTGAATGGTCTAACTACTGCCATTTATCTTACCTCCGTGATTATCGAGTTTATTACTTCGTCAATGGACATTCCTGTAGTGTCCAGTTCGATAGCATCATCAGCTTTCCTCAGGGGATTCAATTCCCTTGTCATATCATCATGATCCCTCTTGTTGATGTCGGCCAGGACATCATCATATCTGACATCCTGCCCCTTATCCAGCAGCTCCTGATACCGCCTTCTGGCCCGCTCCTCCGCGCTGGCAGTCATATAGAATTTGAACTCCGCATCGGTGAGCACATTGGTCCCGATATCGCGTCCGTCCATAATAACGCTCTTTCTGCTGCCCATCTCGCGCTGCAGGCTCACCAGCTTTTTGCGTACCGCCGCTTTGGAAGAAACCTTCGATGCCATGACCGACATCTCCGGTGTCCTGATCTCACTATTTACGATCCTGCCGTCGAGGATGATGTCACCGTTGTTGAAATCTATCTCAGTGTCCGCCAGCATCCCGGCCATGGCTTTCTCATCCTCGATATCTACTCCGTCACGGGCGGCCTTATATCCGACAGCGCGGTACATGGCCCCGGTATCGATATAGTCGATGCCGAGTTTTTTAGCGACAGCCCTGGCTATAGTGCTCTTGCCTGCCCCGCCCGGTCCGTCTATGGCTATTCTGATCATTCTTTTGTGCCTTCCTTTTCTTCTCTGCTGCCGAGCAGTTTTTCGATCTCCTTCACAAATGTATTGATGTCGGTGAACTGTCTGTAGACCGAAGCAAAGCGTACATAAGCTACCTCATCGAGGTCCTTCAGTTTATCCATGATAAGCTCGCCGATGAAGGTGCTCTTCACTTCCTTGGCCATCATGTTGTTGAGACCGCGCTCTATTTCGTCGACGACCTGTTCCATCTCTGTCATGGTGACCGGCCTCTTCTCGCAGGCCTTGATGATCCCGTTGAGGATCTTCTTGCGGTCAAAAGCCTGACGGCTGCCATCCTTCTTGATGACCACCATCACCATCTCTTCCACCTTTTCATATGTAGTGAATCTCTTGCCGCACTTTTCGCATTCGCGCCTGCGCCTGATGGCGTGGCCATCTTCTGTATGTCTTGAATCTATTACTTTAGTATCTTCGTTTTCACAAAACGGACACTTCATTTAATTACCTCCGCAGCCCTTTTAAGAGAAAAACCGCTCGGCAGCGAAGCTGCTGCGGCTTGACCCCTTCTATCGCCCGAAGTGTATCTAACGCACTGGGACGTCGTTTTAACAATAACAACTCATTCGATAATTTTACTACAATTCCCGATCTTTGTCACCACCGAACTAGTGGTTGTCGCTCAGTCTGCCTTCCGAAAGGCGCCTGAAATAGCTCTTGCTCTCGTATACTATGACACCGTTGAGAGCCAGCAGTCCGATGAGGTTCGGTATCGCCATCAGTCCGTTGCAAATATCGGCCAGTGTCCACACGGCTTCCAGTCCGATGAACGGTCCCACGAGCACTGCGAGTACATAGATCCACCTGTAAGTCAGCAGTACTCCCTGTCTGCGGCCCCCGATGAGATATTCGAGGCATCTTTCGCTGTAATAATCCCAGCCGAGTATGGTGGTGAAGGCAAAGAACATCAGGCATAACATGACGACCATAGTTGCCGTGTGCTCGCTCCATGGGAGCCCGTCCCTGAAGGCCTGTATGGTCACGTTGACGCCTTCCAGATTCTTCTGCCAGGCTCCGGTGCTCACGATAGTCAGTCCGGTCATCGTGCAGATAATGATAGTATCAATGAAGGTACCGGTCATGGATACCAGACCCTGCCTTACCGGTTCGTGCGTCTGTGCAGCCGCAGCCGCGATAGGCGCCGAGCCCAGGCCGGCTTCATTGGAGAATATTCCTCTGGCAATACCGTTCTGCATCGCCAGCATCATGGCGCCCAGCACGCCTCCGCCTACAGCGCGGAGACCAAAGGCACTCTTGACTATGGTCACGATCGCTCCCGGGATGTTCTCGGCATTGTATATCAGAATGGTCACGCAGACGGCCACATAAACTATAGCCATGAAGGGCACGATGATGGAGGTGACCGAAGCTATCCTCTTGATGCCTCCGACAACGACCAGCGCTGTCAGCGCCGCTACGAATATCGCGGTGAACAGTGTAGCATACGAATATTCCATTTTATCCATTCCGAACAGCAGGAAGGTGTGTTCCTTGTGCGGATCGAAAAAAGTCAGAGCCGCTTCTGCAATACCGTTGACCTGCGTGATGGTCCCGATACCCAGCAGTCCTGCGCAGATGCCGAACACCGAAAACAGTTTTGCCAGCCACTTCCAGCGCCTGCCCATGCCTTTTTCTATATAGAGGAAAGGACCTCCAAGGGAATGTCCGTCGGGACTGACATCGCGGAATCTTACCGCCAGCAGTCCTTCCGAGAACTTGGTCGCCATTCCGAAGCAGGCAGCGAGCACCATCCAGAACAGTGCTCCCGGGCCTCCCGCCATGACTGCAGTGGCCACACCGACAATGTTTCCAGTGCCTATGGTAGCCGCAAGGGCCGTGCATAAAGCACCGAAGCTGGAGACCTCGCCGGTCCCCCCTTCTTCGTTATGCACCATGTAGTAAAGTGCTTTGCCCAGCCTGCGAAACTGCAGTGCACCCAGGCGCACGGTCAGGAAGATTCCTGTGCCCATGATCAATATTATCATGGGCACTCCCCATACTGTATCGTCTATCGATTTAAGAATGTCCATTTTTCACTCCGCTTTTATCCATTAACCCGGAAAAAAGAAATGCGGCCGATAACCGGCCGCATCCTCATCCATTTTTAGTCATCTACTTTGTCTAAAACTTTTGCCTTGTCGAGGATCAGGTCCTGTACCTTATCGAGATATACACTGCTCATGATATTATCTTTTCCTACAGTATCCTCGTACGATTCATTGTTCGCTTCCTTGTAGGATTTTTCAGTATATCCATATTGTTTGAGAGTATTCTTGATGAAGTTTTTGTATTCCTTCTTGCTGACATCGATGTTTTCTTTGTCGGCAATGTAGTATACGACTTCATCCTGCTTTACCAATGTCTTGGCATAGGCCCTGAGCTGCTTGTTGAACTCCTTGGGGGTCGTTCCCATCTGCTGCTTGAGGAAGTCCTTGTACGACATGTTGTAATTCTTGGCGTACTGGGTATACATATCCTTCTGCTGCTCTACCTTCTTGTCGATCTCGTCCTGAGGATATTTTTCCTTTCCGTTCTTGTTCTTCTTCACAGTAGAAGACTCAACCACTTTGTTCCAGAGATACTGCTTTTGTGTCTGTATCCCTGATTCTCTCTGCTTTTTCTCCAAATCCTTCTTGACCAGCTTTTTATAAGCGGCAACGGTATCCACCTTGCTGTTCTGCTTTACGAAATCTTCATCCAGCTTCGGGGTCACCTTTTCCTGCTTGGCATCCACGGTAACCTTGAAGGACACTTTCTTTCCGGCTACATCCTTGTTGCTGTAGTCATCCGGGAACTTCAGATTCAGCGTCCTGGTATCTCCGACCTTCATGCCGATGAGACCGTCCTCAAATCCGTCGATGAACTGCCCGGAACCGATCGTCAGGTTCGCGCCCTTGGCAGAACCGTCATCGAAAGTCTTTCCGTTGATCTTACCATCGTAAGTTATCACAACAGTGTCGCCGTCTTTAACAGTCCCTGTTTTGACCTCCTTGGTAGAAGCCTTGGCTTCAAGCCTTGACTTGATCTCCTTGTTGACATCCTTGTCGGTGACGTTGACCGTATACTTGGCTACTTCCAGTCCCTTATACTTACCTACCTTGATGTAATCGGACAGATCATAGCCGCTATATGGCCTTCCGCACGCGCTCAGCGACATCACCACTCCTACACAGACTGCCAGTAACAGTGCTATTTTTCTTCCTTTTTTCATTATTTCCCCATTTCGGTCTTCAGGATCATCTTTTCGCTGCCGGTAACGATTCGAGCTTACTGTGCGTTCTTCGCTGTCTCACACAGCTTTGCAAAAGCTGCTCCGTCGTTGATCGCCATCTCAGCCAGCATTTTTCTGTTGATATCGATTCCGGAAACCTTGAGGCCGTTCATCAGCTTGCTGTAAGAGATGCCGTTCATCCTTGCGCCCGCATTGATTCTTGCGATCCACATTCTTCTGTATTCTCTCTTCTTGACCTTTCTGCCGGCGAAGGCGCTGGCCATGGATCTCATAACAGCAGGCTTTGCTGCTCTGTATACCTTGCTCTTCTGACCATAGAAACCTTTTGCCTGGTTCAGGATCTTCTTATGTCTTTTATGTGCGTTTAAACCTTTTTTAACTCTTGCCATTTTTCTCTACCTCCACACTTACTGTCCCATTGCTCTCTTGATTCTCTTCAGATCCGCGCTCGTAAGAGTCGTGGGCTGTCTCAGTCCCCTCTTCCTCTTCTGAGTCTTCTTTGTGAGGATGTGGCCCTTGTAAGCTTTGTTCCTCTTTATTTTGCCCGATCCAGTTGTCTTGAATCTTTTCATTGCCCCTCTATGGGACTTCATCTTGTTTGCCATGATCTATGTTCCTCCTGTGTTTTGATTATAGACTCGCGTTATTTTTTGTCAGACTTCGGTGCTATGAACATCGTAAGACTCCTGCCTTCGAATTTCGGCTTTTTCTCAACATCAGCGATATCGGAAACAGCCTCTGCGAACCTGTCCATCACTTCATAGCCCCTCGAAGTGTGGTTTCTTTCACGTCCGCGGAATCTCAGACTTACCTTGACTTTGTCGCCGTTCTTCAAGAATTTCTGAGCGTTCTTTGCCTTTACATTGATGTCGTGATCCTCAATGAAAGTTGAAAGCCTGATTTCTTTGACCTGCGTGGTCTTCTGTTTCTTTTTGGCCTCTTTTTCCTTTCGCTCGAGTTCATAGCGGTACTTCCCGTAATCCAGGATCTTTACCACCGGCGGCTTTGCGTTAGGTGAAATGCATACCAGATCCAGATTTCTCTTTTCGGCTTCTGCCAGAGCATCCGCCCTGCTCATGATACCGAGCTGATCTCCATCGCCTGTAATTACCCTCAACTCTTTAAAACGGATTTCCTCGTTGATCAAGGTATTCCTATTGTCCTTACTAATTGTTTTGCACCTCCTGTTACATAAAATAAACGGATGAAACCATCCGCTCGAAACATCATTCACACACAAAGTGAATATTAATCGTCGACCCGGCAGCTCGCGCCACACTAGGTGAGAAGCGGATAACTTCTGCTTTTTGTACTCTATTAATATACAGGGCTTTTACGCCCCTGTCAAGCGGAAAATACGTGATACAAAACTGCATCGGTTCTCTTGTCCCGCCGGACTCTATTTATTATACTATATATTAGAAGAAATTGTAAAGCTGGAGGACATATATAATGAAAAGAAGTCTCCCCGATATTTTTTCCACCTGGGAACTGGAACCCATATTGAACAGTATCAGCGACGCCATCTTTATCGACGACAATCGCGGATACGGGATCTGGTGCAACAAGGCCTGTGAAGAAATGTACGAGATCACAGCCGAGCAGGTCAGGGGTATGCACGTATCCGAGCTGGAACGCGAAGGCATATTCTCCCCTTCCGTGGTCACCATCGTCATGGAGCAGAATCGCGAAGCCACCATAATCCACGAAAACAAGCATGGCAAAAAGCTGCTTTCCACAGCCACACCGATCATGGACAGCAAGGGAAATATCACCAAGATCATCACGACCTCACGCGATATATCCGAGTTATCCCTGCTGCAGACTCAGCTGGAGACTTCGGCCAGCGAAGATGCCAGGAGCGACAGCGATTATTTTCGCAGCATGGGCATCATCGCCTTCAGCGAACCCATGCTGAGGGTGCTGCGCCTGGCACAGAGACTGGCGACCGTAGATTCTACCGTGCTCATCAGCGGTGAATCCGGCGTAGGCAAGGGCATCATAGCAGAATTCCTCCACCGTTACGGAAACCGCAGAGACAAGCCGTTCATCACCGTGAACTGCGGCGCCATACCGGCCAACCTGATCGAATCCGAACTGTTCGGTTACGAAAAAGGTGCTTTCACAGGGGCGCGCGCCGAGGGCAAAAAGGGATACTTTCAGGCAGCGCAGGAGGGCACCATCTTTCTCGATGAGATAACAGAGCTGCCGCTGGATCTGCAGGTAAAGCTGCTGCAGGTCATCCAGGAGCGCGCTATCACCAGAGTCGGAGGCACGGAGAAGATACCCGTCAACGTGCGTATCATTTCGGCTACCAACCGCGACTTGAAGCAGCGCGTTGATGACGGCCTCTTCCGCGAAGACCTTTATTACCGTCTCAACGTTGTTCCCATCAATGTACCGCCGCTGCGCGAAAGGCAGGAGGATATCCGTCCTCTGATAGACCTCTTCCTCGATCAGTTCAACAAAGAATACCAGCAGAAGAAATCCATTACGCACCGCACTTTGAACATACTCAGCGGTTTCAGCTGGCCCGGCAATATACGCGAACTGCAGAACATCATCGAACGCCTCGTGCTGACCACACAGGATGACATCATCGATGTATCCATGCTGCCGGAATTTATAATAGAAGGTTCCAGCAGCAGCGAAGCCGATATGTCGCGTCCGGCAACTCTGGCAGCAGCCGTGGAGACCGCGGAGAGATCCTTTCTCAAAGATGCAGCCAGACATTACAGCTCAACGCGTGAAATGGCCAGAGCCCTGAAAACCAGCCAGCCTACCATTGTGCGCAAGCTCAACAAATACGGCATTTCCCTAGGGTGATTCATCGTTGTATCACACGATACATTTTTGCATCACAACGTAAAATGCTCAGATTTCAACGATTGCTGAATTTTCTATACAATTCTGTATTTTTTCGATTCATTTTTGTATCAAAGCAGCTGCCCCGCTGAAGCTCTGCAGTCCTCGAGAGGCACCGGTTTTTTCATGTCTTCAAAAATTCACCCTCTTCCTCACCCACGATAACCGTTGAAATTTCAAGGAACAGCGGACTTAATTTTCTGCTTGCGGAACAATATTTGAAATTTTCCCGCAACTTTGGCACGGGGATTGCTTTGTTTATTAGTGCGCGTTGCGTAATTAAAAATGCAAATAATATTCCTACAAAATCAAAGGAGGACTTAACAATGGCAATGAATGCACATGATTATGTCGCAAAACTTGTTGAAAACGGCAGAAAGGCTCAGGCTGTAGCCAACGGATTCAAGCAGGAAGACTGTGAACTGCTGACAGGCGCAGTAGCTTATGGCCTCACAAAGCCTGAACTGGCTAAGAAGTGGGCTGAAATGCTGGTAGAAGAAGGCCACATGGGTATCGTAGAAGATAAAATCAGTAAGATCTACGGTAAAGTCAAGGGTGCTTACAAGCAGATGAAGGACAAACAGTCCGTTGGCATGCTGAACAAGAATGAAGACACCGGTATGGAAGAATGGGCAAAGCCGATGGGTGTTGTCTGCGGTATTATGCCGGTTACCAACGGCGAAGCTACACCTGTAGTTAAGTCCCTGATGGCTCTGAAGACAAGGAATGCTATGATCCTGGCTCCGCACCCGAGAGCAAAGCAGACCTGCAAGGCTATCGTTACTGAAATCAGAAGAATAATCAAAGCTCTGGGATATCCGGAAGACCTGATCCAGGCTGTAGAGCCTGAAATGGTCAACTTCGACACCTCCGGTGAACTGATGGCACAGTGCGACTTCATCCTGGCAACAGGCGGCGAAGGACTGGTTACCGCAGCTTATTCCTCCGGTACACCGGCGATCGGCGTTGGCGTTGGCAACTGCGTATCCGTTATCGACGGAACAAGACCTATGAAAGACACAGTAGCTGACATCATCAAATCCAAGATGTTCGATAATGCAACTTCCTGCTCGACAGAAAACAATATCGTTGTCTTCGAAAGCTGCTATGACGAATTCATCAAAGAATTCGAGGCTCAGGGCGGATATGTATGCAAAGAAGGATCGGATGAAAAAGAAAAGCTGAAGAAGACCATCTGGCCGGATACACCGAAGAACCACAACATCAACAGGGCTATCGTGGCTCAGAACGCAGAGTCCATCGCAAAGCTGGCTGATCTGAACGCCCCTGCAGGTGTCAAGGTCCTGGCTGCCGAAGAATTCGGCGGATTCGGACTCGAGTACCCGTTCACAGGAGAAAAGCTCTCTCCGGTTTCCGGAATCATGAAGGCCAAAGATATGGACGAAGCTATTGAAAAGATCAACGGATGCCTCGACTACATGGGCAAAGGCCACAGCTGCGGTATCCACACCACGATCAAAGAACACGTTGATATGCTGAGCGCTAACATTCCGGTCACCAAGGTCGTTGTCAATCAGCCTCAGTGCCTGGTCAACTCCGGCGGCTGGACCTGCGGATTCCCGGTCACCATGTCCCTCGGATGCGGCACATGGGGCGGAAACAGCGTTTCCCACAATGCTACATGGAGAGATCTGCTCAACTTTACTTACACTTCGAGAAAGATCCCCAACTGGCAGCCGAAGGATGAGATCCTCTTCGACGCATCGGTTAGAGAAAAGGTAGACAATCTGTAAGCTTATCCACTCTTTACAGTAGAAGATAAATAACGCTACTATGGCGGGGCTTTGCCGCCCCGCCAAAAAACAAAAAGGAGAAAACAATGTCAGCAATAAAAGACAAGAGTTTGAAATATAACCTGCATTCATGGGCAGCTCAGGGTTCCATCGATCCCATGGTGATCACCAAGGCTGAAGGCATCTATTTCTGGGATGAAGACGGCAACAAGTACGCAGACATGTCTGCTCAGCTGGTCAACTCCAATCTGGGACATCACAATCAGGCTATCATCGACGCCATCAAGGCTCAGGCCGACAAGCTGCCGTTCATCGGACCGGGATTTGCTATCGACGTGAGATCTGACGCCGCCGAGGCTGTTGTAAAGGCCAGCGGACTTGAAGGCGCCAAGGTGTTCTTCACCAACGCCGGTGCGGAATCGAACGAAAATGCCATCAAGATGGCCAAGCAGTTCACAGGCAGATGGAAAATCTTCTCAATGTACAGATGCTATCACGGCTCTACAGCAGGTTCCGGAAACCTGACCGGCGAACCGAGGCATTTCGCAAACGAGCCCGGCCCTGCCGGATTCGTAAAGTACGACGGACCATATCCATACAGGGCTCCAAAGCAGGTACATTTCAAGGACGAAGACGATGTTGCGGACTTCTACCTCGAACTGCTGCACAACCAGATCAAGTACGAGGGACCGGACAGCATAGCTGCTATCTTCCTGGAATCCGTAGTCGGATCCAACGGCGTCCTCATTCCGCCTAAAAAGTGGGTGCAGGGTGTCAGGGATCTGTGCACAAAGTACGGCATCATGATGGTCTGCGACGAAGTCATGGCCGGATGGTACAGAACAGGAAAGTGCTTTGCATACATGAACTTTGATGTGAAACCTGACCTGGTCACCTTCGCCAAGGGCTGCACCTGCGGATACGTTCCGCTCGGCGGTGTCATCGCCAGCAAGCCTATTGCTGATTTCTTCAACGATCACAAGATGATGTGCGGCCTGACATACTCCGCGCACCCGATCGGCTGCGCAGCCTGTGTGGCCACACTCAAAGAGTATGAAAGACTCGGGATCGAAGAAAACGTCAACAAGGTCGGCAAGGTCCTCGCAGACATCGAAGATGAATTCGCGAAAAAGCACCCCTGCGTCGGCGCAGTGAGACATATCGGTCTCTTCTCAGCTATAGAGCTGGTCAAGGACGAGGACGGCACACCGCTGGTACCTTTCAATGAGGATCCGGACGGCCTGATGCCGAAGATCGTCGGTATGCTGAAGAACGAGGGATTCTGGACTTACAGCCATGAGAACATGGTAGTTGTCTGCCCGCCTCTGATCATCACCGAAGAAGAGGTCAAAGAGAACATGAAGAAGATGGACAAGGTATTGGATTCTGTAGACAAAATGATCTAAACCCTGATCCTCCAAATAGAAAACGGCCGGTTTGCGAACCGGTCGTTTTTCGTATTCCTGATCATGCTGCCAGTCAGCTTACCCGGCAACAGTTTTTTCTATGATATCCAGCCCCGCATCCAGCTCTTCATCTGTTATTGCCAGCGGCGGCAGCAGCCTTACTTTGTCCTTGGCTGTCAGCATCAGGATGCCGTTCGCGATCCCTGCCTTGACCACATCGCCGGCTTCGCGATCCTTCACTTTGAAACCCAGCATCATTCCGAGACCCGAGATGTCATAAACTCCCGGCATCTTCTGCAGCCTGTCGACAATATGGGCGCCCTTCTGCTTCACTTCGTCCAGGAAGCTGTCGCTGATGCGCTCCATGACCACATTGGCTCCGGCGCAGACGACAGGATTGCCGCCGAACGTCGTTCCGTGGTCGCCGTTCGTCAGTATGTGATCGGTCTTTTTATTGAAGAGCGCTCCGCTCAGAGGCAGTCCTCCTCCGATGCCCTTGGCAAAAGTCACGATATCCGGCTCGATTCCGTACTGCATATAGGTGAAGAAGGTGCCCGTCCTGCCGATGCCGGTCTGCACCTCATCTATGATCAGCAGCATATCGTTTTCGCGGCACAGCTTTTCGGCTGCCTTTGCGAACTCTTTATCGATCACGATGACTCCGCCTTCGCCCTGCACCAGTTCGATCATGATGGCACAGGTCTCTTCGCTTACCATGTCCTTCAGCGCGGCGATATTGTTGGCTTCGCAGTAGTCAAATCCGCTGACGAAAGGATAGAAATCCTTGTGATAGTGTTCCTGTCCCGTAGCCGTTATCGTTGCCATGGTGCGTCCGTGGAAGGCATTCTCCAGAGTTATGATGCGGTTTTTCCTGTTGTCCGACTTGCTGTTGCCGTATTTTCTGGCAGCCTTGATGGCACACTCATTGGCCTCGGCTCCTGAATTGGCGAAGAAGACCTTGGACATACCCGCCCTTCCGGTCAGAGATGCCGCCAGCTTTATCATAGGCTCGGTATAATAAAGGTTGGAAGTGTGCTGCAGTTTGTGAGCCTGCCCGGAAATCGCATCCGCCCACTGCGTGTCCGCGAATCCCAGGCAGTTGACGCCTATTCCGGAAGTGAAGTCCAGGTACTCTTTGCCGTCAAAGTCATAACAGCGGGCGCCCTTTCCTTCTTTTATGGCAACATCAAACCTTCCGTATGAATTAACAATACAGTCCTTATCAGTCTGTTTCAAATCACTCATTGTAATACTTTGCCTCCTTATTATCAAGTATAGCTGTTCCAACGCCCTTGTCGGTGAAAATTTCCAGCAGCAGGCAGTGTGGTATGCGTCCGTCCAGGATGTGGACACGGGATACCCCGTTCTCGATCGCCTGGATGCAGTTCTTCAGCTTGGGCAGCATACCGCCCTGTATGGTGCCGTTTTCGATCAGCTCCCTCGCCTCGTCAACATAGAGCTCCGATATCAGGGTGTCGGGGTCGTCCTTGTCCATGTAGACGCCCTCGATGTCCGTGAGATAAGCCAGTTTTTCCGCGCCCACGGCCTCAGCTATGGCGCTGGCCGCCGCATCGGCGTTGATATTGTAACCGTGGTGGCTTTCATCCATTCCTATAGGGAAGACCACGGGCAGGAAATCATCATCCAGCAGGTCGTAGAGGACCTTGGGATCGACCCTCTTCACATCGCCCACATATCCGATGTCCTCACCGCCCGGCATCTGTTTTTCAGCGATCAGCATATTCCCGTCCTTGCCGCTGATGCCCAGGGGCTTGACCCCGAGGCTGGCTACCAGGGTCACCAGATCCTGGTTGACCTTTGCCAGAGCCATCTCGGCCACCTCCAGGGTTTCCTCGTCGGTCACCCGGAGGCCGCTCTTGAACTCGGTCTTCATGCCGACTTTGTCGATCCACTTGGTGATCTCCTTGCCGCCGCCGTGCACTATTATGGGTTTAAAGCCTACCAGCTTCAAGAGCACCACGTCCTCGATAACTTTCTTCTTCAGGTCCTCGTCCATCATGGCCGAGCCACCGTATTTCACGACTATGATCTTTCTGTTGAACCTCTGTATATATGGAAGCGCTTCGATGAGGACTTCAGCCTTGCCGAGCGCCATGTCGATCCTTTCTTTATTTGCCATTTTCATACCTCCGGCACCTCCTATGAACGATAGTCTCCGTTTATCCTGACATAATCATAAGTCAGGTCGCAGCCCCACGCTGTCGCCGACGCGATGCCCGAATTCATGTTTACATCTATCTCGATCTCGTCAGCCTGCAGCACCTTCGCCGCTTCGTCTTCACTGTGATCTTTGTACCTGGAACCCTCGCAGACAGTTACCGAGCCGTTGACAGACTTCATGACGACATCGATATTATCCGCAGAAAACTCGCCGGGCGTGTACCCGATAGCGCAGAGCACCCGGCCCCAGTTGGCGTCTTCACCGAAGATGGCCGCCTTCAGCAGGTTGGATGAAATGACCGATCTGGAGATGTCCCGCGCCTGCTGCACAGTCTCCGCCCTATCGACCCTGCAGGTGATCAGCTTGCCCGCGCCTTCACCATCCGAAGCCAGCGTCCTCGCCAGCTTTGTGGTCACCTCGTTGAGAGCTTTGCGGAACGTTTCCAGAGCCTCGCCCTGATCGCTGATCCTCTCGTTGCCTGCCATTCCGTTGGCCATGACGGCAACCATGTCATTCGTGGAAGTATCGCCGTCCACGCTGATCTGGTTGAAAGTCCCCTTGACATCCTCTGAGAGCACGCTCTGCAGCAGCCCGGGCTCTATGTCGACGTCGCTCGTTATGAACGACAGCATAGTGGCCATGTTGGGATGGATCATCCCGCTGCCCTTCGCAATACCGCCTATATGACAAGTCTTGCCGCCGAGCTCGAACTCGACCGCATCTTCCTTGTGAATGGTATCCGTAGTCATGATGGCACTGGCGGCATCGGCAGAGCCATCGCTGCTCAGCTTTGCTGCCAGTTCGGGGATACTGTTGGTAAAAGGCACAATGCTCAACGCTTCCCCGATGACACCGGTACTGGCGACTATGATGTCATGCGAATGCATCCCCAGTTCGTGGGCAGTCAGCTCGCATGTCTCATCCGCGATCTGCTCGCCGTTAGGTGCGCACGTATTGGCGTTGCCGCTGTTGCATATGATGGCCTTCGCCTTTCCGTCGGCAATGTTTCTCCTGGTAACCGCGATCGGTGCTCCCTTGACCTTGTTAGTCGTATACACCGCCGCCGCCGAGCACATCTTTTCACTGACGATCAGCGCCAGGTCCTTCTTGTCGCTGTTATTATCCTTGATTCCGCAGTGTATTCCGCTGGCCGTAAAGCCCCTGGCGGCGCATACACCGCCCTCTATATGTTCCATTATTTATCTCCTTCCAGACTCCTGGTCTCTTCGATCCCCAGCATGATATTCATGTTCTGTATAGCCGCACCGCTGGCACCCTTGCCGAGATTGTCAAAGCGGCTGCTGATCACGGGACGATCCTCATTTCCATAGACAAAGATTTCGATGTCGTTGTATCCCGCCTTGATGTCGCTGTGGATGAAGCCGTCTTCCGGACATGAATCATTGACTTTGACCATGGCCTCGCCCGCGTAGTAATCGCGGTAAACATCCAGCAGTTCTGCAGGTGTCAGCTGTTTTTTCATCGCTATCCTGTGCAGGGGCACGGTCACCACCATGCCGCTGTAGTAGTCGCCCACGATCGGCAGGAAACACGGTGCCTCCCTGATGCCCGTCATTGCCATCATCTCCGGGAGATGCTTGTGTTGCTGTCCCAGAGCATACTGTCCGGTGCTGCCCAGGTAAGCCGGTCTTCCTTCGGCCTCGTGCGCGGCTATCATCTTCTTGCCGCCGCCGCTGTATCCGGTCATCGAAGTAGCGTCCAGCGGATAATCCACATCTATGATGCCCCCGGCCACAAGAGGCTTTACTATGAATATAAAGCCGCTGGCATGGCACCCGGGTACCGCAACCCTGTTGGAGTTCCTGATCTTTTCACGCTGGCCCGGCTGCAGTTCCGGCATTCCGTATACCCATTCGGGATCCGTCCTGTGCGCAGTGCTGGTGTCCAGTATCTTGCAGTCCGCAGGCGCCGCGGCGGCCGTTTCCATCGCCGCCGCATCCGGCAGGCAGAGGAATGTGATATCGGCTTCCTTCATCTTCTTTATCTTTTCATCCAGGTCTTTTCTCTTTTCTTCCTGTATATTTATAATCTCTATGTCGTCTCTCTTGTTCAATCTCTCGTGTATCTTCAGCCCGGTAGTCCCCGAACCTCCATCTACAAACACCTTGTATTTCATCTGATATTATGCCTCCGTTAAAAAAGTACTACATATGCGATTTTACGCCCCGCTACAGCTACTGTCAATAGATTTTTGCATTATTTTATAGTGATTTTGTATATTTATGCATCAGGGCACAGACCCCTGTTTCCGGAGCCGCAAAAAACAAAAACCGCCGCTCCGGACAGGCCGGTGCGGCAGCTCATTCATATCGTTTTTATTTACTGAAAAGAACGTCTTCCATGTCGTAGAGACCCGGCTCCGCGTTCACCGCGAACTCCGCGGCTTTGAGCGAACCGTTGGCGAAGATCTTGCGCGAAAGCGCTGTATGTGTGATCTCCAGCACCTCATCGTCTCCGGCATAGATAGCCGTATGCACTCCCGGTATCGTGCCTCCGCGGACAGCGGAAACACCGATCTCGTGACCGCGCTTTCTCATGCCCGATCTGCCGTCAACTTCCTCGTACTCGCCCTGCGGATCCATCGCTTTGACCAGCATTTTGGCCGTACCGCTGGGAGCGTCCAGCTTTCTGTTGTGATGCCTCTCGACCATCTCCATGTCGAAAGAATCTTTCAGAATGGGGCTGATCTCTGCCAACACCCTCTTCATCACGGTAACTCCGAGAGAAAAGTTCGCCGCGAAGACCACGGGAACTTCCTTTGCGAGCTCCGCTATCTGCTGCTCCTGCTCCGGTGTGTATCCTGTGGTCGCGATAATGGCAGGGACTCCCGCCTTTTTCGCCTTTGCACATACGCTGTCCAGATTGGCCGGATGCGAGAAATCGATGATGACATCGAATCCGCCGTCAGCTTCCACCAGATCAACAGCTTCCATTCCTTCTCTTTCCTCTATTATGGATACCAGCAGACCGCCCATATGGCCGTCGGTACCCTGTACCGCTATCTTCATATTACCTCCTCGTCAGTTTCCAGATTCAGCAGATCCTTGTAAGTCTCCCTCCTGATCACCAGGCGAGCCTTGCCGTCCTTTGCGAAGATGACCGCCGGCTTTCCGATGCCGTTGTAGCAGCTGGCCATGGAATAGCCATAAGCTCCGCATGAATACATAGCCAGGATATCGCCCTCCTGAGCCTGCTGCAGCTTGATCTTCTTGATGAGCACATCTCCTGATTCGCAATACTTTCCGGCTACGCAGTACTCGGTGTCCTTAGGTTCGCCGATCCTGTTGGCGATGTCTGCATCATAAAGAGCATCGTAGAGTGCAGGACGGATGTTGTCGCCCATGCCGCCGTCTACAAAGAGGTATCTCTTTCCGCCTGCCATCTTCTGATAACCAGCAGTGTACAGTGCAGTTCCCGCTTCACCGACTATCGATCTTCCCGGCTCTATCATTACCTTCTCCAGCGGATATCCGGTCGTTTCGCACTTGGTGATCAGCTTGCGGCACATTTCAGAGACCGGAATCGGCTGGTCGTCATCCGTGTAGTGGATGCCGAATCCGCCGCCCAGCGAGAGCCATTTACCCTCGTAGCCGCAGTAGTCCTTCATATCCTTCATGAAGGTCACCATCTTGTCGGCAGCTTTTTCAAATGCGCTGCTGCCGAAGATCTGTGATCCGATATGACTGTGGAAGCCCACAAAGTTGATGTACCTGGAGCTCTGCGCCAGTTTGATCAGTTCCGCAATGGATTCCTTTTCTTCGATGCTGATGCCGAACTTGGAATCGGAGGCCGCAGTAACGATGAATTCGTGAGTGTGAGCTTCTACCAGAGGGTTGACCCTGAGCATAGCGTTGATGCTGCGCCCGCTGGCTTCTGCAGCCTTTATCAGTTCTCTGACTTCATCCTTGTTGTCGAGCACGATATTGCCGCATCCGCTCTCCATGCAGGTCTTCAGCTCTTCAGCGGTCTTGTTGTTGCCGTGAAAGTAAACGCGGCTCATGTCCATGCCGCCTTCTTTTGCGATCATCATCTCCCCGCCGCTGACTACGTCGAGGCAGGCACCCGCCTGATTGACCTTTTCAATCATGGCGCTGCAGGTAAAAGCCTTGCTGGCATAAACTATTTCTGTCGCGAATTTGCCGGAAACGAAATTCTCCGTATACTCGCGGAGTTTGTCCTCGATTTCGCCCTCATCATACACGATAACTGGTGTTCCGACCGCTTGGGCCAGTTTGGTTGCGGGTATTCCCGCGATTTCAAGTGTGCTCATATCATTCCTTTCTGCTATCTCCCATATATCCCAGGCATTTCCTAAAAAAAGAGACCTGCGCAATGCGCAAATCTCATCAGTATGTCTGATATTTCCTTAATCAGATAGCGCAACTACTTTTCGTAGACAGTCCCGCGGCTATTGACCGCGACCCCACCAGAGAGGCGTGCCCGCTCTTCCCGGTTCGGCGGAGAGTACCTCCGGCAGCTTCCCGGCCCGCCGGCTCCACTGCTTTCTTTTGCTCCGCTCCTCTATCAATATTTTTCTATACGGCTACTAGTGTATACCATGGTCAGACACTTTTCAAGTCCGTGGCCTTCAGTATTTGATAAATTTGCCCTACTTTGTGTTCGCCTTGTTCTGGAACTTCTCGTTATCAACAATGAATCTCTCATGCGTGCCCTCGCCGATGACGCCGCGTTCGTCCATGGCCCTGACACTGAACACCAGCCTGCGCCCGTCGACTTCCGTGAGCTCTGTCTCACAGCTCACTTCCATTCCCAGCGGCGTCGGTGCGCTGTGTCTGACATCCATGCTGATGCCTACAGTTCCCTGACCTTCTTCCAGTTCATCAGCGACACTCATCCAGGCCGCCTTTTCCATCAGCGCGATCATCGCCGGCGTCGCCAGGACATCAAGCGTTCCGCTGCCCATGGTCTTCGCAGAATTGCTTTCTGCAGCCTTCATTTTCTGTTTTCCCTTTATTCCTGCTTTCAACATATCGTTACCTCCTACTGTTACAGATGATTGCTAATTATACCTGCATAAGCCGGCCGCCGCAAGCGCGATTTGAACTTTTTCTCTCAGCGGTTGGACAGCCCTCATATTTTCAGTTATCATATGTGGCGGAGGACAAAAAATGGAAGACAGCAAGCTGCTATCTCTGATGGCAAAATACAGGCGGGATCTGCACCGGATCCCCGAGCTCGGCTACCAGGAGAAGGAAACCGGAGCTTATATAAAGAAGGTGCTCGAGGATATGCAGTGCCGCGTGCAGCCGGTAGTGAATACAAGCGTCCTGGCCTACTTTGACTTTGGACGGCCGCAGACACTGGCCTTCCGTGGCGATATGGACGGACTGCCGATCCGGGAAAAAACGGGGCTCGACTTTGCCTCGGGCCATGCGGGTCTCATGCACGCCTGCGGCCACGACGGTCACATGGCCAACCTGCTGGGCTTTGCCCATGTGGTCGATGAGATGAAGAAAAGCGGCAGGGACGTACCCTTCAACGCCCTGCTGATATTCCAGCCCGCCGAGGAGATCATTCTCGGTGCCAGGGACATCAGCGCCAGCGGTATCCTGGACGCTTACCACGTGCGCAACATCTACGGCATGCATCTCTGGCCCACGGTGCCCGCAGGGGTCATCGCCAGCCGCCCCGGATACATGATGTCGCGTTCTACAGAGGTCAATGTTGATATCAAGGGCCGTTCGGCTCACTGTGCGGTGCGCGAAAAGGGCATCGATTCACTGCTGGCCGGGTGCCGTTTCATAGAGAGCATATACGACTATCGTGCCCGGGAGATCAGCGAGCGGTGCGTGGTCAGCTTTGGCCGCATGGAGAGCGGCGAAGTGCGCAACGCCGTGGCCGCGAACACGCATATCGAAGGCAGCCTGCGCACATTCAGCGAGGAAACCTGGCAGCAGCTGACCGGGAAAATGCACGCCATCGCACGCGGTCTCGAAGAGGAGATGGGCGTTGAGATCACGGTCGATCACAGCAAGGAACACCAGACGGTGAACAACGACGAAGAGCTTTATCGCGCCATCAGACCGGTTCTGGACTCCCTCGATTTCCACGAGATGGAGGAGCCGGACATGATCTCGGAGGACTTTTCCTTTTACCAGCGCCGGAGGCCGGGCGTATTTTTCTTCACGGGCACCGGCAGCGGCATTCCACTGCACTCTAACAACTATGACTTCGATGAAAAAGTACTGCTCTCCAGCGTACATCTGTTCGAAAGACTATTTCTGTTCGCGAAGCAGTAATTTTCAGTGAACATTTGTTTACATTTTGTTCGCCCTGTGTTATTCTATTATTGGAAGCTGATAACTTCGATTCGGAAAGGTGGGCCGTTCTATGGACAGATTGGAAAAGAGAAGGATACGTGAACAGAAGATCCTCAACTATATGAAGCAGGAAATACGCGAAAAGGGCTACCCTCCCACGGTGAGAGAGATCTGCGGTGCGGTGGGTATCAAATCGACGTCCACCGTGTTCAAAGACCTTGAATCCCTTGAGAATCAAGGCTTGGTGAAAAAAGATCCTTCAAAGCCCAGAGCGCTGATGGTCGTTGATGACGAAATGGACAGGCCTCTCAGCAAAGAATTCTCTCCATCCGATGACAACGTGAGGCGCGCAGACGTCGTCGATATACCCGTCGTCGGCCAGATAGCAGCGGGAACTCCGATACTGGCTGAAGAGAACGTAGAGGACTCCTTTCCCATACCCACGCGATTTGTGGGCGGCAAAACGAATTTCATGCTGGTCGTCAAAGGCGAGAGCATGGTGGAGGCCGGCATTATGGACGGTGACTACATCTTGGTAGAGCAGTGCAGCGATGCCAGAAACGGAGACATCGTGGTCGCCATGGTAGACGGCTTCGAGAGCGAGGCCACAGTGAAGACCTTCTACAAGGAGGATGACCACATCCGGCTGCAGCCGGAGAACTCCTCAATGAGTCCCATCATACTCAAGGACGTCAAGATCCTCGGCAAGGTCAAAGGCGTTTTCCGCTATTTCTAGAATTTATCGAAATGCAAATCCCCGAAAGAGAGCCTGCTCTTCCGGGGTCTTTTTATCATATTTTCAGTTTCTCTATTTTACCAGCAGCTTTTTGATGCCCTTTTCGAGGCCGTTCAATGTCAATTCGTACATCGGGAATACATTGCGCACCTCCGCTATGGTACGGTTGCCGTACGTATATCCCCATTCTCTCTCCGGTATCGGATTGAGCCAGATCTTCTTCTTGTATTTCCTGTCGAATTTGTTCAGCCATTCTATCCCCAGCTCCGCGTTGTAGAGGCCCACATAAGCGTTGCCTCCCCGTCGGAACAGCTCTGAAGGAGCCATGGCTGCATCTCCCACGAAGATGACCTTGTATTCGCTGTCGAGATTCCTGAGCACCCAGTTGGTGTCTATCCAGTCGCCCCGTTTGCAGCGCGGAGTGTTGTAGAGATTGTCGTATATGCAGTTATGGAAGTAGTAGACCTTGAGGTCTTTGAAGTGGTTCGACTTGCGCAGCGCTTGAAAGAGGCGGTTGCACAGCGTACTGTAACGCATCATCGAGCCTTCCGAATCGATCAGCAGCAGGACCTTCACGGTGTTTTTCCGGGGCCGGTCGTATACCAGACTCAGCATTCCTGCATTGTCACAGGTCTCATCGACCGTGGCTTCGACATCGAGCTCCGTCTTGGCGCCATCGATCCTCGAGGAGTACTGACGCAGCTTTCTGAATGCCATCTGGAACTGTCTGATGTCGAGTACCGTGTCCTCACGGAAATCCTTGAAGTGGCGCTCGCCGGCTATCTGTACCGCGGACCTGTGTCTGCCCTTACCTCCGGTCCTGATGCCCTGACGGTTATATCCGCCGCGGCCCATCCGCGAAGTACCGCCGGTACCGATCCAGTAATTGCCGCCGTTGTGCTTTTCTTTTTGTTCCTCGATCCGCTCACGGAACATCTTCATCAGCTCGTCCAGCTCCTTGGCAAAACCGTCCAGCACAGTCCTGTCGTTGATATCGCGCTCCAGATCATCCTCGTTCAGCCAGTCCCAGAATTCCTGCGGCAGATCTTCAGGCGTCTCCACACCCTGAAAATATTCCGCAAAAACTGAGTCCAGCTTGTCGTAGTCGGACTCGGTCTTTACCAGTATTGCCTTGCACAGGTGATAAAATCCTGTGAGTGATGAACCCGCCAGGTTCTTGTCCATGGCTTCCATGAGCACCATCCATTCATTGATGGATACCTTGAGGCCGCGGGCCCTCAGCAGGTAGAAAAAGTCAAGAAACATATTACCACCTCGACAGGGAGTATCCCTTCTCCTTGATCTCATACATGACATCTATGTCCTGGTTCTTCTTCAGCAGCACGCCTATATAGGGTATCTCATCGGCGATCCTCTCCGCATCGACCCCGCTGATCATCAGCGCCTGCAGCCAGTCCAGCAGTTCTGAAGTGCTAGGCTTTTTCTGCAGTTCATCCATTTCGCGGATCTCATAAAAGCTCTTCATGGCCTGGTCCAGCAGTTTGGAATCGATGTCACCGAAGTGCACCTTCACGATCTCGCGCATCTTCTCCTCGTCGGGGAATTCAATGTAGTGGAATATGCAGCGGCGCAGGAAAGCGTCCGGCAGTTCCTTTTCCGCATTCGAGGTGATAATTACGATAGGTCTGGTTTTCGTCCTGATGGTTTCCCTGGTCTCGTTGATATAGAATTCCATCTTGTCCAGCTCCCACAAAAGATCGTTCGGGAATTCCAGATCGGCCTTATCGATCTCATCGATCAGGAGCACCACCTGCTCGTCGCTGGTGAAAGCTTCACCCAGCTTGCCGAGCTTGATGTACTGCTTTATGTCGGCTACATCGCCTTCACCGAACTGGCTGTCGTACAGTCTCTGCACAGTATCGTAAACATAGAGACCATCCTGGGCCTTGGTCGTCGACTTGATGCTCCAGATGATCAGCTTTTTGTCCATGGAGTCGGCTATGGCCTCGGCCAGCATCGTCTTCCCGGTGCCCGGTTCACCTTTGATCAGTAGCGGCTTCTGCAGAGCAATGGATACGTTCACGGCGTTCTTCAGCTCGTCTGTGGCCACATAATTGCTGCTCCCCTTAAAGCTATCGAGTGTCTTTGTCATTTCTTCTCCCTCTATCCTGTGAAATCGGGGCAGAGAAAACTCTCTGCCCCGGTATGCTCACTGTCAGTTATAACGGCCTGCCTTATTTCAGAGCAGCTGTGATGATGGACATGGTATAAACTTCGTCCGCATTGCATCCTCTGGAGAGGTCGTTGATCGGTGCGTTCAGTCCCTGGAGTATCGGGCCGAAAGCATCAAATCCGCCGAGTCTCTGAGCGATCTTATAGCCGATGTTTCCTGCGTTGATGTCCGGGAAGATGAAGGTGTTCGCCTGTCCGGCCACCTTGGAGCCCTTGCACTTTGTCCTGGCGACTACCGGGGATACAGCAGCGTCGAACTGCAGCTCTCCGTCTACGTCCAGATCAGGAGCCTGAGCCTTTACCTTCTCGGTTGCGCTTCTCATCATGTCGACAGTTTCGCCGGCACCAGAACCCATTGTGGAATATGAGAGCATAGCTACCTTTGGATCCATGCCGAAGGTCTTCGCGGTCTTTGCTGTTTCGATAGCTGTCTCCACGATCTCATCCTCGCTCGGCTTGATGTTGATAGCACAGTCTGCCATAGCCAGCATCTCCGGCTTTCCGTCTTTTTCTCTGGTCAGGATAAAGCAGGAAGACACGCTCTTGTTGCCCGGCTTTGTCTTGATCAGCTGCAGTGCCGGTCTCACGGTATCCGCTGTTGAATATGTAGCTCCGCCCAGCAGTGCATCGGCTACGCCCATCTTTACCAGCATGGTCCCGAAGTAGTTGCCCTTCTGCAGAGCGTCACGGCACTGGTTCTCGTCCATCTTGCCCTTCCTCAGTTCTACCATCTTGGCTACCATGGCATCCATCTCGGGGTAAGTCTTCGGATCTATGATTTCCAGTCCTTCGATATCGAATCCGCCGTCCTTGGCTGCGGCCTTTACTTCATCGACTGCTCCTACCAGGATCGGTGTCAGGAAGCCTTCCTTCTTCAGCCTGGCTGCTGCTTCCAGGATTCTCGGATCCGGACCTTCTGTAAATACGATCTTCCTGGGGTTCTTCTTCAGTACTTCAATCAGATTTTCAAACATTTCGCTTCTCCTTTATATATAATAATTATTTGATCATCGCTTCCATTTTGTCTTCGAGCCTGCCCAGCCAATCGCCGTCGTAGAGCTCGATCATGCCTGCGTCGCAGCCTCTGGCCAGCTTTGGATCCATGGGGATCTTGCCCAGCACATCGATGCCGTGTGCAGCCGCGATCTCATCGATGTGGCTGTCGCCGAAGACACTGATTTTACTGCCGCAGTCCGGGCACTGGACATAACTCATGTTCTCGATCACTCCGAGAACCGGTATATCCATCATTTCCGCCATTTTCAGTGCTTTTTCCACTATCATGGATACCAGCTCCTGCGGACTGGTCACCACTATAATACCATCCACCGGCATCGACTGGAACACCGTCAGCGGGACATCGCCCGTTCCCGGGGGCATGTCTACGAACATGAAGTCGATATCGCCCCAGATGACATCCGTCCAGAACTGCTTTACAAGGCCCGCGATAACGGGGCCCCTCCAGACGACCGGATCCTCAGGGTTCTCCAGTATCAGGTTGGTGGAGATCATCTCGATCCCGCTCTTTGTAGAAGCCGGCATGATGCCCTCTTCAGTTGCGAAAACATGCTGGTCGATGCCGAACATCTTCGGTATCGAAGGTCCAGTGATATCAGCGTCCATAATGGCCGTCCTGTATCCCATTCTCTGAGAAGCCACAGCCGCCAGCGCGGCTACCGAGGACTTGCCTACTCCTCCCTTTCCGCTGACTACTCCTATTATCTTCTTGACCTGTGTCAGTTCATGAGGCTTTTCAACAAGGCTCTCCGGCGTCCTCTCACCGCATCCTTCAACGTTGCAGCCTTCACAGTTATGTCCACAATTTTCACTCATCAGTAACAATCTCCTTTTTGTGTTCAAACTCTGCCGATTATATCATAGAGGCCGTAAAATATAAAGCTTACAGCCTCTTGAACGTCAGTATTCCCGATGGTTTCTTCGGGGTACCGTTGCACCACACATAGATGTAATCTCCCTTTTTGAGAGTTATCACCTTGCTCTTGTTGTCAGGGCCGCCTATGGTTCCCCTGTTCTCGCTTTCTTTCAGATCGTCCTGTGATTCGGTATCCGTCTTGCTGACATAAATATCGAATGATGCCCTGGCGTACTTGCCGCCCTTGGAATCATAGCCGGTGATCTTGAACTTGTAGTCACCGGCAGCATATATATCTCCAGTGAACTGTTCCACTTCACAACCGAACTTTGTGTTCTGCGCCTTCGCCCACTCGCCTTCGGTCAGGTACTTTATATCGTCCGAACAGGCTGTCAGGCATAACGCCGCCATCAGTGCGGCCATTACAGCCGCTATCAGTCTTTTTTTCATAATTTCCTCCTGCGCTATTCAACCAATGATAACACATTATGCACCGAATTGCCAAACACATCTGTGGCTATGATGCTGATTTTTGCGGACACCGGTTCTGTGGTCACCGCAGTGGTCTCTATGCGGCCGTCTTTTCTGGTGAAAACCAGCGTACTTTTATGCACCACACCGTTGTAAGCCGTATCCACGCTCCAGCGTTCCAGCAGCTGTATCTGGTCACTGACCGCCAGCTGCTCTCTGTCCTTTTCGCTGATGGGCAGCTGTTCCACATCCACGGTGTATCCATCTATACTGATGGATGTCAGGCCGTCCCTGCCGGCAGCCGAGGCCTCAAGGCGCGCACCTCCGGCCGGCTCCCGCTCTTCTCTCATAAAGCAGTACCTGGCACCGCAGTCAGCGAGCCGCTTTTGAGCGACTCCAGCAGCCAGACTGCCGCTGTCGGCGCATATCCACCGGCGCCCCAGCTTTTCGGCCGCTACCGCCAGCGACCCCGATCCGGCAAAGAAATCGGCACATATATCGCCTTCGTCGCTGCTGCTCTCAATGATGCGCTCCATCAGGGCGAGCGGCTTCTGCGTGGCGTAACCCGTGCGCTCGCGGCTGGTCCTGCCCACCATGTCGATCTGCCAGATGTCCTTGCGGTTCACCATGGTGTACCATCCGATGTCATCCTGAAATTCCTCCACGCCCTTGAAATGATAAGGCTTGAAGCCGCGATTGTATGATTTTTCCCTGCCGACATGCAGCTTGTAGTTCCTGCCCTTGCTGTACAGCAGTATGGTGTCGTGCTTGCGTGCGAAGTGTTTTTTGCTGCTGCCGCCCGACTTGTACTGCCACACGATCTCGTTGATAAAGTTATCCGCGCCGAAGATCTCGTCCATGACCACCTTCACATAGTGCATCACGTGCCAGTCCAGATGCATCCAGATGAGTCCGTCTTCCGCCAGCAGCTCCTTCATCATGAAGAGCCTGGGGATCAGCATGGAGAGATAATCCCGCATGCCGCCGCTCCACTTGTCGTCATAAGCCTGCGGCTTTACCGCCGGCAGATCCGGGGTGACCTTGAAAGAGCCGGCATATCTGCTGCCCGTGTAAAACGGCGGGTCGGCGTAGATGCACTGCACACAGGAGACCGGAGTGCTGCCGGCCAGATACTTCATGAACGCGAGATTGTCTCCCTGCGCCAGAATGCTGTCCGCGCTGCCATCGTCTTCAAAGATGCGGAAATCCCCGGCCTTTGCAGCTTCGTATTCACTTCTTCCGCTTTCTATTATGCCTGACAGCTCTGCCAGTAAGCTCATCCGCCAGTTCCTCCCTTCCGGTCTTTGCGAGCGCAGCCAGGACCAGTT
Source organism: Anaerovoracaceae bacterium (assembly GCA_050953405.1). GTDB lineage: Bacteria > Bacillota > Clostridia > Peptostreptococcales > Anaerovoracaceae > RUG100. Next base: position 416,696 of record JBMNMP010000003.1, on the reverse strand, counting down.
TTCTGTTCTCCGGCTTGTTGAAATGCATCAGAGCCCGCTGCATCTTCTTTTCTTCCATATCTCTGGCCACGTAAACCTTCTCTCCCGTCAGCGGGTCGATTCCCGTATAGTACATACAGGTCGCCAGGGTTCCCGGAGTGGGATAAAAATCCTGCACCTGGTCGGGGACAAATCCGTGCCGCGAGAGGTACAGCGCCAGGTCGACCGCGGCATCGAGATCGCATCCCGGATGCGATGATATGAAATACGGAATCAGGTACTGTTCTTTGCCCAGCTTTCTGTTGATCTCGAAATACTTGTCCACAAAGCGTTCGAAGACCTCGCGTGCCGGCTTTCTCATCTCCGCCAGCACTTTCGGGGACACGTGTTCCGGAGCCACCTTCAGAGTGCCGGAAACGTGATGCTTGCAGAGTTCCCAGAGGAAGGTATCCTCTTTGTCCGCCATCACATAATCATACCGTATCCCGGACCTGATGAACACCTTCTTGACACCCGGCAGCTTCCTCAGCTCGCGGAGCACCGAAAGGTATTCGCTGTGATCCACAACCAGCTGACTGCACGGATGCGGCGTCATGCAGTCCTTGTCGGCACAGACACCGTACTTCTTCTGCTTTTCGCAGGCCGGCCTCACGAAGTTGGCGGTGGGACCGCCCACATCGTGTATATATCCCTTGAAATCCTTCATCTGTGTGATTATCTTCGCTTCCGCAAGGATCGACTCCCTGCTGCGGCTGGCCACCCTGCGGCCCTGATGATAAGTCAGCGCGCAGAACGCACAGCCTCCAAAGCAGCCTCTGCTGCTGATGATGCTGAACTTGACTTCCTTTATCGCCGGCACGCCGCCGTATTTTTCATAGCAGGGATGATAATCGCGTTCAAACGGCAGCGCAAACAGATCATCCAGCTCCATGCGCGTGAGATCCGGCTGCGGCGGGTTCTGGATCACGTAACCCGCATCGCCGTACGGCTCTGCCAGGGTCTCCGCCGTTATATAGTCGTGGTTCCTGTACTGGATGCAAAAGCTATCCGCATACGCTTTTTTGTCATGCTTTACAGTTTCAAAAGATGGCAGCACCCTGACATCATCCGCCGGCAGCTCTTTGACCCTCACGCAGGTGCCCCTGATCCAGCTGATGTCGCCGGCCTCGATACCGGAATCCAGTGCCTCGGCGATCTCCAGCACGGCCTTTTCTCCCATGCCGTATATGAGGATATCCGCCCTGCTGTCCAGCAGTATCGATCTGCGCACCGCATCGTCCCAGTAGTCGTAATGCGCCATCCTGCGCAGGCTGGCTTCCAGTCCCCCGATGATGACAGGGACCCCGTGATAAGCTTCCCGCGCCCGGTTGCTGTAGACTATCACCGCGCGGTCGGGTCTCCTGCCCGCCCTGCCGCCGGGCGCATAAAGGTCACGCTTTCTGCGGTGCTTGAAGACCGAGTAATGGTTGACCATGGAATCCACGTTCCCCGAATTGATGAGGAACCCCAGTCGCGGCCTTCCAAAGCGGCGAAAGTCCTCCACGCTGTGCCAGTCCGGCTGTGCAAGGACCGCCACCCGGTATCCGAAGTGTTCCAGCAGCCGGCCGATTATGGCCGTGCCAAAAGAAGGATGGTCCACATAAGCGTCGCCGGTCACCAGGACGAAGTCGACGCTGTCCCATCCTCTTTCTTCTATATCTCTTCTGCTTACAGGTAGAAAACTCATTCTTCAATATCAGGTGCCTTGAAATTCGCCAGCGATCTGCTGTCCCAGGGCACTTTTATCTTTCCCTTGATAATTTCCTTCTTGACGCGGTCAAGCCTGTCTACCAGCAGCTGCGGCATATTGCCTGCATTATCGCTGATACCCACGCTGTCGTCCTTGATGGTCTTCTCCAGATCCTTGGCCTGGAAATCTCCCTTTACGACCTTGGCGATCTGCTCCTTGACGGCACCGCTGATGTCCTTGGTCGCCGAACAGAGCACGTGCTCCGAATCGTTCACCGACTGATCAGCATCGGTGCCTATCGCATAGAAGTCATCCTTTCCCGCCGTCTCGATGACGCCGGCACCGGCCTTGCCGGCTGCCTGCATGATCACGTCCGCACCGCGCTTGTGCATGGCCTCCGCTATGGAGGCGGCTTTTTCTGTATCACTGTAGTTCCCTGTATACTGGGTGAGCACGTTGATGTCTTTCTCCACAGTCATCACACCGGCCTTGAAACCGGCTTCATACCGCTGTACAGCGGCATCGCGCTTTCCTCCAATAAAGCCGACCGTCTTTGTTATGGTCACCGAGGCGGCCGCTATTCCCGCAAGATAAGCGCCCTCCTGCTCTGCGAAAGTCACTCCGGCCACGTTGTCACCGTATTTCTTTCCATCAATGACCACGAACTTGGTGTCCGGATAGTTGACCGACGCCCTCTTGATCGCATCGCGATTGCCGTCCTCCATGACGACTACCAGGGCGGCATTGTCATTGCCGGCAGACTGAAGGTTCTGGTCCACCTCCTTGGCATTCTGCGATTCCAGGCACCTGATGTCGATGTCCATATCCTTCTTGGCCTGCTCGCAGCCTACCCAGCCTTCATCGTTATAGCTGTTGTCCCCCATGCTGCCGGTGTTGGTCACCAGTACGACCAGCGGATTCTGTTTCACTACTTTGTTCTGATTCCCCTGTATGGTACCGCAGGCTGTGAGCGCGAATACCATAACTGCTGCTATCAATCCCGCAAAAATTTTTTTCATCAGTAAAGTTCCTCTCTCCTGTGCTTTAACAGCGGCAACTGCTCTCTGATCTCAGAGACCCTGTCGAGATCGATGTCGCCGTAAACAATATCCTCTTCTACCCCTGTCGCTGCCACAACCTGACCCCAGGGGTCGGTTATCATGGAATGCCCATAAGCGACATATACGCCGTCTTCATCCCTGGCCGGGCTGCAGGCCGCAAAATAGACCTGGTTGTCCAGCGCCCGCGCCCGCATAGAGAGCTCCCAGTGTGCCGGTCCGGTCGTCATGTTGAAGGCCGCCGGCAGGATCACCAGCTTTGCTCCCATGAGGGACATCTTCCTGGTAAGCTCCGGGAAGCGCACGTCGTAGCATATGGCCACGCCAACGCGGCAGAACTCCGTATCCACTACGGTCGCCTTGTTTCCCGGTGTGAGGGTCTCCGATTCTATGAATTTGATGCCGCCCTCCACATCGATGTCGAACATGTGGGCTTTCCTGTGCTTTCCGATCAGCTTCCCCTTCCTGTCTAAAATGTAGCTGGTGTTGTACACCTTGTCATCCTCCAGTTCGGAAATGCTGCCGCCCACCAGGTATATATCGTTTGCGGCCGCAGTCTGCGAGAGGAATTCATATGTCTCGCCCCCCTGCGGCTCGGCGTATTCTCTGAAATAATCATTGGAATAGGGACAGTTCCACATCTCCGGCAGGACCACCAGCCTGGCGCCGTTCTGCGCAGCCCGTGTGATGAACTCGTCCGCTTTTTTCCTGCTCTCGTCTTTGTCGAATGAACCCTTTATCTGGCAGAGTGCTATCTTGAATTTCATTTTTTCTCACCTTTCATTATACTGACAAAGTTCTGGATCATGCGTCCCGTCAGGCCCCAGATGACGTGATCGCCATATTCATATATGGGTACCTCGTGTTCTATGTCCATCCAGTTGTAGCCCTGCGGAAAGCGTATCATTTCGTTGGGAAAATCATCCACATCCCTGGGTACATAAGTCATGTGCCCCATTACCGGTTCGCTCTCCATGAAGAAGCTCACGGGCACCAGGAACACTTCCTCTACCTCGGCCGCGGACGGCTGCATCCCGCCCGTATCCAGGCTGGCCAGATAACAGCTGACCAGTGATGAACGCGAACCGTAGACCGTGTCCGCCTTGATGATCACTTCGATAGCTTTCCGCCGGACACCCAGCTCTTCCATGGTCTCTCTCACAGCACACATCAAAGGCGTCTCCCCGTCTTCCTGCTCTCCTCCCGGAAAGCAGACCTCGCCGGGCTGCCTGTCCAGGTCCCTGGCCCTCTCTTCAAAGAGAAAGTTCAGCCGGCCTCCGGCTTCCACCAGAGGCATCAGTACAGCGAAACGCTTAAACCTTCCTACTGCCCCCGGTTTCCTGGTGTTGAATCTCCTGCTGATCGCCTTCAAGTTCAATTCTGTCATTTAATTCACTCACCTTTCTGTTCTCCCGCAGGTTGAGGAAGGAAGCTGCCAGCAGCATCACGATGCCGACTATAGCGTTCCACATCAGGTTTTCTCCCAGGATGATCACTGCCATTATCGGTGCGATCGCCGGCTTGATGAAGAATGCAATGGAACCGGTGCTGGCATCCGATCTCTTGATGGCCTGGAAATATGACCAGTATCCTATTCCGGTGACGAATACTCCGATGTAGAGCACCAGCCAGATGTGCTGAGGCACGCCTGCAAGTATCGGCCTTCCCATGATGAGGATGACTGCCAGCAGTACCGCGGAGCCCAGCAGAAAGCTGATGCTGGTCTGTGCCATGACACCCAGCTTCAACGTGCTCCTCTTGCCCATCACGGTGTAGATACTGAAGGTCACCGCAGCCACCAGCATGCATATCATGCCCGCCGGCGTGTTTCCGGGCTCCAGGTCCCAGGGTCTGATCATGAAAATCATGGCCGCTACACCTATGAAAAATGAGAGCACCTTTACCTTGTTCATGGGCTCTCCGGCAAAGAAGTGCGCGATCACCATTGTGAACAGCGGGTTGAGGCAGATGAGGACCGATGCCGTGGAGGCATTGGATCTGACGACTCCCAGCTGGAAAAACAACATGCTGATCGGGATCCCCATGATCCCCACCAGCAGCAGCCAGCCGATATCCTTCATCTCTAATTTTATGTTTTTCATCCTGATTTCTGCCAGCCCGAAGGGCAGCAGCATCAATCCGCCTATCGCAAACCTCAGGAAGGTCAGCTGGAAGGAATCCATATCTCCTCCGGCGACTTTCAGTGCAACTTCCATGGTGCCGAACAGGAACGCTGTCAGGCACACAAACCCATATACTTGTTTCATTTTGTTTTGTCTTGATTCATCTCCCGCTATCAAAAACCGGCGCTCAGCCGTGCTGTCGCTGGTGTCAATGAAAACGAGCAGTGCTGTGCACTGCTCTGGTGTATCTTCCTCTTAGTTGAGAATCTCGCATCCCGTAAAGTCTACGCCGATCATCTCTTCCTGCTCAGCGCTCAGGCTGACCACAAAATCTATATCGTATGTATCTGATATCTTCTTTATTCTATCAATGAACTCCGGCAGATTCCCCAGAGAAAAGTCTGCGTGCTTTAGAATGCCATCTATGAACATCACATCGATGTCATGATTCGAACTGATGATCCCGTAAATAAATCCTACGTACTCATCGCTGTTAGTAATGTGTGGAAAATCCTCCATACAGACAACCCTTATATCGTGGTTCAGTTCCATATTCAGCCTGTGATTCTTGTTGATAAAGATCACACTGCCGTCAGTAGTCTCCACTGCCTCGTTAGCCGTGGCCACCATCTGTTTCGTCTTTCCGCTGCCCTTGTGCCCTACTAGTAATTTCACCATAGCACCGTCCTCCTTCACTCTCTTGTAATATCGTTAATTATACACTATCCTCCACATCTCGGCAACTCATTTTTTACGCAGCCGCAGCTGTCCGCATGCCGCGTCAATGTCGCTGCCCAGCTCTCTTCTGACCGTCGCCTGGATGCCCATAGAAACCAGATGATCCGCTATTTCAGCGGCCTTTTTCCTGCCGCTGCCGCGCAATCCGCTCTCGGAGACTTCGTTCAGCGGTATCAGATTTACGTGACAGTTCATGCCGTGCAGGCGCTTTGCCAGCAGATCGATATCCTTCCTCCTGTCGTTGACGTCTTTTATCAGAGCGTACTCGAAGGTCATGCGGCGGCCTGTCTTTTCGATGTGCTCTCTGCATGCCGCCAGCAGCTCCTCAAGTCCGTACTTTCTGTTCACAGGCATGATCTTTTCCCTGGTCTCATCGTCTGCCGCGTGCAGAGAAACAGCGATGTTCACTTGCGGGTGATCCTCAGCCATACGTTCGATCCCGGGTATCAGACCGCAGGTGGATACCGTGATATTCCGACTGCCGATGCCCAGTCCGTCCTTTTCGTGCACCATGGTGATAAAGCGGTCCAGCTGCTGATAGTTCTCCATGGGCTCTCCACTGCCCATGACTACGATGTGATTGATTTTCTCGCCCGTGTATCGCTGGACGCAGATGATCTGATCCGCCATTTCTCCGGCCGTCAGGTTCCGGGCCAGCCCGTTCCTGGTGCTGGCGCAGAAAATGCATCCCATGCGGCATCCGGCCTGCGATGAAATGCATATCGAATTTCCATAGCTGTACTTCATGAATACAGTCTCTATGCGGTTGCCATCCTCCAACTGAAAGAGAAACTTTCTGGTCCCGTCGCCAGCCGACTCCTGCACGGTGACCGTTTCCAGGCTGCCTATGCAGGCCGTATGCGCCAGCTTTTCCCGCAGTGCGAGAGACAGGTCTGTCATCTCACCGAAATCCTGTTTCCCGCGGTATATCCAGCGGTACACCTGCCGGGCACGAAACGGCTTTTCACCCTGCGCTGCGAACCAGCCTTCCAGCTCTTCCAGCGTCATGTTCTTCAGATCAGTCATCGGATCCCCGGCCTCCCATCATGTAATCAGCCAGAGTAGTTTCCGGGCGTCCCCTGAGGATGCCCGGATAATATTCGGCTACAAATTTCTTTACTATTTTCTCAGGTATGCGCTTGTAAGCTCCGCGGTCATCTTCTTCGTCGCCCCAGTCGCTGCCCAGTTTTACGTTGTAAGCTCGCAGTATCAGTATTATCAGCTCCAGATCGATGCCCAGCCTGATGGCTATGGTCTCCGGATCTCTGCCCTGCGCGCAGTACAGATCCACTATGTGTCCGTGCTCCCTGACGTTCACACTCAGCAGCCTGTTTCTATCAGCAGCGCTTACAGTCATTTCTTGCGGACCCCGATCCCTGTCTGATGACCGTTGATCTTGAACTCATCCAGTCCGGCTACGCCGGTCCTGATCTCGTCTGCCAGGGTCTCCGTCATGATGTAGTCCCTGTGTTTTTCAACAGCAGCGGCGACTTCTTCATCAGCTTCGAGAGAGATCTCTATCCTGTCCATCATCTCAAAGTCGTTCTGCTTTCTCAGCTGCTGCACCTTGGAGATCACTTCTCTGGCGAGACCTTCATCGATCAGGTCGCGATCGAGCGTTGTATCCAGTATGATGAATATGTTGTTCTCCATGGCCACTGCAAAGCCCTCTTTGGCATCTATCCTGACGTCAACAAGATCGCGCGTGATATCCATGCTCTCACCGTCAAGATCCGCCTTGACGCTGCCGTTCTCGTGCATTTCAGTCACGAATTCAGCAGGATCCATCTGTGACAGGGTCTTGCCGAAGGACTTGATCTTGCCGCCCAGTGCCGGTCCTGCCACCTTGAAGTTCGGCTTCAGGCTGTAATCCATGAACTGGGACAGGTCTTTGGCAAAGACCACTTCCTTTATATTCAGTTCCTCCCTGATCAGCGGTGTCAGGTCGCTGATGAGAGATTCGTACTTTCCGTCCAGCAGGACCTTAGAGAGCGGCTGTCTGACCTTGATGCGCTCTTTTTCTCTGGCACCTCTTCCAAGACCCACCAGGTTTCTCACCAGATCCATGCGCTCTTCAGCTTTCTCATCGATCAGATCTGCATCCGCCTTCGGGAAGTATGAGAGGTGTACCGATTCCTCACCCGTGAGATTCGTGTATATCTCGTCCGAAAGGAAGGGTGCGAACGGTGCCATCAGCTGGGCAACGCCCTTGAGCACCTCAAAGGTGGTGCGGTATACGCTCTTTTTGTCCTCGGTCATCTCCGTGCCCCAGAACCTTCTCCTGGCTCTTCTGATGTACCAGTTGGAGAGATCCTCGCTGACAAAGTACTGGATCTTTCTCACGGCCTTCATGTGGTCGTACCTGTCCATCTCAGCGGTGACCTCGCCTACAAGGCGGTTGTACTTGCTGAGTATCCAGCGATCCAGCTCCGGTCTTTCCTTTACGGTCAGATTTGCAGGGTCGATCTCGTCCTGGTTTGAATAGAGTACGAAGAAGTTATATACGTTCCTCAGAGTACCGAAGAACTTGCTCACGGTTTCCTTGAGTCCCTCTTCATCGAATCTCGTCGGTGACCAGGCCGGGGAAACGTGCAGCAGATACCATCTCGTGGCGTCAGCGCCGTACTTTTCGAAGAGCTCGAAGGGATCGACCGTGTTGCCCACGTGCTTGCTCATCTTCTTGCCGTCCTTGTCGAGGATCAGGTCGTTGACCAGCACATTCTTGTAAGGGGCTCTGCCCTTGAGGAATGTCGATATCGCCATCAGCGAATAGAACCAGCCTCTCGTCTGGTCGATGCCCTCGCATATGAAGTCCGCCGGGAACATCTCACCTTCAAAGCCGTCCTTGTTTTCGAACGGGTAGTGCTGCTGCGCAAACGGCATCGCTCCGCTGTCGAACCAGCAGTCCATGACTTCCGGTATCCTGGTCATCGTCTTGCCGCAGTGCGGGCACTTGATGTGCACATCATCCACATACGGACGGTGCAGTTCTATGTTCTCATCTATATCCTCGATAGCCTTCTCGACCAGCTCTTTCCGGCTGCCGATGCATTCGATATGTCCCTCTTCACAGCGCCAGATCGGTATCGGTGTTCCCCAGTATCTGTTTCTGGAGATAGCCCAGTCCTTTACATCTGCCAGCCAGTTGCCGAATCTCTTTTCGCCGACAAAGTCAGGGAACCAGTTCACTGTGTTGTTGTTGGCTACAAGTTCATCTTTCAGTCTGCTCATTTCGATATACCAGCTGGGCTTTGCATAGTAGACCAGCGGGGTCCCGCACCTCCAGCAGTGAGGATAGTTGTGGACCATCTTTTCTCTGGCAAACAGCTTGTTCTCGCTTACCAGTGATTTCAATATCTCGACATCGAGCCCTTCTTCCATGACGAAGTGGCCCTTCCACGGCGTCATCGTGAATTTGCCCTGCTCGTCCACGGGATTCATCACAGGCAGATCATATTTGCGTCCGTTGTTATAGTCGTCTTCACCAAAGGCCGGTGCGGTATGCACGATGCCGGTACCATCTTCAATGGTTACATAATCGGCGCAGGTCACATAAAAGGCCTTCTTGCCGTCCGTCGGCTGTACGTAAGGCATCAGCTGTTCGTATTCCTGATACTCGAGGTCGCGGCCCTTCATTTCTTCCACGATCTCATACTTGCCTTCTCCCAGCACCTTGTCAGCCTGCAGCCTGGCAACGTAAAAGTAGTTGCCCTCTTCATCGCCTTCGGTCATCCTTGCTTTGATATAGTCGATGTCCGGACCCACTGTCAGAGCAACGTTTGACGGCAGGGTCCATGCCGTTGTCGTCCATGCCAGGAAGTACTCGTTATCAGTGCCCTTCTTTTTGAACTTGACTGTCAGCGTCAGTACCTTGACCTCTTTGTATCCCTGAGCCACTTCGTGGGAAGCCAGTCCTGTTCCGCAGCGCGGGCAGTACGGCAGGATCTTGTGGCCATCGTATATCATCTTTTTCTTGTGGAATTCCTTCAGTATCCACCATCCGGTCTCTATGTAATTGTTGTTCAGCGTGATGTACGGGTGATCCATGTCGATCCAGTAACCCATCTTTTTGGTCATCTCTCTCCACATGCTCTCATATTTGAAGACGGATTCCTTGCACTTTTCGTTGAACTCCTTGATGCCGTATTTTTCGATGTCCTGTTTGCCGTTCATCCCCAGCTGCTTTTCAACTTCGATCTCCACCGGGAGTCCGTGGGTATCCCAACCGGCTTTTCTCTTTACTTTATATCCCTGCATGGTCTTGTACCTGCACACCGAATCCTTCAGCGTCCTCGCGATGACGTGATGGATACCGGGTTTGCCGTTAGCAGTTGGCGGTCCCTCGTAGAAAACGAAATCGGGATTGCCCTCTCGTGTCGATATGCTCTTGCCCAGCATATCCTCTCTTTCCCACTTGTCGGCCTGTGCGCTCTGCACCTCGCCTATAGGTCCATTTGATAAATTTTTGAACATCATCTAGTCTCCTTTATTAAAATATCCCTGAACCGAAAACCTATGGTCTTCCGTATCAGGGACGATCTTTCATGACCGCGGTACCACCCCTCTTGCGGCAATGCCGCCTCTCGATTTGGTATGGGCTCAGGGTTGATTAAGTCCGTCACAGCCCGGTCAGTATTTTTCTATACTCCGCTATTATATTGTCTCCAACTTTAAATGTCAATTTATTTCGAGTGTCGTTCGAGATAATCGCGTATCTGCCGCTCGTCCCAGTCCTCAAGGCCTCTTTCGCCTGCCAGAGATTCCATGTGATGCGTGAACTCGTGCAGCAGGGTCTGCCGCAGGCGCTCCTTGAATTCCTGTGGCGGCAGCTGTGAATACATTTTTTCGAAAGAGCCGTAATATATCTTTATCAGGCGTCCCATGCCGCCGCCGCGGCAGTATTCACCCATGATCCAGAGATCGCCGTTCCTGGCATAGGGACTGGGTTTGGCCTCCGGCAGCAGCAGGATGCCGCCGTTGAGCCCCTGATAAAATTCACGCGGGATGCTTTCCGCTATTTCGTTGAGCATGACCTCCGCTTCGTCAATTGTCACCATCTTCGACCTGCTCCCTCTCCGCGATCTCCGCTATCTTTCTCAGCCTGTTGTTGACGCCGGACTTTTTAAGAGGCGGATCCAGCAGTTCGCCCAGCTCCGCGATGCTCAGGTCGGGATGCGCCAGGCGCAGCTCGGCCATCTCCCGCAGCTTTGGCGGCAGTGAATCGATACCCACGGTGCACTCTATCAGCCTGATGCCCTCGATCTGCCGCTCCGCTGCAGAGAGGGCCTTGTCTATATTGGCCTGATCGCAGTTGCTGCGCCTGTTGGCTTCGTTCCTCATTTCCTTGCGCAGACGCACGTCTTCATATATGAAATACTGCGAATGGGCGCCCATGATAGCCAGGATATCCAGTATCATTCCCGAGTCCTTCACATAGGTCACATAGCTGTTCCTGCGCGCCGATTTTCCCGCATGGATGTCCACAAAGCTGTTGAGCAGTTTTTTCAGATCCGCGGCCAGAGTCTCCGTGCCGCAGACGATCTCGAACTGATAACTGTTCTCCGGATTGGTCATCGTCCCCGCTCCCAGGAATGCGCCGCGCAGATAAGCCTTGCGGCAGCACTTCTTTCTTGTGAGGCCGTCGTATATGCCGTCTGTAATATAGTTGAGGCCTTCACGCACACCGAGGATGCCGGTCTCCCGCAGTATCTGCTCGGACAGCTGTTCCGGCCCGATGACGATGATATAATAGCGCCCTTTCTGAAGGTTGCCGGTCTGCCCGACTTCGATCTCGGCGCTGATGTTGAAATACTCGCGCAGCAGTATTTTGATGTGCCTGGCCACCGCCGGGTTTTCCGTGCTGGCTGCGATCTTGAACTTGCCGGCTCCCTGCAGCACAACAGAGCCGCATACCCTGATGAATCCGGCGATCTCCGCCAGCATGCAGCACTTCTTTTCCGGCATTATTCTCGAAAGCTCGTTTTTTGTCTCGCTTGCAAATGACATTCTATTTCTTCTTGATATCCCTGTGCGTCAGGGTGACCTGCTTGCCCTGCAGTTTGAAGAGATCGGCTATCTCGTTTGCCATAGCCACCGACCTGTGCTGTCCGCCCGTGCATCCAAACGCAATATTCAGATTGAATTTTCCTTCCTTCATATAATAAGGGATGATGTTGTTGATAAGCCTGTTCAGATTCTTGACAAAGGTCTGGCTTACCATCCACTTCATCACATAATGTCTCACCTTTTTACTGTTGCCCGTGGATCTCTTGAGGCTGGGGACGTAATACGGATTCGGAATGAAGCGCATATCGAACACCATGTCCGCAGTGATCGGCATACCGTGCTTGAAGCCGAAGGACATCACATTGACCACAAATGTTTCCTCGGCGCCCTCGTCGTTGAGCACGCTGATCAGCTCGCTCTTGAGTCTGGCCGTCTTCATGTTGGAAGTGTCGATGATGAAGTCCGCCGATTCCCTGATGTCCGCCAGAGCCTTCCTCTCGTTGCTGATGGCTTCTATAGTTGCCGGCTGTTTCGTAGTCGGGTGTACTCTCCTGGTCTCATTGAATCTCTGCGCGAGTACCCTGTCGCTGGCCTCCAGAAAGATGACCTTGTAGTCCACATTGTATTCATTGAGGATGTTGAGAGCTTCACGAATGCCGCCGAAAACCTCTTTCCCGCGCACATCGACCACGAAGGCCGCCTTCTCGATGCTGCTGTCTCCCGACGCCAGCGCAATGAAGTCTTTGATCAGCGCCGGAGGCATATTGTCGATACAGTAATAGCCCTGATCCTCAAGGCACTCTACAGCCTGCGATTTTCCCGCTCCGCTCATACCGGTAATGATAACTACTTTCATTTTTTACCCTCTGTTTCTTCTATATTCACTATTCTGTCCGGATCCAGTCCCGCTGCCAGAGCCCTCTCGACACCGGCTTCAAAGGTCCCCACCATCTGCGGCCGGTGTGCATCGCTGCTGATCACGAATTTCACATCCTCCTTCATGCAGATCTCTATCTCTTCCCTGGTGAGGTGTTTGTGATGGGTGCTGATCTCCATCCAGACATCATTCCTGGCACATGCTTTGGCGATGGCTGCCATGTCAACAGGCGCCTTGTCGCCCGGGTGCGTCAGTATTTTTATATCGTTGTGCTCTATAGCCCCCAGGTAGATCTCGGTATTGCGGTCGCTCAGCGCTCTGCGCCTCTTCTCAGTCCTCCCGGCCCCGTGGTCATACAGCCAGTTCGGGAGGCAGTATCCCTTTGTGATGCCGTAATGATATCCTGCGATGATGAAATCGAGATACTTGCGGTCGGCATCGGTCACGTCCAGGTAGTTGCCGCCGCTGCGTATGTTGGCTTCCACTCCCAGGTAGATCTCTATCTGGGGGTAAGCTGCCTTCAGTCTGTCGATCTCCCTCCTGATCTCAGGGAACTTGCTGCGCCGGACGCCGTACGTCAGGTGTCCCGGACCGTGATCAGTGATCGCTATGCCCTTGAGGCCTTTCGCGATCGCGGCCTGCACGTTTTCCTCAATGGTCCCCTTGCCGTGATGATTGCGTGAATATATCGTATGTGTATGATAATCAAATATCATTCTGTACATCAGTCTTCTCCGATGATCCTCACTTCCGGCTCCAGCTGCACACCGAACCGGTCGCTGACCCTCGCCTGCACGAGGTGCATCAGCTCGACAATGTCGGATGCCGTCGCCCCTCCTTTATTGATTATGAATCCGGCATGCAGTTCCGAAACCTGCGCTCCGCCCACAGTCAGGCCTTTGAGGCCCGAATCCTGTATCAGCTTGCCGGCATAGTACCCGGGCGGACGTTTGAAAAAGCTGCCCGCGCTCGGATAGTTGATCGGCTGTTTGGCATTCCTGCGCCCGTTGAGATCTTTCATCCTGGCGGCTATCTCGTCCCTGCGGCCGCGTCTGAGCTCGATATCCACTTCGGTCACGATGTCCAGCGTGTCATAAAGCACACTATGTCTATACCCGTAATCCATCTCTTTCACACTCAGTTCGGCGCGGCCGCTGCCATCTCTCCTGATCACACGCACGCAGCTGATCACATCTTTCAGCTCTCCGCCATAGGCTCCGGCGTTCATGAAGGCGCCGCCGCCGATGCTGCCGGGTATCCCGCTGGCGAATTCAAAGCCCTCATAGCCCTTCTCCAGCGCATACTTGGCAAAAGCGGACAGCGAGACAGCCGCCCCCGCCGTGAACAGCGGTCCTTCACCGCGTATATCGCCGCAGCAGTCGCTGATCCTGATGATCGTCCCCCGGTATCCGCCGTCCTTCACCAGAAAATTGCTGCCGTTTCCCATCACCAGGAAATCCTCGCCTTCTGCGGCCAGGGCTCCGACCACGGCCTCCAGTTCATCCACACTGCCCGGGATCAGCAGCAGGTCCGCGCTGCCTCCCGCTTTGAACGATGTATATTCCTTCATCGGCGCATCCTTTATGGCCGCGCCCTCTTTCATAAGATTTCTTATCTTTTCTTCAAGTAGTCTGTCCATCCTCTTGGTTTGCTCCTTTATCGTCGTTTTTCTTATCCCTGCCTTTGTGGCTTTCATATTTATATAGATTCTTGTAATCCCTCAGATCAGTCGACAGGCCCTTCCTGTCAAGTTGCCGGTTGACAGCAAAGCATACATAAGCGTAAATGACTGCGAATACAGGTATGCCCACGATCATACCCACAAAACCGAAGAGGCCGCCGCCCACAAGTATCGCGAACATGACCCAGAAGCTGGCCAGCCCGGTGCTGTCGCCCAGTATCTTCGGTCCTATGATGTTGCCGTCTATCTGCTGCAGCACCAGAATGAATATGAGGAAATAGAGGCACGTCAGCGGATCCACCATCAGCAGCAGCAGCGCCGATGGTATGGCTCCGATGAACGGTCCGAAGAACGGTATGATGTTGGTGACTCCAACGATGACGCTGATGAGGACCGCATACGGCCAGCCGACTATGCTCATGAAGATGAAGCATATGACGCCTACTATGAGCGAGTCGATCAGCTTCCCGTTGATGAAGCCTCCGAATGTCTTGTTTACGAACGCAGCTCCGCGGAGGAACGCGTCAGCTCTGTCTTCACGAAATACAGCCAGCACCAGTTTCTTGCACTGTGCGCTGAATATTTCCTTGCTGTTGATGAAAAAGATGCAGATGACCAGTCCAATGAAGAAGTTCTTGATCGCATTGACGATGCCTATGCCTACGTCCCTGACGCCGGACACGATGGAATCGTATCCCGGTACCAGGTGATTCTCCACCCACTGGCGGAAGTCATGCGCCCCGTTGCTGAGCAGCTTGCCTATAGGTCCGGCCAGCTGGCTGTTGTGCGATAGTCCCCGCGCCCATTTGGTCAAGCTGTCTATGGCACCCGGCAGGTCGTCAGCAATGGACATCACGCTGTGGATCACCTGCGGGATGATCAGCGCCAGGATCCCGATCACGATCCCCAGGAGTACGGCAATAGAAAGCACCGTTGACAGAGCCTTTGCTATAGTCAGCGATCTGTCGCGCTTTCCTTTGTGGAACAGTTTCGGTCTCCGGAACGTCCTCACGCCCCAGTTGTAGAGAGGGCACAGCAGATAAGCCATCACCAGCCCGTATACGAAAGGTGTCAGAATGCCGCCCAGAGTATTCATGGCCTTTGCCAGGCCTGTATGTCTGTATATCATAAAAAAGAATATGATACATAAAGCCGCAGTCACGAACACCGTCAATCCCCATTTTATATATGTACTTTGGAATTTAAGTTTCATGTACTATATCCCCGTAATTTTCAAATTTCCGATGTAAGTTTCATTTTACACCAAAAGGGGTCTAAAGTCTTTAATTTTTTGTATTTTGGCACTTGATTTTATGCTCTTATACTTGTATAATTAGTCCGTCAAATAAATATTTATTCATTTGGAGGAGAACAAAATGGTTGCAAAAAAAGAAAAGATAGTAGTGGCTTATTCCGGCGGTCTGGACACTTCCGTAATAATCCCCTGGCTCATGGAAACATTTGATTATGAAGTTATCGCAGTATGCTGCAACGCCGGACAGAAGGAAGACTTCGATGCCATCAAGCAGAAGGCTCTGGATACTGGTGCTAGCAAGGCATTCGCGCTCGATATACAGGAAGAGTTCATCACAGATTACATCTGGCCCACACTGAAAGCCGGCGCTGTGTATGAAGACGATTACCTGCTGGGAACATCGATGGCAAGACCGCTGATGGGTAAAAAGCTGGTAGAGATCGCACAGCAGGAAGGTGCTGTAGCCATCTGCCACGGCTGCACCGGCAAGGGCAACGATCAGGTCAGGTTCGAAACCGCCATTCACGCACTCGATCCTTCGCTCAAGATCATCGCTCCCTGGAGAGATGACAGATGGACATTCCACTCCCGTGAGGATATGATCGAATACGCAAATGCGCACAACATTCCTATCGCACAGTCGGTAAAGAAGATCTACTCGCGCGATGAGAACATCTGGCACATCAGCCATGAAGGCGGAAATCTGGAAGATCCATGGAACATCCACGAAGATGATATACACGTACTCTCCATGCCTGTCGAAAAGGCTCCGGACGAACCGACGATCGTAGACATAGGATTCGAAAAAGGTGTCCCCGTCAGCATCGACGGAAAGGAAATGGGACCCATCGAACTGATGACAAAGATAAACGAGCTGGCAGCGGCAAACGCTGTGGGCACCATCGACATCATCGAGAACCGTCTCGTCGGCATGAAATCCCGCGGCGTATACGAGACACCGGGAGGCACCGTGCTCTTCAAGGCTCACGCTGACCTCGAAAAGCTGATCCTCGACAGAGAGACCATGCACTACAAGAAGATGGTATCCTTAAAGTTCGCTGACATCCTCTATGACGGACAGTGGTTCACACCTCTGCGCGAAGCGATCTCCGCTTTCGTAGACGTAACTCAGGAGAACATGACTGGCGTTGTCAAGATGAAGCTCTACAAGGGCGCTGCATGGCCGATCGCCAGCAAGTCCGATTACTCCCTCTTCAGCGAAGAGTTTGCAACCTTCGGAGAAGACGAAGTTTACACCCAGAGCGACGCAACAGGATTCATCAACCTCTTCTCGCTGCCTTCAAAGATCAGGGCAATGCAGAAGCTGAAGCGTGAAGGAGGAAAATAACAGAATGAAAGCTTGGAAAGGCAGGTTCACTAAAGCCTCAACTAGTTCGAGCGATGAATTCAATGCCTCTATACCCTTCGACAAGAGATTGTACAAAGAAGATATAGCCGGCAACATTGCACACGCAAAGATGCTGGCAAAGCAGGGCATCCTGACGCAGGAGGAAGCCGATACCATCGTATCGGCTCTCTCTGATATCAGGGACGATATCGAGGCGGGAAAGATCGAGTTCTCCATCGAGAGCGAAGATATCCACATGAACATCGAGAGCATCCTCACAGAGCGCATCGGCGATGTGGGCAAAAAGCTGCACACCGCGCGCAGCAGGAACGACCAGGTGGCCGTTGACTTCAAGATGTTCATCAAGAATGAGATCCCGCAGATAGATCAGCTGCTGGAAAAACTGAAGGAAACACTGGCGCAGCTGGCAAAGGAGCATCAGGACACTGTGATGCCCGGCTACACACACCTTCAGAGGGCGCAGCCGGTCACCTTTGCTTATCACCTGCTGGCTTACTATCAGATGTTCAAACGCGATGTGACGCGCTTTGAAGACTGCTATGCACGCGCCGACTATCTGCCGCTGGGAAGCGGCGCCCTGGCCGGCACGACATATAATACAGACCGCGACTTTCTGGCCGAAGAGCTGGACTTTGCACACGTGGCTCCCAACGCCATGGATGCTGTCAGCGACCGTGATTTCGCGATCGAATTCATCAGCTGCTGCTCTATCTGTATGATGCACCTTTCGCGCTTCTGCGAGGAACTGATCCTCTGGAGCTCAAAGGAATTCAGCTTCATCGAGATAGATGATGCCTATGCCACCGGCAGCAGCATAATGCCGCAGAAAAAGAACCCCGACATGGCGGAACTGATCCGCGGCAAGACCGGCAGAGTATACGGCGACCTGATGACGCTGCTGACGATCATGAAGGGACTGCCGCTCGCTTATAACAAAGACATGCAGGAAGACAAGCTGCCTGTATTCGATGCGGGGGACACACTCAAAGATTCGCTGAACATTTTCAGGGAGATGATATCTACCATGAAAGTGCGCAAAGACAATATGGCAGACGCTGCAAAGTACGGCTACATGAATGCAACCGATGCAGCCGATTACCTGGTCTCCAAGGGGATACCTTTCAGGGACTGCCATGAGATCATCGGATCTTTGGTCCTCCATTGCATCAACAAGGGCTGCGCTATCGAAGATCTTTCGCTCGACGAACTGAAACAGTTCTCGGACAAGTTCGAAGATGATATCTACGAAAAGATCAGCGTGCGCGCCTGCATCGAAGGGAAGAAATCCAAGGGATCGACTTCATTCGAGAGTGTAAAAGAGCAGCTGGAGAATCTGGAAAAATAAAACGGCACAAGCTGCCGGGCCGCTCGCGGGATTGACCTGCGGGCGGTTTTTTATCTGCCTGCGCCCGCTCAGAACATACTCAGGATCACTGTGAACAGAGGCAGCGTCGCTATCGAGATCACCGTGGACAGCAGCACACCCTTGGCGGCGAAGGTGACATCGCTCTTGTACTGCAGAGCGAATATCTGCGTGCAGGAAGCTACCGGCATCGCGAATTCCATGACGATCACCCTGGCGAGGACCGAAGTATCCCTGAGGATGAAGATCATGATCACGAATACTATCATCGGGATCACCAGCAGCTTGACGGCGGACATGATGTACATATTGATATCCCCCACCAGTTCCCTGAAGGGCATCCGTCCTATCTGAAGACCGATGAGGATCATGGTCAGAGGCGTCGTCGCCGCACCGATGATTTCTATCGATTCGCCGAGAAAGCCCGGCAGCTGAAAATCAAAGAGGAACAGCAAAAAGCCGATGATAACTCCTATCATTCCCGGGCTGAACATGGATCTGATATCCACCTTGCGGTCAGCTCCAGCCGACATCTGGATCAGCATGATGCCCACTGTGAACAGGAAAATATCATTCACCATCTCCACGATGCTGGCGTAAAAGACAGCTTCCTTGCCATAGAGGGCGTTGATGACCGGTATCCCCATGAAGCCCGTGTTTGAAAATATCAGCATGAATGTGAAGATATAGCTCTGATGCTTTTTCAGGTGCAGCACGCGCACCAGCAGAGAGCCGAGGCCGAACGCGGCCACGAACACGATCACCATGATGACAAAAGTATAGCCGCAGTCAGCCAGTATCTTCTTCGAAAAGCTGATCTGCATGGCATCGATCACTAGACAGGGCCAGGTCAGATCGGCGACCAGGCTGTTGATGCCCTGAGACTGCTTCGGGGAGATGATATTCTTTTTGGAAAGGATTATCCCCGGGATGATCATCACAAAGATCATCACCAGTGAATTGAGACTCTCTAAAATACTGCTCATGACCGGATCCTCTTCTGATTTAAAAGCCGTCGCTGTAGTTCATCAGGCCCCTGAGAAAACCTCCGGGTGCCTTTTTCTTTGGAGGGCCGCCGCCCGTGTTATAGTAGAGCACGGAGCACTCTATACCCTGCTCGCTTGTATGTACAATAGCATACGAGCCCCGGCTGCCGTCGCGCGGACGCGAAATGGAACCCGGATTGAGTATGCGCACCCCGTCTATCTCATCGTTCACGGCCACATGTGTATGGCCGAAGAATACCGCACAGCAGTCCATCTGCTCACAGCGTGAGAGCAGTCCGCTGTATCCGCCGCCGCGGCGCACGCCTTCGGTATGTCCGTGCGTCAGCAGTATCCTGCCGCATTCGGTCTCCAGCACCGAGCTGGTATCCTCAAAACGCAGTGCACCGTCGCAGTTCCCCCTGACTGCAGCATAGTCGACGCCCAGCGCCTCCGCTATGCGTACCGCATCCTCGTAATAATCCCCGAGATGTACCAGCAAATCTATATCCGTTATCTTTTCTGCTATTTCCAGCACCCGTGATATGCTCCCGTGGGTGTCGCTTACAACCAGCATTTTCATATTTCTTCTACTACCGTTACTCCTTCTATCATACTGATGAGTTCCACCAGTTCCTCGTTGTCCTTTTTGCCCTTTTTATCCATCCTCAGCGATAACGCAAAGCCGACGCCGCCCGGCGTCATCGGGTTCGGCTGGTTCAGATTAGTGTATTCCACCTGGAGACTGTTCCTCTTTATCTGCTGAAAAAAGTTCTTGAAATAACCGATGTTGCTCAGCTCGACATACACGTTGACGACACCCGAGTGTTCGTAAAAATAAGCTTCGATCTTCGGCAGCAGCGCCAGGCTGATGAAGACCACCACGGCACCGATCACGGCTCCAAAATAAAAACCAATGCCTATCGCCAGTCCCAGGCATTCCGATGCCCACAGTCCGGCCGCCGTCGTCAGACCGCGTATCCTGTTTCTTCCCGTGAAAAGTATGGTCCCCGCGCCGAGAAAACCCACGCCCGTGATCACCTGGGCGCCGATCCTCGCCGGATCGGTCACGCTTCCCCACATCTCAAAGATATACTGATTTGTCAGCATGGCGAGAGCGGACCCCACACAAACCAGTATGTGGGTCCTGAAGCCGGCCGGATGCCTGTTGGCTCCGCGCTCCAGCCCTATTATACCCCCGAACAGCATCGCCAGCAGCAATCTCAGGGTGACCGAAAAAACGTTCAGGTCGCTCAGTATCTCAGGTACATGTATCATTCGTAATTCCTCTGACACTAATTATACACGTTCGAACATATATTAACAATTGCACTTTTTTCTGATATACTTGATTCATCGATATATGACATCAGACAAAGAAATGGAGATGGAATAGAAATGTATGATATGCACACACATACCGGCTTTTCTGATGACTGCGATCACACCTTCGACGAGATGGTCGCTGCCGCAGCCGAAACTAACCTCGAAGGGATAGCGATAACAGATCACTACGACCCCGGATATCCCGATCCGGAATTTCCCTTTACCATAGATTTTCCGGCTTACCAGGCCGCAATGGAGAAAAAGCAGCGCGAGCTCGAAGGTCGTCTGGAGATCATCAAAGGTGTGGAGATAGGGATAATGGACAGCGAGCTGCAGGCCGCACATGACCTGGCAGCTTCATATGATTACGATTTCATCATCGGCTCATTTCACTGCCTGAGGAACCAGGCGCTCGACCTCATCGACTATTCACAGCTGGACCGCTCTGCGGTTACCCGTGATTTCTACAGTTATATGTACGATATGCTCAAGAAATTCAAGGACTATGACGTCATCGGTCACTACACGATCATTGACCGCTACATCGGCGGCATCTTCGACCTCGACCCCAGCATGGATATCATCCGCGAAACTCTGAAGATGATCATCGAAGACGGAAAGGGCATCGAGATCAACACCTCCAGCTACAAATACAATATGCCTGTGGGACTGCCGCGCATCCAGATCCTCGAGGCTTACCGCGAACTGGGCGGTGAGATACTGACGATCGGCTCCGATTCGCACGAACCGGAACGTTACGGCAGCCACTTTGACAAGGCGCTGGCAATAGCGCGCGGCGTCGGTTTCAAATACTACTGCAGCTATAAAAACAGAGAACCGGTCTTCCACCGCTTCTACTGATATCAGAAACCAGGAGCGGCAGATCCTCACAGGATCCGCCGCTTTTTTTGCTTATTTACCTGCCGGCCTCACATGAGGAATACGATGCCGTAATAATGACAGGCCGTACCCGCGATGACGAGGACGTGGAATATCTCGTGAAATCCGAACTCCCTGGTGGGGTTCGGGCGCTTTCGCGCGTAGATGACGGCACCCGCAGTGTAAGCTGCCCCGCCCAGCAGCAGAGCTGCGATGAAAGCTCCCGGCAGCATTATAAAGTCGCGGAAATCTATCAGTATCGACCATCCCATTATGAGATAGATGATGGTGTACAGCCAGCGCGGCGCATACAGCCAGAAGATCTTCATAATGACTCCGGCTCCCGCCAGGATCCAGAGCACCGTGAGGAAGACCCTGCCGATCTGCGCCGGCAGCGCATCACACATAATAGGCGTATACGTGCCTGCGATGAGCACGAAGATCATGGAATGATCCAGATTTCTCAGGTGTTCGATGTGTTTCGCAGTCCCCCTGCTGTAATGGTAAGCAGCGCTGCAGGAATACAGCGCGATCATGGAAAAGCCGAATGCCAGCATCGCGATCATGCGGCTGGGCGGTTGATCCAGGTTAATAAAAATCAGACCGATGGTACCCGCTGCCGCCATCAGCGCACCCGCGAGATGCGTTATACAGCTCCATTTGTCCCTCGGTCTGAACATCATTCCTCCTATTTGCTCGTATCTACATTGAGATATACGCTGGCCGAAGTAGCCGCCAGCTTGCCGCTGTCTTCGATCACGGCCTCCGCCGTCAGCTGCGTGATGCGCTTTCCGGTGGCCGTTGCTCTGGCAGTCACCCGGTAACGGTCACCGATGGCGACCGGCCGCACATACTTGACGTCCAGGCTGACCGTGGGGGCAAAGTTCTTGCCTGCATAGAACCTGGCCAGGGCTGCGATCGTCATATCGAAAGCCGTGCACAGTATGCCGCCGTGCAGCATGCCTGCCCTGTTCGCCTGCCAGTCCTGAGTCTCAAATATCAGCGACAGGGTCCTGTCCGCATATGAACAGCCCCCGCTCTCCGATTTCATCATACCGTTGAGCGTGTCCGCCTGGACCACGTTGTTTTCCTCCATGGTCTTTGCCAGGTGGGCCTCCATCGCTTCCTGACCTGACATCAGATCAGATCCTTCTGGCAATACAGCTGGATGCCTGCAGCAGTCAGCGCGTCGATGGCCTCGCCCGGATCCTCGACCTTGATGATGATCACGGCGTGATTCTCGCGCGATCTGATGATGGAGTAGACATAGTCCACACCGATGCCCTTAGCGCTGAGCACCTCGAGGATGCTGTTGAGTCCGCCGGGTATATCCTTCATCTCTACCGCCAGTACTTCTGTGATGCTGGCTGTAAATCCGTTCTCTTTCAATATCTGTGCTGTCTCTTCCGGCTTTTCCACCAGGCAGCGCAGGATGCCGAAATCAGTCGTATCCGCGATGCAAAGCGCTTTCATATCGATGTTGTTATCCTTGAGCACCTTTGTGAATTCTGCCAGCCTTCCTGTTGTGTTTTCCACGAAAACTGAAATCTGTTTAATATACATGGGCGTACCTCCTTACAAACGAATACCGAGATTTCTCGTATCCTCTATCCTCACCGCTTTGCCTTCGCTGCGCGGCAGCGTGCCGGCGCTGAGGAATTTTACCTTACATCCGATTCCCAGGAGCGAACGCAGCTCGTGGTCCATCCTGGTCCTCAGGTTTTCTACAAAAGCAATATCATCTACAGCCAGGTTCTCCGCCAGCTCGACGTGCAGCTCGAAGGTATCCTTGTTGTCCACGCGACCCACGAGAATCTTGTAGTTCAGCGTCAGTTCATCGAACTTCGCGATCACTGTCTCGATCTGCGACGGGAATACATTGACTCCCCTGATGATCAGCATATCATCGGATCTGCCGAGGATCTTGCTCATCCTCACTGTGGTCCTTCCGCAGGAACACTTGTCGTATTTCAGAGAGCAGAGGTCTCTGGTGCGGTAGCGTACCAGCGGCATTCCCTCCTTGCCCAGCGTCGTGAATACCAGTTCTCCGATCTCGCCGGGAGCCACCGGTTCCAGTGTCTTCGGATCGATAACTTCCGCCAGGAAGTAATCTTCCTGTATGTGCATGCCATCTTTGGCATCGCAGCTGGTAGCCACGCCGGGTCCCATGACTTCTGAAAGTCCGTATATGTCATAAGCTTTTATTCCCAGCCTCTTCTCTATTTCATCCCGCATACCCTCAGTCCAGGGTTCAGCTCCGAATACGCCGGCCTTAAGTGCAAGGTCGCCCGGCTTGTATCCGGCTTTTTCCACCGCCTCTGCGATGGTCAGCGCATATGAAGGAGTACAGCACAGATGCGTGCTCTTGAAATCCTTCATCATCAGTATCTGTTTTTGTGTATTTCCGCTGCTCATGGGGATAACTGAGGCTCCCATGTATTCAGCGCCATCGTGAGCTCCAAGGCCGCCGGTGAAAAGTCCATATCCGTAGGACACCTGAACTACCGAAGTCTTGTCTCCGCCCGCGGAGGAAAGTCCCCGGGCAAAGCACTCTGCCCACATCTGCAGGTCGTTATCAGTATAGCAGTCTACCTTTGGCTTGCCCGTGGTACCGGAGCTGGCGTGTATCCTGACTATGTCAGAAAGCGGAGAAGCCAGCATCCCGTAGGGATAATTGTCCCTCAGGTCTTCCTTGGTAGTAAAGGGCAGCTTTTTGATGTCCTCCAGAGTCTTGATGTCTCCGGGCTTGAGACCCAGTTCCTGCATCTTGCTCCTGTACGGCTCCACCTTCTGGTATACCCTCTTCACTGTACTCTGCAGTTTGCGCAGCTGGATCTTGTTCATCGTCTCCCTGTCTGCGCATTCCATTGCTTTGTTCCAAATCATTCGCTCTCTCCTATTTCTTTATTTCTGTCTCAGGTCGATCACTCTCTTTGCCTTGCCCTCGAACCTGGGGAGTGTTCCCGCAGAAACGAGAGTGACCCTTGCCTCAATATTCAATGTGGTTTTCAGTTCATGTGAAATCTTCGCCTTGAACTGCTCCAGGCGTTTATAGTCGTCCAGCATACTGCCGTCCTTCAGTTCCACCTTGACTTCGATCTTGTCCATGTAGCCTTCGTTGGTGACCACGATCTCGTAGAACGGCTCGATCTCCTTCTGCCTCATGACTACTTCTTCGATCTGTGACGGGAATACATTGACTCCCCTGATGACCAGCATGTCATCGGATCTGCCCTGTACCTTGGCCATCCTCATGGATGTACGTCCGCAGTCGCAAGGTGTGTCGTCCAGCCAGGTTATATCTCTGGTCCTGTATCTGAGCACCGGCATACCTTCTTTTTCCAGTGTGGTGACTACCAGTTCGCCCTTTTCTCCCATTCCCAGCGTTTCGCAAGTTTCCGGATCTATGATCTCCGAGAAGAACTTGTCCTCGGCGATGTGCATCCCGTTCTTCAGGTAGCACTCTCCTGAATATCCCGGTCCGCCGATCTCGGACAATCCGTAATTTTCCGTAGCCAGTATGCCCAGCTCGTCTTCTATCTTTTTGCGCATGGCTTCTGTGTGGCCTTCGCCGCCGAACAGGGCGACCTTGAGTTTGAGATCATCCTTTGTGATCCCCCTCTTCTTCATTTCATCGACCATGTACAGCGCATAAGAAGGTGTGGCTACCAGCACGGTAGTCCCGAAGTCCTTCATGATCATCAGCTGTCTCTCGGTGTTTCCGCTGGAGAGCGGCACTACCATAGCCCCTACGCGTTCCATTCCGTAATGCAGTCCGAATCCTCCGGTGAACAGTCCGTAGCCGAAGGCGATCTGCGCGATGTCTCCGGCGTTGACCCCGGCTGCGCTGATGACCCTGGCGAGACATTCCGTCCAGTTGTCCAGATCGTTGCGGGTGTAGCCCACGATCTTCGGCTTGCCCGTGGTTCCCGAAGAACCGTGTATCCTCACTATTTCCTTCTTGTCTACAGCGAACATGCCGAAGGGATAGTTCTGTTTTAAATCTTCTGCCGTGGTGAACGGTATATGTTTGATGTCGTCCAGAGTCTTGATGTGCTCCGGCTTCAGTCCGATCTCGTTGAACTTTTTCTTGTAAAGTGGGACTCTCTCATAGCACCTTTTCACGGTGTCCTTTAATTTTGCCAGCTGCATATCGGCCAGTTCCTTCCGGTCCATGCATTCAGCTTTTCTGTTCCAGATTATGTTTCCCATTTTTCCTTCGTTTCTCCCATCTTTGTTAATCTTGCAATATACTCGAATATTGTATATCAAATACTGTAAAAAATCAATCAGCGCACAAATCACGAAAAAAGAGCCGGTCCCGGACCGTCCCTTTCCCGCTGTACCCGCCTCAGTCTTCAGCCAGGTAACTGATATAAGGCAACTGGCGGTACTTCTGGTTGAAGTCCAGCCCGTAACCGATAATGAATCTGTCATCTACATCAAAGCCCTTGTAGTCGGCTTCCAGTTCGACCTTTCTTCCCTGCGGCTTGTCAAGAAGAGCGCAGATGGCAATGCTCTTGGGGCTCCTGTTCGAAAGATATTTTTTAAGGTAAGCCAGAGTGGTCCCCGAATCGACAATATCTTCCACAATGATGACATTCTTGCCCTCGATATCGCTGTCGAGGTCTTTGTTGATCTTGACGATACCGCTGCTCTTGGTCGATGCGCCGTAGCTACTGCAGGCCATGAAGTCGATTTCAACATCGAGATCGATATTCTTCATCAGATCTGTCATCCACATGACGGCACCCTTCAGGATACCGATGAGCAAAACGCCTTCACCTTTGTAATCTTCAGTGATCTGCCGGCCTATCTCGGCTGCTCTCTTCAATATTTCCTCCTGTGTGATCATGACCACACCGACAGGCTTTCTGTTATTCATTTTTTCTCCTCTCTGTTACCTTTTTTCTTGTCCTTCACTTCGTAATCATCGACATCTATCGTATCCTTGTACTTTTTGGAATAATCCACCGGCTTCTCGCCTTTCCAGTATTTGTCCAGCGTGTCCCTGAGAAACCAGAGGATCACCAGCCAGAGGATCAGGTCATCTATCCATCCCACCGGAAACAGTATCGGCGGTATGATATCGACAGGCAGAAAAAGATAAACAATGCCCAGCACTATCAGGAGTTTCTTCCAGATGGAAACGGACTTGTCCTTCATCATGAACCTGATGGCCTTTATTCTCTTGATCAGCACCCTGAAGCCGAGAAAAAACTGCATAGCTTACACCTCCAGAAGAGATCCAATAGCCTCCAGCAGATCATCCTGCCCTGTCTTCTTCAATGCTGACACCGGTATCAGCAGGTCATCCTGCTGCATACCGAGACTCTTCCTGATGGCGCTCAGATTTTTCTGCCGCTGGCTCCTGGAAACCTTATCGGCTTTCGTGGCCACTACGATACCGTCCAGTCCGTAGTACTTCAGATAGTCGTACATTTGTATATCCTGTTTCGTCGGCTCGTGTCTTATGTCAACGAGCTGCACAACTTTTACCAGTCCCTGTCTGTTTTCCAGGTAAGCTTCCATCATCTGTCCCCACTTTTCGGAGACGGACCTGGACACCTTCGCATACCCGTACCCCGGCAGATCCACAATGCGAAAGCTGCCGTCGATCTCGTAAAAGTTTATCGTCCGGGTCTTCCCCGGGCTGCTGCTGATGCGCGCCAGCTTTTTGCGCCCCGTCAGGAGGTTCAAAAGTGACGACTTGCCCACGTTTGACCTCCCGGCGAAAGCGATCTCTTTCATATTATCCGGCGGATACTGCTCCGGCTTCGCTGTCACTGCTATCAGCTCCGCGTTTTTTATCTGCATTCTTTTTCCTGCCCCTCTTCTTCACCAGTACTTCCTTCAGTGCATCTTCCACTCTCTTGATGGGCACGAATTCCATCTGGTTCCTGACTTTATCAGGGATCTCCTCGAGATCTCTCTCGTTCTCCGCAGGCAGCAGCACCTTTTTGATGCCGGCTCTGTGCGCCGCGAGGACCTTTTCCCTGATCCCGCCTACCGGCAGGATCTTTCCTGTGAGGGTGATCTCGCCTGTCATCGCGATATCCTTCCTCACCGGGATCCCCGTCAGCGTGGATATCATGGCTGTGCACATGGTCACTCCTGCCGAGGGGCCGTCTTTGGGTACCGCGCCCTCCGGGATGTGGATGTGCATATCCCTGTTCTTGTAGAAATCCTGATCTATATCCAGCTTGTCAGCGATCTGTCTGATATAGCTGATACCTGTGCGGGCCGATTCCTGCATCACATCGCCCATCTGTCCCGTCAGCTGCAGTTTGCCGCTGCCGGGTACCGAAGCGGTCTCTATGAACAGGGTATCTCCTCCCACTATCGTCCATGCAAGACCCGTGGTCACCCCGACCTCGGTCTCTCCCTTGATCTTGTCGTAGTGGAATTTCTTCTTGCCGAGGTATTCTTCCAGGTCGCCCACCTTGATCGTATATACAGCATCCTCTTCGCCTTCGGTCACCATCTTTCGGGCGATCTTGCGGCAGAGGTTCGCTATTTCTCTTTCCAGATTACGCACACCCGATTCGCGTGTATAGTAGTTGATCAGATCCCTGATGGTGCGCTCCGGTATCTTCACGTTCTTCTTGTCCAGTCCGTGTTCTTCTATCTTCTTGGGCACCAGATACTTGCTGGCGATCTTCACCTTTTCCTCTTCGGTGTAGCCCATTACTTCGATGACCTCCATCCTGTCCAGCAGAGGACGGGGAATGGTGTCTATGGTGTTCGCCGTAGTTATGAACATTACCTTGGAAAGATCGAAGGGGACCTCCAGATAATGATCAGTGAAGTTCTTGTTCTGTTCGGGGTCCAGCACTTCCAGCAGTGCGGAAGAGGGATCGCCCCTGAAATCCGAGCCCAGCTTGTCGACTTCATCAAAGAGGAATACCGGGTTATTGGTGCCCGCATCCTTGATGCAGTTGATGACTCTGCCGGGGATGGCTCCGATATATGTCCTTCGATGACCTCTGATCTCGGCTTCATCCCGCACGCCGCCCAGCGACATGCGCACATATTCTCTGCCGACAGCGCGGGCCACAGACTTTACTATCGAAGTCTTGCCTGTTCCCGGAGGGCCTACCAGGCAGAGGATGGGTCCCTTGATGGTCTTCGAAAGGTGTATCACAGCCAGATACTCGAGTACTCTTTCCTTGACCTTGTCCAGTCCGTAATGGTCCTCGTTGAGGATCTTCTCCGCCTTCTTGAGGTCTATCTCCGTTTCCGAAGATTTATTCCAGGGCAGAGAGAGTATTGTCTCAATGTACGTCCTGGCCACCGAGCTCTCGGCGGACGAAGGCTGCATGTGAGACATCCTCTTGATTTCCTTTTCGACCTTCTCGGCCGTCTTCGGCTCCAGATCCAGTTCATCCAGCTGGCGATGCCATTCTTCGATCTCGTCTTCGACTTCCTCGTCGATGCCCAGCTCTTCCTGTATCGCTCTCATCTGTTCGCGCAGATAGTATTCTCTCTGGTTCTGGTTGATCTGCGTCTTCACCTTGCTGTTGATGTCGTGTTCGATGTTCAGTATCTCGATCTCTCTGGTGAGTATCTCGTTGATCTTCTCCAGTCTTTCATTGACATCAAAGCATTCCAGTATTTCCTGCTTTTCTTCCGTCTTCACGTCCAGGTGCGAAGCCACCATATCGGCGAACCTTCCCGGTTCGTTGATAGTGGCCACTGCGGCGAACGATTCCGGTGTCATCTTCTGGTTTATCGAAAGGTATTCGTCGAAAACCGACAGCACGCGCCTCATGAGCGCTTCTGTCTTCGCATCGACGGGATCCGGTTCTTCTTCCTCGATCTCGGTGACCGTGCACTTGAAGTAAGGCACCTCCATCAGCATTTCATCTATTTCGCCCCTGGCAATGCCTTCCACAAGGACCCTGATGGAATCCCCGGGCAGCTTTAACATCTGTTTAATCCTGGCTACGGTTCCTACATGATAGAAATCGTTGATCGTGGGAAGATCGGTGTTTTCATCCTTCTGTGTCGCCAGAAAGATGTGCTGATTTTTGATCATCGCCTTTTCCAGCGCGTTTATCGATTTTTCCCTGCCTATATCAAAATGAAGTACCATATTGGGAAATATGGTAAGCCCCCTCAGGGGGATCATCGGCAATATCAGCTTTCCATCTTCATTTATGTCAACTCCGGTGACCTTTGTCATCTTGCTCTCCCTTCAATGTTATTAGTAAAGGCGACTATTCACTAGTCGCCTTTCGATTATGCTGTTTCGCCTTTTTCCAGCTTCTTTTTGCTGTCCGTGAGGACCAGCGTTGGCTGCACATCATCTTCGATCGCGGCCCTGGTTATGATGCACTTTTCAACATCATCCCGGGAAGGAATGTCGTACATGATATCCGTCATCACGCTTTCCATGATTCCCCGCAGGCCTCGTGCCCCGGTCTTTCGTTCCACAGCCTTGTGGGCTATGGCCCTGATGGCATCCGGTTCGATTTCCAGCTCCACGTTGTCGATCTCAAACAAACTCTTGTACTGCTTGATCAGCGCATTCTTCGGTTCCGTGAGAATGCGCACGAGTGCATCCTCGTCGAGTTCCTCCAGCGTCACTATTGAAGGAAGACGCCCGATGAACTCCGGAATAAGCCCGTATTTCAGCAGATCTTCCGGCTGTACCAGTTTTAAGATCTCATCTACTTCGGCATCGCTCTTTTCGACCTCTGCATCGAATCCGATGACCTTCTCTCCGATACGCTGCTGTATTATCTTGTCCAGTCCGTCAAAAGCGCCTCCGCAGATGAACATTACGTTTGTAGTATCAAACTGTATGAACTCCTGATGCGGGTGCTTCCTGCCGCCCTGAGGCGGTACGCTGGCAACCGTGCCTTCCAGTATCTTCAGCAGTGCCTGCTGAACTCCTTCGCCGCTGACATCGCGGGTGATCGAAGGATTATCCGACTTTCTGGCGATCTTGTCTATTTCATCGACGTAGATGATGCCCTTCTGAGCCTTCTCTATATCGAAATCTGCAGCCTGTATCAGCTTCAAGAGGATGTTCTCCACATCCTCGCCCACATAGCCGGCCTCGGTCAGCGCCGTGGCGTCGGCAATGGCAAACGGTACATTCAGTATCTTCGCCAGTGTCTGGGCCAGCAATGTCTTTCCGGAACCGGTAGGTCCGGCCATCACAATGTTGCTCTTCTGCAGTTCTACATCGTCGCTGTTTCCGCCCAGCTTGCCTATTCTCTTGTAGTGGTTGTATACGGCAACCGCAAGGACCTTCTTCGCATCCTCCTGACCGATAACATAATCGGACAGCTTGGCTGCTATTTCCTTCGGGGTCGGCAGCTTTTCATTTTCCATGACGGCTTCAGCTTCCATGGATTCTGCCATACCCTCTGCGATAATATCCTGGCACAACTCAACACATTCATTACAGATGTAAACGTCCGGTCCCGCGATCAGGCGTTTTACCTGACTCTGCGGTCTGCCGCAGAACGAACACCTGATTTCATCGTTCTCATCGTATTTACTCATCGCTGAATTCCCCCTATCTTGATGTGATGACTCTGTCGATAAGACCGTATTCAGCAGCCTGATCGGCGGTCATGAAATTGTCCCTTTCGGTATCCTTCGCGATCTGCTCCAGCGATTTGCCTGTGTTCTCGCTGAGGATCCTGTTCAGTTTTTCCTTGGTATGAATGATCCAGTCCGCATGTATCTGAATATCCGTGGCCTGGCCCTGAGCCTGACCCAGCGGTTGGTGGATCATGATCTCGGCGTTCGGAAGAGCCAGTCTCTTGCCCTTTGTTCCCGCCGACAGCAGGAATGCTCCCATGCTGGCCGCCATTCCGACACAAATCGTCGAAATGTCGGGCTTTACATACCGCATTGTATCATATATAGCCATTCCCGAGGTCACCGAACCACCCGGACTGTTGATATAAATGTTTATATCCTTCTCCGAGTCTTCCGCCTCCAGGAACAGCAGCTGTGCTACAACAAGGCTGGCAATAGTGTCATTTATTTCCTCCCCAAGAAATATGATCCTGTCCTTCAGTAATCTAGAGTAGATATCGTACGATCTCTCTCCTCTGCTAGTCTGTTCAATTACATAAGGTATTAATGCCATCAGCCTCTCCTTTCATTATTCGTTGATTACAGCGTTATCATAGATCAGATCAACAGCCTTCTTCATTCTGATATCTCTCTCTATGATGCCCAGATTCTGTGTACCGATCAGTTCCTTGACCTTGTCAAGTTCGATACTGTACTGGATAGACATCAATTCGAGTTCCTTCTCGACCTCTTCCTCGGATGCCGTCAGCTCTTCCTCGTCAGCGATAGCGTTGACGATCATTCTGGTCTTCACTCTTCTGTAAGCGTCATCCCTGGTTTCGGTCCTGAAGTCCTCTACCTTCTTGCCCATGTAATCCATGTACTGATTTATGTCCATTCCCTGAGCTCTCAGCTGCTGGTCGAATTCATTCATCATGTTCGTGATCTCGTCCTGCACCATTACCTCGGGAATATCTATATCGTTTGCTTCGTATACCTTGCCCAGTGCGTTGTCCTTCATCTGAGTCTCCGCCTGTGCAGCCTTGGTCTTGCTCAGCTTTTCGCCGGTGTCCTTCTTCAGTTCTTCCAGAGTATCGAACTCGCTGGTATCCTTTGCGAACTCATCATCCAGTTCAGGCAGTTCCTCCTCCTTGACTTCGTGCACAGTGCACTTGAAGGTGGCTTCTTTGCCTGCCAGAGCGTCTGCGTGGTAATCTTCCGGGAAGCTCACTACTACATCCTTGTCTTCTCCGGCCTTCACTCCTACGAGCTGATCCTCGAATCCGGGGATAAAGCTGCCGGAACCCAGCTTGAGCGGGAAGTTCTCAGCCTTGCCGCCGTCAAAAGCCTCTCCGTCGATGTATCCTGTGTAGTCCAGCAGTACCATGTCGCCGTCCTTAGCCGGTCTTTCAACCTCGACCATGCGCGCGTTCCTCTTGCGCATCTTTTCCAGCTCTGCATCGATATCTTCATCGGAGCATGTTCCGTCGATCTTGTCGATCTCCACGCCCTTGTAATCTTTGACTTCGAATTCCGGATAGATGGCAACGGTTACTGTAGCCGTAAAGTCCTTGCCCTTGACAACGTCAGAGAACTCTACTCTCGGCTGGTCGATAACGTTCAGTTCCAGTTCGCCCAGTGCTCTCGGGTATTCGTTGTTCAGCATGCTATTAACAGCATCGTCTAAGAAGATATTCTCGCCGAACCTCTTCTCGATGAGACTGCGCGGAGCCTTGCCCTTCCTGAATCCATCTATTTCAAATTTGTCTTTTCCCGCCTGATAAGCTGCGACTGTCGCCTTTTCCAGCTCCTCAGCGGTAAAATCCATGGTAAGTTTTGCCTCATTGTTTTCCTTTGAAATAAGTGTTGCTTTCATTTTCTAAATTTTTTCCTCCTAAGTAATTATATCATGCCCAGCAACTTCAGCCCTCTGGCGAATTTACTGTTTTTTTCGGGTACCAGTTCATATTTCTTCTGGAGCTTTTCTCCCAGCTCTTTCATGTCTTCTTCATTGCCGCTGTAGAGTTCTATCTCCAGTTCGCATACAGGTACGCTGCCGTTGCCGGCCTGGATACTACCATTGTCGAGGCTGATCTCGAAAATGCTGTCACCGGTATCTACCCTGAATGAACGCCTTAAAACATTGACCTGCATCATTTTGAACAGTTCCTTGTCTTCCAGCAGCTCAATCATTTCTTTTCCCTCGTCGCTCTCCCTGAATATCGTTGGATCCGGGTGTTCGGGTACCTTTCCCTCGCCCAGATTTATGTTCAGTTCTTCTCTTTTGTGGAGCGCTCCGGTACTATTCCCGTTCCATTTGAGGGAAGCCACCAGTTTCTGGCCCTCTTCCCGCATGCGGAACGCTATATCGTTCTTGAATAGTCTGTGATCCTCAGTATCGTAATATGTTCCATTGAAGTCGTTGCTCTCACGCGTCGACTTCTCTTCCATGCTTCTCAGATCCGGATCCATCCAGATGGCCTCGGCCGTCTTCGGATCCCTGATAGTGTATTTCAGTTCAATTTCCATGGCATACCTTCTCTTTATGCGTGAATAAAAGTATTGTATCACTTGTCAATTAAAAAATCAACAACAATGGGGGCCCCTGCCACTATGCGTAGCGGAGGTGCTCGTGATCAAACTCAAGCGATAGTAGCCACGATCACCGATTTGATAGAATGCATCCTGTTCTCGGCCTCGTCGAAGACCCTTGAATGCGGTCCCCTGAAGACTTCATCGGTCACTTCCCTGATGTCATATCCCAGCTCTTTCTGCTCGGCCGCCATCTTGGTATTGAAGTCGTGATATGAAGGCAGGCAGTGGAGGAAGATAACATCTTCGTTTTCCGTCGCCGCCAGCATCTCTTCGGTCACCTTGAAAGGTGTCAGCAGCTTGACCCTCTCCGGGATCTGATCCTCTTCACCCATGCTGGCCCACACATCCGTGTAGATGACATCGGCGCCTTTCAGCGAATCGATATCGGATGACAGCTCGATCACCGCACCGGTGCTGCGGGCAACTGCATTGGCTCTCTCGAGGACCCTGCCGTCGACCTGCGAAGCCAGTTCATTGGGGCCGTAAGCCACAAAGTGCATGCCCATCTTGGCACAGCCGTACATCCATGCATAACTCATGTTGTTCCTCACATCTCCGGCAAAGACCACTTTGCACTTTGAAAGCGGCTTGCTGATATGCTCTTCCATTGTCATCATATCCGCCAGTATCTGAGTAGGATGATCAATATCCGTGAGGCCGTTCCATACGGGCACGCCCGAATACCTGGCGAGGTCTTCCACCAGCGACTGGTCATAGCCCCTGTACTCGATGCCGTCGAAGAAGCGTCCCAGCACCTTTGCGCTGTCCTCTATGGATTCTTTCTTGCCGACCTGAGAGCTTGCCGAGTCGAGGAAGGTCACATGTCCGCCCTCATCGTGGCAGGCGACTTCGAAAGAACAGCGGGTCCTGGTCGATGTCTTTTCAAACATGATCACGATGTTCTTCCCCTGCAGCATGTTGGTTCTGATCCCGGCTCTCTTTTTCGCCTTCAGGTCATGCGCCAGATCCAGCATATATCTGATCTCCTGTGGTGTGAAATCCATCAGAGTGAGAAAACTTCTTCCTTTTAAATTAACAGCCATATCGATCCTCCTGCTATCATTATTATTTACGTGCATAATTATACAACAACCGTTATTATTGTCAACGTCTTTCCCCGTGGAACTGGTAATAGCAGACCTCCAGCCTGCCGTTGTACAGCTTCCTCCTGCGGTCGGCTTTGCGTCCGAACACCAGCTCTTCACAATCCTTGTCGGCAGTCAGCAGGAACAGCGACCACGTGGGGTTCGTGGCAAAGAACTCCCGCAGCCCAGCGTAGAGCGATTCGATGTCTTTGCGATTGCCTATGCGTTCACCGTATGGAGGATTCGTGATTACGATCCCGCCCTCCTCATTCGCCTGCAGCCTGCGCGCATCCATACGGGCGAAACTGATGCAGTCATCTACGCCCGCCCGGGCAGCATTTTCTTCGGCTGCCTTCACGGCTTCACCGTCTATGTCGGAAGCCAGGATACGCACGTCCGCATCATATCTGATGGCGGCATAAGCCTGGCGGCGTTCTTCCTTCCACATTTCTTCACCCGGCAGATCCCACTCCTCGCTGACAAAGTGTCGCTGGATGCCTGGCGCTATGTTCCTGCCGATCATCGCTGCTTCGATGGCTATAGTCCCCGAGCCGCAGCAGGGATCTACCAGCAGCCGGCCCTCACGCCAGTAAGTCAGCTGTACCATGGCTGCAGCCAGCGTTTCCTTCAGCGGGGCGGCGACCGGATTCTGACGATATCCCCTCTTGTGCAGACCTGCACCAGTTGTATCGCAGGTGATCGTGGCCCGATCCTTGAGCAGGGTGAGCTTTATCTGATACTCGGCTCCCGTTTCCGGCAGCATTCCTGCAGAATAAAAATCCGCGAGGCGCATGGCGATGGCTTTTTTGACCGTCTTCTGATTGTTGGGCTCGCTCCTCAGCTTTGATTTCACTGTAGAGCAGGTGACCGTGAACTTGCCGTCCATGGGGATCAGTCTCTCCCACTCGTACCCTTTGACCCGCTGGAACAACTCCTCTGATTCCTGCGCGCGGAACTCATCCAGTTTGATGAGCACCCGGTCCGCGCTGCGCAGCCAGAGGTTCGCCCTCACTATCGCGCGTTCGTCGCCGGCAAAGGTCACCTTCCCGTTCTCCGTGCTGATTATCTGATAACCCAGCGCTTGTATTTCTCGTTTTACTACGGCTTCCAGCCCGAAGGTCGTCGCCGCTATCAGTTCCAACTTCATATATTACCTCGCGGCCTCCTGGGGCCGTTGAAAAAAGCTACCTCCTTTGAGATAGCTTTTGTTTCACTCTCTTTTAAATGAACTGTCTCCTTCGTCTGTTGAGATCCGTCCGTTCTATTATGTCCAGGTTGTCCAGCGCCTTTCCGGTGCCGATAGCCACGCATGACATCGGATCCTCGGCTATGTGTACATCGAGTCCGACTCTGGCCTTGACCCTGTCGGCTATGCCGTACATCAGGGCTCCGCCTCCGGTGACCACGATTCCTGATTTGCTGATATCCGCCGCCAGCTCCGGCGGTGTCTGTTCCAGTACGCTGTGGGCCGCATCGCAGATCTGCTGCAGCGGTTCCTCCAGAGCTTCCATCATCTCGGTACTGGTCATCTCCACGTCCCTCGGCAGGCCGGTAACCAGATCTCTGCCGCTGCATGTCG
This sequence comes from Anaerovoracaceae bacterium, assembly GCA_050953405.1. Taxonomy (GTDB): domain Bacteria; phylum Bacillota; class Clostridia; order Peptostreptococcales; family Anaerovoracaceae; genus RUG100. The sequence continues at coordinate 380,534 of JBMNMP010000003.1, read as the reverse complement.
ATTTGATCTCTTCCGGTCTTTCGCTGGCCGTTCCGATTTCTATCTTCAACTCTTCGGCAGTTCTCTCACCGATGTAGAGCTTGTGTTTTTTTCTCATATATTTGACGATCGATTCGTCGAATTTATCTCCGGCAACCTTTACCGAGGTGCTGGCAACAATGCCGCCCAGAGCGATGACCGCGATGTCTGTTGTGCCACCGCCGATATCCATCACCATGATGCCCTCAGGTCTTGAGATATCCAGTCCTGCTCCGATAGCTGCAGCCACAGGTTCCTCCATCAGGAAGACATCTTTTCCGCCCGCCTGAGTTGCCGCCTCTCTGACCGCTCTCTTCTCTACCTCAGTAACTCCGCTGGGTACGCAGATCATTATTTTAGGACGGAAGAACTTTCCCGCTCCGCAAGTCTTCTTGATGAAGTACTTGAGCATTTTCTCCGTCACATCGTAATCGGAAACCACACCATCGTGCAGCGGCTTCATAGCTATGATGTTCGCCGGCGTACGGCCAAGCATCTGTCTAGCCTCTTCACCAACTGCCAGGATCTCTTCGGTTTCCTCATCGATAGCAACTACCGACGGCTCCGCCAGGACGATTCCCTTGTTTTTTATGTAAACCAGCACATTGGCTGTTCCCAGATCTATTCCAACTTCTTCTGAAAAAGCCATTTAAATCCTCCTTGCCTTTCAAAAATCTATTTCGCAACTCATTATATATAAAAAACGCAACTATTTCAACCTTTTTATAATGGTCTCACTTTCCGCAGGCCGCTTTCACGAGTTCACGAAACAGCGGATGCGCCTTGTCCGGGCGGCTCTTGAATTCGGGATGGTACTGCACACCTATAAAATACTTTTTATCCGGCAGCTCTACGGCTTCCACCAGCCGCTCGTCCGGCGAAGTCCCCGCGATCTTCATGCCCGCGGCCGTGAATTTTTCCCGGTATTCATTGTTGAATTCGTAGCGATGGCGGTGCCGCTCGGCGATGTTCTCCCGCCCGTAAGCTTTCGCCAGCAGCGTTCCGGGCACCACTTTGCAGGGATAAGCGCCCAGCCTCATAGTGCCTCCCTTGGGCATTTCACCGTTCTGATCCGGCATGAAGTCGATCACCTTGTCACTGCAGTCCTCATCGAATTCACCCGAACTCGCGCCTTCGATGCCGAGCACATTGCGGGCAAACTCTATCACAGCAACCTGCATCCCGAGGCAGATGCCCAGATAAGGGATATCGTTCTCCCTGGCGTATTTAGCAGCCGCGATCTTGCCCTCTATGCCGCGGTCACCGAATCCTCCGGGCACCAGGATGCCGTCCACACCGTCCAGCTGTTCCCCGGCGCTGCTGGCTTCAATGTCTTCAGCTTCCACCCAGCGGATCTTCACGCGGCAGCCGTTCTCGTATCCGCCGTGCCTCAGGGCCTCGGCCACCGAGAGATAAGCATCGTGCAGCTTGACATACTTGCCTGCTATCGCGATCTCCACCTCATCTTCAGCTGACTTGATCCTCTCGAGCATGGCATTCCAGTCCGACATGTCGCAGGGTCCGGCATCGATACCCAGTTCGCGGCACGCGATCCACGAAAAGTGATTCTTCTCCAGCATATTGGGTGCTTCGTAGAGGATGGGCATCGTGAGGTTTTCTATCACGCAGTCCTTCTTCACGTTGCAGAAGAGAGACACTTTTTCGAATATCGCTTCATCCAGCGGTTCATCCGCGCGCAGGACTATGATATCCGGCGTGATCCCCATGCCCTGCAGCTCCTTCACCGAGTGCTGCGTGGGCTTTGATTTGTGTTCTCCGCTGCTCTTGATGTAGGGCACCAGAGTCACGTGGATGTAAAGGCAGTTCTCTTTGCCCTGCTCGAGCCCGACCTGGCGGATAGCTTCCAGGAAAGGCTGCGACTCGATGTCTCCCGTGGTGCCCCCTATCTCCGTGATCACGACATCGGCATCGTTCTCACTGCCCACACTATATATGAAATCTTTTATCTCGTTGGTGATGTGAGGTATGATCTGCACCGTGCTCCCCAGATAGTCACCGCGTCGTTCTTTGTGCAGGACATTCCAGTAGACGCGGCCCGTCGTCAGGTTGGAAAAGCGGTTCAGGTTCTCATCAATGAACCTCTCGTAATGGCCGAGATCGAGGTCGGTCTCCGCACCGTCCTCGGTGACGAAAACTTCGCCGTGCTGATAAGGGCTCATGGTGCCCGGGTCAACATTGACATAGGGATCCAGCTTCTGGCTGGTGACCTTCAGGCCCCGCGACTTGAGAAGGCGGCCCAGGGAAGCTGCGGTGATCCCCTTGCCCAGTCCGGAGACGACGCCCCCGGTAACAAAAATATATTTCTTCATCTCTATTTCCTCCATAAAAAAACAGTGCCTCAAAATAAAAAACGAGGTCTTCAGGCTTTGGAGTGAGAAGGATATACCAGACACCACATTGCCGTCTTCCTCATTGTTTTATTTAAGTGCACTTTTTTCCGCAATAATTATTACTGCATAATTATATACCATATGGATACGAAAATCCAGTCAAATTTGCTGATCGTGAGCAAACTTTTCGTGCCCTTCGATCAGTCTATGCGCACATATAGCTTCCGGTTCCTGGGTCCGTCAAATTCACAAAAGTATATGCCCTGCCAGGTGCCGAGGACCAGCCGCCCGTCTTCGATGAACACCTGCTCGGAAAAGCCGATCATGCTGGCCTTCAGATGAGCTGCCGAATTACCCTCCATATGCCGGTATCCGTCCTCCCAGGGAACGATCTTTTCCAGCTCCATGATGAAATCGCGCTTCACGTCGGGGTCGGCGTTTTCGTTGATAGTGACCGCCGCGGTAGTGTGCGGCACAAAGAGGGTGCATATGCCCTCGCTGATACCCGATTCCTTCACCAGGCGTTCTATCTCGCCGGTGATATCCTTCATCTCCGTGTGCCCGCCGCTGCGGACATCCAGTCTTGCTGTTTTCATAACATTACCTCTTTCTAATATTTCTTCTCCTCAGTAACATCATTCTTCATCCCTCAGAAATATTCCGGAAAGCTGCCGCATCGATGTCAATAAGGGACATTTTTTAAAGTCTTTTTAAGCTTGCTCCGCTAGCATCATACTTCAATAGGGGTTAAAGAACAAATAACGGTAAGGGCCGGCTGCGGATCTGATGACAGATTCGCAGCCGGCTCTTTTATTTGCTGAAGTTTTCTGCGCCGTCAGTCGAGAAGATACTGTGCATAGCGTACGTAAAGTTTCACCGCGCTGCCCAGTTTTTCTATCGGTGGTTTGCAGGGATCACCGTTTGCGATCCGGTCGTTCCATTCGCGCAACGCCTTGTGCATGCGCATCAGCATCCCGGCAACTTCCTGCTGGCTGGTCAGCTCGAGGTCAGTCTTCAGCTGCACCTGGACCGGCGCTTTGCGGTTGCCGACGTTGACCGTCATTCTGTCAGGCTCTCCGAAATAGTTGACGAGCTTGGACTTGTCCTCTATGGTCTCCAGATCGCTGCTGTCGATATCGAAATCCTCGCCCAGCTTTTTGACTACGGTCTTGTAGAAATCATCCAGGGCGTCGATCGCCGCCAGGAAGATCTTGTCATTTTCCTCGTCCCTGCCTTTACAGCCTTTGCGCAGCGCCTCGTTGGTATTGCGCTTGAAGTAGAAGAGACTATTGATGTATCTGTTGAATATGAACAGTTCATCATCCTGGAAATGCATCCCCAGTCTGTTCTTCAATCTGCTGATCTCAGCGGCCGGCGCTTCTGCCTTGTCAAAATAAACTACCCTTTTGTCGTTGATGACTTTGGGAACCTCGTTGGCTATGAACAGCAGCGCCATGTCGTAAAGGCCGTTGTCCATGCAGTTCTTTATCATGTTCAGAGGAGTGCGCGCATCGTCCTGCAGCACAGGTCCGAAAGCTTCCCTCAAACCGGCAGACGCACCATCGTCCGCCTCAGGCAGTGCCGCGGCCAGTTCATCGAGCCCCTTGAGGAACGTTCCGGGTTCGCGCAACTGACGACCCAGTCTCATCGTGCCCAGAGCAACAGCTGTTTTACTGTCGTCATTGTTGATCAAAATCATAATTTCACCTCGGTTACACTTTCAATAATATCAAGATACTATAACAGTATAGCACATTATATCCAGAGTTTCCAAAAACAGAAAATCGACGGGCATCAGCGCCCGCCATTTTCCTTTACCATATCACTTTGTGTATTTCCTAATTCAGTGCTCCGGACAGCCCGTGCGAGAGCAGATCCCAGATATTAGCTTTTGCCTTCTTGTTCCAGGGGATCTCCTTTTTGATCACACGCTTTGCAAAATCTGCCGTTCCGTCCAGTGTGAACGTCCAGATCAGGGACATATTCTTCTTGTCCTGCTCTCCGTTGATGCTCTCAGCCGCCGCGATGAATTTGTCGCGATAAGCGTCTAAAACATCCGGTTTCTTTTCCCTCATGCTGCGCAGATACAGCGAGTCTCTATACTCCAGATAATATAATGTCTTGTAATCCTCGGCGACCAGCAGGTCAAACAAATCGCTCCACAGATCCTTCAGCTTTTCCAGCGGATTTTCGTCAGCCTTCAGAGCTTCCACGTCAAAGCTGTCGTACAGCTCTTCGATCTTGCCGTTGAGCGATTTGTAGCAGGCAAATAACAGGTTTTCCTTGGTATCAAAGTCCCTGTACATCAACGCCTCGTTGATATGCGCCCTGTTAGAAACCTGCTTAATTGAAAATGCAGCCAAGCCGTTTTCGGCGATAATCTGCATAGTCGTCTCCATCAAAATTCTCTTACGTTCTTCTCTTTCCATTCGGTTCTTCTCTCCACTTAATCATTTCATATACCGGAAACCGCAATCCAAACAGCGGATCCAATTTTAAAAGAAATCCTTTTGATTTGTGTCGTATGGCTTTCTATCAGCCCTATACGGAACCCCGCAAGCAAAAATTGAGGTCCCAAATCATAATTGCCGAAATTATTCACTTTCTGCGATCACTGTTCAGATGCCCTCGTGCCATCACCCCTTTTTAAGAATATGCATCGAAATGGCTTGACCGCTTTAGAACATCATATAGCTAAACTGCATTTTTGTCAACTTTGCCGTCAACTAATTTTGGTTAATTGACAGTTTATTCCAATGCTTCAGCGATTACTGAGAGGATCCCCAGATCTGCCGGAAGCCAGGCGACGGTACCCAGTTCCTCTGCCGACAGCCATCTGGCTGCTTCGTGCTCCTTCAAGACCAGATCGCCCCTGACGACTCCGCACCAAAAGCAGTCCATGGACAAATGAAACTCCGGATAGTCATATTCAATGGTTTCTATCAGATCGCCTACTGCGATCTCCGTATCCAGCTCCTCTCGGATCTCTCTCTTCAGAGCTTCCTGCGGCGTCTCCCCCGCTTCTATCTTCCCGCCGGGGAACTCCCAGCCGCCTTCAAATTCCCCGTATCCCCGCTGTGTTGCCAAGATACACGGAATGCCGTCTTCATTATTTGCTCTTATAACTGCTGCCACTACGCGTACTGTTTTCATACCGTCTTCTTTCTTCATATCACGATCTATGGTTATTGCTGCTGATCACCAGCGATGTATTCATATACATCTTCACGCACCGGGACATCCAGATCCCAGACGATCTCGACCGCCGTTTTATCGGTATTCGGCATCGTGAATACTTTGGTTTCCCCTCTGGCTGACATATGCCCAAGATAATAGAATTCCTTGGAAATCTTGTCATCTTTGTTCTTGCGGACAAACAATTCCACTTGAATGCCGCGCTCTTTTGCCTTGAGGAAGTTCTGCACATCCTCCGAATCGATGTTCCTCCCCGATTTGGATATCGCTATCAAACGACTGCTGTTTTCAAAATGATCTTCATATTTTGTGGTGTCGCTGATATCGTCCGCCTTGTCATAATTTATGAACACAGGAAATGTCTTTGTCTTCTTATCAAATTTGTAACCGCCTATGTTCAGGGGGACTTCATTGTTTTCCCAGTTCAGAAGGCGGCACACGTCTTCATAGGTGTACTTTCTGTACAGCACCAGATCCGTATTGTCATAAGTATGGCTGTAATCCCTGTGATAGCGGCTGATCCCGAAATCGATCAGCTCGTCCATGATATCATAAAACTCCTTATTATCCAGCATCTGCATCAATGTTCTGCTGGGTTTGTAATCCCCCTCTTCGGGCTCGATGAAAATGCATTGCCTGTAAGTCTTCTTTCCGGATCCCGCAGGGAATTCGTTGGTCATCAGATTGACAATATTGGTCTGCTGTGCTTTCGAGAGATCTTTTCCATAATCATCTTTCAATTCCTGCTTCAACCCGGCAAAAAGGCCCTCTTCTGACAATCCATCATGATAAGCCAGAATCCTGTGCAGCAGCTGCAGATCCTGTATCCTCTTGCCGGATGCCAGCTTTCTGGAAACAAACTCGACCATCTTCTCCTCGTCTTCAGAAAGACGAACGGTATATTGATCTTCATACTTTACAAGGAACTTGTAATAGGATCCCAGGGTTTTGTTATCAAAGATCCGCAGCACATCCATTTCCCCATAAGCATCAAAGTCCTTCAGCGCCGGGATGTGGCCGATCTTGTTCTTCAAATTGAAATAATTCTCTTTGAGGAGACGAACGTCACTGAAATTGGCTTTATCCACTGCGGCAAATATCCTGTCGCGGCTGACCTGATCAAAATGGATCGTAGAAGCGCCCGGAATGATCCTGCCGCCTTCCATAACATAGCGCCGGATGTTGTCCTTATTGTAGGAACGATCCCCGGAAAGTGCGATGGGTATCATAAAGTTATTACTGTAATTTCCAATGAAATCAAGAATGACCACATACTCTTTTCCCTCGGCTTTTCGAAGGCCGCGGCCCAGCTGTTGTATGAATACTATTGGTGACTGCGTCGTGCGAAGCATGATGACCTGGTTCACTTCTACAATATCAACGCCTTCGTTCAGGATCTCCACCGAAAAGATGTAATCCAGAGGTTCCATCTCCCCGGATGTCACCTGTTCATCGTTTTCATCCACTGCCAGACGTTCAAATGCCTGCTGCCGTTCATCCTCTGATGATGATCCGCTGAGCGAAATAGTCCGCAGGTATTTTCCGGTATCCGGGTTTATGGTCTCGTTGAACTTCCTCGACAGCTCTTCGCATTCATCGATACGGCTGCAAAAGATGAGACCTTTCACCCGACTGCCGCTGTATCCGTAATAGTGTGCCTGCTCTATGATGCGATTCACGCGCTCGCTGCCGGTCAGTTGATTGAACTCTCTTTCAGAAAGCTCCCGTGTGTTCCTCTCATTATCGGTGACGCACAGCTCACTGATGCCAAAATAATGGAACGGGCACAGCAGATTTTCTTCCATGGCCTGCTGCAGGCGCACGTCACATGCGATCTGATAGTTGAAGATCTCATATATATTCTTTCCTTCAATCATGTCGTCGCGTTTGTCCGGCGTCGCCGTCATTCCGAGCCATAATTTCGGGTGGAAATAGTCCATTATCTTCTGATAAGTGGCCGCCGAAGAATGGTGCGCCTCATCGATGATGGTGCAGTCGAAGTGGTCCGCTTCATATTCCATCAGGTGTGTATCCTTGTTCAATGTCTGCACTGTTGCAAACACATAGTCGGCATCGTATTCAGCATTACCGGCACCTACCAGTCCCATGGAGACTGTTTTTCCAAACACCCTCTCGTAGGAGCGCTTTGTCTGCCGCGCCAGCTGCCCGCGGTGGACCAGAAAGAGAACACGATGATAACCGATCTCTCTCATGGCAAATGCAGAAGCCATGGTCTTGCCGGTTCCTGTACTGCTCGTCAGCAGCGCTCGCTGCTCTCCCCTTGCGATGATCTCCTTAAGGTTTTTGATAAAGCTTACCTGCATTTTGTTCGGCTGCAGTCTGTACTGCTCCAGAGAAACGACTTCTTCCCTTCCGGCGATCTCCCGCTGATGTTTGATGATCTGATACTTTTCATTGTATTCGTCAAAAAAATCTTCAAAGCTGAGCGCGTTCCGGTCATTCCATGCCGTCTGGAATTCCGAGATCACTGTCCGCGCCATCTCTCCGTTCTCATCGGAAACCAACTTTGTATTCCACTCCTTGTTAAAAGTCAGCGCCGCACCCGTCATATTCGAACTGCCGATAATTATGCGATAGATTTCCTCTTTTTTGAAGATATATCCTTTGGTGTGGAACCCTTCCCGTGCTTTGTCGACATCATACATCTTCAGGGTGATGTTTTCCAGTTCATGCAGCTTTTTCAATGCTTTAGGCTCGCTGAAATTCAAATAGTTCGTGGTCAGGATCTCTCCACAGATCCCCCGGTTTTCCAGTTCCTTTAAAGTCTGCAGCAGCGGAGTAATGCCGCCCATCGTAATAAAAGCCACGCTGATATGGAACTGATCGCAACGGCGCAGTTCCTCTTCAATAGAAGATAATACCTTCTTCCCTGCTGTATGATCGTTGGAAACCAGCTGCGGCCTGAACGCAAGATTGGATGTAGTGTTGTAATTCAGAAAGGCAGTTTCCGCCTCTTGTATTATTTCATTATGGATACTCATTTTTTCTGTCTTTTACTCCGGCTGTAGAAAAACACGGGACCCGAAAGCCCCGTGTCGCTCTCATGTTCAAATCGCTCACTTTGCCTTTTTGCGTCTTGCCAGCAGCGCGATTGCGATCGCAGCCCCGGCTATGATCAGCAGGACAACACACAGGGTGACCGGGAAATCGTCTCCGGTGTCCACCTTGCTGCCTGCAGCAGTACCCGTTGTTCCTGCCACTGCGGCGGTCCCTGACGCTGCATCCTTTTCATCGAGCAGGGTCACTGTATTCCTGCTCTGTTCATCCCAGGTGATATTTTCTTTCAAGTATTTTTCCAGATCTTCACCGGTCAGCTTTGTCGCCGCCTCTATGTCTATGCCTTTGGCGATTTCCAGCCTGCCGCTGTCGTTGACGCGGAAGAGTACCGGATCGGCGATCTTGTATCCCTCAGGAGGCGTCATTTCCATCACCGCATATACTTTGTTCCTGTCCAGGATCTCACTGTGCATCCCGGCTTCAGTGGTCCACTCGGTGATGTTGCTGTCGCTCTGGCTCAGCAGCCTCAGCTTTGCACCCGCCAGCTGCTTTGCGGCAGCCGCATCCTTGTCGGCGGCATCCAGCTTGCTGAACTGCACGCGTGCTGTTGCCTGAGCATCGACGTCAGATGTATCGCTGTCGGCGTTCTCAGCCGGAAGGCTGCCTGCAGTCACCAGCGGCTGATATCCGCCGCGCGATGATGTAAGCGATGAGGTGTAGATCTTGAGCGTTCCTGCCGGTGCTTCAGATGCGCCGCCGGCGAAGTTCTCCAGCACAGCCCGGCACGTATCCGGATCTGCGGCATCGCCGCTGACTATGAAGTCCACCAGCTCGGATATTGTCTTGCTGCCGCCCGCATTGGTGATCGTCTGCGCCGCCTTGTCGCTGCCCTTGTCACCGGCGTAGTTCAGCAGCCTGGAAAGCATGCTGTAAGCCGTTTTGGCATCCGATTTGTATGGGGATTTGTCAGTCAGATATGTGCCTATGTCGGAGGCACTGAGGGCGTTCTCCGTATATCTCGTAGAATTGGGATACGTCTGCGGGTCGGACTTGCTCCTGTCAAAACAGTAGACCTGCACGGCAGTGCCCGCCGCCGTATTGTTCTTCCTGATGAAAAAGTTGTCGCCCTGCTTGTAAGCCACCACTTTGTCGCCCGCTGCGGCACCGGCTGTCTGCGTCAGCGGCGATCCCATGTAAAGCATCGAGATCAAAATCGCCAGAATGACCGGCAACGCGATGCTGCACCTTTTCGTCCTCATCTATCCTCTTCCTCTCTTCCTCTGATCATGTGTTATGGCTCGTATACAGGTAAATTATACTATCCGGAAAAATAAATGTCCATAGCACACCGATGCCCGTCAATTACCTGACAGCCCTGCTAATAGTTCATGATGCGGAAGATATAGTTTGAACGATATAGCTGATGGTATTTCATGAAGACGTATCTGGTCCTCAGTCGGCCCCTCCTGCCGCTGCGGTATCTCTTCTTCACCCACTTGTATTTCGTCTTTGTGTACGAGTGGTAAAGTCCGGCGTAGAGCCGGCTGCCCGCAAAGTAAACGTTCTCCAGCTCGTAATGTCTGTTTACTTTCGTCTTCGAGATGTAGTTCCCGTTCCAGTCGTACACGGTCAGTATGTTGTACTTCTGACCGCTGGTGCGGCGGCTTTGCGCGCGCACGATGAATTCAGAGTTGCACTCGATGCCCTGATTCGTGTAATTGTTGTATTTATTCACCTTGATGTAGCGCTGGGGCACGAAATTATCGTCCAGCACCAGCATGTTCCGGGACTCCTTCAGCGTCAGCACGTATTCCGCCCTCGCTGAATCGTAGGCGATACCCGTGAATCCTCTGATCTTCCTCAAACTGCTCGAACTGACGTTGTAGAGGCTGGTCGGGATCTTCACAGTCAGCTTCCTTATTCTCTTCAGCGTCCTCGCGCTGACCACCGTGAGCGCCTTTGCGTTGCCGGTATAGTGGACCACGACCAGAGTGCCGTGCCTCTTGTTGTAAGTGATATCGTTGCCGTGTCCCACAGGCAGCACCCTGGAGACCTTGGCGACCCTGCCGCTGGAGACGCGGACCTTGGCGATCCTGCATTTTTCATTGTTGCGGTTGTACATGATGTGATAGCTGTACTTGCCGTCGCTGCAGGCACCCTGAAAAGTATCATAACCATACAGCTTCTGCCCGGTCAGCTTCCTGTAGTCCAGCTTGCGGCCTCTTTTTTTGTTGTAAGACACTTTGGGTATGCGGTCCTTTTTGACGTTGGAAGAATAGCACCAGGCCGAGAAAGCTCTGCCGCCGGAGGTGTTCTTGAAAGCGGCGACCCGCGCGTAGTAACGGGTGCCCGGTGTGAGACCGCTGAAAGTGCGTGAAATCACTTCGGGATCCCTGATGGTCACCGATTTGCGGTAATTGAAGAGGCTGGTATTGGAGTACTGCACCAGATAACCGTCGGCTTCTGTATCCATATTCCAGATCACTCTGAAAGTCCTCGAAGAAGGCTTTTTGGCTGAGCGCACCTTTGGCGGCGACATCCATACCTTTTTGACGCCGCTCTCTGCCTGCCCGGGAGTCATCGAACTGCTGGATGCAGCCACACCGCAGCGGTAAGCCCGCACTATATAGCTGTAAGCAGTGCCTTCCACCTTGGCCGCTGTGTCCGTCGCGTACAGCTTGCCTGCGGCACCCTTGCTGCCGACCTTCTTCCACTTCAGCTCGTCAGTGCCCTTTCTGTATACATAATAACCGTCGGCGCCGCTGACCTTTTTCCAGTGCAGAAAAACACCCCTGCTGACATTTGTAAGACTGACTATCTTTGCATTGCCAATAGGGATCCTGACTGTGCCCGTCGCACCGGATGCCGCAGAGGGCACCAGGAGACAAAAGCTTAATAAAAATACCAATATCCTCTTCAAAATTTCCTCCTCACAGAATAATTTCGACATCCAGTATAATGGTAAATTATGGAGATTATGTGAACGGTATGTAAAGGCGCGCCAACTGAGAGCCATATTTATTTGCATAGCGGCACGATCTGCTTTATTATGTAATAGCGAAAACAATAACGTAGAAGGAGTACATAAATGTTGACATTGGATAAATTTGAAGAAGCTGAAAATACGGTCAAGCGGGTGATTGCGGATACTCATCTGGTGCACAGCGAGTTTCTCTCACAGCAGACCGGCAACCAGGTATATCTCAAACCGGAGAACATGCAGCTGACCGGAGCGTACAAGGTGCGCGGAGCTTACTACAAGATCAGCACCATGTCCGAAGAAGAACGTTCCCGCGGTCTGATCACCGCATCGGCCGGGAACCACGCGCAGGGAGTCGCTTATGCGGCCAGCAAATTCGGCGTCAAGGCCATCATTGTGATGCCGACGACGACACCGCTGATCAAGGTCAACCGCACCAAGAGCCTCGGTGCCGAGGTGGTGCTGCACGGCGACGTGTATGACGATGCCGCGGCGCGCGCCATTGAGCTCGCAGAAGAAAACGGCTACACCTTCATTCATCCATTCGATGATCTGACCGTGGCCACCGGCCAGGGCACTGTGGCCATGGAAATATTTCAGGATCTGCCGCTGGTAGAATACATCCTGGTGCCCATAGGCGGAGGCGGACTGGCAACGGGCGTATCCACTCTGGCAAAGATGCTCAACTCCAACATCAAAGTCATCGGCGTGGAGCCTGCGGGAGCCGCCTGCATGAAGGCTTCACTGGCCGCGGGCGAAGTGGTCACCCTGCCGGATGTGAACACCATTGCCGACGGTACTGCTGTCAAGAGGCCCGGCGAAAAGATCTTCCCCTACCTGCAGAAGAATCTGGACGATATCATCACCGTAGATGACGATGAACTGATCGGCTCCTTCCTCGACATGGTCGAGAATCACAAAATGATCGTAGAGAATTCCGGTCTCCTCAGCGTGGCTGCGCTGAGACACCTGGACGTCAGAGGCAAGCGCGTGGCCTGCGTTCTCAGCGGCGGCAACATGGATGTGATCACCATGTCGTCCGTGGTGCAGCATGGTCTCATACTCCGCGACAGGATCTTCACGATCTCCATCCTGCTGCCCGACAGGCCCGGCGAACTCCACAAGGTGTCCGGCATCATAGCTGAAGAACAGGGCAACGTCATCCGCCTGGTGCACAACCAGTTCGTGACCACTAATCGTTCGGCAGCCGTGGAACTACGTATCACACTGGAAGCTTTCGGGTCACAGCACAAAAAAAAGATCATAGACCGACTGGAGACCGAAGGCTATCGCCCCAAAGTCGTTCAGGCAGCGCTCTGATCCGGTCGCTGTCAGGAATCTATGGATCTGGACTTTTCTTTCTCCCGATACATCATTTTATCGGCCTGCAGCAGTATCTCTTCGATATCCGTCGACGGAGAATCGCATACCGCATAACCGAAAGTAAGGTTCAGATCGTACTCGAGCTTATTCCTGAGGACTTCTTCGTCCACCTTTTTATTTATGGCATCCATCAGAGCCCCGGGTGACGGGAATTGATGTGCATTTATGATCACAGAGAATTCATCCCCGCCCCACCGGGCGACCATCCCGCGGTATTTGCTGCCGACTGCCCGCAGCGCATCTGCTATGGTCATCAGGGCTCTGTCGCCCTCTAAATGACCGAAAGTATCGTTGATATCCTTGAAAGCATCTACATCAGAAATGAAAAAGTACAGCGGGTCATCTTTGGAAGCCGCCATCATCTTCGACTTCAGCCACTCTTCGCCCTGCCTCCTGTTGTTCAGTCCTGTCAGGGCATCATTGTATATCTGAGACTCCATCATGTCGGAGAACACCAGGTATATCGCAAACAGCGTTGCCAGTTCGATGATAGGCAGGTTCGGTATGAAGGCGTCTATCAGCGCTCCGATCGCCGGCGGCAGGAGACAGTATATCATCATGTAGCATTCATGCTTTCGTTCGCGCGACTGCGTATTTGAAGAATGGTATATCGCGTAGATAACAGGGATCAGCAGATAAGCGATTTCCACCAGTTGCAGCATGTATAACGGACCGTGCTGGAATCCGTCATCCATAGTGTAATAGAAGATCCATCTTGTCTTCAGAGAGCTGATGATGAGGACGACCATGGCCACCGTCATCACCCTGATGATACCGCGCAGCACCGGGGATTCCCAGTCCCTGGGATCCAGTCGCAGGAGAGAGTATTCAAACCAGAAGTATCCGCATACGCACAGCGCTGTCATGTTCGCCAGACTGAGCACCACACCAGGGGCGACCGACTCGATCAGGCGCGAATTGCACCACACCCAGACAGCATTAGTAGCACTGAAGACAATATAAGCGCTCAGAAAATGGCGAAAAGATCTGATCTCCATTTTGCTGCCTACATCACTGGTCAATTTGGAAATGATTATCATTGCTATAGTGATACAGATGATGTCCGCAAGCGTATATTCTATACAAAATGCTGTTGTCATGTCGACCATCATTTCAGTCACTTCCGATCCTTTTCTTCTTGCTGCGGTACATCATGTGATCCGCTCTGGCTACCAGCTGATCCGCTCCTTCATCCGGCGATACGCACCTGGTATATCCAATACCCAGTGAAAGTTGATACGGCAGATCGTTCTCGGCCGCCTTCTTTGCGAGACGGTCTTTGATGGCCGACGCCAGTTCCTCCGGTGATTTGAGGCGGTTCCCGTCTATTATGATCACGAATTCGTCGCCGCCCCAGCGGGCTACCAGGCACCTGTAAACCGAACCGACTTCCCTGTGGGCATCGGCTATTATCTGCAGCGCCCGGTCTCCTTCCAGATGACCGTAATTGTCGTTGATATTCTTGAATCTGTCGGCGTCTGCCAGGAAGAAATATATCGGATGCCGCGGCGAAGCTGATCCCAGCTTGGTGCTGAGCCACTCGTCCGCCTGCCTCCTGTTGTTGAGTCCCGTCAGCGCATCGTTGTATATCTGCGACTCCTGAAGGTTCGAGAAGACCAGTACTATTGAAAAGAGCGTGCACAATTCCATGACGGGCAGATTCGGGATCAGCGAATCCACGACGCCGCCGGCTATCGGGCTGAAGAGAACAGCCACCATGGTCATGCACTCCTTTTTGCGCGCCGCTGACCTGGTCCTCACAGCAAAGTACAGGGCCATCAGAGCGGGAACGATCAGATAAGCGCCTTCAATGAACACCTGGACCAGATACAACGGTCCGTGCACGTATATTCCGTCTCTGGTGTATGTAAAGATCCATCCCGTCCATATGGACGAGAGTATGAGCCCAATGATAATTGCGATAGGGATCCGCGCGATAGTTATCAGTTTGCCGGAGTCCAGCCACTTGGGATTCAGCCGCAGCACAGCATATATGAGCCAGTAGTAAGCACAATAGCTGAGCGCGATCACATTGGCGAGACTGAGGGCAAATGCCAGCGGCACACAATGAATGTACCCGTAATTGCACCAGACCCAGAGAGCATTTGTAGCAATAAAAATGATATCGCCGATAATGAGTCCCCTGAAGGCTTTCATCTCGAGCTCAGTGCCCAGATCGCTGGTCAACTTGGTAATGATGATCACCACTATGGCGATGCACACTATGTCGATCACGAAATAGGATGCCACATATGATCCTGTCATTGATATCACTGCGCAACACTCCTCTTGATACAACAAAAAACGCTGGTTAAGCATCCTCTTACCAGAATTATACTAAACATTCCGTCGTTTTTCAATGGGTATGTCTATAATTTCGAAATTTTGCTACAGTCTTTCAGTGAATTGCAGTGATAAATCAATTCATATTACAATAGTGCCGTTTCCCGCCGCAGCCATTTCGCCTCTTCCGGGTCCAGTCGCGGGGACAGCTTATCATAGACCGTTTTCTGATAACTGTTCAGCCAGTCCAGTTCATCCTTTGTCAACAGATCCTTCACAATCGCCGCGCGGTCAAACGGGCAGTACGTAATGGTTTCAAAGCGATAACGTCCGCCGTCCTCTACGCAGAGTATCTCATTCTCCAGCCTGATTCCGAATTCATTCTCTATATATACGCCCGGCTCGTTGGAAGTGATCATGCCGGGAACGATGGCGCATTCCGCACCCCTCCGGCTGATGGTATTGGGGCCTTCGTGGACGCTGAGCATGTGCCCTATGCCGTGTCCCGTCCCGTGATTAAAGTCCAGTCCCTGATCCGCCAGCGGCTTCCTCGCAATGCTGTCGAGTTCCCGTCCCGTGGTGCCCGGCTCGAATACCGCCGTCGCCAGCGCGATATGGCTCTTGAGCACGTACGTATAATATTCCTTCATCTTCTTCGTCAGCGGCCCCAGCGATATGGTCCTCGTAATGTCCGTGGTGCCGCCATCGTACTGACCGCCGCTGTCCACCAGCAGAAAGCCTTCCGGCTTGAGATCGGCATCCGTCGTCGCCGTCGCCTGATAGTGTATGATGGCGCCGTTCGCGCCGTATCCGGATATCGTGGGAAAGCTGAGGTCGTAGCACTCACCGGCATCGAACCTCTCCCAGTCCAGCCAGTCGCTGGCCTCTATCTCCGAGAGTTCCATTTCGGCCACGTTTGACTTCAGCCAGAAGATAAAGCTGACCATGCAGCGGCCATCACGAAGATGCACTTTTCTGGTACTCGCGATCTCACTCTCGTTCTTGACCGCCTTCATCATCGATATCGGTGTCGGCTGCCACAGAACATCGTTGGCATCGGCCAGCGTCCTGCAGAGCGCATAACTGGCTGTCGCCGGCGACATCCATATGCGGCCCTTTCCGAGGTCAGCAAGCGCCCGGTAGATATCGTCATAAGCTCTGACCTGCACGAAGGGCAGCTCTCCCGCCAGATCGCGCTCGAACTGCGCCGGATCCAGCACGAACAGCTCCACCGTCTCTTCAGAGACTATGGTGAACGCATAAAAGACGGGGGTGCATTCAATGTCGGATCCCCGAAGATTCAGCAGCCAGGCCGTTTCTGTGAGGTCGCTGATCAGCAGATGAGCGGCTCCGTTTTTCTTCATTTCACCGCGCACCGCAGCCAGTTTCTCCTCTGCAGTTTTCCCGGTATACTTCAGCGGCAGCGAATATATCTCCGAAGCCTCGACCGGCGGTCTGTCCTGCCAGATATCAGCGACCAGATCCTGCTGCCAGACCAGCTCTACGTCCCTGGTAACCAGCTCTTCCTCCAGCCTGCGGCCTGTGCCCGCACTGATGACCCTGCCGTCAAAGCCCAGCCTGTAAGATCCTTCCTCAGCCTTTGCCTCGAGATATTCGACTATCCCGGGCACGCCCGGCTCGTTTATCTTCATCAGCTGGATGCCGCTGCCCGCCAGCTGATCCGCCGCCTGGAGGAAATAACGTCCGTCCGTCCACAGGCGCGCGGAATCGCGTTCGACGACCAGCGTGCCCGCCGATCCCGTAAAACCGGACACGTATTCGCGGCACTTGAAGTGCTTGTTCACATATTCAGAATTGTGACAGTCTCCCGAGGGTATGAGATATACATCCACCCCGGCTTCTTCCATTGCTTTTCTCAGATCCTGCAGCTGCTTTCTCATCTATACGCTCCTTTGGCTTATCAGTAAGCCAGTACCTCACATCCGTCCTCGGTCACCAGGACCTGGACCTCCCACTGCGCTGACGGCTGACCGTCTTCGGTATACACCGTCCAGCCGTTGTCAGCGTCCATCACGATCTCATGGCCGCCCATGTTGACCATGGGCTCGATGGTGAACGTCATTCCCGGCACCATCAGCATCTCGGTGCCCGGTTTGCCGACATGGCTCACGAACGGATCTTCGTGGAATTCGACGCCGCATCCGTGCCCGCCGAATTCTTCAACAACCGTGTAGCCGTTGTCCAGCGCATGCTGATGTATCGCATCGCCCATGTCGCCCAGGAACGTCCAGGGGATCACGTGGTCGATGCCGATCTGTACGCATTCCCTGGTGACCTCTACCAGCTTTTTCAGCTCCGGGGACACGCTGCCTATGCAGAACATCCTCGATGAGTCGGAAAAATATCCCTTGTAAACGGTGGAGACGTCAACATTGACAATGTCGCCGTCGTGGAGGATGGCGTTGGGATTCGGTATCCCATGGCACACTTCATCGTTGATGGAAGTGCATACACTCTTTGGGAAGCCCTCAAAATTCAAAGGTGCCGGTGTCGCACCCGCGGCGGTGGTCACCTCATAGACGATCTTGTCGATATCCTCCGTGCTCATGCCCTCGTGTATTTCCCTGCTGACCGCATCCAGGACAGCGATGTTGATCTTCGCGCTCTCCCTGATGCCCGCTATCTGCTCCTCGTTTTTGATCAGCTCGTGCCCGGGCACTGTATGTCCCGCCTGTCTGATCTTTTCTATTCTTTCATCAAATCTCATGTGGCAGTTCTTGTACTTGATCCCGCTGCCGCACCAGCAGGGATCGTTCCTGCCGATTTTCTTGTGTCTGAATGCCATTACTTGTGCACCTTCTTTTCTATTTATATAACTTACACTTTAGAAGTATAACACTTTGCAGTTGACAGGACAACAAACCGCTATCCGTGGAGCTGCCGCATTTCAGCGCAAAAAAAAAACAAAACGGTTCAGAGAACCTTCTGTCCGTTTGCCATCAGTTTGAATTTTGTACCCAGGATGCCGGCTGCGCGTCTGCACATGACCATGCGTCCCAGAAAGATCTCAAAGTACTCGTACATGCTGCAGATGCTCTCATCGATCTGCAGGTTCAATGATATACAGCTCTTGTCCTTGCTGAACTTCAGGTTCGATCCGGTGACCGCATAATTCACCCGATCATGAATATCGAATGTAGAGCGTTCTTTCGGTCTCACCCTGCTGCGCCTTACATCCGTCTTGTCGGCGATTATCAGCGCTGCGCTGACCGGGTCAAAAGCCATTCCCGTACCTTCGTCGTGATGGGATATCGCGGAGACTACCGTCAGTCTGTCCTCCGTGGACATGCCTGCTTTTTTGAGGATATCGTTCGCCAGCAGCGCACCGTATTCCGCATGATTTTTGCGGTTGATGCAGTTCCCGATATCGTGCATGAAGCCCGCGATCTTTGCCAGCTCTATCTCCCTATCCGGGCGCTCAAAGTGTTTCAGTATCGTGGCCGCTCTTTCGGCTACCAGAGTCACATGCGCCTCCGCATGATCTGAGAACCCCATAGCTCCTAAGATCTGATCACCTTTTCTGATGTAAGCCAGCACTTCCTTCTTCTTTTTAATTGTCTCGTATTTTATGATTTCATTCCTCCTTTCCATTTGCTAATATTACATCTCCTTTGTTAAATCCGGGGTCCTGTTTCTGTTAAAAGCGCGTTAAATGCTCAAAAAACAACAGCGCCCGGCCCGAAAGCCGAGACGCTGAAGACCAAGAAATAATGTCATCGGATTCATTATATAGAAATGAAAAGCGGATGTCACTATTATTTTCCAAACTTCACAATATCTACATTATTTCTTCACTGTTTCTCCCCCTGCGAAGAAGAGGAACTGCTCTGCCGTTTTATTAAAGCCGGCGTCTCACGGCGCCGGCTCCTGATCTCGTTTAGAATGACAATTCTGTTCTGTTTATGAGGTCATCCTGCAGTGGTTTGCCCAGTTCCACAAAGTAGGCACTGTATCCGGCGACTCTCACCAGCATATCCTTGTAATCCTCAGGATGCTGCTGCGCCGCCTTCATGGTCTCCGTGCTCATGATATTGAACTGGCAGTGTATCGGTTTCTTCGAAAAATACGAATCGCAGAACCTGATCAGGTTGTCCCTGCCTTCCCTGCCGGCAACGCATTCCGGCGGGAACTTCCAGTTCAGCAGAGTTCCGTTGGTGGCCCTGCTGTGGTTGACCTTGGTGACCGAGTTTGCAATAGCTGTCGGGCCCTTGCGGTCATGTGAAGCCACTGCCGTGTGCACCGGTCCCATGTTGTCGGATACCGGTTCTCCGGCCTTTCTGCCGTCAGCGCTGGCTCCGCTGTTCATGCCCATGCCTACATTGGCGTTCACCGAATAAACTCCCGGTGTGAAATAGCCGCCGCGCCTGTTGGGCCTGACTTCGATCGAATCGCAGTAACTGTCGAAGACCTCCTGGAAATAGCGATCCGCATAATCGTCATCGTTTCCGTAGTGGTGCATCTTGCTGCTGTTGACCAGGCGATAGAGCACTTCATGCCCCTCCCAGTTGTCCTTGAGCGCATCCAGGAAATCCTGTCCGCTGAATTTTTTCTCGTCGAACACCAGCTGACTGATGACCGAGAGGCTGTCCGCACATGTCGCAATCCCGCTGCCCTGCGGGCCCGAGAAGTTGTATCTGGCGCCGCCTTCGCTGACGTCCCTGCCGCTCTCGATGCAGTCTGATACAAAGAGGGAGGCGTACGGCAGCGGCTTCATCTCGCGGTGGATATCATCGATGAGATTGATCTGTTCCACGATGTTGCTGCCCCAGTAATCCATCTGCTTGCGGAAGCTGTCCATCACTTCGTCCATGTTCTTGAACGTCGTCAGATCGCCGTTGTCAGGACCCAGCTGAGCTCCGTCCTCTATGCGGCGTCCCCCGTTCAGGGCCAGCTCCAGGATCTTGCTTACATTGACATAAGCTGCGTCGTGCCAGCCGTATTCTCTGCCCGGCAGATCCGGTTCCACACAGCCGACGACCGCGTAGTCCCTGGCTTCCTCAAGGCTCATTCCTTTATTCATCATCAGCGGTATCGCGGCTCCGTCGTTGTAGAGCTTTGGATGTCCGTATCCCGCCCTGATGCATTCGATAGTCTTTACTTTCAGTTCATAAGGCATATCCTTGTGTACCCTGACGCAGACCCAGGGGTTCATCATCCTGGTGTGCACAGAAGCCTCCAGCATCATGAATGTCAGATCGTTGGTGGCGTCATTTCCATCGGCATCGACTCCGCCGATCGTGAGGCTCTCGCCTCCCCAGCCGCGGCCGTTTCTGACCGATGTAGTCTGCTTGTCCTTCAGCTTTGAAGGATTGCCCATCTGTATGTAAGTGCACTCCAGCAGTTCCTGCATGAACTCCTTAGAGACGCCTTTCTCCAGATCCTTTTCATAGTAGGGATAGAGCCACTGATCCATCCTGCCGTAGGAGACCGAATGGCCGTTTGATTCTATCAGCGCGATGTTGGTCGCAAAGTACCATAGCTGCAGGGCCTGCCAGAACGATTCCGCGGGGCCGGAAGCTACCTGACGGCAGTTAGCCTCAATCTGCTGCAGTTCCTTCTTGCGCTTTTCGTCCTTTTCAGCCGCTGCTGCCTCTCCGGCCGCATCGGCATATCTTTCAATGAATGATGTCGCCGCATTGAGCTCTATCTCCATGGCGTCGTACAGTTCTTTCTTTTCCTTGAAATCCGCATCCTCCAGATCCAGTTTTCCGCGTGCACGGCGAACCTCTTCTCTAAAGCCTTCGAATCCTATGCGCATCAGCTTCGGATAATCCATGCAGAAGTGACCGATGCCCGCATAATGATAGAGATTGGTCATGTAGATCTTCCATCCCAGCTCGGAGCCCTTCTTCAGTTCCGTTGACATCCTCCTGTCGATCTCGTCAGCTATCGACCTGCCCTTCCAGAACTCGGCGATCTTCAGCATCTCCTGCCTGTCTTCTTCAGTGATGTAGAATTTGTCGTGCTCTCTGGTATGGAACGAGTTTTCCTCCAGTTCGTCTATGATCCACTGGATAGAAAACTCAGGATATATCGGAGCCGCCTTGGCCGGTGCAGCAATGCCGCCTATGATCAGTTCATCATCATAGAGCTCGATATCCACGTTGTTGACGATGTGCTCCAGCGAACGAGCGGTCTTCATCTTGGCCGAAAGTTCCGGATGATCCCTGTATACTTCTGTTATCAGCTTTGCCCTCTGGATGTCGATGTTGAATTCACGGTCCAGAAAGACCTTGCGCAGTTTGTTTACGCGCGGGTATGGTGACCAGTCACCGTGGTTCTGGTCATATCCGGTGCCGTAGGTCTTGTCAAACGGCTCTGTACCTGTCGGCTTACCGCTCTTCCTGTTTTTCATCGTTTCTGCATTAATCATTTTTCTGCATACTTCCCTTCGTACTGCACGGTATTCCCTTCGCGTTGAAAAATTCCACCGTGTCTTTGATTTTCTGGTTCAACGCGTCTTTATCCACATTCAAGTCATGCATGGGATAAGCCAGACCCAGCGAAGTGTATTTTTCTTCACCCAGCCTCATGAATCCCAGTATCTGTAATATCTCCACGCGCCCCTTCATATCTTCCAAAATGAAGCGCGCTGTTTCGTCAAGGTTCCCGGCATCGTCGTTGATGCCCGGTATCAGCGGTAATCGTAGCATAATACGGCTGTCCGTTTGAGACAGCCTCTTCAGGTTTTCCAGTATCCGCTCGTTTCCCGCTCCGGTCCATCTGCGGTGCTTTTCGCTGTCCATGATCTTGATGTCGCTGATGAATATATCGACAACATCTCTTATGTTTTTTACCCGTTCCCAGTCGCACTGAAACTCGGATTCCAGACATGTGCCGATGCCTTTTTGACGGCAACTCAACAATAGCGCATGGCAGAATTCCGGCTGCATCAGGGGATCTCCGCCCGAAAGCGTCACCCCGCCATCTGTGCCGTAAAAGTCGCGGTCGGCTTCAATCACCTTGATGACCTCGGCGACCGTCATTTCTTCGCCCCACTGTTTGAGGGCATCCGCCGGGCAGGCCTCTACACAGGCCATACACCCGGTGCATTTTTCACGGTCGACGGCGACGACTGCATTTTCGATAACAGTCTTCTCCGCTCCCGTGGCCACGGCACGTCCGCTCTGCAGGCAATCATCCAGAGGACAAGCCTCAAGACACATCCCGCAGACATCTGCCCCGATGCACTTGGTAGCATAAACACCCACTTCCGGTCTCAGTGACTGACTTTCCGGATTGCCGCACCAGCGGCACCACATGTGGCACCCCTTCAGAAATATCTCTGTCCTGATGCCCGGTCCGTCATGCACCGTAAAGCGTTGTATATTGAATATGATCCCTCTAAGAGAGTCTACAGCTTTTTCCACAGTCTTACAGACATACGTCCATGAGTGATATCAACGTGCGTAGTGTCCACTTCCCAGGCCTTTGCCGGTCCTGTGATGACTGCCATCTTGCTGCTGAATGGTGAAGACTCTACCTGTCTCTTTGCTTCTGTCATTTCCGCTAAAGCTGCATTGTTCATCATAATAAATAACCTCCTCGAATTTGGTAACATTATAACACCCTGAAAACAGTCCTTCAATACCATTTGGTACACAAGAAGAACTCCTGCGGGTCTATTTTGACTTTTTTTCTGCTTCCAGTTCTTCTACCAGCTGCACATATTTTGCGTTATATTCGCTGTCCCAGCGATCCATGAAGTCGCCCATGTCGCGTGCATCCTCTCCGGCCTCTTCGACCTCGACGAACAGCGCTTCGGCCTTCCTGCCTCTCTCACCATCCAGCTGATAGCTGTAAAGTATCTGTTCGCGCATGGCGTTGATCATTGTTCTGATTGCGTCATTCATTCTGATTTGCTCCTTTGTATCTGTGCCCTTTCGGTCTCCGGGCTTATTTAACAGTGACTCCCCTTATATGCGACCAGGGACCGTAGATATTTTTCTTGCCGACTCTGCGGAAAGCACTCATCTTGAAGTAGTATCTCCTGCCCTTCTTCATGCGGGCACTGGTCCACAGGCGCCCGTTCTTGCCGCTGACTTTTATTCTTCTGTATTTTCCATTCGCTTTGTATGCGCGATACAGAGCGTATCCCGTGGCTCCGGGCACCTTCTTCCAGCGGCAGCTCACCTTGCGCTGTCCTCTCAGCGCCCTCGCTGTCAGCGAAGCGGTACCCACGGACGGCGACACAGCGACCTCTCCCATGATGCTGCCATTGGCTTCACCGGACATGGGACTGATCCATTCGGCAGATACACGGTAGCGGTATCTGGCGCCGGTCTTCAGGCCGTTCAGTCTGATATCGGTGCCCCTCGCTGTGGCCTGATAGCTATAGTAAGGCCAGGGAGTGTTCTCTTTCCTGTATATCGAATAGCACCGGGGGCTGCCGGCCATGCCGCTGAAGTAGACCTTTTTCCACATCTTGTTCCAGCGGATTATCGTGCTGTGATAGTTGGTCGATGTATGGCGCATATAGGTTCCCGTGGCTGCGGCGGCTCTCTTTCCGCTGCCGAGCGCATAACGCACAGCGGCGCCCGCATTCACGCATCCGTAACCGGAATACTTGTCCCATCCGCTCTGATACATATCGCGGCTGGTCTTCTCCAGTATGTTCTTCACCTCTGCCGGCGTCAGTTCCGGATCGGCTACATAGAGGAGAGCCGCAGCGGCGGCCACCTGCGGGCTGGCCATGGAGCTGCCTGACATGTATCCGTACCCGGGCTTCGTTCTGCTGCCCCGGGGACTGTAGTCGCTCCTTATCGTGCTGTATATGTCAGTCCGCGGCGCTGCGATATCGCAGGTGCTGCCGTAACTGGATTCATCGTTGGTCATCAGGTACGGATCACAGTTGATCACGCTGATGCTGTTCCTGCAGGCCGCCGGCCAATCGGCGACAAAATCGCCGCCTTCATTACCGGCCGCACAGACAACAGTGACTCCAGCTGCAGTCGCCTCATTGACAGCATCCTCCATGTCCTTATCATTTTGCGCCCCGCAGCCAAAGCTCATGTTGATGACCCGAGCTCCCTCAGCGACTGCGTGGTGGATGCCGTCGATGATGTCGCAGTCATCGGCTCCGATACCGCCGCTCTCGTTTTCGGTGAATACACATATAGATATCATATCTATGTAGTCATTGTTCTTCCCGGAAGCCACCCCGGTCACGCCGCTGCCGTTGCTGTCGGCGCCTATGATGCCGGCCACGTGTGTACCGTGACCCTTGTCAGACTCGATATCCTTTGTGGAAGTATCGTAGATATCGCCGTCGCCCCCGGTGTTCATGCACTTTTTCAGATTTATCCTGAGATCTGGATTTATATTGTCGACCCCGCTGTCCAGTGCAGCGACCTTGACTTTTTCGATGCCGCCGCCGGCATAGTGGTCATCGATCGCTTTCCAGGCGCCTTCTGCATCCACCGCCTCCAGCTGCCATTGCTTTGAGGAGAGCGGATCCAGGCAGCTCCTGGTCTTTTTCACCGCACTCGTGCGGTATATATAGTTGGGCTGTACGCGCTCGACTCTGCTGTCGCGCGCAAAATCTTCCATCGCCGCTCCCAGCCGTGCTTTTCCGGTATCCACAGCGGCCACCGTCTGTGCTGAGCCGCCGCTGCCGAGGGTCGCCGTCTTCACCAGTTTCCCGTCGTTCTGGTCAGCAACATGTGCGGCGGTCTTCTCGCTCACCTTATCTTCAAAGGTGATCAGCACCTCGCCGTCCCTGTATTCCGCATCGCCGGTCGGCCTCACTATCCTGGACTCCGCTGCTGCCGCGGCACGGTCTGCCGTTTCCGGCGCGGCAAACCACAGCATCGTGCACGCGAATACCGATGCCAGAACAACTGCGGATACTTTTTTCAGCAGAGTGCAAACATTCATTTCCAACGATCCTTTCATTATCGGCGGCTGCGCTGCCGACTTTGCAGAAATGCGTTTCGTCAATTATAACACAAGCTTTCCCTTTCTGCAGAGCGATTACCGCCTCCGCCCGTTTTTGTCAACCGTACATTCACTATAGGTTGACAACACTGACTTTGCATTCTATACTAAAATCCGGAAAGGAGAGCTGCATCACTGCAGCATTCATATAGATATGATCGAATTAGCGAGAAAAATAATCGAAGGCAGGAGACTGACCAGGGATGACGACCTGGAGATGTTCATCAGCTGTGATCTCGATGAGCTCTGCCGTGGAGCCGACATGATACGCCGCAGCTTTTCGGGGGATCACGTCGACCTGTGCACCATCATCAACGGAAAAGCGGGGCGCTGCAGCGAAAACTGCGCCTTCTGCGCTCAGTCGGCACACAACCGCAGCCACTGTGAAGAATACGGCTTTCTGCCCACCGGTGATATCGTCAGCGCGGCTAAAGAAAACGAAGCCGAAGGCGTCGACCGCTTTGCGATCGTCACCGCCGACCGCCGGCTGCACGGCGGGGATTTTGAAAAGGCGCTCGGCGCCATATCCTCACTGCACCGGGAAACCGGCCTGAAGCTATGTGCCTCCATGGGACTGCTGACCGGGGAACAGCTCCACAGGCTGCACCTCGCAGGCATCACCAGCATCCACGAGAACATCGAGACTTCACGCCGTAATTTTCCCAACATCTGCACCACGCACACTTACGACGACAAGGTCAGGATCATCAAAGCCGCCGCAAATGAAGGGCTGCGGGTCTGCTCCGGCGGGATCATCGGCATGGGCGAGACCTGGGCGGACCGCCTGGACATGGCCGTCAGCCTGGCAGAACTGGGGGTCGACTCCATCCCGCTCAACGCCCTGATGCCCATTCCGGGGACACCGCTGGCACACCTGCCGCAGCTGAGTGAAGAAGAGATCCTGCGCACGGTAGCTTTCTTCCGCTACATCGACCCGCAAGCCGACATACGCATGGCAGCCGGCCGCGGTCTCCTGGAAAATTCCGGACGCCGCGCCTTCGAGAGCGGAGCCAGCGCCGCCATCACCGGCAACATGCTGACGACCACGGGCTCCACAATAAAAAGCGACCGCACGATGCTGTCATCGCTGGGTCGCCTTCTCAAAGACTCCGGTCAGGCAACCGCCTGAAAAACCGGAATCACTCTAAAGCATCGGCCACGTTCTTCATCTCCGCGGCGATCTTTATGTTCTGCGGGCAATGTTCCTCGCAGTTGTGACAGGACACACAGTCGCCGGCCCGGTTTCCGTTCCCGGCCAGCTCTGCATAGGCCGGCCTGATCTTCCAACCCTCTTCAGGGTCGCGCCTGATTTCATTGTACATCTTGAAATAATCCGGGATCGGGATACCGCAGGGACAGTGGTCGACACAATAGCGACAGCCGGTGCAGGGGACCGCCGTGTTCGATCCGATGATCCCGCATACACGCGACAACAGTGCCAGTTCCTCATCGTTCAGCGGCTCGACGTCCTTCAGATTTGCCTCTATCTGCGCTATATCGTTCATACCGCTGAGGCAGACTTCCACGCCCGGCAGCGACTGAACGAACTTCAGTGCCCAGTCAGCATCCGACCAGTCCGGATGAACCTGCCGCAGCAGCTGTGATGCTTGCTGCGGCAGATTGGCCAGCGTGCCGCCCTTCACCGGTTCCATCACGAATACCTGCTTTCCGTGGCGCAGACAAGTCTGGTAACATTTTCGCGATTCGATGCCCTCTGACTCCCAATCCAGATAATTCAGCTGGATGAGTACCACATCGACTTCGGGATGAGCAGTCAGTATCTCATCCAGCAGCGATGCTCTGTCGTGGAACGAAAACCCTATGCGCTCGGCATATCCCTGTTCTTTCACCCATCTCAGAAATCTGAACTGGTCAACTTGCTGAGCAATGCGGTAATTTTCGCCATTGAGCCAGTGCAGCATGTAGACATCGAATTTGTCAGTGCCGCAGCGCTCGATCTCCTCACGGAAGTATTTCTCACAGTCCTCGTAGCAGTGACATTCGTAGCCGGGCAGCTTTTCCACCAGCCGGAAGCTGTCGCGGGGCTTGCGCTCCACTACACACTTCCTGATGCACTCTTCGCTGTGCCCTTCCATATATGTATAGCATGTATCAAAGAACGTTCCGCCCTTCTCCATAAAAGCATCGACCAGGTCGTTCACTTCCTGCAGTTCTGCTTCATCCGGGCCTTTGTTTTCATCAAAGGGCAGTCGTAGAAATCCAAATCCTGTCTTGTTCATAAGCTCATTGATGGCATGTGTGCTCATGGTCGTGGTGCTCACACATGATGTCCTCCTGATATTTCAAAGTCCCCTCGACAAAGGCCGCGGCTGCCTCATCGCAGCTGCCGCTGACTCCGCCGAAGATCTGTATCCCGTTTTCTCTCAGCGCCTGCTGTGCACCGCCTCCGATGCCTCCGCAGATGAGCACCTGTGATCCCAGTTCCTGGAGTACGCCGGCCAGCGCCCCGTGGCCCCTGCCGTCAGTGCTCCTGACATCACAGCCGGTGATCACGCCATCAGTTACATCGTAGACCTTGAAGTATTCGCTCCTTCCAAAATGCTGGAAAACTTCACCGTTCTCAGGGTCGTATGTGATCGCTAGTTTCATGTTTTTTTCCTCCTTGTTTTGTTGCTCCATGCCGCCGATGCGCTCTATGCTCCTCACGATATTCCTGCAGCACCCCGTCTCGTCGTCTCTGACAAATTCAAAATCTCCGCCGCAGATGTAAATGGTCTTTCCATTGACCAGCGCATCCGCGATTTTTTCATGCGCTGCATTGATGATGTTCTGCGCCGTCGTGCGCGCTATCTTCATCCTGGCGGCGCATTCACCCTGATCCAGGTGTTCAAGATCTGTCAGGCGTATGGCCTCCAGTTCATCGAGCTGTAATTCTACAAAACCCAGCTCTTCCCTGTTGGGTGAAAATTTGTCGCTGTATGGAATATGAAATATGGTTCTCTTTTTCTTCGGTCTCGGCATGATCATTCCTCAATAAATCATCTATTTATGGCATATGCCATAAATAGATGATAGCACATTCCCTGTTATTGTCAATACATCAGCTGCATTTTCCGTGATTTTCGTTCCCGCCGCCCACTGTTTCAGAAATCAGCGGCTCATACATATTGGATGATCAGGGTCATTTTTGCGGTGCTCTTCTTATTATTTATGTATCGATGGGACACCGAAGCATCAAAGAACAGAGCATCTTCTTTCCGCAGCTTATATTCACATTCATCGACAACGATCGTGATCTCGCCCTCGGTCACCAGTATGTATTCGTTGCTCCCGGAGGAATGCCCGATAGAAGTATGGTCACATCCGCCTTCCATCTCCACACGGTAGACCTCAAAGTTTCTGTCCTCATTCTTGGAATAGTAGTTGAAGATGTGGTATTCATCTTCGGCGAGATCGGACACATCTTCCCTTTTCACATGTACCGTCCTCGTGCTCTCCATTTCCAAAAGGCTGGTATACGGCAGACCCAGGGCCCCAGTCAGCTTCCATATGGTGTTGATGGTAGGATTTGAGTCGCCCTTTTCGATCTGGGAGACCACTACCTTGCTGATATCCGCCATCTTCGCCAGCTGGCTCTGGCTCAGATTCCTCTCTTCTCTCAGCTTCTTCAGATTATGAGCTATGATTTTCCCGATTTCCATTGTCGCATACCTTTGTGATGTTTTATTTTTCGTATTGTAATTTATATTTAACAGTGCTAAACTTATATTCGTAATTTTAATTTTACAATATGTACATTATAACTTCAACAGGGGAGTGATAATTATATGAAACTCAAAGCATTCAAAGCGGCATTTCCATATACGATCCCTATATTTGCGGGCTTTTGGTTCCTGGGACTGGCTTACGGGATATATATGAACGCTTCCGGCTTTTCCTTTGTTTATCCCATGATAATGAGTCTGCTGATCTTCGGCGGTTCCCTGGAATTCATCGCCGTCGAGATGCTGCTGAGCCCGTTTGCGCCTGTACAGGTGCTCCTGATGACGCTCCTGATCCAGGCGCGGCATCTCTTTTATGGAATTTCCATGCTGGACAAGTTCAAAGGTATGGGCTGGAAAAAATATTATCTGATCTTCGGGATGTGCGACGAAACATTTTCGATCAACTATACGGCGAGGATCCCGAGACATATCGATAAAGGCTGGTTCATGTTCTTCGTGACTCTGCTGAACCATATGTACTGGTTTTCCGGGGCTACGATCGGCGGACTTGTGGGTTCCCTGCTGAAGTTTGATACCTCTGGGATAAGCTTTGTGATGACGGCAATGTTTGTGGTCATCTTTCTGGAACAATGGATGAAGGAAAAGAATCACGTTTCATCCTGCATCGGTCTCCTGATCTCTGCGATCTGCCTCATATTCTTTGGCTCCGACTCCTTTATGATCCCCACGATGCTGGCGATCATTGCCGTCTTGTCCGCGTCAAAGAAGAAGCTGGAAAGACTGGAGGTCTGATCTGATGACTCTTGCACAGCAAGCCATAACCATCGGCATATGCATAGCGGGGACCATGGCGACACGCTTCCTGCCATTCATCATATTCAGCGAAAATAAAAAAACACCAGCATTCATCCAGTACATGGGAAAGTTCCTTCCCTCTGCAGTGTTTGGGATGCTGGTGATCTACTGCCTCAAAGATGTACACATACTGACCGGTTCGCACGGGATCCCGGAACTCATATCCATCATGGTCACCGGAGCCCTCCATATCTGGAAGCGGCAAATGCTGCTCTCCATCGCCGGGGGCACGGTCTGCTACATGTTGTTGCTGCACTTTGTGTTCTGAGCGTCATGCCCCGCTTTAAGGCCTGACGACTATCTTGACGACCGGGTCGGTGCTGGAAGTCAGTCTTTCAAAAGCATGCTGCAGTTCCTCCAGCGGCATCACATCGGTAACGTACTTGTCCGCATCCAGCATACCGGAAGCGATCAGATCTATCGTTTCTTCAAACTCCCTGCGCGTGCAGGAAACAGAGCCGATCAGCTTTATTTCACGCAGTACGATCTTGTTCAGCGAAATCTGAATGGTATCGCTGATGGAATTGCCGACGCTCACGATCTTGCCGCCCGGCTTTACGGCATCGATACAGGCCGCCAGAGATTCTTCCGTGCCCACACATTCAAACACAATGTCAAAACCGCCGTTTGTCGCTTTATTCATGAGCACGCCGGCATCCGGCGCGGAGCTGTCAAAGTACTCATCAAAGTCTCCTATTTTTTTCGCAAGACCCAGCTTGCGGTCGTTCCTCTTTGCCAGAGCAAGATAAGAGGCGCCCGCCTTCTTTGCAAGGCCGCCGGTCAGCTGTCCGATGATACCGCTGCCCATGACCAGCACCTTGTCGTGCAGTTTCATACCCGACTCGCGCACCGCATGGTAAGCGACCATCAGCGGATCGATCAGGCCGGCAGCGGTATCGGAGACCGTGTCCGGGAGCTTATATGCATTGCCGGCTCTCCAGACAAATTTTTCCGCATAAGCCCCGTTGCGTACAAATCCGATATAGTTGGTTCCGTTGACCTCGCGGCACAGCTGTTCCTGACCCGCCTTGCACATATCACATTCACCGCAGTACATGTTGGCCCAGAACACGACTCTGTCGCCTGCCGAAAAATCACTGTCACCGGCGTTGGTCACCACACCGCAGAACTCGTGCCCCATGACAAAATTCTCTGTCAGCTTCGGGTTCCAGCCTTTTCCTGTTTTCCACATATGTATGTCACTGCCGCATACACCGCATGCAGAAACCTTGATCTCTATCTCTCCCGGCCCCACTTCCGGGACAGGGATTTCTCTTATTTCGATGTTCCCCGGCCCTGCGAGGACCGCCGCTTTCATTGTTTCTCCATTCATTAACGTTTACCTCCAATTCCAGACTCTATTCTTTCTTACGAGCGATATCTTTGTCCGGTAGCATTCTCAACAGCGCCCGATATACCATGTCGCCGATCTCCGGTTCATGCACAGCGACGCCCGCCATGCGCATCGCTACCAGCTGTTTTTCCGTGTGCGCGGTGAAAGGATAGACGCCAAACAGATACGCAGAGAATGTTTCTGAGAAATCAATACATTCTCTTTCGTCTGCTCCCTCCTGATAGGTGCCGATGATTTTGTTCAGCAGCCTGATGGATCTCTGGAACTGCACCTTGAACTTTGTCAGTCTTTCCAGGCGGCTCTTCTGCTCGATCTCGTACAGGTTCATATTCAGGATGCGCAGCAGTGTTTCCTTGTCACTCAGCGTATTCGCCATGTGCTGCGCCAGTTCTTCTCTGGTATCTGCAGCGGCATCGTCCGCAACGCTCTCCAGCTCTGTACACCATTGATCGTATTCCCTGATCAAAAGACCCAGAAGGATCTCTTCCTTTGTTTCAAAGTAGTGATAGATAGCAGGCCTGGTCATGCTGACCTGCGAACTGATTTCTTTGATGTTGACACCATAGAAACCCTTGATGCGGTAGATTTTCTCACAGGCATCCAGTATTTCGTTCTCTCTTTTCTCAGTAAGCTCCGGCGATCCTTTTGGCAAAATCGTTTCTCCCTTCTTTGCATATTTACACGGTGTAAATATATAATATATGCGTTTTTTACACCGTGTCAATATACTTTTTCCGCAACTTTTTGCATTTCACTGCACAAAGTTATTATTTTTATAAGTTTTTGCAGTTCATTGCAAAAACTTTTTATTTTGAGGAGTTTATGCTATTATATACATGGAGCTTTCCCGGCAGAATCGACAGATTCTGCACAGCTTATTGGTAATGAAGTATTGGATGCAAGACAGAACAGGAGGCCTCTATGCAGAAGACATCTACACAACTCCATCCGCGCGATCTTTACTTAAATCGCCTGATCGCATTCCAGGATACGGAGCCGGTGAAAATCGTCACCGGAATACGGAGGTGTGGAAAATCCAGCCTCTTAAAGCTCATGGCTGCACACCTTCGCGACAGCGGTATCCGCGAGGATCAGATCATCGAGATGAACTTCGAGTCCATGGACTACAGAGATATGGATGCGAAGGCATTCTATAACTACGTCAGGGAAAAGGCTTCCCCCGATGGCCGTACCTACCTGTTTTTCGACGAGGTGCAGCGGATCGAAGGCTGGCAGGATGCCATCAACGCCTTTCGCGTAGATCTGGATTCCGACATCTACGTCACCGGATCCAACGCTTACCTGCTCTCCTCGGAGTACGCCACCTATCTTGCCGGACGCTATGTCGAGATCAAGATGCTGCCCTTATCCTTTCGTGAATTTCTGGAATTCAACGGTTACACCGTCTCCAACCGCACTTCGCTGACCGGAGAGCCCAGGAAGCGTATCACGGATTCCAACGGCGAGGCTTATGCTGTATCGGAACTTTTGGAAGCGTATATGCGCTTTGGCGGGATGCCGGGAATCACCGATGTGGGCCTGGATCTGGATAAAGCTTTTATCGTACTTGACGGAGTGTATTCCACCGTGGTCGTGCGAGATATAATGGAGCGCGAACGCCGACGCGGGCAGCATACCATCACCAATCCGGATCTGCTGCGCCGCATCATAATGTTCCTCGCGGACAATATCGGCAACACCACTTCACTCAACTCCATCGGCAATACTTTGTCAAACGAGAAATTACTGGCGCCGGGCAGCAAAAGCAAACCGTCCGTGCACACCATCCAGGCCTATGTTCATACTCTTTTGGAATCGTATATTTTCTATGAAATCAAGCGCTTCGACATCAAGGGCAAAGGATATCTGCGCTCTCTCAGCAAGTACTACATCGTAGATCTGGGTCTTAGAAACTATCTGCTGGGTCTGCGGGACATGGACACCGGACACATGATTGAGAATATAGTTTACTTCGAGCTGCTGCGGAGAGGTTATGATGTCTCTATCGGCAAGATCGGGAACCTTGAGATCGACTTCATAGCGACCAATGCGCGGGAGAAAAAATACATTCAGGTAACCGAAAACCTGGATGATCCCAACACCAGAGAGCGTGAGCTCGCCCCGCTCCGCATGGTCAAAGACAACTTTGAAAAGATGGTCATTGCAGCAAGCTGCACCAACCCGGTCACCCGGGACGGGATCAAAATCATCCTGCTGACTGATTTCCTGCTGGCAGATGAATAAATTACTTTCACCGGTTAGAAACGTGCGCCGCCCGGTGTACCTAAAAAAGCGCTCCGATGCTGTACTAACCCCCTCAAGTTAGACCAAATCTAATTTGAGGAGGTCACTTCAATGCCGGAACGCTTTTTTATTTACCGTGATAGTTTATTAAGCTCTGCAGCTGGTCCCGCTCGTACTCTGCTTTCTGCTGGGCGTCCATCTGTGCCAGCTTCTTAGCTTCGTCCACAGCTTTCTGCTGCTGCTCCTGCCATTTGGCACGCTTGCGATTGACTATCTCATCCACGTCCTTATCAGTATACTTAGGCGCTTCCTTATCGTCCTTTCCGTGTTCGGTTTCCTGTTGCTGCTCATTTGCGGCATCGGGTGCGTCACCTGTCTGCCCGCCTCCAGCATCCCCATCGGGTGCCATCATCGGTGCAAAACGGCTTATCAATTTGTTCTTGTGCATTATGTTACCTCCATAAGTTATAGTGCTAATGCTTGACTGTTTTCCGTAGCTTTTAACGTCATCCACGCCTGGACTCGCCTTCCGGCATATAAAAAAGAACACCTGTTGCAGTGTCCTTGATTATCTTTTATTCCTCCATCCGGTGTACAATATCATCAAGGAGGATAATACGATGGATCGATTAACCACAGAGCAATCCGATTTTCTCAAACGGCTCAAAACCGAAAGTGTCCGATTTGAGAGTTTGCCCGCTGAAGAAAAAGAAATTGCGCGGTATCTTAATGAATTAGGTTATGTAAGCACGACCCGCATATCTCGATCAGAATCAGACGGATCTGTATTCAGGAGCTGGAATGATATCGATACTGTCTCAATTTCTGAAGAGGGCAGGATTTATTTGATCAACGAAAAGATCTCCGTAGATGAATATCTTCTACTCAAAAATCAGATGCTCAGCCTGAAAACTATGGCCGAAACAGCGGCCTCAGATTCCAAAACATCAAAGAAAGATGCCAGGTTCAGCAAAATCATTTCTGTGCTTGCCATTATCATCAGCATAGCTGCCATCATCGTTCCCGTCCTCATGCAAGTACTCTGAGTACATTTACAACGAGTGCTGTCAGAGCGAACATAACCGCCATAATCGGCAGCGTGTTGTCATTCATTGTTCCTCCTTGTTTTGACTATCGATCTTCTCATAGGTCTGCTCGAAGATGTCCCCCTTGCAAGGATACAATTCGCCTCTGATCCCCTTTATGATGTAATCTCCGGTTCTTGCGGTCATAATTCCTTCCTTGGTTTTTATTTCGCACCAAGCTTCAGGATAGTGTTTGCCGAAATTATGTGTTGTTACCTGGTTCTCAGACACTGCATCCCAAAACCAATCTTCTGCGATGAGTGGGCGCTCATCAAGTTGGAATGCCTCAACTATAACTGGAAGTTTTCTATATCTCATCGTTTCTCCATTTCATTGCATCAAAAAACCCCGTGTCTCCACGAGGGTTAGTATTTACATTTGCGCTGATGCTACAAGTGCCTCAACTGTTGCCGTTAAAATGCTCTCAAAGGCGCTTCCTAAAAATGCCTTTGCTTTCTGCATCCCGCTATTTTCATTCATGAACGTTCTACCGGCAAACGTAACCTGTGGGCAATTTTGCTGGATCAGCAACCCGTCTTTTGTTTCTCGTGTTATGAACCCGCGAATATACCCCAGGTCAATCAGTTCTTTCATGATCTGATTCCAGTATGCCTGGTTCGTCTTGATCAGTGCCCCACCGGCACAGTAGTCCAGGAACTCCGGTTCTTTCCCCGCCTTGTTGCACTTGTATAGATATGCCAGTATTTTATACATGATGACTTCCATATCATCGTAAGCCATGGTTTTTCTCCTTACTAAAAATACCGCCAGTCCGTGACCAGCGGTAACCATTCAGTTCAAATGTTATTTCTTATTCAAATATCCGTTTTTTTATAAAGCCCAAATTCTCGTGCTATCTGATCGCATTCTTTGTCAAACTTTTTATCGATCTCGCTTGTGTCTGCGAAAGAAGCCACTTGTTCTGGCGTTGGCATCTTACTATCATCAATATAATAATCCCATATGTCTTCAGGCTTTATCTTCTCTGGTTTTCGATTCGCCATATAATCACCTCTTCATATATCTTAAATAACCAGCTCTCATTCCAGTATCATACTCATAGATGTTTCATATTCAATTTTATCATCAGGGAACTTATAGTATTCCTCTTTAGCATGATTATAAACTTTTTCTTCATAAAGAGCAATACCTTCAAACGGTTTTAATTTCTCAAGCCGATACACGTCCCCATTATGGCAATTTATTGTTGATGCAGACTGCTTACCTCGTTCAAATAACTTACGAATATCGTCTCTGGATGGAACCGAATTGTTTGGATGATTGTGCAAGACCTCATACATCCCTTCTCTTTCCTCAAGCCAGCTCTGCTCCTTCCCATTAAATCCACATTGATGTTTTGCTCCGTAAGCAGAGGCAGCGCTATTCTTTACAAGCCTTGCTCCGGTTCTTGCATCAATCGCAACAATATCTTCAAATTCAGTGTTATTGCGTTCCCCTAAAATTTTCATTGATTCGCTATAAAGGCTTTCATTTACATCCTTATGCATTGTAAGATTATCATATTTATCATGATATTTCTTTGTGTTTACTAACGGCAAATTAACATGGCCCGGTTCCCTTTTCCCATCATCTTGAATATATGAATATGCGCGTTCTCTTTCGCCGGTAGAAATTGTATACGCCCTCTTGTTCGATTCTTCTATCTTTTTTCCAATCTCGCCGGGCAATTTATTCTTATTTTTTCCGCCGTCCATGTATGCAGAATAATTCTCCGCCCACGCTTCCGTCCTTTTTGCAGTTCTTAGATCGCCCCTATTTCTTGCATATGCTGATATTTGCAGTGATTGTTCGCTTCTGTCCGTGTTGGCATCAAGCCATTTGGAATATTTTTGCCCCGCGTTAACATCTATCGCATGCCGTACTGGTCGTCGTTATCGCTCCAGGACTTGGTGACCGATACGGAGACCGGCGGAACATAGGTACTCGTATTTGTGATCGTGTAGCCATCGTCCACGCTGCCGGTTATTTCTGTCTCGTATCCGGAGACCTTCTCCTCGCTCACGCTGTAGGTGATGTCTTTTCCTTCATCGTCTTTAATGGCAAGATGATCGAATGTGCATTTCCACTCATCGGATGCCTTCACCGTTTTGGAGTCGACTTTCTTTCCATTTGCAAGCAGGTTGACGATTATCGAATCCGGACGCGTCTTGTACTGATTGTCGTCGTCTTTCCATGTCTTGGTGACGGAAACAGATGCGAACGTGTCGTTGTTGATCGTATAGCCGTCTTGCTGATTGCCGGTGATCTTTGCCGCATATCCGTCGATATGCTCTTCCTTGACTGTATAGATGTAGGTATTGTCATCGGGATCCGCCTTCGGCAGGTTCGTAAATGTCAGTTCCCAGGCTCCGTTTTGATCCGGGGTCATGGTCTCATGGCCGACGTAAACAGAGTCTCCGCCCTCGATGTGGCGGTAGAGATTGACCTGAATCGAGGATGGCCGGTTCTGTGCGTCATCGTTCGACCACGTCTTGGAAACGTGTAAGGTTGTCGTATCGTATTCTCCTACGGTGACCGTACCGTTGCTTCCGATTCCTCCGCCTCTGGTCGTCGAGGTGTTTCCCGTGATCCAGACGGTGGCGAGGCTCTCCGCGGCATCACTTGAGGTGACGTCGGTGTGCAGGGCCAGCTCCTCATTCTTGGAAGCGTTCAATTTCCCTTCCAGCTTGTTCAGCGGGACCTCGACTCCGTCGTTGTCCTTCCAGTTATACGGCTCTCCGCCGAGCATGGTGTCACTGATGGTATACTCCGGGGTTCCGGCGTGTGTACCAAAACCATAGCTGCCGATGATATAGAGCTCTGCGCCGAGCGGCGCTGTATTGCCGTAAAATGCTGAACCGTTTTTCAGATAGATATGGGTCTTGGACACCGGGCAGGCTGCGTAACCGCCTCCGGATACCGCTGCGCTGTTCCCTGTGATGATTGCATTCTTCAGGTGAAGTTCCGCGTTCACGTATCCACTGAGGTTATTCGGCGCGCCGTTGACGTAGATGCCGCCGCCGCCAAAGGCGTCGCTTCCGACGCCGCCGCCCAGCATATGATTATTGATGATCTTGCCGGCGCTGATATTGGCAATCGCCTGCTTGTACTTGGCGCCGCACTGCAGGAAGATTCCTGCGCCGCATTCCTTGGAGGTGTTGTTCGAAATCGTGCCTCCGGTCATATTCAGAACCAGCTTGTCGGATGCCTGATCGTGTCCCAGTCCGATGCCGCCGCCCATTCCTTCTGAGGTGTTGGCGTCTATCAGCCCGCCGCTCAGGTTGATGGTACTGCTCTTATTAAGCCCCTGTCCAAAAGGCACGGAATATGCGCCGATGCCGCCACCGGATGCAATCATCGAAGGCTTGCCGCCGCCGGGCATAGG
Organism: Anaerovoracaceae bacterium; assembly: GCA_050953405.1. GTDB lineage: Bacteria > Bacillota > Clostridia > Peptostreptococcales > Anaerovoracaceae > RUG100. Next base: position 342,740 of record JBMNMP010000003.1, on the reverse strand, counting down.
AATAGGAGGATTGTCAGGATCATCCACTGCATTGAGTGCATGATTGCCGGTAATCGTACCGCCCGTCATATACATCTTGGCGCGCTGGAGGCAGACGCCTCCGCCGATACACGCCGTGTTGTTCCGGATCACGCCGCCGTTCATATACAGCGTACCGACCTGCACACTGATAGCGCCGCCGTTGGAACTGATGACGGAGGGCTTGTTGCTGATCACGTTGTTTTCCAGCACCGTTCCGTCATTGATGGTGACCTCTCCGTCATAGACGACATGAATCAGAGACGACTTTGCAGTGACCTCCTGGCTGTTTCCATCGATCGTAATATCATGGAAAGTCGCCGAGTTGGCAACCATGAACAGGTAATCTGTCATGCTCTTGTCACGCTTGATCACGGCAGACGTTCCGGCAAGTGAAACATCGCCGCTGACCTGGACCGTTCCGATGATGTAGATTGTCTTGATATGGTCATCCGCTGCCGCAAGCTCCTTCGCCCTGGCAAAGGAATGCACCGCCTTCTCGGGAGAAGTTCCGTCGTTTTCGTCCTTTCCGGTCCTGCCGTTCAGATAGATCGCATCGACAGTCGCTGTCTCATCGGCTATATTGTTGGAACCGTAGGCGAGCGCATTGTCCGTACCGGATTGAGCGCCCGTCTTAAGGCCGGTGGAACTGCTGCTTCCATCCGTGGAGTTGATCAAGGTTCCGTTTGTTCCGCCGGTCGAATCATTGACCGCATTATCCTGAGCGGTGTTTTCGTTTCCGCTGGCACTGCTGCCGGCCTTCTCTGACAGTTCTCCGCCGCTTCCTGCCGTAATCTCAGCGGTTTGCTGCGCTCCCGCAGTTCCCTCAGCCATGGCCGTTATCGCAAACTGCGGAGTAAAGCCGATGGTCAGCAGAAAAGATATGGCAAGAACGAGTATCCGCACTTTCTTATTGTATTTCATATGCTTTCTCCCTTTTTCATTGACAGCAAAACCCGAAAACTTTATTCCGCATCATCCGCTTGAACTGCAGAGTCACAGAATTCCATTTCGCGTCTCACTATTCATTGAATTCTCCACATTCTCATATTTTATAACTTATTATATCACAACAAATTGCACTAATTGGTGAAATATATCAGAAAACAAGAGAAAATCCCATATTTAATCGAATTTTCTCTTCATTTCTTTCATTGATATTCTCTTAGGTCTCTTACCTCCCTCGGCATTACAGCAGCTTGTCTCCATCCCGATCAGCCAGTGGTGGTATATATTTTTCGATAGCAGCCCGTAGTTTCGGGTGACGGATAACGAAGTGGATCGCAGGTGCATTGTTCTTGGATACCATTGCCCACTTCCCCTCAAGCATCGTGATTTGAAGATTGCAAAATCCCCTGGTATTTGTTTCTGTCACACGATATGCAGCATGATCTTTGGCAAAATCCCTCGTCTGAGTCAGGTGAGCAAGATATTCCTCACGGCTGTATATGATCTCTTCATCGATAAAGTCGAACACCAGCGGTAACCGGGGAGGCGTTAAAGCAAACTCTTCTTCCATGAACACTGAAATTTCGTCTTCTACAACAGCGGCTCCGGAAAGAATCTTCTCGATCCGTGTACGCTCTGCTTCTGCGTGCTGCAGGATCCTGTCTTTTGCGGCGGGATCCAGGCTGCGTCTCTCCAGCATTTTCAAAAGATATTCCTTCTGCATGGTATATAAAGGCGGCACAGTCAGGATGCTCCGCCGTTTGCCCGGTTGCTCTGCATCAGACGCCAGAAAGGCTGAAAACAGATCTGCATCTTCTTCACGATATATCTCCATCAGCGGCAGGGCCTGCGATAACAGATCGGCAGCTCTTTTTTTATAATAAGCCAGTTCTGCCTTGTTCCCGGTCAGATAGTAGCGGCCTTCCGTGTGATGACCACGGATAGCTTCTCCGGTGAGATCCGGCCGGTCATATACATAGGGATCCAGCTCTCGAGCCCCAACATCATATCTTCAAAGGAACGGTCAAGATTATGTATCTGATTCAGGTGCAGGCCTTTCTTTAACAGCATGGCCGTGCCGAACATCCACTTTTTGGGGAAATCCGCATCTCTGCTCATTTCTCCCATCGGCATATCGCTGTACATAGTGACCGGCTCTTTCGATCGGGAGAGGACCGTCGCCTTTAAAAAGTCCAGTTCGCTGTCCATCATCTCCTGCAAGCCGGTGTAGCTCCTGGAACCGGTACGCTGAAATGGCAAGGCTGGCGGGACTTTCATCTCATCAAAGCGTATGGATTTGATGTAATCGTTGAGATCAAATCCATCGAGCTTTTCCAGAAAAGAACTGATTTCACTTTCTTCACCGCCATGATCCTGAGTAAGCCAGTCCTTCAGAAGTGCGTACCTGACGGTGCTCTCTGAAAGCGCAGCCGCCGGACAGGAAAGAAGCCCGGCCAGTCGGCGGATCGTCTGCGGATCATCCATTTCCCGGGTAATGTAATTGCTCACGGCGGCAGCAAACTTTGCGGGTTCCGCCAGATTTCTGGTGCCGCTCCGGAACCGGAACACCGTGGAACTGTCATAATTGATGTTCTGGCAAAGCATGGTGATATTGATATCCAGAACCTCGATAAGATGATTGAAGCTTTTCCTTAATTGTTCTTTGTCGATATCATCGACATCTGTACAGTCGAGAAAAGCGTTTCGGACTGCTGCAGCTTCGCCGGCAGCGATGCCCTTTTCTCTTGCCAGGGCTGAAATGGACACGCAAAGATCATTAAAGGCTGCGGAGTTTATATCCGGGACCCGTTCTCCGGAGCGGTACCGGCTCATCGTAGCCGGAGAGAGACCGGCAAGGTCGCCAAGCTGCCTGGCAGTGCAGCCGATCTGATCCATATAGGACTTCAGTAATTCACAGTATTTCATAAGAACCTCTTGATGAAAATATACAGGCATGTTGATAAGCTTATTCCCTGTTATACAGGAGCGGGTTTTCGCAATCACCCGGCAAATCTGTTCTTATTTCAGTATAGCAAGGATTTCCGATTTGGACAGTGCCAGAACGGAAACTATCATCTTTTAAAAAATACATAATGGTAAACTGAAAATACGAAGCAGCCTCTGTAAAATACAGAGACAGTTATGATTCAAAAGGAGATGATGAGAATGAGAAATCGTGCTGCCAATATAAGCTATGGAATCATCAGAAAGTGTTCTGCAGTTCTGCTAAGTCTTTCTATGATCACGACCCTGGGCTTTGGCCTGACCGGTACCGCTGTTGCAGAAGGAGAGACAGATCCCGCCCCGACCGCGACCAGGTGGCAGGCAGAACGTATGCAGGAAGCCCAAAGTGCCGATCATGTCCTGGCTCCCGGCGGGGATATGTGGAGCCGCAATGCCCTGATTCTGCCCGGGGATACCATTGCGGTGGTTCCCACCTACACTGCCGCCAGGCAGGATAATGGCAAGGATGAATTTACCGCCGAGATCCTGCAGCTTGACAATGCCACAGGCGACGACATCTATATGTACAGTCCTGATGGGGAGCCCGGCGACGCAAAGGTTCTCTTTACCCCATTGAAGACAGAGTCCATGCCGATCCCCTTCACCGACAGGGCAGATGATCCGGTTGTAAAAATCGACGGCGAACTGAGCAGCGGTTCTGTTTCCTATACCAGACTGTACCGCTACGACGGAGACCACCCTGTGATTTCCACTCCATACAACACCATGAATTACAAGACCAGCACTACATTAAACGGCTTTGGCTACAATGAAAACAATGTCGTCATGTACCGGGCCTGGGCAGCTGTGTACTCTGCTCCCCGGGTCTACAACCAGCGGGACGCTATAGATTTGAGCTACGAACGAATGGACACCGGTAAATGGCGTTTTGCGGAGGGTGCACAACTTCCGGACAAAATTTACGTAGATGACAGGGACCATACGTATACCTTTCCGATTCCCGCCTCCACCGAAAGCGGCAAGGCATTTGATGAGTGGCAGGTCGATAACGACCTCACAACGCTGGAGGAATTTTTCACGGAGTATTTCTACATTTCGGAAGATGCCATTGAGAGGACAGATGATGCCATCAGCATCACCTTGAATATGAGCAATAGGATTGCTGCGCATGGACTGGAGCATGGTCATTGGTGGCCGGCGGAGCTCTACCCCGGCAGCAAAGATGTGCCTGCCGGCGACTCCAAAGTGATCGACTACATGGACATCGGCAGCGTATGGACACAGCTGTCTCCGTTCTACGGCGTGGCCTTTACCACAGCCCTTGATCGAGCCGGCCTTCTTTATGACCAGGTTCAGATCATCGATCAGTATTGGAAAGACACGGCGACCGGCAGAGAAATTCATGCAGATGGGGATCTTCCGGAATATGGTCATTCCTACGAATTTTTCATTATCTTAAAGCCAAAGGAAGGCTACAGGTTTGACAATGAGAAGTTTGACACCTTCATTTTTGAGGGCAATCCGGTAGCTGCCGATCAGTATACCAAGACGCTTAACCCCGATGGAACGGTCACCATGCACTGGGGATATGTAAAGCCTGCCTCGGAGGATCTGAGCAAGCAGAGAGTCACCTGCGGGACAACAAATTTTACCTATAACGGCAAGGCAAAGCAGCCTTCCGTATCCATCAAAACAGCAAACGGAAAAACACTTGTCAAAGGTACTGATTACGATGTGTACTGGCGCAACAGCAAAGGAGACTGGCTGCGCAATGCCCCTGCCACTCCCGGCACATACTGCTTGTGGATACAGGGCATGGGCCGCTACGACAACTACGTAACCAGGACCTTCAAGATCAGTCTGGCCAGAGTGTCCATCCTGACGCCGAAACCCGGTTATAAGAAAGTCACCGTGAAGTGGAAGAAAGCAACCGGCGGCGTTTACTATCAGATCGGATACAGAAAGAAAGGCTCGAAAACCTGGAAGTACACCACCAGCAAGACCACATACAAGACAATCAAAAAGCTGAAGTCCAGGAAGTACTATTACGTCAAAGTCCGTGCCTGTAAGAAAGTCGGCACAGCTAAATACTACGGCGCATGGTCAGCGATCAAACGCGTAAAAATCAAATAAAATTATTATTTACGGCCAGGGTCAGAGAGTATGATCCTGGCCTTTCAGACTATATAGAATCGACTTGATCGAATCTGAAATCCTTATAGTTTTCTGCAAACGTCTTCCCGGCTTCAAAAGCTGCCGGTTGACGCTTCAGTTATCCCGAGCTGCAAGGCATGAAATGCAAGAGCATCCGAGTTTCCCTACTGCCATCGCCTTCATATTGTACTTATTTCAATGCTGAAATTTACCATTATACTCGCAAATAAATTTATTTTTCATTCGCGTTGTCCAATCTGGGTATGATATGAATCTGGCTTTATTAAGCAATCCATGAAATATTTTGTCCGACATGGAACCATACACTAACACAACCTCTGGCTCCAACTCTTCTAGCATAGCAATCAAGCCTTCTCTAAATAAACGCTTTGACTCTGCAGACTGTATTTGCCCGTATGTACCGATTGATACAATGCTGTGTTTATCTACCCCTAAAAAAGCCACCTTATCGCGAAATATTTCTGTTGTAAAAGTCCGCTCATCACCCCATCTGATATTGGGGATGACATAAAGCCCTTTATTTTGAAAATAGTATCCCACTGCTCTGTTAAGATAGATATTAGTAAGCTGTACACAAAGAGGCGCATCAACATATAAGGAACAATCCGGAGTTATAATTCCCGGAAATCTTTTCAAATCATCTACGAAATCCTCTGTGCGAGTCAATACATCTCGAAAGTTTACATCATGCTCGTAAAAGCAAACAAAGTCACGATCATCTCGACTCCGCTCTCTTAATGAGAACGGAACCAGCCCATCCGGAATAATAATGTCTTTCGGCGCATTGACATACGGAATTTCTAAGTCACCATCAAAAAAAGCGGTTTCAACTAAGGATACTCTAAGTCCCTCATCCACTAAATTTTCAATCTTTTTCCCCATACTCATCCTCCCATTTTAGGATATTTTCACAACTCTCCACTACACCTTCAATATTATATTTAGAGCACTCCTCCGGAAACTTTGTCATTTGCAATCGTAATACATGCCTCCGTCAGAGCAGTCAACAGTGGATACAAGATTGTCATCGGATTCTGTATCCAGGTAATATTTTAAAGTCCTGATGTCCATAGTAGGATTAACCATGGCTGATAAAGTCACTTCTTCATAGAGCTCTGTGCCCCCTTTCGGTGCCGTTACTTTCAGCGGTACCTTAGTGACCTCACCACCCAGCATAGCGTTGGCGTCCACGATCCCGGATCCTGTTTCTATATCTTTTCCTACATTGCCAACATCTCTGGCGGTTGACATTAACAGGCTGCCGATGTCAGCTCCGGTCACCTCGGGATGAAGTGCTTTGTACAGAGCTGCCACTCCGACTACATGGGGAGTGGCCATAGATGTCCCGCTCCATGAAATGTAGTAACCCTCCTTATCATCGCCATATACTGCCGCGCCCTGTGCTCTTTGTTCCATAGCAATCTTTTTGGGAATCGTGCTCACAATGGAGGAGCCCGGTGCCGACACATCCAGGGTTTCACCGTAGTTTGAAAAATATGATCTTTCTTCAGTTGCGGTAACCGAGCCGACGGATATTACTCCGTCATAAGAAGCGGGATACTCGTCGGCCACATCAATAGAGTCGTTTCCGGCAGCTGCTATTATGAGGCAGCCCTTGTTCTGAGCATATCTGACAGCATCGGCTTCTATTGCGCTCCAGCTGTTGGAGCCCAGCGACATATTCAAAATGCTGGCGCCGTGATCAGCCGCATACTTGATCCCTTCAACTACATCATATGTAGATCCGGAGCCGCTGTCATTTAATACCTTGACCGGCAGCAGCTCTACATCTACATTTCCACTGATGCCGTTTATTCCAAAATTATTGTTTATAGTTGCCGCAATTATTCCGGCGACATGGGTTCCATGACCGTGATCGTCCTTGCCGTCATCAGCATACTTGTTGCCGCTGGCATTTTCATTGATGATTGTTGTCCCCGGCAGTACCTTCCCTTCCAGGTCAGGATGAGTGGGATCAATTCCGGAGTCTATAACAGCCACCCTCACTGTTTCGGTATTCTCACTTTTCAGCTTATCCCAGGCTTCCGGCGCCTTTACCATGGTATCCCCGTACTGCATATCGGTTACCTGATTCCCGGTAACCTCTTGAGCCTCTGTATTACGGCCTTTCACCTGGTCTAAATCTGTGGCCACCACAACGCGGTTCTGCTCTACAGTCATCACATCTCTGTCATTCTTCAGAGCATCCGGATCCTTCGTCTTAACGAGCTTGACAGACCCATCCTTCATTTCAACCATGTACTGACCGGGAATCGCATCCCCGCTTTTCAGATCAGACAAAACATCATCGTTGACGTTTCTCTGAGAGGTGCCGGCACTAGTCTGGTTTTGCCCTGCAGCAATAATTCCAAAGGATGCCAAAATCATTGCAAATGATATTGCAATACAAAAAATAACGCGTGTCGTTCTGGACTTCATAACAAAAACCTTTTCACAAAAAAACAACCTCTAGACCGCACTGAACTTCTGCTTTTACACTTGTATCAGATGCGCCTTTTGAAACACGGATGATATCACCGCTTTCAACTTTGTAATTATATCATCCTGTCTTTATCGTGGCTGTTGTTTGAACAACAACTTCGGCGTCAGAATTGACGCCGTAAACGATGTATTCCGTAATGAAATATGATTAAGACGCTATACGAGCATGATTGAAGACGTATTGATCACTTCTCAGGATGTATATATCTCCAGATGTCACGTTCAACACATGTATTAACGCCGCACAGACCTGCAGGAATTAAATCATATTTGTAATAAGCTTCCGCAAAGAGTCCCTTGCAGGCACGGAAGAAATCAAGTCCGGGAGGGGTCATGGTTCCGCGGACAGGCTTTCCCATCGGCATCCAGACTGAAGCGTTGGGTACAATACCACGTGATGCCATAAAATTGACGCCTGCAGCCAGACTCTCCAGGGGTTCGAGGCCTATGATGAAATTACAGAAGGCTTTGTTGGGGCCATATTTCCCAGCAATGTATTCCAATGCATCAAGGTGACGTTCTTTGGTTGTAAAAAGACGTTTGCCCGGAGTTATTTCTTCGGCAAGTGCATCATCCCAGACTTCAATGCTGCAGGTAATGGAATCAACACCAAGATCAAAATATCTGTCGATCACACTATGGTCTGATGGAGGTGTAATGTAGAGAACGATTTCTCCTGAGATACGCTGACGACCGACATCAGCATTGATAGCATCAAGATAAGCAGTGATGTAGCGCTCTTCAACAACAGGATCGAAAGTTGAACCGCCGGTGATCTGAATGCTGTTTGCTTCATTTCTGTTGATTGTCCAATTTATGATTTCGGCAACATCGGCAGGAGAGGGGACTTTCGGCATCGGCTTATTTCTGCGTGCCAAGGCAGCATATTGCCCGCCCGAATAGCAGAATTGACAAGGTTTTCCTGCTCTGGCAAAGTCGCAGGGCCAGAGGCATTGAAAGGCGACCCAATCGTCTCCGAGAAGAACACTGTTCCCCATGAACGGTGTTCCGCTCTTGCATCTTTGGTCATAGAAGTCAGTATGTGGAAGCATTTTTACCGGAGTAACCACTTCTTTTTTATAGCAGAGGACCGGCTGCCGGTCTCGAATCTCAAGGGAGAAATCTGTTTTCATACTGTTCATATATTTCAGCAGTTTGATATTATCCCACGAGAACATGGATGAAACTGTAGAAAGATGCATTCCCAGATCTGTCGCCATGACAACAGTATCATCCGGCAGAAGGAAGCTGTCACAACAAAGCGCATTGGGACTCATTGCCCAGTCTTTTCTGCCGCGTTTATACACTTCCCTGCCGACCTTCAGGCCTTGACTGACGACCAGACATTTAAGTTCTACAGAATCCAGTTCCTGATTGTTAAGTTTGTATTTCATAGCGTCCTTTCATGAAACTGTTACATTTTAGTCCAAGCAATGAGATGTAAGGGATTGCAGGATTTTTTATTTCATTATATCATGTAAAATAAAAGGTGGACTCACAAATTTGGTAATAGTTTTGTCATGGTGTCAAAAGGAGAAATGAATGACTGAAGAGATTGAATATAACCGGGCTCATGTATGGCAAATAGGATTCTTTTCGTTGAATAACGCAGCTGTTAATCTTTACTGGATGCTGCTCAGCTATATTTCGTATTATGCAGCAGGCGTACTGGGATTGGGAGTTGCGCTTACGTCTGGAATTATTCTGGCAATGAACATCCTGGATGCATGTACAGATCCTATCGCTGCCTGGTTTGTGGATAAGACACAGGGGCGCTTTGGAAAGTTTCGTCCCTTCATGGTGCTGGGCAATATGATCATGATCGGCGCTATGGTGCTGCTGTATTTTGCAGGAAGTTTGCCCGCTTTTAGAGCGGCTGCCTTTACTAGTTGCTACGTTTTATATGTCTTTGGCTATACTTTTCAGTATTGCATTACCCGCGCAGCGCAGACCGTGTTGACAAATGATCCGAAACAAAGACCGATCCTGTCGATGTTCGATATGGTTATCAACATTCTGCTCTATGTCGGAATCGCCATGTTGGTCAGCAACTATTTAATTCCAAAACACGGAGACTTCAATCACTCCATGTTCGGGGAGTTCTTCCTGATTACATGTGCACTTTCGCTAGTGTGTACAGTTCTGGCGGTGATTGGAATCTGGTCCAAAGACAGGCCGGAATTCTATGGTAATGTACGCCTGGCACAGCCAAAAATCAACTGGAGTGACTTTCTGGACGTTCTCAGGCATAACCGCAATGTTCGCAGTCTTGTTATTTCTGCCGGAACGGATGAACTGTTTTCTTCCGTTACCACAAACGCAACCGTTGTCGTGATTGTTTATGGAATAATCTGCGGCAATTATGAGCTTTCCGGGAAGATGAGCATGTACGTTTTCATGCCCAGTCTGATAATTGCAATGATCGTTATCGGAATGGCACGGAAGATCGGTCAGAAAAAAGCATTTCTCATTGGAACATATGGAGCAATAATAGCCAATTTCGTCATCTTTATCTCGTTTATTATATTTGATCCAACCACGCTCAGCTTTAGTACCTGGGGTGTATTCACAATTGTACTGACAGCAGGAATTGCTGTACGCGGCGGCTTTATGAGCGTGCTGAACAGCATTGCATTGCCGATGTGTGCGGACTGTTCAGATGACGAACTGCTCCGAAGCGGAAAATACATTCCAACGATGATAGGATCAATATTCAGTTTCATGGATAAAATCATGGCGTCACTCAACGGAGTTGTCGTCGCCGCTCTTGTCATTGCAATCGGGTTTAAAGAAGCATATCCGACAGTCAATACGCCCGGTTCACCGCAACTGTTCTGGGTCGGTATTATTGCTTTTTGCGGAATGCCCTTTATCAGCTGGATCATCAATCTGATCTGCATGCATCATTACACCCTGGATAAAAAAGGAATGGAAGAGATTCAGATCAAACTTGCCGAAACTAAGAAAGGCTGAGCACAGTATCCAAGTCGATCTTTCTCTTTCTATCTGTATTCCAGATAGTCTAAGAATCTCCTGGCCGCGAGTGACAGCTGGCTTTTATGTTTCATAGCCACACCTATCATCCTGAATGCAGGTACATCGAGGGATTTTGCCTCGATATCAAAGGCCTGTCTTTGAAGAATCAGCCTGGGAAGAATCCCGATCCCTAATCCCTTTTCCACCATAGACATGACCGCATAGTCATCGAAAGTCGTATACTTTGGTCGTGGTGTAAGATGGTTTTTAATAAAAATATCAGTAATCTCTGCCTTTACACTTTTCTCAAGCATAATAAACGGATAATCATTTAAAGCCGAAACCGGAAATGTATCTTTACACGCTAACGGATGATTCTTTGGAAGCACTACCATCTGTTCATCTTTTAATAATTCTATTGTTTCAAAATTTTTTCCGGCAGGCAGCCTTAAAAATCCAAAATCAACTCTTCCTGATGCGATCCAATCCTCAATTTCTTCATAATCTCCCAAAAGCAATTCATATTCAATATTCGGATACTTTTTCTCAAACTCTTTTATGATATTAGGTATCCAATGTGTTGCCACACTTGAAATGGTTCCGATCCGAAGGATCCCCGATAGGATTCCATTCATATCATCGACTTTCATCTGGAGTTTATCAAATTCTCTACATAAATCCTCTGCAAACGGGAGCAACTCCAATCCCGGTGATATGGTGCAGGTCAGGGTGAGCGGCGGCAGAGCTTGGCTTACCGGCAACGCCTCCTCCCCACCGACTGATAACACGGAGGCTTATAAGGCGAGGGATAAGGCTTTCGAGGCTGTGAAAATCGCAGAAGCATCCGAGAAGGAAGCCGAGCGTGCCAAGGAAGCTGCAGACAGCGCGGAAAGCTCTGCCAAGCGAGCACACGATAAAGCCGAAGAAGCATCTGCCTCAGCACAGCAGGCACATGAAAAAGCTGTGGAAGCGGAAGAAGCCGCAGAGGACGCGGCCAGTTCAGCAAGGACGGCAAACAGAGCAGCAAACGGTGCCCTCTCTCAGCTTTCGATTGTGGAGGATGTGGTCGGCACCCTGACGTGGATATCCGAGCATGGAAGCTACGCACCTACAGATGATCTTGAGGTTGTGCCCGGCAAATATTACTTCACAAGGCAAGGCGACAGCTACAATGTCGTGGTAAGCCCACAAGGAAATCCCTCCGATCAGGGCTACTATGAGCTGACCTCTGTGGACGAGGCCGTATCAAACTATGTGGCGAGCCATCTGGCGCTGACGAATGCCGGACTGTGGGTGACCAACGATAACCAGAGCTACAAGATCCTGCTCGCAGCTGACGGCATGAAGGTCTATGACGCGCAAGGGAATCTGGTGGCAACCTTCGGTGAATCGATCCAGTTTTCATCCACCCGGCCACAATATATCGGCGGCGAGGATGCCTACATCATTTTCTATGACAGCAACAATGATGGAATCCCGGATGCGATCAATATTGGCGGCAGCAAGGTCACCCTCGGACAGAACAAGAAGCTGTCAGATCTTCTGACAACATTGGATATCCATACAAGACAGACAGATTCCGGTGCCGAGATCACAGTTGGAGATCAGACTGTTTCGCTGAAAGATGGAATTGATGCAGCCGTGCTCCGGATCGACTCTTCCCGGGGTACGGTCTTTAAGAATAACTCTGTAAACACGGTGCTGTCGGTAGCTGTATATATCGGTGGCCAGCGGATCACAAACATTACTGATCTAAGGAATACATTTGGAGCTTCTGCTCACCTTCAGTGGTACTGGCAGAGGCTCGGCGATGACAGCTTTTTCATTATCGTTGACAGTGATCATAAGCTGTCAAATGACGGCTTCACCCTGACGCTGACGCCGGAGGAAGTCGATACCAAAGTAACATTCATGTGTGAATTAATCACGGATTAGGAGGAAGCATAATGGCAATCAAATCTTCAGATCAAATCACAGTCGTCGACCTTACCGATGGCTATTCCGTCAACCTGACAAATGACTCATTCACTTTTGCCGGAGACAAGGACGGAAAAATTGCGACCCAGCAGAGCACCACCACAGTCATTCAAGCGCTGCGCGGTGATGAGGAGCCGACCATCTCCGTCGATAACTCCCAGATCACCAAGCCTTCCGGTGTAACGACCAGCTGGAATGCAAACACAAAGACGCTCACGATTACAGTATCCACAAGCGTAGCATCTGGCGGCGTCGTGACGATTCCGGTTGTGCTGGATGGCTCTGTCACGATCAACAAGGTCTTCTCCTTTGCTATTGCAAAGACAGGAGCAACCGGAGAGACCGGAGCTACAGGACGAGGGATATCTTCTACAACAATTGAATATCAGGTCGGATCGTCAGGCACCACTGTTCCGACAGGCACATGGAGCAGCTCCCCCGTTGCCACGACTGCACAGGGACAATTCCTTTGGACAAGAACAACGATCCACTACACGTCCGGCTCTGATTCTGTCAGCTACTCGGTCGCAGCCCACGGCTCCACCGGTGGACAAGGTGCAACCGGGCGCGGTATCTCATCCACCGTCGTGGAATATCAGGTGGGCACCTCCGGAACCTCTGCACCGACCGGCACTTGGAGCACGTCGCCTGTGGCAACAACTGCACAGGGACAGTATCTCTGGACGAAGACAACGATCAAATACACATCGGGTTCCGATTCTATCAGCTACTCTGTAGCGGCTCACGGAACAACGGGAGCACAGGGCAATCCCGGCGTTGATGCGATCTTGATCTCCATCACAGCCAGCAACGGTAACATCTTCAAGAACAACTCCGGGAGCACGATCCTGACAGCACACGTGTATAAGGCCGGTGCAGAAGTGACCGGGAGTGCACTTACTGCCCTTGGCACGATCAAGTGGTACAAGGATGGCGGCAGCTCCGCTGTTGGAACCGGAGCGACACTGACGGTTAATGCATCAGATGTATCGAGCAAGGCGGTGTATGAGGCAAGATTGGAGGGATAAGCATGGCGATCAAAGCAAGAGAAACGATCACGATCATCAAGGAGCGTGACGTCAATGCCACATGGCGCTTTTACCGCATTTCCTCATCCTCCTCTACTCCCTCGCAGCCGACTGATGCGCAGGGAAAAGCCTATGTGAATAACCAGACCATTCCTTCCGGATGGAGTATCTCAGAGCCTGCTTATGATGGAACCTCGACAAATAGCCTGTATACCTGCGACCTCACCTCTTTCACTGACGGCGAGGTCAGCTGGTCAGCGGTGTCAAAGGCATCTTCCTATGAGGCGGCGAAGCAGGCATATAACGAAGCGCAGAATGCAAAGAAAACCGCGACGAATTTCATGTCAGCAGACTCAACCGGAATCATGGTCGCGGATATGAGGAGTGGGTCACAGCAGACCCCCTCTAATCCTTCAGGCAGAAATGTATTGATCGACAATGACTCTGTGGATATCAGAAGAGGCTGCGATATTTTGGCCAGTTTCGGCGAAAACGTTGTTATCGGACAACCCGAAGGATGGCATCAGCGGATTAATTCAGATGAGACTGTGTTTGCTTATGGGAGCACAGTCTATACCTATCTGATGCCGGGCAAGATCCTATCTGAAAACATTGAAGTGAATGGCTCCTACTATTTAGGCGGCTATTCCGTAAGAGTTGCGGGTGACGGGAAACTCGTCATAGGAAGGAGAAAATAAATGGCTATTGCAAGTGGAACTTGTGGAACCTGTTCGTGGACAATTTCAGACTCAGGTGTTCTGACAATCGGGGCAGGAACTCTTCACGCACCTTGGTTAACCGGAATCATGAACTGCGGATGGCCTTGGGGAGATCATGTAAAAGATATCACTGCCTGTACAATTGCAACAGGAGTCGTTGTTGGAAAACAGGAAGCTCTTATGGGAGGATATATTGATGACTATGTTACTTCAAATATGTTCTATGGCTGTTCAAACATGAAAAGCCTGACATTCCAAGGAACGTTCAACACGAGCAACGTTACAGATATGAGTGGCATGTTCTTTGGTTGTGCATCGCTTACCACGCTCAACCTATCCCCATTTAACACAACTAAGGTAACTGATATGGGCATAATGTTTTCCGGATGCCCTCTATTAGCAACCGTTACCTTTGGCTCTTTATTTAGCACCTCAGCCCTAACAGAGTCTCAGGGACTTGGATTTGTTGGATATGATTTCCCAAGCGCAAGGAATCAAACCGGAAGTCTTATCGTGAACAGTGATGCTGCATTTCGTGCTTTGACTCCAGCCCAGCATGCTGGGACATGGTCAAGAAGTGCATCCAGTGTCACTTTTAGAGTGACAGCAACAAGGACAAGTGGTGGCCAAGAAGACGAAGATGGTGAAGATGTGACCATAGCTCTCACATGGCTTACTGGGGCATCGACATCAGAGAGAACTATGACAATATATATGAAACCAGCCTCAGACTCCACGTATCCTTCTGAGCCTTCAGCTTCAAAAACGCTTTCCGGAAATTCTGGAACCGACACTCTTTCTATAGAAGCTGTCGGAGATGACGCATATGACTTCAAGGTGCAGTTTTATGATGGGACAGACACTTATATCGCTTTCCCCTCTGTAACGTCAAATGTTCGTCTCGTCACGATTGATGAGAATGGCTGTGTTGAAATTGCCGGTCATCCAACAAATTGCTCTTGGGTATATCAGAGAGATTATGCAGCACTCCGTAAAATCAGAAAAATACTTGATACTGGGATGCATCCTTTTTTCGATACTCTGACCCAATTTGGTGATTGGGCAATGGCCACATATGGTGAGAACGTATGGTTGAGCTATGTGACAAACGAGAACTATGAATCCGAAACCAATACTCAGGACGCATTTTTTAAGTTCAATGCCAATGGGAGTTTTGCGCCATCTGGAAAATATATGTCTGGATCAAATGCGCTCTTTGTTACTGCTACACTTTCTGCTGATAATAAGAGCATAGCAAAATCAAGCACGTCATCGTTCACATTCTCGATTGCAAAATCCGGATATACCCCAATTGCGATCAGAGGGTTCGACCTTGACAATGCATCATCGAGTGGTGCGAATGTGGCATACTGTTCTGTTCTTGCAGCAAAGATCAAGGATTCAAGTACAGCAGAATTCCAGATAAGGAACAACCATACCGCAGCGGCAAAGGTAAAGATGATTCTTTATGTAACATATATTGCAACAGCTGCTTTATAGGAGGAAAATATCATGAACTGCATAATCGCTTTACTCGCAGGAGTCTGCCTCGGCATTCCGCTGGGCTGGGCTCTTTTATTTTGCCTTGTTACTAAAGACATCTGGCCGAAAGAGCCGAAGTCAAAAGATGAATGGAAAGTCATGTAAAGGAGGTATTTGCTATGAAGGAATTTTGGTTGATGATTCAGGCCGTGTTCACAGGACTCGGCGGCTGGATCGGTTACTACTTGGGAGGATGTGATGGTCTATTGTATGCACTTATCGCTTTCGTTATAGTCGATTACCTGACTGGCGTCATGTGTGCAATAGCCGACAAGAAGCTGTCAAGCAATGTGGGATTCAAGGGCATCTGCAGAAAGGTGCTCATTTTTTTACTCGTCGGCATTGCCAACATCATCGATGTTCAAGTGATTGGGCAGGTCGGAATCCTGCGCACAGCCGTTATCTTCTTTTATCTCTCCAATGAAGGTGTGAGCCTTCTGGAGAACGCCGGTCATCTCGGGCTGCCGATCCCGGAGCAGCTTAAGACTGTTCTGGAGCAGCTCCATGACCGTGCCGGAAAGGATGGTGGGCAGTAATGGGATATACAAACAGCAAGCTGGTCGTCTACAAGAAGCTCTCCCCGAATCACTCCGGAAAGAGAACCCATGCCATCGACCGCATTACACCCCACTGTGTCGTTGGCCAGTGTACCGCAGAAGGCCTCGGAAGCTGGTTTGCAAAGACGTCAACACAGGCCTCCAGCAATTACGGCATCGATAAGGATGGCCGTGTCGGGCTTTACGTTGAGGAGAAGAACCGTTCATGGTGCTCCTCCTCTAATGCCAATGACCAGAGAGCCGTAACGATCGAGTGTGCTTCCGATACCAAGGAACCGTACACGATGAACAGCAAAGTCTATGCGACGCTGGTCAAGCTCTGTGTGGATATCTGCAAGAGGAATGGAAAAAAGAAGCTGCTCTGGATCAGCAACAAGAGCAAGGCACTGAACTATGTGCCGAAGTCTGATGAAATGATCCTGACGGTACACCGCTGGTTTGCCAACAAGTCCTGCCCGGGCAACTGGCTCTACAGCAGGCTCGGCAAGCTGGCCACGGAGGTCACAAAGCAGCTCGCCGGATCAGCGACAAAGTCTTCAGGGCTCAAGGCATCCAGCTTTAAAGATCTGTCCGATGCTGATGTGATCAAGAAGGTCGGCGCTCTATTTACCGCCGATCAAAAGAAGTCTGGCATCCTTGCCTCCGTCTCCCTCGCACAGTTTATTCTGGAGTCCGGCTACGGTAAATCCGAGCTGGCACAGAAAGCCAATAACTGCTTTGGTATGAAGAAATCCTTGTCCGGCAACACATGGTCTGGCTCCGTGTGGGATGGCAAGTCCATCTACACCAAGAAGACAAAGGAACAGAACAAAGACGGCAGCTACACCGCCATCACTGCCGACTTCAGGAAATATCCTTCTGTTGAGGATTCCATTGCAGATCACTCTGCCTACCTGCTCGGTGCCAAGAACGGCAATAAGAAACGGTATGCTGGCCTGAAGGGATGCAAGGACTACAAGAAAGCAGCAAAGATCATCAAGGACGGTGGCTATGCGACCAGCCTCACCTATGTCGATAAGCTCTGCAGCATCATCGAAAAATGGAAGCTGACGCAGTACGATGTAAAGTCAAGTTCTTCTTCAAAGAAGTCCATCGATACCCTTGCCAAGGAAGTAATCGCTGGCAAATGGGGTAACGGTGAGGAACGGAAGCAGAAGCTCACCGCTGCTGGATATGATTACAACGCCGTACAGAAAAGAGTCAATGAAATGCTGTCATAATTCTTTCTCGCCGCTTGTGGGCTCCGTGCCTGCAGGCGGCTCTTTTTTTTCGTCAAATCGCCCTCCTTACCTCCAGTGGATAGTGAAGAACTTTCAGAAGCACCCCATCAAAGTGCCTTCTGAATGTCCGTACTATGAAGGAGGTGCTGTCATGCCAAGAAGAAAACAGCCGAAAGTCAAACAGGAAGTCCGCCTCATCCCGGAATACCGCGAGCAGATCAACGTGCACAGGCTCTGTCAGGCCGTACTGCTGGCGGCAAGGGAGGCCGCTGAGAAGGACTCGGAAAAGCCCGAAAAACCTTGTGATTCAGCCTCTAAATGAGTGGATATATTCCCGGAACAGAGCTAATATGTGATGACAAAAGGAAGGAGGAATAGCCTATGGGCAATACAGCAATGATGGCTAATGCAGCGCAGGCTTTTATGGAATCCATGACTCCGAAGTTCGCCGTATCCTACCTGCGTGTGTCCACCAGAGGACAGGCAGAACGAGGCGGCGGACACGATGAAGGATTCTCCATCCCTGCCCAGCGCGAAGCCAACAAGAATAAAGCAAAGTCGCTTGGAGCGATGGTTGGTAAAGAGTTTGTAGACAGAGGTGCATCCGCCAAGTCAGCAGACAGGCCACAGCTTCAAGCGATGCTGGAATATGTGAAGGAAAATGCCGAGCGAGTTGATTACGTGATCGTCCACAAGGTCGACCGTCTGGCACGAAACCGCGAGGACGACGCGGAGATCATGAAGGTGCTCCGGGAATGCGGAGTCCAACTGGTATCCACATCTGAGAGCATTGATGAGACGCCATCCGGCATGCTGCTGCATGGTATCATGAGCTCCATCGCGGAGTTTTATTCACAAAACCTTGCAGCCGAAGTAAAGAAAGGCATGGGTGAAAAGATCAAGGGCGGCGGCACGGTTGGTCGGGCTCCCATCGGATACAAGAACGTCAGGCTGGTTGATGACAAAGGCCGTGAGGAACGTACCGTCCAGATTGATGAGGATCGGGCACCGCTGATCAAGCTGGCCTTCGAAGAATACGCATCCGGTGAATGGACAGTGGAGAACCTTGCTGAATACCTCGCCGCCTGCGGACTCAACACCCGGTCGACGGCAAGGATGCCTTCCAAGCCGATCCCGGCTAAGACTCTCTTCAAGGTATTAGCAAATCCTTACTACAAGGGCATCGTCACCTATCAAGGCGTCGAATATCCCGGCGCACATGAGCCTTTGGTGGATGCAGCCACATGGGATAAGATCCAGATTATCTTGGCTTCCAGAGTCAACGGGGAGCGCAGCAACAAGCATCCACATTTTCTGAAGGGCACGGTCTACTGTGCTTATTGCGGATCACGAATGTTAGTCAGCAATGAGAGGTCAAAGACCGGAACCATATACCCTTACTTCGTCTGCTCCGGACGCCATAGTAAACGGCATAAGGACTGCAAGACCAAATACGTCCTCATCGGAGAAGTCGAGAGGAAGATCGAGCAGTTGTACGAGAACATCCAACTGCCGCATGAAGTCCGGGTGGCCGTTGAGGAAGAACTGCAGAATGTCATAGCGAAGGAAAAGGAAAAGTACGATGCAGAGATGGACGGACTGCTCGGCCAGAAGCGAGCACTGGAGCACAAGAGCGAAAAGCTCCTCGAGGCACACTACAATGACGCCATTCCGCTGGAGCTTCTAAAGAAGGAACAGTCAAAGATCACAAAGGAGCTGGCTGCTATCAATCATGAAATCAAGCAGCACAATATCACTTTCGATCAGATCTCACAAAATCTGACGGACTCCCTCGAACTGCTGGACGACTGTGCCGCTTTCTACAAAGGAGCCAGCGACACCATCAAACGGTTGATGAATCAGGCCATCTTCGAGAAGATCTACATTTCCTGCAACAAGGAAGTTCCTCTGGAGATTGAGGAAGAATACCGGCCACCGTTCAACTCCATCATCGCGCCGGTGAAGGAAAATCTGACCAAACTGAACCGGTCACTAAAACTGAATACAGGAACCGCGCTCGCCAAGATCGCGACATCAAAAAACCGCATCCTGAATCAAATCAGATGCGGTCTTTCTTCGTGTAATGAATACACTGATATTGAATCTTACTCGAACCCTAAAAATTTTAGGGACATTTTTTCGAGTAAGGGACTTTTGGTGGAGACGGCGAGAGTCGAACTCGCGTCCAAAACCATTTCCGCGTTAGTTTCTCCGAGCGCAGTCTCTGTTATTTTTTTCGCCCTTCAGACTACTCAGAGACAAGCTGTCTGAACGGTTATCCCGTTAGTCCTCTATGCGGCCGGGAAAGCGCATAGAGTTTTCCTGCATGGTTGAGACTGGACCCCGTGCCTGCAGGTGGACTCAGGCCAGCCTTCGCGCGGAACTAAGCCGCCAGTGCGAAATTATTATTTGTCTTTTTAGCGTTTGTATTTAACGTGCCCTTTTTAACGCAGACCGAGCAAACTGCGGCTCGCTTCTACCGTTTCTATGACCCTGTCGAAACCAGTACGTCCCCACGGTAAGCTTATTAGTATTATATAATAACACGGCCCGCGCCATAATACAACATGTGCGGACCGCATATTTATCATTTTTTCGTCAGCATATATTCACGCGTATCTTCCCAGTCGCCAGCCTTGATCCAGTGTTCGTACGGGATCATCCAGTACCAGTATTTGCTGATTGCTTTCTGCTGACTGGGATAGATCGCGATCTCCGCGTTCTTCTCCGCCTGCTCCTTCTTGCTGAGCGGCTTTTGCCAGCCCGGAATCTCGCCTTTACGATAGAATCTTCCGAAGTACCACAAGCGGTCGTATCGTCCCATCGAGGCAGCGACTCTGGTGACCGCACGGTCTGTCATCTTGTGATGGATATGACCGTATTCGCCCTCCGGATTGTGTGTCACGATCTGCTTCCATCTCTGGTAACCGATCAGCGTCCTCAGATCTTTGTCTATACCCATCTTAACAAGGGCCCAATCGGATTTCCGGCCGCTGACCAGATCCGGATAGCAGAGGATCATACCCTGATTGCCTGTGTATTTCAAAAGACGCTTGAATTCGCTGGCCCTCCTGGCATAATAGCCGTTAGTCAGGCAGACCACAAAGTAGCCGCCTTTGGCCAGGTGGGCGCCGCCCCACAGCGTTTCATCGTCCGGATGCGCCACAATCATCAGCTTGTCCTGCTCGTCAGCATGGTGAAGCTTTAGCTGCCTATTGGTCAGCAGGCCGCCGGAACAGCTCTTCACTTTCTTCGGATTATGCCTTTTCCCGTTCGCCCCGCACCACGCAGCCGTGCTGGCTGCCAGCGCCAGCAACACAATAATAAGTATAAAAAATCGGCCCTTATTGCGGATGCCTTCATTACTATCCCTGTACCCCATGAATTCTCCCCCCGAGTTGTCATGAATTCGTTATTCTTTTACCTTTTCGATCTTTTCCTCCAGGATCTCGATCTCATCGTAGCAGGAGCTTATCCTGTTGCACAGATCGATCACCTGTTCATCCAGGACGTTCTCCATCTCGCCGTCTTTGAACTGCTGGAATATATACTTTCCCAGTTCGATCTCGTTGTCCTTGATCTCCGACTTCTGGCCCGCGATCTTGGTCTTGTACTTTCCTATTTCAGCCAGGTCCCCCGCCTGGTCTGCCGCCTTGGAGCCCAGCTCCTTTGCTTTATCCAAAAACTTGCTCATGGTATTTCCTCCTTTAACCATTCTTGCGCATCGCGCGCTGCATCTTTCTGTCGGCATCGCGTTTGGCGATGTCATGTCTCTTGTCGTAGAGCTTTTTGCCCCGCGCCACCGCCAGGGTCACCTTTGCCCTGCCGTCTTCATTGATGTAAAGATCCAGCGGTACCAGCGTCAGGCCTTTCTGCGTCGTCAGGCCTATCAGCTTTCTGATTTCCCTCTTGTGCAGCAGCAGCTTGCGCGGTCTCACCGGGTCCACGTTGAAGATGTTCCCGTGATCATAGGGACTGATATTCATACCATATAATATGACCTCTCCGTCCTCGATCCTGGCGTAACTTTCCTTCACGTTAGCCTTGCCCTGCCTGATGGACTTTATTTCCGTCCCCGTGAGCACTATCCCGGCTTCGTATGTATCATCTATGAAGAAATCATGGCACGCTTTTTTGTTGTTTGCAATGATTTTCTTTCCTTTTTTCATCAGCTTACTTGTGCCTTTCCAAAATACCGAACTCTGACAGCGGCCAGACTCTGAGCACCGCCACCCCGGTCACCTCCGAGATCTTGCGCGTGCCGACTTCCTTGTAGCGGCTGTCTACACTGTCCACGCGGTTGTCTCCCATCACATAGATGCGCCCCGCGGGCACCTTGAAGTCCCTGACGTAGCCCGGCGTGTATCCATCGCGCGTAAAGCTCTGATCCTCTTTCTTTCCGTTGACATATACCTTGCCGTCGTGGATGTCGATGACATCGCCCGGCAGACCGATGACCCTCTTGATGAATAGTTCTTTGCCCGCGGCCGTTTTGATCGGGAAGACAACGATCTGTCCTCTCTTGGGCTCCCCAAAGCGGTAAGCCTGCCTCGAAAGGAATATATAGTTGTTTTCCTGCAGCGTCGGTGTCATCGATGTCTGTTTCACGATGATCGGTTTCATAAAAGCGGTGACCGCCAGAACGATGACGACCACTATTATGATGTCTGTTATCAGGCTCTTCACTGTGATTTTTCTCTGAGCTTTCTTTTGCTCCTGCTGCTGTGCCTGTTCGTTCATTATTATATTGCCCCGATTTTGTTGAACGGGAACAGCCTGAACACGGCTTTCCCCACAATGCTCTTCTTGTCTATAGTCCCCAGTTTACGGCTGTCCACACTGACAACGCGATGATCTCCCATGACGAATATCTGTCCTTTAGGAATCTTCAGGTTGTAGATCTCACCCGGCGTACCGCCCTCGGCAATATAGTCCTCTTTGACCTTGCTGCCGTTGAGCCACACCTCGCCGTTCGTGATCGTCAGTATATCGCCCGGCAGACCGATGACCCTCTTGATGAGCAGTTTTTTGTGGCCGTCCGGCGTCTCCAGATCAGAACGAAAGATGACCACGTCGCCGCGATGCATCTTGCCGAACCGGTAAGCCTGTTTGCTCATCAGCAGATAATCATTCGGCTCTACGTTGGGTTCCATGCTGGTCTCCTTTACCAGCGTAGGACTGACGAACACCGATATGCCCACGACGATGGCCACCGCGATGGCTACATCTTTTGCCAGTTCTTTAACTGTTGCCTTGGTGTTTTCTTTCATGCTATTTGATGCTCCCGAATCTGTTGAACGGCCAGATGCAGGTCTTTGCCTTTCCCTTTATCTCGCGCATGTCAACCGGTCCCAGCTTTTTGTTGCGGCTGTCGACCTTGGAATCCCGGTTGTCGCTGAGGAGGAACATGGATTCTTTGCCCAATTTGACCTTCATATCCTTGCCCAGATCACCGGTCGCTCCCTTTACCTTGCATCTCACATTATCGACATACAGCTTGTCGTTTTTTATCTCTACGGTCGAACCAGGCCCTGCAATGACCCTGGCTACGATGTTGTCCTTGGAGACATCCTTGGCATAGTTCTTTTCCATGACAACTACGTCTCCTATATTGGGACCTCCGCGATTGGCGGAATAATTGTGCTTTGTCACCAGGATCACACTGCCCTTTTCTATTGCAGGCGACATTGTATTGTCTTCCATCACTTCGGGTGCGATGACGAACGTCATGAATATGGCAAATACTACAGCATATATGTATGGCCTGTTTCTTCCTCTCCACGAGCCTCGGTTCTCTTGTGACAATTTTTACTCCTTAAAAATATCCTCTTTAATAGCGGAAAAACGTTCCGGCAGTTCGGATCTGATCTCCAGTCCCGCCCTTTTGCCTTCATTGAACACCAGCCGCCATGCATGCAGCAGCTGAGTACTCAGTCCGTATTTTTTCTTCATGATACCGTTGACATTCCTGCGCCCGTATTTGACATCCCCGATCACAGGGAAGCCCGCACTGGCCAGGTGTGATCTGATCTGGTGGGTGCGTCCGGTCACCAGCTCGACCTCTACCAGAGTAAAAGCCATGCCCCCGGAGACCGCAGTCTTCAGCGGACGCGCTATCGTTTCCATCAGCTTGCCTTCCTCCGGGCCGCCCTGACCCTCAGGCACCACGTTGACAAGGTTCTTTTTCTCGTCTTTCACCATGCGGTCCTTCAATACCAGGGGTTCCTTCATCTCCCCCGCTGTGATGGTGAGATAAAACTTGCTGACAGCGTTGCGCTCTCTGATCATTCGATTCATTTCGCGTACCGCCGCCGCGGTCTTTCCAAACATCACAAGGCCTGTGGTATTGCGGTCGAGTCGGTTGACAGGAGAGGGGACGAATGTCTTCTCTCCGGCAGGGTCGTATTCGCCCTGAGCCATCAGATAGACGCATACCTGGTTTGCCAGAGTGTTCTTCTTCTCGTGGCTGTCTCCGTGCGTCAGCAGACCGAACGGCTTCTCGACGACTATAATGTCTTCATCCTCAAAAGCAACTTTGAACTGTTTGGCCACATTCGGCGGGCGCTTTTTTGCACGCAGCCCTGCGGCTTTTTCTTCGCTGATATAGACAGTCAGTTCATCTCCTGCCTGCAGCATAGTATCCTGATGACCGCGTTTTCCATTGATTTTCACATCTTTGCGGATCAGGCGGTAGATCAGCGCCAGCGGCGCTTTGCCGAAGTATTTCTTGAGAAATCTGTCCAGCCTTTGACCTGCGTCATTTTCATTGATTTTTATCTGCACCATAGCTAACATTATACAACACTTTTGTCCTTAAATACAGTAGAGATTTAGGGGCTTTTGTGATAACATTAAAGGTGTCCGATGCGGTTCGCAGAAGGCTGCACACTAATCTAAAACCCAACACGCGGAGGTATCATAATATGTCTTTAATCACATCAAAAGAAATGTTTGCCAAAGCGCTGAATGCCGATTATGCGATCGGCGCATTCAACGTTAACAATATGGAAATCATCCAGGGCATCGTGGAAGCGGCTCAGCAGGAAAATTCCTCGCTGATACTGCAGGTATCCGCAGGCGCCAGAAAATACGCCAAGCCGGCTTATCTGATACATCTTGTCAAGGCGGCTATCGAAGACACCGGTCTCGATATATGCCTGCATCTCGACCACGGCGCGGATTTCGATATCTGCAAAAAGTGCGTCGATGACGGATTCACTTCTGTTATGTACGATGGTTCCAAATATCCTTTTGAAGAAAATATAAAGATCACCAGACAGGTAGTCGAATATGCGCACGACAAGGGTGTCGTTGTTGAGGCCGAACTCGGCAAGCTGACCGGCATCGAAGACGCGGTCAACGTTGACGCCCGTGAAGCCACATTCACCGACCCCGGGGAAGCTGCCGAATTCGTAGAAAAGACCGGCGTCGACTCGCTGGCAGTAGCCATAGGCACCAGCCATGGAGCTTACAAGTTCAAAGGCACACCTTACCTCGACTTTGAAAGGCTCAAGGAGATCCACTCCCTGATCCCGGATGTGCCTCTCGTTCTGCACGGCGCTTCGACTGTTCTTCCGGAGTTCGTGAAAAAGTGCAACCAGTACGGCGGCGACATACCCGGCGCGCAGGGCGTTCCCGAGGATATGATCCGCGAGGCTGCCAGGCACGGTGTATGCAAGGTCAACATCGATACCGATCTCAGGCTGGCGATGACCGCTGAGGTCAGGAAGTTCCTCGCTGAAAACCCCGGCGAGTTCGACCCCCGCAAGTACCTTGGGCCTGCAAGGGATGCTATCCGCGATATGGTCGCCCACAAGATCAAAGATGTTCTGGGCGCCAGCGGCAGCATGAGCAATGGAGTAGTATCATTTAAATGCAGTCGTTAAATCCACAAAAAGATGATAATATATCATCAGGAAAGGTGGAGACATGAAATACGATAAGGAATTCAAACTGCAGGCTCTTGAACTGGCCGATGAAATCGGCGTCAAGGCAGCTGCGGAGCAACTCGGCATCAAGTATTACACACTTGCCGACTGGCGTCGCCAGCGCAAAGCTCACGGCGAAGAAGCTTTCGTTGGCAGTGGTAACAAAATGATACCGCTCAGCGGAAAGGATCGTCGCATTAAGGAACTCGAAGCGGAGCTTCGGGAAACCAGGCGAGCTAACGATATACTCAAGGAGGCCCTCGGTTTTTTCGCACAAAGCCGGAAGAAGTGAGAGCCCGGAAACGCTTTGAGTTCATTCGTGAATACAGCAGCAGATGGCCTGTAAGCGTTATGTGCGATGTCCTGAACGTGAGCGAGACCGGTTATTACAGATTCAAAAGGAATCTCGGTAAGCCCGGCAAGGACGCTGTTCTTTCGGCAGTTATGCAGGAAATACTCGACGAGAATATATACAACGATAACTATGGTGTGGATCGAATGCAGATAGCACTTGGAAATCGTGGTTACAAGGCTGGTAAGCGCAGGACAGCCAGAATCATGAAGGAAAATGGTTGGCTCCATGAACGCAAGCGCCGTCCGAAAGGCTTAACCGGGGCAACTACTGAAATACAGGAGAAGGAAAACCTGATCAAACAGGATTTCAGGTCAGATCAGCCGTATCAGAAGTTGCTTACCGATATATCTCAGATAGCATGCCGTGACGGCAAACTATACATATCTCCAATAATGGATTGCTTCAACGGAGAAATACTTTCTCTGGTAATGCGAAGCAATATGTGCAAGGAACTGTGCATTGATACATTCAACGCAGCAGCCAAAAGGTTTCCTTTGAACGGAGCCATACTCCATTCAGATCGCGGGAGCCAGTATACAAGTGAAGCATTCCGTGAAGAACTCAATAATGCCGGTGTTCTGCAGAGCCTCAGCGGCGTGAACCATTGCTTTGATAACGCCAGGATGGAAAGCTTCTTCGCTACTCTCAAGAAGGAACTCCTCTACAGGATTCCAACATACAAGATGAAGATGGAAGAAATTAAAACAATCATCTTCAGGTATGTCTTTATCTACTACAACCGGATAAGGATATACACTTCAAATCCGGATGGTCTCCCGCCGACAGCTTACAGGAGACGTCTGGAGCAATCGTTAGCAGAAGCTGCATAATTTTGTGGGTTTAAAGACTGCACAAATATTGACAATTCCACAAATAGCTCTGCGCCGTATTACCACGTATTATCAAACACGCTGCGATGCTGTATGCATTATCGCAGCGTGTTTTTGACATTGATTTTCCCGATCTCTAAAACAGCTTTTTGCTGGTTACTTTGAAGAGTACCTTGTGCATCAGAAATACCATGATTATATACACGGCAAAAGCGATGATCACGGAGATCACGTAGATGTGGATGTTGTATTTCGCCGACCCCAGGGCAAACAACAGCCCCGAGAGGAAGAAATATATAGCACTCACGCCCAGAAACGACCGCTTCCCCTTGCGGTCGCACATCGCCTTGCAGACGGCAGTCCCCGCTGCCGCAGCCACTAACAGGGGCACTATATCCATAGACACAGTAGCAATTATGTCATATATCTCCGGCCCCTCAGTGACGATATAGAAAATCTTGTTGATATAAAGGTTCGCCAGTGCATTCCCCAATAACAAATCTATCGATATTAGCAGAACCGTGGAAAGCACAACTCCGCCGATGTTTTTCTTCATACTTGACTCCAGCCGACCTCTGTCTGCATAATCCACAAACACTCGTCGACATCATTGTCACACAAATCAGACACCATGTCAAATGCACCGCCACCCGATCGCTTTCACCGCTTCCGATATTCAGTTTTCAAAGATCAGTCTCTACTCCCGCTCTATTCCCTGTTAGAGCAAAACATTTTTCAGTTTTCACTGATTTCATTCCCGGCCGCCTGCGTGGCTCCGGTGTTGTCATTTCCGTTCATCACTTCATCGTTCAGATACTTCACCATCTTGTCGGAAAACTTCCGGTGAGCGGCCGCGTTCGGGTGCCTCAGGTCTATAGTTGTCTTCTCTATGTTCTTCCTGGTGACCACCTTTGCGCTGCTGGTATCCATGATATAGCAGTGCGGATGTCTTCTGGCGATGTTGATCGTCGCCCTCTCATAGTCGCGCAGTGTGTCCCCCTTCTCGTTCTTTCTGTCATAAGCATACTGCCCGTCTATGATGAATTCCCTCTGTGTCATGATGATTATCCTGGCCTTCGGCGCATCCCTGTGTATGATCTTGAGCATTCCGTTGAGCGCCCCGCAGTATGTCCTCGGGTCTCTGCTCTTTATCCTTCCCAATCTCACCAGGCCGCTGCTGTAGTCATTCGCTCCCGGCGTTATGACTACGAGATTACACCCCTTGTATCCCTTTCGCAGCGCATCCATATACATGCTCTTCCTGGGCCTGATAGAAACTACGGCACCGGGTTTTGCCCGGTTGATGCTCTTGAACCCCATCATCCTTGCAGTTCTGCGCGCCCATGAATATCTCGGAGCCACTGTGCTGGCACCTTCAAAGATCACCTTGTCCCTGCCATATCTATGGTATTTGTAGCTGAACGCTTTGTCATACGCGGATTTTTCATTCCCGCTGATTGCCTGTACGCTGTAGACTCTATCCCTCTTCCAGTTGCTGAGATCCATCTCGCATCCTGCCGTCTGCCCCACAGGCGTCCATCCTTCCGTTGTCTTTTCGTATACCCTATAAGCCGTCGCCCCCTTTACATTTGACCATTCCATTACCCCGGACTTGAAGCCCTTGATCAGAGGTGCCTGTAAACGAGTTCCTGTATCTGCGCTTGCCGTCGCTTCCGCCGTGATCGTGCTCGCCGCTATAGTTGCTGTGATCGAGAACAGCATGGCCATTGTTCCGATCGCCGCCACTTTGATGATAAGATTTTTCCTCATTTCAGTCACCTCACTCTCTTTATTGTATCCATTATATTCTTTGGAGGTTAGAGGTCACTATACAGAGCGTCACTTAACGCGGCATTTTTATTAACAAATCGTCATAATCGTCTGAGAACAAAAAAAGTAAAAAAAAGAGCCGCGTGGGCGGCTCGATCTACTCGATCTCTATCTGACAGGAAGCCATAGTTTCCAGGGCCGCCTGGTGTTTTTCCGGCGTCACCCCGGCACAGCAGTCCGCGGCAACCGATATCCTCACTTCGGGCATGAAAGCTTTCAGCAGCAAAGCATTGGATACAACGCATATATCGGTGCACAGCCCCACCAACTCGATTTCAAGGCCCTCATCGCTGCTGCGATATATTTCCTGTAGATCACGTGCAAGGTCAAGGGAACCGAATGTCGGTTTTTCATATATCCGCGACTCTGCTCCTTCGTCCCCGCGGCGGAGCAGCTGCGCCACCTCATCTCTGATCTCCCAGCCTCTGGTGCCTTTGATGCAGTGCTCCAGCGGCAGTTTTTGTCCCTCCTGAGTGGACAGGTAATCCACCGGGTGCGTGTCCTGCGTCGCCCGCACATCCTCCACCGGATACGATCTGATTTTTTCCACTACGTTCTCCACGATGGCCTGCGCCTCCGGAGTGCCCAGCGATCCGTCTATAAAGTCGTTTTGCATGTCCACGACTATCAGTATCTTGCGCATGATTCCACTTCCTTTCGTTTAGAGGATTATATCATCAATGACCTGCAGCAGCAACCGGGCAAACTTGATAGCCCGCTCAGCCATGTGATATACTCCATTATGAGATCAAATAGAGGAGATGTACATGAATAAGATGAAACTCAGCAAAAAATTCTTTAATGTGGTCATAGCTATGCTGCTGACGCTCAGCTGCACACTCGTATTCACTGCCTGCGGTTCTCAGGGCGGGGACAGCGACGCGGCGGAACAGCAGAAAAAGAGCAGGAGCAAGGCCACTCAGATTTATGACGACGGTTCCTACAGCGCAGGCTACCTGGAATCCACCCTCGAAAAGAACGAAAAGAAAGCGAGAAAGAAATTCAAAAACCAGACGGTCACCGTACACGGCTACCTGGGCTTCATCGATGAAAATGGAGATTACTGCACCATAGAGAAGAAGAATGACTCTTCACCCGTATTCATCCACTGCACCTTCCAGGAGGATTCACAGCGCCAGACAGCTCTTGAGATCGGCGAAGGAAATCCTGTCGTAGTCAGCGGAGAAGTCATCGAGGCCAGCAAAGACCTCGGCTATTATATCGATATCGACAGCATAGATGCCGACTGAGAGAACTGAAAGCGGATAATAAAAAGGCCGCTCATCCATAGCCTCCGGCCCGACAGCCTTACCCCTGAAAGCTGTTTTTGCAGTGATGCCGGACGCGTGTCGAACTCGCGGCCTTTTTAGCTTGGTTGACATCCGCAGACTCTACTCTGGACCAGTTTCCGCAGCCGGCCTTGCTATTGAGAATCTCAAATCCCAGGATCCTGACCACGTAATTAATATCTGCGTTATCGATGCCGTGTCACGCCGCCTTAAGGTAGCGGCGGATTGAAAACATCTTCTTGGCTTTCTGCCATCAATTATAAGTCAATCAGTTGAAGAAGTATTTTCTAATAACTATTGTACAGCTCTGCAGGGAAATTTCCAGTAACTAAAACGTCACCTGACGCAAAGTGACAGTTCTGTCACATTAAATGATACAAAAAAAGAAAATCAGCTCCTGGACAGGGCTAATTTTCTCTGTAGCATGTTGGGCAATATTGCAGGCATGGCAACCTGCGAAAAACTTAAGGTTCCGTTTATCTGATGTTGTTATAATAACACCAGATGCCAATTTGCACATCGCTCTTTTTGCACAATAAACGGCTAATTTTTTAAACGAACGATTAATAGCCTGCGAGTCACCGTCATCGCCGCAAGCAAGTTTTTTTAACTTTGCGGACACCCAAAAAAAGTATTTCAAAGCGATTGCTTCTATGGTAAAATCTATTTCAATCTGTCATATGACAGATAATTTAGTATCAAGGAAGAACGATATATGGAATTCAGAAAATGCACTATGGACGACCTCGAACTGGTCTCCAGGTTTTACGACAAAGTAGTCGACCATCTGGTGAGCACCGTAAACTATCCGAAATGGATCCCCGGAGTATATCCCGGGCGGGACAGCACTCGCGAAGTCATCTCCAAGGGAGCACAATACATGTGCATCGATGGAGACAGCGTACTGGGAGCCTGCAATTACACGCCGGAACCCCTCGACGATTACACGCGCGCCGGATGGCTGACACCAACAGCTCCGGGCAAGTTCATCGGGCTGCGCACCGTAGCCGCCGATCCCGAGCATAAAAAGGGAGTGGGCACTTTTATGGTAAGCTCCGCCGTAGAAATGGCCCGCTCTCAGGGTTACCAGTCACTGCGCGTGGAGACTGTTCCCAACAACCTCCCGGCGCGGAAGATGTTCGAAAACGCCGGCTTCCGTTTTGTGGAGATCTTTGACCTGAACATCGAGATGAACGGGATCCCGCAGGTCGCCCTGTACGAAAAGATTCTCTGATACTGCGGCTCCCCGCACCATTCAGGCGCGGTCGAGCCACTTCGACATGCCGGCGCCCATGTGTTCTCCAGGCCTCTGCAGGAAGCCGAATCTCTCGTAGAATCCTTCCTTGCCTTCGGCAGCCATGAGATATACCATCAGCGTTGGCTTGCCACGGCTTTCCTCCTGCAGCCACTCGTCTATCATGGCGATCATGTGCGTCCCTATGCCCTGCCCCTGATAAGCGGGCCTGACGATGACGTCCACGATGAGGTAGATGTAACCGCCGTCAGAGATCACGCGCGCCATGCCCGCGGTTTTTTCACCGTCCCGTGCCGCCACCGTGTAAGCCGAACCGGCGATCCCCTTTTCCGCCTGCCCGCGGCTGAGCCCGCGCCACCCGGCTTCGATCCTCATATCCAGATATTCATCAACGGGCAGATCATGTACATATTCTATCATCTTGCGCTCCTTTACTGCTGTTCTCTGCGTACTCATACAGATGCAGTCATTATACCACACGAGCCGCCTCTTCAGCGATTTCAGCTGATTACAGATGCGTTTTATGTTAGAATAACAGCATGAACAGAACGACTGTAAAAATCATCTCGATCATCTCCATATTCTCATTACTGGTGGCCTTTCTTTTTTGTGCTGTGGCCACGATACGCAGCAGCAAATATCTCACCAGCGAAATAGAAAAAAAGATCGCGGCTACGGCTGAGAAGCGCGCCGGCGACCTTGATTCACAGTTCAACCACATGATCGGGCTGACCGATTCCACTGCCAGTTTTGTAGCCAGTACTTTCGATACCGTGGCCTTCAATCAAAACAGAGAGAAATACATCGCGACCTACAAAAAAGAGCTCAGCAGGATCGTGCGCACCACGCTGGACACGTCCACCTCAGTGCACAGCCTCTACGTTACCTTCAATCCAAGGGTCACGGTCACCAACCAGGAAGTCTGGTACGTCATGCAGGGCGGCAAAGCGACAGCCGTCTTCGCCGACCTCAGCAACCGGCGCTTTTCGGCCGCACGCAAAGATATGCAGTACTTTTATCTTCCTCAGAAGACAAAGGGCGGCGTTTGGGTCGGCCCCTATATCGACCCCGACCTGCACAAAGAGCTGTTTTCCTACTCCCGGGCGATCTATGTGAACGGACAGTTCGTGGGCGTTGCCGGCGCCGATATCACGGCGGCCGATTCCATCAACGTGGTGCGCCGCATGAGGCTTTCAAAAGACGGGATTTCTGTACTCCTGGACAAGCAGCTGAACCCTGTCGTGCATTCGAGCGGCATCAGCAGCAAAGCGCTGCGATCAAAAAAGCTGGTCAGCAGGCTGAAAGCCAACGAAGACAAACAAAGCGGCATCCTGCGCTACAAACGCGATGGTCAAAAGCAGATCTGCGGCTACGCGAAACTGGAAAACGGCTGGCAGATACTGCTGATACAGCCTGAAGCGACCGTATTCCTGCCCATAGACAGCTTGAAGAATGCCATGCTGATATTGGGAGCCATCCTCATGGCATCCCTGATCATCTTCCTGATTCTGTTTTCGCGCCCCTTCCTGCGCCGCCAGCGTACCCTGGAAGAAGAAAACCGTGAAAAGGACATCCTTCTGATCTATCAGTCGCGAAAGGCGGAGACCGGTGAGATGATGGCGAACATCACCCACCAGTGGAAGCAGCCCCTGAATTCGATAAACCTGGTACTCGCCAACCTTCTTGACAGCTACCAGTATGGAGATCTCGATGAAGAACGCATGAAAAAAAGCGTGGCCAAGGTAGAACACATCATCGCGAACATGTCGTCTACGATATCTGATTTGTCGGGCTTCATGAAGCCCGACAAGGCGAAGACAGCCTTCGATCCCATGGAAAACGTGCGTACCGCCCTCTCGCTGATGGAAGAGAGCATTTCTCTGCACCAGATCACCGTTCAGGAGGAAGCCGATGAAAAAGTGAGCTGCCTCGGATACGCGAACGAGCTTACCCATGTCATCTTCAATCTGCTGAACAACGCCCGCGATGCGATCGTAGCCTCAAAACCGCAGGATAGACGGATACGCATCCGGATCGCACGCATTGAAAAAGAAGGCTGCGTCGACATCTCCATCTACAACAGCGGCATCCCCATCGCGGCGGAGACTGCAGAGCACATCTTCGAGCCCTATTTTACGACACACGAAGAGTACGGGGGCACCGGGCTGGGCCTTTATATATGCAAAAAGATCGTTGAAGAACGCATGGACGGCAGGCTGACATTCGCCAATGTTGAGGGCGGCGTGCAGTTCACCATCAGACTGCCGCAGGCTGATGATCAGAGAGGAGAAAATTAGTGCACAGAGCAGAAATATTGAAAGAGATAAAGATATTGTATGTGGAAGACGACTCCCAGGCAAGAGAAGAGCTATACGATATGCTGCGGCGGCGGGCCGGCAAAGTGCAGGTGGCTGCGAACGGGCAAGAAGGACTGGAAGCTTATGAGGACTTTCTCCCCGACATCGTCCTCGCCGATCTCTATATGCCGAAGATGGGCGGCATCGAAATGATACGCCGCATCCGCCAGACCGGAAACGATCCTGCGATCATCGTCATTTCAGCCGTCAACGAGGTGGAGACCGTGCTCAACGCTGTGGATGCCGGGATCGACAAATATATCCTCAAGCCGATCGATCCGGCCGAGCTGATGGAAAGCCTTGCCGATGCGGCCGAGCAGATCGTTGCCGGGCGCAGAGGAACCACAGCCGGACTGTCACCCGGGAAAAAGCAGCTGGAGGATCGCATCAGGCGTGACATGGCCTCCTTCATCAAGAGCACTACCGGCAAAGGTCCGCACAGCATAGATGCCTTCCTCACCGGTGACCTGCTGGAAGTCACCATTGGCGGCTTTATGACGATTTATGAAGAATCAGTTCTTGACAATTATCAGAATATTACTATAATAGAACATACGAGAGAGCTTTTCTACTCAATCAAGCGAGATGAAATATGCAAGCGCATCGGCACTATACTGGAACGGCCGGTACGACTGCAGCAGGTCTCCATACAGGTGGAAAAGGATCGTAACAAATTGATATTCGTCGTAGAACAGGGCGCATGATGCTCCATCCCCTGCCGTCAGGCAAAGAGGAAGGAGAGTTTCCCCGGGATGCGGCAGCACAATCTTTCTGTTGAGAAGCAGAATAGAAAACTGAAACAGTTAGCTATTCGAGGTCAATGCAAAGTCTATTTGCATTGACCTCTTTTTATTATCAAAGTTATTAAAAGGAGGGAATCAACTATGTTGAACGAACAGAACAGTGCACCGGTCAATACCGCACCGGAACAGCAAAATGACCTCAAACGAGGTATACAGGGCTGGCAGGTTTCCTTCATCGGCCTCGGCGGCGTCATCGGATCCTGTTATTTTCTGGGACTGGGTCTCTGCATCAAAGAGATGGGCCCCGCGATACTGATCGCATTCGGTATCGTTGGTGTCATCGTATACGGCGTCATGATCTGCTACGCAGAGCTGCTGGTGAACCTGCCGCGAAAGGGATCTTTCGTAGCTTATACCAACGAATTTCTGGGACCATCGCTATCCATAGGCATGGGCTGGTCATACTGGTTCAACTGGGTATGCTATGTACCCTCTGAGGCTGTGGCTGTAGCCACCGTGCTGCAGTATCTGACGCACTCGACCAGCGCGGTCTTTTACATCGCTTCTGCAGTCGGCGCCCTGCTGGCGATCACTATCATCAACATCAGTGCTGTTGATATTTTCGCCCGCATCGAATCCGGACTGGCGATCACCAAGGTTATCGTGATCCTGGTGTTCATCCTGCTGGCATTCGGCATCTGGGTGGGCCTCTGGGGCAGCGACCATTTCCTGGGCGGAGCCGTCAACTTCGGCGGCAGCGAGGGCTTCATACCTCAGCTGTTCCCCAAGGGCGGACTGATCATCATCACATCAATGACTCTGGTCCTGGTGACCTGCGAAGGTACAGAGATAGTCGGTCTCACGGCATCGGAATCGCAGAATCCCGAGGTGGCCATCCCCAAAGCATGCCGGAGCGTATCCTTCCGACTCATCGGACTCTACATGATCCCCATTCTGCTGGTGGTCCTCGTATATCCATGGGACAGAGGTTCGGATACAACGCCAATATTCGCTGACATCATGGATCAATATCACATGGGATTTTTCGGCACTATCATGTCGGCCGTCGTCCTGATCGCCGCATTCAGCTGTGCCAACACCGGTTTTTACGGCACCGTACGCGCCATGTACGGCCTGGCTGTTGAAGGCCTGGCACCGGAATTCCTCACAAAGCTGAACAAAAAAGGCAATCCACGCAACGCAGTCTGGTTCACGGTGATCTTCATGTGGGTGGTCCTCATCCTGGGACTCATTTCGCAGCTGACAGGAGCACTGGAGACCCTTTACGGATCCCTGCTGTCCCTGTCCGGCTTCACGGGCACACTGGCCTGGATAGGTATCTGCGGCTCCCAGATCGTCTTCCGCAAGAGATTAAAGCAGCGTGGCTACGAGCCGGATGAAATGCTCCAGGCCAGGGTAAGCCGCGGCCAGAGCTGGATCCCGCCGGTCGCTATGGTAATACAGATCGTCTGCCTGGTAATGCTGGCCTTCGGTGATCTGCTGGTATTCAGCATCGCTGCCGCATCGGTATTCATCCCCATGATCGTTCTCGCCATCGGTGAAAAGACCGGTCACCAGAGGGATATCAATACCCTGCATCCGGGAGAGCTCTCCTTTGACGAGACATATCCGGACCTAACCAGGAAAGCCACGGGCACTGATGACCTGCCGCCGGTCAGCTGATCAAGGTAACTTTCGAGGCCGCACTTCCGGCTATAATGACATAATTCTAAAAGCACCATACCGCTGATCTCATTCAGCAGTATGGTGCTTTTATGTTTTTTCTTTTCCGTGTCGACTGCAGACAGCTTACTTGTAAGCTTTATCGGCCCCGTATACCGCCTGTTCGTGCGTGAACTGACTGCCGTATTCCGACTCCAGCTGTTCAACAAGGCCGTCGTAAGAAAAGCTTTGGCTCTCCAGGTAGGATTTTGCCTCCTTGACCGCCTGTTCTTTCCAGTTCACTTCCTTGTTCTTTTCCAGCTGCTTTACTGCGAATTCGGCATCCGCTTTATCATAGCCGTCACCGCCTTCGCCGCTCAGCTGGTTGATCAGTCCTGCCCTCGAGAACGGCATGAGATCCAGATAGTTTTTCGCTGCTTCATATGCGTTCTTCTGGGCGGTGGTCATCTTCGGCTCCTGCTTTTGCTCCGTCTTCGTGCTGCTGCCGCTGTCTTTGGTCTGCGTATCGTTGGTATTTCCGCAGCCGGCAACTGCTATGCAGAGCACCAGGATCGCCGCCAGTACAAATAGCCACGGCCTCTTGTAGAGCGGCTTTTTGTTGCGGGCGCCGCAGCGGGGGCACACTTTGGCGGACTTTGAGATCTGCGCTCCGCAGGTCCTGCAGTTCGTCATCTTTCCGGGGTCTCCCTGCGGATACCGGCCCTGATCCTGTCCCCTGTTGTTCATGTCGTATGAACCATTCTCATTCGTTTTCATCTTCGCACCTCTCTGTTTTTACCATACATAGTAACTATTGATCTTGTGACTATATAATAACATCACGCATGTGCAAAATATTGTACATGCGTGATCACTGTCAGAGATGGTGCCCGAAAACACCGATATATTGCCTCAGGCGTTTCTTCCGTGGCAATACTTGTACTTTTTGCCGCTGCCGCAGGGGCATGGGTCATTGCGTCCCACCTTGATCTTCTTGTGCTGCGTTCCCGGCTGCGGCTTGTTCCCCGAGCCGGACCCGATCACATCCGCCGCGCTGGCGACACCCGGCATCTTTGCAAGGTCCCCTGGTCCAGACATTGCCGGCGCCGTGAACTCCGCGAGATTCGCAGGACCGGAGCCCTTCTTGCTGCCGCCTATGGGCATGCCCTCTGCCTCATCCGGCATCGGCGGCATTCTCCATTCATTCAGCTCTGCCGGCTTGTGACCGCGATCCATCATGATGCGGGTGTTGTTGTCGAGATAGATGTATTCGTCGATCAGCTTGCGGGCGTCAGCCTCGCTGTCAAATTCCAGATGCTTTTCCTGCAGCCACTTTGAGAACTGGCTCATTTGCCAGTTGCTGACCACGCCTGACCACAGGTCTTTGGTCAGCTCCAGAGCCTTTCCCTCCCCGAGATGGAAGAGTTCCTTCAGCATTTCTTTCATGCGGATGACCGCCGGATCATTCCTGGGATAGGAGTACTCCGCGAAGGTCCTCATTTCATCGATAGTAGGGATATAAAAGCTCTTGTCTCCCTGCTGTGCTTCCACATCCAGATAGAGATCATCGTCCAGGAGATCAGCTTCTACTATCCTGGCACCCTCGACAACAAACGGATTGATGAATTCCGGCATCGCATTGAAGAGATATCTGATCTCCTCCTTTGTAAAGTCGAGTGATTCATTCACCCCGAACAGCTGATAGACCACCGACCAGTTCATGACACCATAGTAAGCCATAGCCCATTGGATGCAGTCATACATCCATTCCGCGCCTTCGCGCATATGCGCCAGGTGCCCGCGGTCTATGCAGCGGAAAGCTTCGGCCACGTCGAGCGGCACATCCACGACGCCGCTGCCCTTTCTCCTGAAGGCAAACTCCAGAAAGTTGAGCATGGTGAAGTTCTCCTCTTCATCAGAGGACAGCCGGTAACCGTCTTCACCGGCGTCTATCATTTTTTCCATCAGCTGATCCTGTTCATCGGTGCACAGAATCAATGACTTCTCCATGTTCTCCGTATCCAGCACCTTGTCGGCTACCGCATCCGCAAGTTCGCTGTCATCAAGGTTTTCAAAATCTTCCATGTCCAGGCTCTGCGCCATCTTTTCCAGTTCATCGCGCTGACGGTAGCGGAAAATATCGCCCAGGAACAAGCCATAGCTCTCTTCCTCCAGCTTTCTGTATTCTTCGCTCTCCGCATCTATGCGTTCGATCTCCGCATTTATCTTTTCCAGATCCGCCGAATCCTTCGGCTTTCCATCCAGCTCCGCCTCCATCTTCTTCAGCAGTTCTTTATTT
This sequence comes from Anaerovoracaceae bacterium, assembly GCA_050953405.1. Taxonomy (GTDB): domain Bacteria; phylum Bacillota; class Clostridia; order Peptostreptococcales; family Anaerovoracaceae; genus RUG100. The sequence goes on along the minus strand of JBMNMP010000003.1, from coordinate 304,565 downwards.
TCATCCAGACGCGCTTTCAGTTCTTTCTTTCTCTGGTCACGCCGGGCCCGTTTTTCTTTCAGTTCTATGACGTTATATATCATTTGCGACTCCAATCATGTCTTTTATTTTTCAGCCCGGGGGATGTCCGCCGGAGCTCAACACCCATTATACATTGAGGCGCCTTTCCATGCAACGATTCCCTCAGCGGCTGTATTTTGCCGCCATTTCGGCAACCGCCCGTGCGATCTCCTCCCGCAGGTCCTCAGGTTCCAGGACTTCGACCCGAAGCCCGTATTGCAGCGCCCAGTAGAACATGGCCCTCTTGTTGCATCTGAGGTGCACCAGGAAATAGTCATCACTGTCGCCGTCCTCGATGCGTATGTCAGATCCGAACCAGTCTATGAGGTCGTTCATCATGCCGTTCTGGCAGCGCATCAGTACCTGAGCGCTCTCACCGCTGAACATGTAGATGTGCTCCGCCATGTGCTGCGGCAGATCGAAGCCCCCTCTGAACTCGACCAGTTCTCTCGGATTGCGCCGCTTTTCTTCCAGCATTCTCACGTCAGTCATCCGATCCACCCGGTAGTGCGCCACATTGTTGTGCCCCTCGGAGTTGCAGATCAGGTAAAAGCGCCCGTTGGCAGCCACCATCTGATAGGGGCTCACCTTATAAGCTTCCTCCCTCCTGGGATGCAGTTTGAAGTCCCGGCCGTAATAATTGTAAGTGAACTCCACCTTCCTCCTGCGGCTGATCGCATCATCGAGAGTATCCACCGAGTACATGATATACTTGTTCGGTGAATGGTACAGCTGCGGCAGGTTGCTGATGTGCGAGACCTTGGCGCTGAAATATATGTTTGACTGGTTGGCCAGCTTGCCGATGAGGCGCTTGGCCTGTTTTTGGGTGACTCCGCGTGAAAAAAGCACACTGTCTATCAGCATGCGCAGTTCCGCATCGTCGAATTCACGTTCCACCAGCCAGTATCCGTCATCGCTGCCGATTTCGATGTCCATGCCCGACAGATAATCGATATTGTTTTTCACCGAGCGTCGGTCGCAGACAATGTCAAAATCGCGCTGCAGAAGGCTGATTATTTTCTTCTGCGTCAAGTGGTGTTCGTCATCCGAGTATTTTTTCAATATCTCCAGGATATATAAATTTAGCATCTTTTTGCTGCCAGACATAGAAATCTCCTTTTTCTGCCGACAATAACTCTTTTCTATGTTAACACAAAAAGAAAACCGCGATGTGCAAATTTTTTAACACGATGCACACTGCGGCCGCCTTCGGTCACTATCGATGTATCCGGCGCGCTTCAGCCTTCTGACAACCGAAAAGGTCTGTCCTGACCGTCGACAGACCTTTCCTCATTTCATCTCGTTCAAGAATTATGTTCTTCTATCTTTGAACTCCCTATGGCTGTATAGTAACCCGCCAACCTGAAATGTAACTGAAAATTCATCTATCGATCGGTAGATGTCCTTTTGCCCCGGAGGTCCTCTTCAGATCACTCCTCTGCTGCAGCTTCCTGATCGCCGCTGCACCCTGCCTTCTGGGGATCAATTCGTCGGTCATCATTTTCACAAAGGCATCGCCGTATTTCCGATGCATGGCTCTGACAGGATGGATATGGTCGCTGGTCATCTGCTCCACATTCTTGCTGGTGACCACCCCGATCCTGGTGTCGAAGAGATAGCAGCCGTTGTTGGCCGCGATCCTGGTCGTGGCATCATGATAATCCTGCAGCGTATTGCCGCGCCCGTTTTTCTGGTTGTATCCATAAACGTTCAGATTGTCGCCGCTCTTTTTTCTCTCCTGAGGTACCGTGAGCACGATATCCGCCCGCGGCGATTCTGTCCTTATCTGCAGGATCATGGCGTTCAGCGCCCCGCAGTAAGTATAAGGATCCGTGTTCTGCACACTGCCCAGCGGCATGTCTTTGCCGTAATCGTTGGCACCCACACAGATGACGACCACATCGTAACCGTAGTAATGCATTTCTCTGCCGCGGTCATATATGCTCTTGCCGGGATCGTCCTGTGAAGCCACGGTCGACTTTTCTATCGCCCTGTTGTCATAGCGAAAACCCATCAGGGTCGCGCTGCGCTCCGCCCAGGAATAATACGGGCTCACGGTGCTGGCGCCTTCAAACAAAACCTTCATGTTTTTGTAATTGTGATCCCGATATGAAAAATCACTGTCAAAATCCGAGATCATGTCGCCGCGGAGCGCCCTGACCGTATAGTAGTAGTCTTTATGAAAGTTTATGCCCATCGAGGTATCCCCGGTCTCGCCCAGCTTCTTCCACTTCCTGTCATCGGCTTTCTTCTTCTCATATACGCGATATGACCACGCATAATCCGATGGATGCCAGTAGAGAGTGTTGTCTCTGATCCCGGTGATCACAGGTGTTTCGATCTTGCTCTGGAGCACCACTTCTTCCGATGGCAGGCTCTGACCGGATCTGTTGACGGCCCTCACCCGGTAACGGTAAGCGTAGATCGGCTCGGCTTCTCTATCTGCGCAATGGGTGTTCTCGGAGCCCATCCTGGTACAGATGCGGTTCCATTCGATGACCTTGCGCGCCCTTTTCTGCAGGTGTCTCTCTTCCTTCCGGAGTTCTTTCTTTTCCTGTTCCCGTCGCTCCTCCCGCAGCCGTGCGCGTTCTGCGGCCGCCTTGCGCCTGGCTATTATCCTGATGCGGCGATTGCGCTCTCTGGTGCTCATCTGCGGCTTTTCTTCCTCTTTCTGCCCGTCTGCATTCTCTCCGTCATCAGTGCCCTTATCTTCGGCTTTTTCTTCTTCGTTCTTTTTATTGTCTACCGGTCCCAGGGACATTATCTCTTCTTCGCTGACGTCATCCATGAAATCACGGTAAGTCACCTTGTCTTCAGCGTACTCCCTTCCTTCCGGGTGTTCAGCCGCCTCGCGGGCCTTCTTTTCCTGCAGCTTTTTTCGCAGCTGCTGCTCGCGCCGGCTTACCAGCCTCCGGGCTTCTGCATCACTGCAGATGATCTTGCGGTAGACCCTGTATTTGGCGGCTCCATCGACAGCACTCCAGCTGAAAGAGTTGTGGTTTTCACCCTCCTGCGTACTGTAGATCACCGGCTGTTCCAGAGTGATCGGCAGTTCCTGCGCTCTTGCATTATGCGGCATCACAAACATCGCCGCAACAAGTGCGGCGATGCTGATTACAACAATGATAAATTTTCCGGCTTCTCTGCCGACCCCAGCTCTTATCTTATCGCCCTTCATGTACAAGAGTATATCTCATATCGGTTGCCAAGGCAACCATTCAGCCCCATACTATCCTTCTGTAGTCTGCGGTGTCCGTAGCCCCCTCGGTGCTGAAGAACAGGAGGCGTGAATCTTCATCGATACCGAGCTCTTCACGGATATCCTCCAGATCCGGATCGGACATTATCGAAGCCACACAGCCAAAGGCTGAAGCTCCGCTCTCACCGGAAATGATGCGCGGATCGGCTCCCGCAGGATTTCCCAAAATGCGCATTCCCTTCATCGCCGCCTCATCGGGGCAGGAAATGAAGTAGTCAGCATAATCCTGGAGCACGTCCCATCCCATGATGCACGGCTCTCCGCATGCCAGCCCTACCATTATGGTATCCAGCTTTCCTTCAACAACGTGGCGGGTACCGTCGTTCGCCTTAACTGTGCGGTAATAGCAGTCCGCTGCATTGGGCTCTACGATGACCACGGTCGGTCTCCTGATCTCCTCATTATCCGCCGCATCGCCGTACATGGAAGCGAAATAGCCGGTCACCGCTCCCGCCATGGCACCTACTCCCGCCTGCAGGAAGATGTGCGTGGGAACGCCCTCTTCACCCAGCTCACTCAGCTGTTCTCCGGCTTCCAGGGCCATGGTCCCGTAGCCCTGCATGATCCAGCGCGGTATCTCCTGATAACCTTCCCAGCTGGTATCCTGCACCATGACCCAGTCGTTTTCCCGCGCCTTTCTGGCAGCCAGTCTCACGGACTCATCGTAATTCATGTCGGTGATCGTGGCGCTGGCCCCTTCACGTCTGATATTGACCAGTCTTTCCGCGCTGGTTCCCTCAGGCATGTAGACGACGCTCTTCTGTCCCAGCTTTTTTGCTGTCCAGGCCACGCCGCGGCCGTGGTTGCCGTCGGTCGCCGTCACAAAAGTGATGCTACCCAGTTCGTCCCTGACTTCCTGTGAAACAAGGCGGTCATAAGCCAGATCGCTGATATCCACTCCAAGTCTCTGCGCCAGTACGTTTCCCATTGCGTAACTGGCGCCCAGCACCTTGAAGGCATTGAGTCCAAAGCGGTACGATTCATCTTTTACGTACAGCCTGCTGACTCCGATCGCCTGTGCAGTCTCCGGGAGAGACTGCAGCGGGGTCACCGAATATTCCGGAAAACTCCGGTGGAATTTTCTCACCTTTTCCGCTGCTTCCCTGCTGAGATAACTGATATCGTTTTTCTCACCATCCGCGTGTTCGCGTTTTATTACCTTATAACTCATATTAGACTCCATCCATCAATTATTGAACTCTAAAATTTTAATAATACGCCTATTATACACCATTGAACGCCCTTAGGAAACCGCAGCTCAAAAACCGGTTCGAAGCGACAGAATCAGATTATCTGCCGCCTCGAACATGGAAACAACCTTACATATGGAAATTATCTGATAGCCTTAGTCTTGACTTTGTTGGAATATTTTCCGTAATAGGTTTTGCCGCTGATCCTGGTGAAGCTCCGCACCTTGTAGTAGTATCTCCTGCCTTTGCGCAGCTTTTTGTTGATCCATTTGACAGTGGAAGCTTTCTTTATTGTGGTCACTTTCTTGAATTTGCCGTTTTTCCCGGTCGCGCGGTAAACAACATAGCCGCTGGCACCGCTCACTTTTTTCCAGTTCAATCTGATTCTCTTATTTTTCAGAGCCCTGGCATAAAGTTTTGTCCTGCTGGCTCTGGCAGCATTTATTTTCTTTTGCAGTGCGTTTGCCGCCTTTATCTTTGCCAGAGTATTCTCCGCCGATGTGAGAACATCGTAGTTGGTGATCAGGTTCTGCTGTTCTGTACTCAGCTGCTCAAAGGCTGCACGAGCCGCCTTGATAGCTGCTTCACTGTTGATGGTGACCTTTCCGATGGCATTGATCCTTGATATTACATCGGACACTGACTGTTCACTTTCCACAGTTTCCTGCTTGCTCAGCCCGGTGACATGGTCATCGAGAGTAAACCCGTACTGCTGCAAAAAGTTATCATCATAATTGTAGATCCCCAGATACTGACCTTTCTTAGCCCTGGTCGCCGCCAGCGTCACTGTATCGCCGCTGTTAGTGACTGTGTACTCTCCGCTCCCGGTGACACTGCTTGTCGGCATCTGTATGAAACGCGCCGAGGTCTCCGGTGTAAAGCTCCAGTATATGTGATGATGAGCCGGTGTCGTCTGCTCGGTACCTGCGCCCTCCAGGATCGAGCTGCCGTTTGAAGTCCAGAGCAGGTGGTTCATTGAACGCACGCATGCCGGCTTAGTTACCTGAATGGTAGTGCTGGCAGGAGTGGTGTCCGTACCCACGGTAACATCGATGACCTGGAACTGCAGTCCTGTAGGAACAACCGTCTTCCAGCCTTGCGGCCAGTAAACTGCTTTTCCGCCGCATGTCATTCCCTTGATCACATCCGTGTCAAAGCTGATGATCCCTCCCGGCATGAAGGTCACCAGAGAATCATATATCATCTTATTGCCTTCTACCGAGATCTTAATGTTGGAAATCCCGTATACTGAGATCCCGCTGCCGGGTACTACAAACGAATCCGCCGCCGCCTGAGCGTCGCTCAGAGTCAGTTCATCGGGGAAGGTGGCCTCGATGACCATGTGACAGCCATCCATTGTCGCTTCTCCGTTTGGCGGTGCTCCCTTGTCCGCTTCGCGATAGGTATACACCTTATATGATGTGAAGGTGACCGCATCGCTGTCCGCAGCCTTCGCCACGGAAGTGCAAGCCGGTGTGAGCAACATGGCCAGAGCCACGGCCACACAGACGGCAACACTGATAATACGCAGGCTCAGGTGCTGTTTTGTCTTCTGCATGTACATAACTTCCTCCTCCTTATATAAAAATAACTCTTATACATATACTAGCACTTTCCCGGCACCCGCTCTGTTCGAGCCCCAACACAACACAAAGACCGCGGCGCAAAACGCCGCGGCCATCCATATTTTCATTTCTATGTATGCGATCCTTTATTCCTTGAGTGAGAATTTGCTCTTGGGTACATTACAGATCGGGCATCTCCAGTCATCCGGCAGATCTTCCCACCTGGTGCCCGGGTCGATGCCGTTGTCAGGATCTCCTTCCTCTTCGCTGTAGACGTATCCGCAGACACCGCACTCATACGACTTGAAATCGCCGTCCGCTGCAGCCGCAGCTTCCCCGGTATCCTTCTCTGCATCGCCGTCACCTTCAAGCAGCGCAGCCACCATCTTCTCTACATTGTCCCATTCTTCCTCACCGGGATTCCAATGAGAACGAACCTCTTCATCGACCACGTCAAAGCCGGCATCGGCGAGCCTCTGCTTCAGGATCTTCACCGACTCTCCGCTCCATCCGTAGCAGCCGAAAGCCGCAGCCTTCTTGTTCTTGAATTTGAGCGACTTCAGCATCGTCAGCCATCCGCTGACACTTGACAGTATGTCGTTGACGCATGTCGGTGAACCCACGCACAGCGCCTTGGACCTGAAGACTTCGGTCATGATCTCATTCTTATCGAATTCAGCTATATTGAACAGCCTGACGCGCGTTTCCGGGCTCTGCTTGAAAATCTCGTCCGCGATGCGGTGCGCGATCTTCTTGGTACCGTCCCACATAGTATCATAAGCTATAGTTATCTGATTTTCCTGATAGTCATCGCACCATTCAGCGTACTTGTTGACTATCTGCATCGGATCATCACGCCAGATGACACCGTGGCTCGGTGCGATGATCTCGATCGGCAGATTCATCTCCGCGATCTCTTTCAGCTTTTTCTTGCAGAAAGAAGAGAACGGATTGAGGATATTTGCATAATACTTGATGGCTTCGCGCCACAGCAGCTCCTGATTTGCCTTGTCGTTGAACAGCTCTGCACAAGCGTAATGCTGTCCGAAGGCATCCATGGAAAACAGGATGTTGTCTCCCGTCATGAATGTGGCCATGGAATCCGGCCAGTGCAGCATCTTCATCTCTACAAATATCAGCTTTTTGCCGTTGCCGATATCCAGCGTATCGCCGGTCTTCACAACGTGGAAGTTCCAGTCGTGCTTGCCGTACTGTCCCTCGATGCTCTTGACGCATGCCTCGGTGCAGTATATCGGTGTGTCCGGTATTATGTGCATCAGAGTCCGCAAAGAACCCGAATGATCGACTTCACCGTGATTAGCTATGATATAGTCTATCTTGTGTATGTCGATCTCTTTTTTAAGATTGTTGATAAATGCATCGCGATGAGGCATCCATACCGTGTCCATGAGGACTGTCTTTTCCTCTTCTATCAGATATGCGTTCTGGCTCGAACCGTTGAGCACAGAATATTCATCGCCGTGGAACCTGTCCAGCTCCCAGTCCAGATATCCGATCCAGCTAACATTACCTTTTACCTTTTTTCTCATAAAGTCCTCCTAATATCAGATACATAAATTTTTCCAGCCGTTCATGTGAGATACGTTCTGATCGTTCGACAACACATTTGCGTAAGAAAAACCTAACCACCTTGCATTTTCATTATACTTTTCTGCAGTTGAAAAGTAAACGGTTGATTTTGCTGTGCCCGTGCCGTATGGTATGATAGACTGAAATTACATTCAATGGAGGTAAACATGAATATTGTAGTATACTGCGGATCGCGCACCGGTTTCGATCCGGCTTTTCGCAAGGCTGCGGCCGAGCTCGGAAGATGGATTGGGTCGCACGGGCATACCCTCGTCTACGGAGGCGGCGGCATCGGCCTCATGGGGGTACTCGCGGATGCCGTTTTAGAAGCGGACGGAGAAATAATCGGTGTCATACCGCATTTTCTGGATACGGTGGAACAGGCTCACCCGGCAGTAAGCCGCATGATCCGCGTTTCCACGATGTCACAGCGCAAGGCTGAAATGATTGAACTGGGCGATGCTTTCATAGCGCTGCCCGGCGGGCCGGGAACGCTCGAAGAGATCAGCGAAGTGATCTCGCTCGCCAAACTGAAACGCCTTTGTGCACCTGTCATCCTGGCGGACATCAACGGCTACTACCAGCCGCTTGCCTCCGTTTTCCGGAACATGGTGGATCAGGGATTCTTCCTGGAATCGCAGGAAGAGGACATAACATTCGCGCGCGACATCAAGTCCGCCGCCGCTGTCCTCGAAGATGCCTTCAGCCGCCGGGCAGAACTCAGCTAGCTTCTTCCTCGTCTTTTCCCGAGGTGTGCAGCAGTTTTTTGAATTTACAGATCTTGTCCCGGCAGTGGTCGCACTGAAGTGTCTTGTTGGAACCCGACCAGAATTGTTCCGGATGCTGTGCATAGATGATCTCCCAGTGGATGAGCACGATGCACGATGTGAAGAAGAGGCTCCAGCTGAAGAAGTTCCTGATGAACAGCATCGGTGTGAACATCATGAAATGCCCCCAGTCGTAGATGCGGCAGTTGACGCAGCACTTGTTGCCCATGATGAACGTCTGGAAGGGGCAGAAAAACAATATGCAGATGTAGTCGCTGAGAAAGTAAAAACATGTCAGCAGCATCAGCTCGGCGACGCCGATCACGTTCATGAGGTACAGGATGCCCCACACTCCGTTCATAGACAGCCACAGCAGCATCACCTTCCAGGCAGCCAGATTCTGCCGCTGCACGAACTGCAGCAGCTCATAATTTGAATAGTCCTTTACCGGCTCGTAATTTATCCGTTTGGACTTCATCAGAGCCATGGAGAGTGAATTGTTGGGGAAGATGTGAGTGATCATGATGACCATGAAAATCAGCCAGATGACGTGCAGGATATTAAATCCAAAGCGCGTCGGCTGTGTCATGAAATCTATCATCCATTGCCTGTATCTGATATAAATGAAGAGCACGCCAACAAAGACCGTTATTCGCAGCGCCAGATTGATCAAGTATTTGTTTATCATCTTCATCTTTTTCATCGCGCACCTCTCTCCGGAAAAACAGGAAAAAGATATCCGGGTGTCATGCCGGATAATCTTTCAGTCATATGAAATATTATAACACAGGATCGCTGTTATTTCAGCACCCTGCGTTCGGTGATGATGGATGCAGGCTTTTTGTCGTGCCGGTCGCAGGGCACATGATCAGTGATCTGCACTTCATAAGCTACAGCGACTGTCCGGCATCCGGCGCCGTCTCCCGCCAGATACCGGTCGTAAAAACCGCCGCCGTATCCCATGCGGTTGCGCTCTTCATCAAAAGCCAACCCCGGCATCACGATCAGTGCTTTTTCCCCCGGTGTCGCCAGGCGGCATCCGTCTCCGGGCTCCAGGATGCCCATAGTTCCCGGGGCCAGATCTTCCTTTCCGCTGATGCGGTAGAAATTCATCGTTTTCTTTTCCACCCTGGGCACGGCCACCAGCTTGCCGGCATCGAGCGCGCTCCGGATCAGCTTTGCAGTATCCACCTCATCCGGGAGGCTTACATAGACAAAGATCTCTTCGGCCTCGAGGTATTCCGGATACGCCAACAGCCGGTGAAGGATAGCTTCATCGGCTGCGGTTTTATCCAGAGAATTCATAGCTTTACGCGCTTTGATTATTTTTTCTCTTAATTCTTTCTTTTCCATTTGCTGCCTGTATACTCTCTATACCGGTAGTGTCGCTCTTAATCGAACAACGATGTGCTGAGATATCTCTCTCCGGTATCCGGAAGGATGACAACTATGGTCTTGCCCTTGTTTTCGGGTCTCTTTGCCAGTTCTACGCCGGCCCACAGAGCTGCACCCGAAGAAATACCGTTAATGATGCCTTCAGCTTTTGCGAGTGCATTGCTGGTTGCAAAGGCATCTTCATCTGCTACCGGAATTATCTCATCTATCAGATCTGTGTCCAGTACGTCAGGTACAAAACCGGCACCGATTCCCTGGATCTTGTGCGGACCCGGCTTTTCACCGCTCAGTACAGCCGATCCCTTTGGCTCTACGGCGACTGCCTTTACGTTCGGATTCTGTTCTTTGAGGTATTTTGCTGTTCCGGTCAGGGTACCGCCGGTGCCTACGCTGGATACGAAGATATCGACTTTGCCGTCTGTATCCTGCCATACTTCTGGGCCCGTAGTCTCGTAGTGAGCCTTCGGGTTTGCCTGATTGACAAACTGTCCCGGCACGATACTGCCTTCGATCTCCTTGTTCAGCTCGGCAGCCTTTTCGATAGCTCCCTTCATCCCCTTGCTGCCGTCCGTGAGGACGATCTCAGCGCCGAAAGCCTTCAGCAGGTTTCTTCTCTCAACGCTCATGGTCTCCGGCATTGTGAGGATAGCCCTGTATCCCTTTGCAGTGGCTACTGATGCCAGACCTACGCCGGTATTGCCGCTGGTCGGTTCTATGATAGTGCCCCCTTCTTTCAGCAAGCCGCGCTCTTCCGCATCCGCGATCAGGTACTTGGCGACCCTGTCCTTGACACTGCCTGCCGGATTGAAAGACTCCAGCTTTACCAGCAGCTCTGCATCGAGATCCTTGCCGAAATTATTCAGCTTGAGCAGCGGAGTACCGCCGATCAGCTCTGTAACACTCTGAAATATTTTGCTCATTTTCCTACCTCCAAAATAGTATTCTTGTGTCCCGTTTATATAGGGGCCTGTTTTATTTTCTCTGCGCTAGATCGCCGCCAGTGCCTGGTCGAGATCAGCGATAATATCATCAATGTTTTCCAGTCCTACCGAGAGCCTGATCGTGGACTTTCCGATTCCCTGGTCCGCCAGCTCTTCATCTGTCAACTGTGAATGAGTCGTGCTGGCCGGGTGGATCACCAGAGACTTGGCATCGGCCACATTGGCAAGAAGCGAGAAGATCTGCAGTCTGTCGATGACCTTCCTGGCATCCTCTTCAGTGCCCTTGACATCAAATGTGAAGATGCTGCCGCCGCCCTGCGGGAAATACTTGTCATAGAACTCATGTCCTGCCTCTCCCTCTACCGACGGATGATGCACTGCGGCTACCTTGTCACTGTTCTTCAAATATTCTACCACTTTCAGAGCGTTTTGAACATGACGTTCTACGCGGAGAGAAAGTGTCTCCAGCCCCTGCAGGAACAGGAATGCATGGAACGGTGACAGTGTGGATCCGGTGTCCCTCAGCAGTATCGCCCTTATGTAGGTGACAAAAGCTGCCGGGCCCACAGCTTCGGTAAAGCTGATACCGTGATATGATGGATTCGGTTCGCTCAGCCACGGGTATCTGCCGGAAGCCTTCCAGTCAAAGGTGCCTCCTTCAACTACCACTCCGCCGATCGCGGTCCCGTGACCGCCGATGAACTTTGTCGCCGAATGAACGACCACGTCTGCACCGTATTCGATAGGTCTCACCAGATAAGGTGTCGCAAATGTGTTGTCTACGATGAGCGGTATGCCGTGTTTGTGAGCGATGTTCGCGAGACCTTCGATATCGACTACGTTTCCGTTCGGATTCCCGAGCGTCTCCGCCAGAATGGCCTTGGTGTTTTCATCGATCGCATTTTCAACTTCCTGTGTATCGTACGGGTCTACCCACTTGGCTGTGATGCCGTAGTGTGGCAGCGTGTGCTCCAGAAGGTTGTAAGTGCCGCCGTATATGGTCTTCGCAGCGACGACATTCTCACCCTGCTGGGCTACTGTCTGAATGGCATAGGTCACTGCTGCTGCTCCGGATGCTGTTGCCAGCGCTGCGCTGCCGCCCTCCAGAGCTGCGATCCTCTTTTCGAAGACATCCTGAGTCGAGTTTGTCAGTCTGCCGTAAATATTCCCCGGATCGCGGAGACCGAACCTGTCGGCCGCGTGCTGTGAATCATGGAAGACATAAGCTGCAGTTGCATAGATGGGCACTGCCCTGGAATCTGTCGCCGGATCGGCCTCTTCCTGTCCTACGTGTAACTGTAAGGTCTCGAATTTGTATTTGTTATCTGTCATAGCATCATATCCTTTCTTTGTTTACCGCACATCTTTTGTAATGTCGTTTGATGTAATTCATTGTATTCCCATTGGTTAAGTATGAATTGAATTTAACATATAGGCTCCTCTTTGTCAATAACTATTTTTGACTTTTTTATTTTTTGTTTTTGCGAGGGCAAAATAAAAAGGCCCGAGCCGCAGCCCGAGCCTGATTCCCTATGTCAGATCACATATTCATAAGCGCCCTTTTCGTAGTAGTTGTTCACCAGATCTTCCAGGGTGATGCCGTCCAGATAATCGTTGATCACTTTCTCCAATCCCTGCCACAATTCTATTGTGGCACAGGTACCGATCTTTTCGCAGCCGACATCTTCGCCTGCAAGGCAGGCCACCGGTGCCAGATCTCCCTCGGTCACCCTGAGGATCTCACCCACCGTGTATTCAGACGGCTTGCGTTCCAGTTTGTGACCGCCGTTTGCTCCCCTGGCACTCCTTATCATGTGCGCTTTCGAGAGAAGGCTGGTTATCTGTTCCAGATATTTCAGGGAAATGTCCTGTTTCTTCGATATATCCTTCAGAGAAGTGTACTGGTTCTCATCTTTTGTTGCCAGCTCAACCATCATCCGGAGAGCATATCTTCCTTTAGTGGAAATCTTCATTCCTGATCCCTCCGTTTCTAATCGCCCTCGCGGGGCTTGGTTACTTTTGTCATTTGATTATAATATACCAGTATTCCTCTAGGAAATCAACCGCAAAAAACAGAAGAAAACGGACCAAAGGCCCGTTTTCTAATGTAAACCCCTAACTCGATCCCAAACATCCCTCGATGTACCCCTGTTAAACAGAGTTATCATTCAGCTTACTGCAGCATTTCGGTCACTTCTCCCATGTCCTTGACTTCCTGGTTGGAATAATTCCTTACCTGGGTGAGGCACTTGTCGAGAGCTTCCTGATATACCTTTTTGGCTGCTGTCCAGTCGACCTTCGGGTTCTTGTCGCCGGAAACCGCGTTCAGATCGTGGGTGGTCCTGCCGACTTCGACAACGGGGATCATCTTCTGATAGCCCCAGTAGTCCTGATTCCTGACCTGTCCCACAGGACTGTACATGTCGTTGATTGCCTTGACGACATCGGTGCTGAAGACGATGTAGCCGTAATCGTGGACGGCGTTGATCTGCCATGCGTTGTCCAGAGCGCCCGACTTGCCGTCGTCATTCCAGAGATCTTTGTTCTCCAGGCCCTTGATGGTGCCCTTGAGATACTTGATGTTGTCGTTGACGCCCGCATGTCCGTAGTAGATCTGGAAATCGTTGTCCTTGAGGAAGTCATCCTGGACTGCCTGGAACACCTTCAGTGAGGTCTCGTTCAGCTGTTGACCCTCTTCACGCAGTTCTGCCGCTTCCTTAGTGTCTTTATCGGAGACCGCCTTTTCATAATCCTTGTTGACTTTGGCGATCTTTTTGTTCTGTGCCTCGCCGGCCTTCTCGAACTTTTCTATTGCCGCTTCGTACTTTTCTACGTCGACACCGGCTTCCTTCGCGTACTTCTTATTGAAGTTAGCCTTCAGATCTTTGGCAGCCTGCGTAGCATCGAGCTCCAGAGCGGGTTCGTTATCGATATACATCGCCAGAGCACCGTACCAGTTGATATTTGTATGCATCGTCGCCTTGTTATAGGTGTCCTTGTTGTCAGCATCGGTGTGATAATTGTTGTAAATAAAAGTATCATCTTCAAAGCTGTTGATGAAATAAGGTACGCCATGCCACCTGTAGGAAACACCGTCTTCCATGGTGGTCGAGTCGAACGTCTTCTTAGCCATCTTAACCTTTCCGGCGGTCACCAGGAGACCGCTCTTGTCGATGAAGTTCTTTGCCAGAGTCCTGAACTCGGGAACGGAACCTATCCCCAGGGTGTTGCCCTTGACTTTGAAAGCCGGCAGCTCGCAGTTGATCAATGCCAGCGTAGAGCCCTGCCAGTTCTTATGAGCTTCTATCATTCCCCAGGCTCCGACTGTCCAGTCGAATTGAGAATCGGTGACTCCCCATTCTTCACCGCCGTGAGCTATGAAAACGATGTCGTTTTCCGGCTTGTAATTGGAATCCACCATGGCCTTGGCCACCGTCATCACCAGTCCTATGGCCGCACTGTCATCCTGGAATCCGTACCAGTATTTGTCGTAATGTCCCGCTATTACGATCCTCTGATCGTGCGACTTGCCGGGGATCACTCCCATGACATTGTAAGTCGTACCGTCGTTATCGCTCATCACGGCATCCAGCATCAGATCCGCCTTGTTGTGTCCGTTCTTGAGGGCCTTTTTGATATCCTTGGCATCGTTCTTGCTGATAGCGCAGGTAGGGATCAGATCCGGGCAGCAGATATCCTGCACATTCGCAGTATTATCGTTGGCCTGACCGTATCCGGACCTCGAATAGGTGACCAGAGCCGCGGCCCCGTGTTTGTTGGCCTCGCGTATGTAAGCATCTATCCAGGCTTCGTCTTTCTGGTCTACACCTGCGAGGACGATCTTGCCCTTGACATCTTTACCCGCATAGTCGGCCTCTGTACCATGACCGACATCTACGATCTCTGCCTGCAGCCCCCTGGTACCGGTGCCGTTGCACTGATAAGAGGCGGGCTCGATATCGATGTCCGTACCGCTCAGCTTGAAGCTGGAACCGTTGAACTGGAACTTGTCGCACGGTGTGCCCACCTGCTCCACGCTCTGCAGTCCGATGTCCTTCATCTCTTTTTCCAGATATCCGGCCATCTTATGCTCGGCGTCAGAACCTGCCGACCTCCAGCCGAGGTCGTTGTCCCAGTAATCCTTGTCATAAGCCATGGTCTCTGTGGTGTCATAAGCGTACTTCATGTCCACTTTTTTCAGATACGAAGACACGTCCTTCTTCATCGATAGATGCGACGTGACTTTCTTTGCAGTTACCGTGCTGCTGTCCTGGCCGCTGTTGTTCCCGCCGCTGCCGCAGGCTCCAAACGTCCACACAGTCATCGTCAGCACCAGGCAAATCACTACTAGCTTGCTGATCTTTTTCATAACATACTCTCCTCACAACAAAAGAATAATATCGGATAAAAAAAGGTGCTTACGGGGTCCCCCTGCGCACCGTTAATTTATTATATCAAAACAAGCCTGTAATTGTCAGATTATTTTGTTTATGCCCTATTTTCAGACAACTTAAACTGGATTTTAGAGCAAAAAAGTACTGTATTCGCGTAAAACACGTAAAAAGGCAGAAATTAAAGCTTAGCGGCGGCGCCGCAGCTCAGATATTATTCGAGCAGGTCTTTCTCGGTGAATCCGGTATGTTTCTGATTGAAAGGCCACACGCGCAGCAGTACCACGCCTTTGACATCATCGATCCTGATGGTCCCTATATACCTGCTGTCCTCGCTGTTAAATCGATTGTCGCCCATGACGAACAGCTGGCCCTGAGGTACTTTGACTTTCATATCGCCGTTGGTTGCGTTGTCCTCGGTGAACGACTGATCGGTCACCTTGCCGTCGACATAGACATTACCGTCCCGGATCTCGACGACTTCGCCCGGCAGTCCGATGACTCTCTTTATGTACAACTCCCCGTCGGCGACAGGGAAGACCACGATCTGGCCGTGCTTTGGCTCGGAGAGATTGTAAGCCTGCCTCGAGAGCAGGATGTAATCCTTGTTGTGCAGTGTGGGTATCATCGATGAACCGTTGACTATGATCGGTTTTATGAAAAAGAGGATCGCGGCTACGATCAGCACGATCACGATATAGGGTACTATGTCCTTGATGCGTATCTTTGACATCTGCAGGTCCTCCTTCTGAAGGCCGAAAAATCAGCCAGAGACTATTATACACCGTTTGCTGCATTTTGCAACGGAACTCAGCCGGCTTTTCCTTTCTGCGGACGCAGACCGCCAACTTGCGCCACCAGGAAAGCTGCCATCATCACAACGCAGTCGAGGGTCTCCCGTCCCGACATCTGCTCTCCCAGAACCAGGGCACCGCAGATAACCGAAAATACAGCTTCCAGGCTGAGGATGATCGCGGTCACCGCCGGAGGCGTTGTCCGCTGTCCGAATATCTCCAGGGTATAAGCCGCGGCCACTTCCAGCAGTCCGGTGTACAGTATGGGCACCGCACAGGCGACGACCGCACTCCAGCTGAAATCTTCGAAAAACAGCATCACCGCTCCCGACAGCAGCCCCGCGATGAGGAACTGCAGCGAAGCCAGCCTGGTGGGCTCCGTCCTCACAGCGTAATAGTCTATCAGCAGGATCTGAATGGCATAGATCAGAGCACTGGCGAGCTCCAGCCCGTCGCCCAGCTGCAGGCGGCTGGTCCCGCTGAGGCACAGAAGATACATACCGAAAACAGCGACCGCAACCCCGATCCATGTGAAGAGGCCCACCCTGCGCCTCAGGAAAATCATCAGCAGCGGAACGATCACGATGTGCATCGAGGTTATGAAGCCTGCTTTGCCGGCCGTGGTATAGATCAGCCCTATCTGCTGCACAGAACCGGCGCCGAACTGTGTCAGCCCGCAGAGCACACTGCCGATCAGGAGCTCCCGGCCGCCGTTCTGCCCGCGCTTTTCTTTACCCTTGATGCGGGAACGTCCGGCAGCGCGATCCATCAGCATTATCACCGGCACCAGCGCCGCGGCACCGATGGTGAATCTAAAGAATCCAAAAGTGAAGGGACCTACATAGTCCATTCCCATCTTCTGAAAGATATAAGCTGAACCCCAGATCACTGCCGCCAGCAGCAGGAGTAATTGTCCTTTGTATCTCTTCATTTTCACCTCACAAATCAATTCTAAATAACGTGCCCATTCTTGTCAATCGAGCCGCACCTTCAAAGCAAAAAAGAGAAAGGACCGGATATAGCGCCCCGGTCCTCCTCTGAACAGTTATTAAAAGTGAGGTACACAATACGATTGATACAATCGCATTTTACATGATTAATTGTTGTGCAGCGATGCGTACGGCTGGCTGCCCTGCCGGCGCACCGCCACGGTCCCGCAGTAGTAGTTATCGCTGCGGCAGCCCTGATGAGTCAGCAATTATTCAGGACTGCCGCAGGTCTCTCAGTCGTAATGTTTTTTGCCGATTACCTCGATCTCTTTTCTGCCTTCCTTGAATTCGATCTCTCCCGGAGTGATGCAGTCCTGTACCGGACAAACGTTGAGGCACAGATGGCATCCCACGCAGTTGTCGTTCAGCTCGGGTCTTCTGGTTTCTTCGTTCCAGTCGATTGCCTGATGAGCCCCGTCATAGCAGGATATATAACACCTTCCGCATCCGATGCACTTGTCTTCGTCGAATTTCGGCAGTATCTTGAAGTCCCTGTTGAGGTCTTCAGCCGGTATGATGTTATCGAGAGCGCATCCGATGAAGTCGTCCAGTTTGTTGTAGCCGCGCTCGTCCATGAAGTGCATCATTCCGCTGATCATATCTTCAACGATCCGGTATCCGTACTGCATGATGGCTGTAGTCACCTGCACGTTGCGGCAGCCCAGTGCCAGGAACTCAGCCGCGTCGCGCCACGTCTCTATGCCGCCGATCCCGGATATCTCCAGATCCTTCAGCTTTTCATCCTGCAGCATCTGAGCTATGAATCTCAGAGCTATCGGCTTTACCGCTGCCCCTGAATAGCCGGATATTGATGACTTGCCGTTGACGACCGGCATCGCCGTCATGTTTTCGAAGTCTATGTTGGTGATCGATTTCACAGTATTGATAGCGGAAACGGATGCCGCTCCGCCTTCTATCGCCGCCCTCGCCGGGATCTCCATCGAAGTGATGTTCGGTGTCATCTTGGCGATGAACGGAATGTCAGTCACACTGGTGACCGCCTGACTGTACTTTTTGACCAGCTCCGGATTGGTACCCACATCGGAACCCATCGCGTGAGAAGTCATCTGAGGACACGAGAAGTTACCTTCGATGAGGTCAGCTCCCGCCTGTTCCGACATCTTGGCAAGGTCCTTCCACTCCTGCTCGTTGGAGCCCATGATAGAAGATACCATTACGTGATCCGGATAATCCCTCTTCAGTTTGGCCATGTTTTCAAAATTCAATTCCGTCGGTTTGTCGGATATCTGCTCCATATTCTTGAATCCCAGCCACGGAGTCCCCTCCTTGTTGAGATTGTCGAAACGGGGTGAACATTCGTCAGCTACGAATATACCGATGGTCTTGTACATAACTCCGCCCCAGCCTGTTTCAAAGCACTTGGCAACCATATCGTAGTTGCTGCCTACAGGTGATGATGAAAGGAAGAACGGATTCATACAATCCACGCCCAGGAAATTGATTGATAAATCTTTTTTAACTGACATCCTACTTCACTCCTTTCTTGTCGAGATAAGCTATGATAGACTCAGCGGCGGACTTCCCTTCGGCTACGGCTTCGACGACCGTCTGACCGCCGTTTACGATATCGCCGCCGGCGAAGAATTTTTCACCGCTGGTGACACCGTCCTCTCCGGCGATGATGCCGCCCTTTTCATTGACATCGATGTCAGCGATAGCTTTCATGTCTTCAGCGCCCTGACCGATAGCGAATACTACTTTGTCGGCTTCCAGTTTCAGAGAGGATCCTTCAGTGACACCTTTCCTTCCCGTGAAGCACATGGATTCTACTTTGCCGTTTCCTTCCAGCTTTTCGGGAGCCATGTTAGTAGTGATGCCTATGCCCAGCGACAGCGCATACATGAACTCGACCATGTTGCCCGGAGCTTCTTCCAGAGTCCTTCTGTAGACGATGCGGACGTCATCAGCCCCGCCCAGTTTTGCGGTGACTGCGCAATCGACAGCAACGTCGCCTCCGCCGATAACAATGACTTTGCCTGTTTCTTTGAAGGCATCACCGGCTGTGCGCGCCTGCTTGAGATATACATTTGCAGGTATCGCACCTTCGAGGCCGGTGCCCTCGATCGGCGGCAGCTTCGGCGCCCAGAGACCTGCTCCGATGTATACTGCATCGAATCCATCCAGGTCAGCCGCCTTGACTTCTCTGCCCATTTCGAATTTTACGCCCAGGTCCCTTACCGACTGGACATCCTGGTCGACGACCTCCTGAGGCAGCCTCGAGGGAACGATGCCATAAGTCAGCACTCCTCCCGGTTTCTCATTGCGGTCATATATGGTTACATCATAGCCGGCTTTGGCCAGCTCTGCAGCACACGCCATTGAAGAGGGGCCGGCGCCTACACAGGCGATCTTTCCGGCTTTCTTTTCATCAGGAGCCTGCAGTATCTTCATGCCGTAGGCTTTCTCCTGCTCCAGAGCGTATCTCTGCAGTTTTCCTATCTGGATCGGCTTGTCTATGCCGCACCTCGAGCAGGCCTCTTCACAAAGCCTGTCGTAGGGACAAACCCTCGCGCACGATCCTCCCATTACGTTATTTTCTCTTATTGTCTCCGCGGCGCCCTTATCGTTCCTGAATTTGATAGATCTGATGAACTTGCCCGGGTCGGTTCCTGCCGGGCATCCCTCGCTGCATGGTGCGTCATAGCACAGGAGACATCTTGCCGCCTCTTCCAGCGCTGTTCTGTGAGTGAAACCAGCAACGGACTCGGTGGTGTAGTCAGCTTTTAAAACTTTACTCAAAGTACTCCTCCTCCTTTTGCAAAAATATCATGCCGATGGATGCTAATAGCTCCCCCGCCGGCCTTAATGTTCAGCATTTGAGTTTTTATTTGTAGAATTCGTCAGCCTTCAGTATCGCGTTCAAGGCTACTGTGGCACCGTCGGTGCAGTCCTCCAGGGAAGAATGTTCCGGTTCGCAGTGCGAAAGCCCCTTCTCAGACCTGATGAAGATCATGGTTGTCGGCATCATGTATGAGAAGAACTGTGCGTCGTGTCCGGCACCGGAATTGATCTTCTGCCATTTGACGCCGGTTTCCCTGCAGGCATCCTCTACAAAGCCAACCATATCTTTATCCCAGTAAACTGTATCCCTCTTCCAGTTTTCTCTGTATTCACAGTCGCATCCTGCCCACTTTCTGGCAGCGATATCCTTGACGATATCCATTACCTGTGCGAGGACTTTCGGGTCTTCATGTCTTACATCAAGTGAAAATTCAACTTCGTCCGGTATAACGGTGTGGATGCACGGATGTGCATAGATCTCTCCGGTCGTATAGACCAGTTCCGGATGTCCCAGCTTGTCAACTTCGTCGTGCAGATAGCACAGAGCCTGAGCTGCAGCATAGAGGGCATCGTGTCTCTTGTCCATGGGGAATGTACCTGCATGAGCCGCGAATCCCTTGAAGATCAGTGAATAGTTGAACATTCCGAGCACGCACTGTACCGCGCCTACCGCGTTCCCGTTGTCTTCGAGGATCGGTCCCTGCTCGATATGAGCTTCGATCATGCAGCAGTAATCATCGGCATTGAGCCTGTTCTTTTTGTCTCCCTTGTAGGGGCTGGCCGCCAGTGCCTCGCCGAATGTCGGTGCACTGCCTTCGTGCGCCTCCATCGCTTTGCTGGCCATCATATCGTCATATCTGAAATTCTTGGCTATCTCGTCCGGGAGCAGGTCGTTACAGATGATACCGGCACACATCATCGCCGGAGGATAAAGCGAACCTTCTTCGTTGGTGGTCACCTGCGCTGTCAGAGGATGTTTGTGCGGTATATTCTGTGTGACTACGCACTCCAGCACTTCCATAGCTGTCATCACGCCATAGATACCGTCGTAGTTGCCGCCGTTTTTGACCGAGTCGCAATGTGACTGCATGATGATTCTCTTTGCATCGGGATCGCTGCCGGGAATAGTTGCCTGGATGCAGGCAAGATCGTCGGTAGTGATCTCCGCGCCAATGGCTTTCATTCTCTTCACAAATTCATCTCTAGCCATGTGGGCTTCCGGTGACAGTGAATACCTGGTGATACCACCGTGGCCTGCGTCACCGTATTTTGAGAAAGTAGTTATTTTGTCCTGCATTCTCTTTGCATCAGCCTTATACATATCGTGTCCTCCTTTATAAAAATTTATTTATAGAACAGTTAACCTTGTATGAACCGGTTATCGGCAAACACTATTCGCCGGTAAATATGAGCACATAAATTTTGTAACTAGTTACATGATATAGTATAAACTATTTTCAGAAAATTGCAAGAGTAATCTACCATTCCAGTCTCAGTTTTTTGGAGGGACAGACATAGGTACAGAGCCCGCAGCCGCTGCATTTGCGCTTGTCGACCTCGATGTTCCCCTCTTGTCTGCTGATCGCATCATATATACAGGCATCGAGACATTCCCTGCAGTCGGCCGTGCAGGGCACACTGTGCGCCGTGCTGGTAGCAGGCTCGATCTTCATTTCGTCGAACGATCTCAGATTCTCCAGTGCTGCCCCGCAGATCCGGCTTACATCGTCGATGTCCCTCTCAGCACACCAGCTTTCCAGGTCCTCGATTATCTTTCTGACCGCCGCCGGACCATGCAGCATCATGGTGGTCCCTATCTGGACGGTCCCCGCGCCCAGCATTATGTACTCAAGGACGTCACGCATGCTCTGCACGCCGCCGATACCGCTGATGGGAATGTTGACAGTCTGAGCCACGGTGGCCACGCTGGCAAGACCGATGGGTTTGATGGGGCGCCCCGAATAGCCGCCGTAAGTCCCCAGCATCGGCTTTCTCTGCTCGATATCCACGCCGAGGATACACCTGATAGTATTTATCGCGCTGACGCCGCTGGCTCCCGCCTCCTTGGCGGCTCTGGCCACCGCGGAAATATTGGTCGCATTTTGTGACAGCTTGACAGAGACCGGGATCTTGACGTTGTCGACGACCTCGGCTGTCATCCTGGAAATTTTTTCGGGATCGCTGGCCATCACTTCCAGTCCCGCGTAGATGGGATTCGATATGCTGATCTCAATGGCATCGGCACCGTATTTTTCCAGCTTCGTCGCCAGATAAGCTATCTCGGACGGCGACTGCGCCGACACCGATGCAATGACGATGCCGCCTCCGCTCTTGGCGATCTCCATCTCGCGTTCCCAGCCTTCTACCTGGACATCGGAATATAATCTCACATTGGCGGCTCCCATACCGTCAAAAGCCACCCGTGGTCTCACATCCAGCATGGTATCGCTGACTATGCTCTCGGTGACTACTGCGGCTGCGCCGCTCTCAAAGCACCTCAGTATGCTGGCTCCGTCGCGGCTCCACGGCCCGGCCGCGATGATTATGGGATTTTTGAGGTCGAACCCCAGATAATTCGCTTTTACCATCAGAACATTTCTCCTATTCTCTCTTTGTGTCCGCAGGATTTCCGGATTTTCAATCTGGTCTGCAGTATGATGTCCTTCACTTCTTCCTTATCATCTTCAATGTCGTCGAACAGCAGCCTGGCGCCGTAAACGCCCATCTTGTGCAGCGGCGCTTCGACCGTGGTCAGCTTTGGATCCACAAGATTGGAGACCCTGATATTGTCAAAGCCCATGACTCCCAGATCGGCCGGCAGCTTGAGCTTGTGATCCTTGGCCGCATCGATCACGCCCATGGCCACGGTATCGCTGGTAGCAAAAATCGCCTCCGGGCGGTCGTTCTTTCTTTCAATCAGCTTTTTAGCGGTCAGATAACCGTTCTCTATGTTTTCAGGTATCAGCTTCAGATAGCCGTCCCTTATTTTGAGTCCGGCTTCCTCCATGGCAGCGCGGTATCCGCGTATCTTGTCGCGGTTGTCGAAGGTATCCAGATTGCCGCATATGAGTGCGATGCGCTTGTATCCGATATTGATAAGGTGCTGTGTCGCTTCTTTGCTGGCCTGATAACAATCTATGCGGACACAGCTGAAACCCGGATTGGACTTGTTGCCCCCGATCATGACCACGGGGACCTTCTTTTCCCTGACAATGGCAAAATCTTCGTCTTCCAGCACGGAAGAAATCAAAATGATACCGTCAGCCCTCCTGCTGAGCAGTTCTTCCAGATACTGCTTTTCTTTGTCACGGTCGCTGCCTGTATCGCACATAAAAGTAGTGTAGCCCTTCTGGTAAGCTACATCTTCGACCCCCTTGGCGATCTCCATGTATACGGAATCCAGGAGATTGGGTACCGTGACCCCGATAGTGCCCGTGCGGTCAAAGTTGAGACTCCGGGCAAACCAGTTCGGCGTGTACTCCTCTTCAGCGATGATTTTTTCTATTCTTTCCCTGGTCTTATCAGCTACCGTCTCCGGATGATTCATCACTCGTGAAACAGTTGCCACTGATACCCCTGCCTCCTTTGCGATTTCCCTGATATTCATGCTGTCCTCCACATTTCTCTGAAGTTTTTCAGGCAGGTCATCCTGAAAAAATATGTTTTCAGAATTCTCAAATTATAATTATATTATGCCACAAAATGTAAAAGCTTTCAAGGCGCCGGCCCTTGTGAATGTAACTGGTTTCGCAGAGAGTTTTCAGAGCAAAAACAACCGCGGGCTGAAACCCGCGGTTGTCCAAAAACTATTATGTTTTCTATCGGCCTTTGATTATTTGATGTTTTCCTTGATGCTAGCTTCCAGGATTTCCAGGCCTGCATCGATCTGAGCGTCTGTTGCGCACAGCGGGCAAAGGAATCTGATAACGTTGTTGTATGTACCAGCAGCTTCCATAACGAGGCCCTTCTGTACTGCAGTCTGAATGATGTTAGCAACCAGATCAGGATCCGGAGTCTTGCTCTTCTTGTCCTTTACGAACTCGATACCCATCATAGCGCCCATGCCTCTGCAGTCGCCGATGCACTCATACTTTTCTTTCCAGCCGTTCCAAACCTTCATGCACTTGTCAGCGATAGCGTTAGCTTTTCCAGGATAGTCTTCCTTCTGCATGATGTCTACAACCTGCAGTCCAGCTACGCAGGACATCGGGCTTCCGCAGAAAGTACCACCGATTGTTCCCGGTGTTACAGCGTCCATGATTTCAGCGCTTGCTGTTACAGCGGACAGCGGCATACCACCAGCGATGGACTTAGCTGTTGTCATGATATCAGGAGCTGCGCCTGCATCTGCAAAGTACTGAGATCCGAACATCTTACCGGTTCTTCCCCAGCCACTCTGTACTTCGTCGCAAACCATCAGGATGCCATTGTCATCGCAGATCTTTCTAACAGCCTTAACCCATTCGATCGGAGCCGGAACGAATCCGCCTTCGCCCTGTACAGGCTCGAATACGATTGCTGCGCAAGCATCTTTCGGTGTAGCTTCGATGAATACTCTTTCCAGATCGTCGATGTAGTACTGGATAGCTTCTTCATCAGATATGCCAGCAGGCTTTCTGTAGAGGTTCGGGAACTGAGCTCTGTAAACGCCATCCGGGAATGGTCCCATGCCGATTGCATAAGCTTTCTTAGCTGTCATAGCCATTGTCATCGATGTTCTGCCGTGGAATGCGCCAGTGAATACGATGATGTTAGGTCTGCCAGTGTAGCTCTTTGCGATCTTTACAGCGTTCTCGTCAGCTTCAGAACCGGAGTTTACGAACATGGTCTTTTTCTTGTCGCCCTTTACCGGAACGATTTCGTTCATTTTCTCTGCGAGATCCAGATACGGCTCGTGAGTTGTGATGTTCATCATAGCGTGGAAGAACTTGTCAGCCTGTCCCTTAACTGCTTCGATCAGTTCAGGTCTGCTGTATCCAATGTTCAGTACGCCAACGCCGCCGACCCAGTCGAGGAAGATGTTTCCATCAACGTCTTCGAACATAGCGCCTTCGCCTCTCTTGATAACGCAAGGATAAGCGCTGCCAATCGCATTCGGCATAACCTGCTTTCTCTTTTCGAGTGCAGCCTTTGCCTTAGGTCCTGGTAATGGTGTTGAAATTTTAGGTAATGCTTCTCTTAACATTTTTTTCCCTCCATTGTGTAGTTATAATAGTTTTTTGTTTATTTCCAGCTCTGAAAGCTTTCGATACAATGTGGCTCTCGACAGCCCCAGCTCTTTGGCCACAACATCCTTGCTGTCGCCATCCTCGCTATGCTGTCTCAGTTTTTTTATTATTACAGCTCTTTCATATTCTTTTATCTGATCGGCCAGTGGCAGCGAGCTGTCAGTTGTCTCCAGCAGCTGATCTTCCCGCGTGCTGATCCTGCGGGGCACATCACTTACGTCTATTATATCACTTTGAGTCATGTTTGTGCTATACTCTATTGCATTTTCCAGTTCCCTGACGTTTCCCGGCCAGTCATAACTCATATACAGGTCATAAACATCGTCTGTGAATCCCCTCAGATCCCTTCCCATGTATGAATTGTACTTTTTCAGGAAGTAATCCATGAACAGCGGGATGTCCTCCCGGCGTTCCCTCAGCGGGGGTATATCTATGGGGATGACGCTCAATCTGTAGTAGAGGTCTTCCCTGAATTTGTCTTCTTTTATCATGCCTTCAAGATTCTTGTTGGTCGCCGCAATGACCCTGACATCCACCATGATGTCTCCGTTGCCTCCGACCCTCTCAAATCTCATATTCTGCAGCACGTGCAGTATCTTTACCTGCAGGTGCATCGGCATATCTCCTATTTCATCGAGGAAAATCGTGCCGCCGTCGGCCATCTCGAATTTTCCTTTTTTGCCCTTTTCACTGGCTCCTGTGAAAGCCCCCTTCTCATATCCGAAGAGTTCACTCTCCAGAAGGTTCTCAGGTATGGCGCCACAGTTCACGGTGACGAACGGCTGCGATGATCTGGGCCCGGAATAATGTATCGCCTTGGCAAACATTTCCTTTCCGGTACCGCTTTCTCCGGTGATCAATACCGTGGAGTCGCCCCTGCTGGTGATCAGAGCCTGATCTTTGGCTCTTGAGATCGCCGCACTGCTGCCGATGATGTCATCGAAGGTGTTCTTGACCTTCTTTGTAGTCATCTTGTAAGCGAGCTTCTGTGCCTCCTGTATGTCACGGAACGAGAGGACTACGCCCTCTATTTCACTGCCTGCAAAATACGGCTTTGCGGTAGCGATCACATGCAGCGCACCCATGTCGCTGCGGTACAGCTCTTCGCGTTCTGTATAACCCTTGCCCGTCCGTAAAACGTCGAGCGCCGGTGAACCCGTCATGAATTTGTTCAAATGAGCACCGATCACATCTGTGCGCGCCGATCTGAACAATTCGGCTGCCCTGCTGTTGGAGTGTCTGATGTATCCCGATTTGTCTATCGCCAGGATACCTTCATGCGCTGTTTCCAGTACTGTCATCATCTCGCGTCTGGCTATTTCAGCCCTGACCAGCATCTGCTGCTGTTCCGCTTTTGCTGACAGCAAATCAGCCATTTTTTCCACAAAAGTCACCATGTTGCGTCTTCTATCCAGCAAAATAGCGCGTTGCTCATCATTGAACGCAACAAGCCCTATGATACCTATGATTCCATCTTTGCCCTTGATCGGGGTGCAGATTTCAGCGAGCTCTCCAGAGGCTGTGATATTGCCCTTGTGCTCACCGTAGAATTTATAACTCGGCGCATCTTCAACATATTGTGTAACTCCTGAGCGAAGGACCCTTGCATAGAGAAAGTCACCGTCCAGTTTTCCGGCCTCTTCTTTCTGGCCTACCAGATCTGCATACAGTCCGGTGCCGCCGATAACCGTCAGAGTGTTATCAACGATTTCCACTTCGACCCCGACCGCTATGCCGATTGCCTCAGCTACCTGCTGAGCATTTGTCGAAATTTCCTTTAACAATGACATCTATTGCACACCTCCGCAAGCATCTCTATTATAGCAAAATTGTTACCCTTTGTCACTCTTTTTTCTCATCTTCGATATCCTGATCCGTCAAAACCGCTCCCAGATTGATTGTGTTTTTGTCCAGCTGCTGCACCAGATTATTGATCTTGATGATCTTTTCCGGAGATATATTGGATCCCAGACTGAGCTGGCTGTTGTAGAGCACATTTTCCAGGCGTGCATGAACATCAACGATCTGCTCTCTGATGTTGCCCAGAGTCTCCGCGCTGACGACCTCTTTCCAGGCATCATCGCGGCTCAGTATCCTGGCGCTCTCGAGTTCAAATTCGGAGACTTCTTCGACCACAGTGGCCTCGTATCCCAGGCGCTCCTTTATTTCTCGCGCCAGATCCTTCTTTGACTGCTCTTCGCCGTGAACCAGGAAGATATGCTGCGGTTTCTTTTCAAAGCCGCCGATCCAGGCCAGGAGGCCGTCTTTGTCAGCATGCCCCGAGAAACCCTCAAGATTGTAAATTTGTGCGTTCACCTGTATCGGTTCGCCGAACAGATTGACTTCTTTGATGCCGTCTATGAGGCTCCTGCCCAGGGTTCCTTCTGCCTGATAGCCCACGAAAACCACACTGGATTTTTTGTCCCACAGATTGTGCTTCAAATGATGCCTGATGCGGCCCGCATCGCACATGCCGCTGGCCGAGATGATCACCTTGGGCGTCCTGTCCATGTTGAGGCGCTGCGATTCCGCGGTCGTCCTCGTGAACTTGAGATTTTTGAAGTCCAGAGGATTGTCGCCCTTGAGGATATAAGCTTTCGTTTCATCATCGAACACCTGAGCGTTCCTCTTGAAAACTTCAGTAGCGCTCGTAGCCATGGGGCTGTCGATATAGACGTTCAGGTCTTCCAGCTCCGCCTTGTATTTGTTGTCTTCTTCGTAATATCTCGCCAGCTGATAGATCAGTTCCTGAGTTCTGCCCACCGCAAAACTGGGGATGACTACCGTTCCCCCGCGTTTTTTGGTTTGCACAATGATTTCCATCAGTTCGTCTACGCTGGTCGGATTCTGCGGATGTACCCTGTTGCCGTAAGTGCTCTCCATGATCACATAATCGGACTTCTTGATTATTGTCGGGTCCCGCAGTATCGGGCGGTCCATCATGCCGAGGTCGCCGGAGAAGACTATTTTAGAGACATTGCCGTCCTCTTCGACCCAGAGTTCGGTGATCGCCGATCCCAGTATATGCCCCGCATCGTTGAACACGATGCGCATTTTGTCGTTGATATCTATCAGCTGATCGTAGAGCACCGGCTGCACGTATTTCAGAGTTTCTTCCGAGTCCTCCACGGTGTACAGAGGTTCTATCAGCGGGCGTCCGGCCCTTTCGTTTTTCCGGTTCCTCCATTCAGCTTCCTTTTCATGGATATAGCCGCTGTCCTTCAGCATGACCTGCAGGAGATCCGCGGTCGCCTGAGTACAGTAAATTTTTCCCCTGAAGCCTCTCTTCACGAGAAGAGGCAGCCGTCCGCAGTGATCGATGTGCGCATGACTCAGCAGCACGCATTCTATCTCCGCAGGGTCAAACGGGAAGTCTTCAAAATTCTTGGCTTCCTGAGCTTTTCCCCCCTGAAACTGTCCGCAATCTAGCAATAATTTGTGTTCTCCGCTGGTCAGCAGGTGACAGGACCCCGTCACTCCGCTGGCGGCGCCGCAGAATTTGATTTTCATTAAGTTACCGCCTTTTGTTTATAGCTTGGGTTATTTATGTCTAGTTGGCTCGGCTTATCTTCTCCGGGACCTTCCCCGCGTCCTGACAGAGAACGATGTAAAGGTCTACAGCCGACTGAAATTCCTCAGCCAGTTCCTCTTCATTGTGTCCGTCATAGGATACGTGATCTTCGATGCCCATGACCCTGCCATGGTACATCTTATCCTCTTCAGAATACTCTACGCTCCCGGTGTAAGCCCTGTACTCCAGTCTGTCGTTCATATTTTCTCCCTTATATCAATATTTTTATTTGTTGTGTTCCTCTATCAGCTCCTGTTTGAGATTCCAGAGTTTGCGAGAGAGATCCACATAGTATGTCTGCGGGTTTTCAAAGCGCTTCATCTCCGGCCACATCGCATCGACCTGAGATTTGCAGTAATCCCTGATCTCTTCGATATCAGGCAGCTTATAAACACATTTACCCTTATCGAACAACTTCACACGCAGATTTTTAGCATAGAAGTTCTTCACAGTCTTTCTCTTCCAGATCACCTGCGGATCGAAGAGTTCATACGAATCTCCGGACGGTTCCGGCTCGTCGCTCAGGGTTATCACATCAGCCATGGCATGGTTGCTGTCCTTGTCGTAAAAGCGGTACAGCGTCTTGAATCCCGGATTGGTTATCTTTTCAACGTTTTCACTGATCTTCATCTTGGGGATCATCCTGCCGTTGCGTTCTAATGCCGACAG
Organism: Anaerovoracaceae bacterium; assembly: GCA_050953405.1. GTDB lineage: Bacteria > Bacillota > Clostridia > Peptostreptococcales > Anaerovoracaceae > RUG100. The sequence continues at coordinate 275,354 of JBMNMP010000003.1, read as the reverse complement.
CTTGTAAACGCCTCCGAACACCGGCTCGCTGCTGGCTGTTATCAGTCTCTCACCAACTCCGAAAGAATCGATGCAGGCTCCTTCGTTGATGATATCCTCTATCAGATATTCATCCAGCGAATTGCTGACTACGATGCTGCAGTCCTGCAGCCCTGCTTCATCGAGCATCTTGCGCGACTGCTTTGTCAGATATGTGATGTCGCCGCTGTCTATCCTGATGCCCATCTTTGAGGGCTTTACTTCTTTGAATACCTTGATCGCCGCGGGTACTCCCGATTTCAGCACGTTGTATGTATCTACCAGGAGGACGCAGTTGTCCGGATATATCTCTGCGTATTTCTTGAAGGCCTCGTACTCGCTGTCGTACATCTGTACCCAGCTGTGCGCCATCGTGCCCATAGCCTCTACTCCATAGTCGCGATCGGCTACAGCACAGGCTGTGCCCACGCATCCGCCGATGTAAGCCGCCCGTGCACCGTATACAGCTGCCGAGATGCCGTGCGCCCTGCGGGTACCGAATTCCATGACCGGTCTGCCCTTGGCCGCCCTGACGATCCTGTTGGCCTTGGTGGCGATGAGACTCTGGTGATTGATCAGCAGCAGTATCATCGTCTCCACGAACTGTGCCTGCATCAGCGGCCCCCTTACAGTTACCAGCGGTTCTCCCGGGAACACAGGCGTGCCCTCAGGTATCGCCCAGACATCGCATTCGAACTTGAAATTCTTCAGATATTCCAGGAATTCCTCACTGAAAGAGTTCTTGCCGCGAAGATATTCGATGTCTTCATCGGTAAAGCTCAGTTTATCGAGATAATTAACTACTTGCTCGACGCCGGCCATGATGGCAAAGCCGCCGTTATCAGGTATCCTCCTGAAAAACATATCAAAATAGGCGACGTCATCTGACATCTCCGACTGAAAATATCCATTGGCCATGGTTATTTCATAATAGTCCGTGAGCATTGTCAGGTTTAGCTTTTCAATCACTTTATTTTCCTCCGATTATTTCGTGGTAATATTTATTAAATCGAGTTTACACGCCATTGGTCAAAAGGTCAAGCATCCTCCAGAACCTTCTTCAAATACTCTCCGGTATACGAGCCGGCGACCCCGGCGACTTCCTCCGGTGTGCCCTCGGCGACCACCATTCCGCCCCTGGCGCCGCCGTCAGGCCCCAGGTCTATGATGTGGTCCGCCCGCTTGATGACATCGAGGTTGTGCTCGATGACGACCACTGTGTTGCCCGCATCAGTGAGCCTGTCAAGTACCGCCAGCAGCCTGTCTACATCTGCAAAGTGAAGGCCGGTGGTCGGTTCATCGAGAATGTACATCGTGCTGCCGGTATCGCGTCGCGACAATTCGGTGGCCAGCTTGATGCGCTGCGCCTCACCTCCCGACAGCTGTGTCGAAGGCTGTCCCAGCTTGATGTATCCGAGCCCCACATCCTCGAGAGTCTGCAGCTGTCTGCAGATCTGCGGTATATTGCTGAAGAATTCCAGCGCCTCGCTGACGTTCATGTCGAGTACATCGTAGATATTCCTGCCCTTGTACTTTACTTCCAGGGTCTCACGATTATAGCGGGCACCGCCGCACACCTCGCAGGGCACGTACACATCCGGCAGGAAGTGCATCTCTATCTTGATGATGCCGTCGCCCTTGCAGGCTTCGCATCTGCCGCCCTTGACGTTAAAGCTGAAGCGGCCCTTTTTGTATCCTCTGATCTTGGCCTCCGGCAGTTCCGCAAACAGCGACCTGATGTGGTCGAAAACGCCCGTGTAAGTGGCCGGATTCGACCGCGGCGTCCTCCCTATCGGAGACTGGTTGATATCTATGATCTTGTCGATGTTCCGGCTGCCCTTGATGCTCTTGTGCTTTCCCGGTCTTGCCTTGGCCCTGCTGATCGCGGCCGCGAGTCCCTTGTAGAGGATCTCGTTGACTAGGGTGCTCTTGCCGGAGCCCGACACCCCGGTGACGCAGACCATCTTTCCCAGAGGGAACTTTACATCTATGTTCTTGAGGTTGTTTTCCTGTGCGCCCTTTACTTCAATATATTTCCCGTTGCCGCTGCGCCTCTGTGCGGGTACCTCGATGCGCTTTTCTCCGGAGAGGTACTGGCCGGTGATCGAACGCTTGCATTTCTTGATGTCCTCAACTGTACCCTGAGCCACCAGCTCGCCGCCGTGCACGCCGGCACCGGGGCCGATGTCCACGATGTGATCCGCCGCGTACATGGTCTCCTCATCGTGCTCCACTATCAGCAGGGTGTTGCCCATATCAGTGAGGTTTCGCAGCGCCTCCAGCAGCCGGCTGTTGTCCTTCTGGTGCAGGCCTATGCTGGGTTCATCCAGGATGTAGAGCACGCCTACGAGTCCGGAGCCGATCTGCGTCGCCAGCCTGATGCGCTGCGATTCGCCGCCGGACAGCGTACCTGCGGAACGTGAAAGCGTCAGATAATCGAGGCCCACGTTTGCCAGGAAGCTCAGCCTTGATTTGATTTCCTTCATGATCTGGCTGGCTATGAGAACGTCTTTGTCTGAGAGCCGTTTTTTCTCGATGAATTCAAGTGCCTCGCCGACCGACATATCGCAGAATTCAGCTATGTTCAGGCCGCCGACGGTCACCGCCAGGACTTCCGGCTTGAGGCGTCTGCCCCCGCAGGCGTCGCAGGGAGTTATGCTCATATACTTGCGCATCTTTTCCTTGAAGAAATCCGATCTCGTCTCCCGGTACCTGCGCTCCAGGTTGTTGATGACACCCTCGAACGGATGGTCACGATACGACTCCGAACCCGTGGATCTGCTCTTGTAATAATACTGCAGATGACGCGTGCCCGTGCCGTAGAGAAGCTCCTGCTTGAATTTCTCAGGCAGCTTATTGTACGGTGTGTTTATATCCACCCCGTGGTACTCCGCGAGAGCTTCTACCATCTGCCGGTAAAAGCTGCCGTAGAGGTCCATGCTGGAGAACACGGTCGACAACGCCCCGCCTACGATGCTCTTGTCCTGATCTTTGATGATGAGGTCGGGATCGATGCTCTCCTTGAATCCGAGGCCGTTGCACTCGGGACAGGCGCCGAAGGGGTTATTGAACGAAAACATCCTCGGCTCCAGTTCCTCCACACTGACCCCGTGTTCGGGGCAGGCCAGCGAAGTGCTGTAGATGTGCTCCTGTTCGCCTTCACCGTTATCGCTCAGCGCCATTACCAGGCCGTTGCCGTGCTCTATCGCCAGCTCACAGGCCTGGGCGATACGTCCGGCTATTCCCGGCTTTACTTTTATCCTGTCGACCACGATCTCGATCGTGTGCTTGAGGTTCTTTTCCAGCTTTATTTCATCTTCTACACGGTGTATCTCGCCATCGACGCGCACGCGTGAAAAACCCTCCTTGCGGATGCGTTCCAGCACCTTCTCGTGCATGCCTTTCTTGGCTCTGACTACCGGCGCCAGCATGGTCAGCCTGGTGCCCTCGCCCAGATCCATGAGAGTATCCGCGATCTGGTCCACGCTCTGGGAACTGATCTCCCGGCCGCAGACAGGGCAGTGGGGCACGCCTATGCGCGCATACATCAGCCTCAGGTAGTCGTAGATCTCGGTCACTGTGCCCACAGTAGACCGCGGGTTCTTGCTGGTAGTCTTCTGATCTATTGAAATGGCAGGAGAAAGCCCTTCGATGTACTCCACATCGGGTTTTTCCATCTGCCCCAGGAACTGCCTTGCATAAGATGAAAGGCTCTCCATATATCGTCTCTGACCCTCTGCATATATGGTATCGAAAGCCAGCGATGACTTGCCGCTTCCCGAAAGGCCCGTGAGGACCACCATCTTATCGCGCGGGATCACCACATCCAGCTTCTTCAGATTGTTCTCATTTGCTCCCTTGATAACTATATCCTTCGCCATTAATATTCCCCTGATCTTCCTAAAGTCTCGTCTTATATTCAAACAACTGGTCACGCAGCATCGCGGCCCGCTCGAACTGCAGATCCGCGGCTACCTGTTTCATTTCCTTTTCCAGCTTCTTCACGTATTCGGTCAGCTCTTTCCTGGTCATCTCCAGCGGACTGCGGCCGCGGTATTCGTCCTCGTCGCCAGCTTCCCTGGTGGCCTCGATGACCTCTCTGATCGACTTGGTGACCGTCCGGGGCACGATGCCGTGTTCTTCATTATAAGCTGCCTGTATCCCCCGGCGGCGCTCCGTCTCTTCTATGGCCACCTTCATCGCAGGGCTGATGGTATCCGCGTACATGATCACCTTGCTGTTGACATTCCTCGCTGCACGGCCGATGGTCTGTATCAGCGAGGTTTCCGTACGCAGAAAGCCTTCGGTATCCGCATCCAGTATGGCTACCAGGGCTACCTCCGGCAGATCCAGTCCTTCACGCAGCAAATTGATACCTACGAGTACGTCATAAACGCCCAGGCGCAGATCCCTGATGATCTCCATCCTCTCCAGGGTGTCCACCTCCGAGTGCAGGTAGGTCACTTTGATGCCCGTATTCTTGAGATAATCCGTGAGGCTCTCTGCCATCTTCTTTGTCAGCGTGGTCACCAGCGCCTTTTCGCCGCGCTCGATGACCTTGTTGATCTCGCCGATCAGATGGTCGATCTGCCCGTCGCGCTTGACGACTTCTATGGGCGGATCCAGGAGCCCCGTCGGACGTATTATCTGCTCCGCACTGATGCCGCCGCTCTGCTCCCGCTCGTATTTTGCCGGCGTTGCGCTCACGAAGAGTATCTGATCCACCAGAGATCTCCACTCCTCGAATTTCAGCGGTCTGTTGTCCAGTGCAGACGGCAGACGGAACCCGTAATCCACCAGCGACTGCTTTCGCGAACGGTCTCCGGCATACATCGCCCGCAGCTGCGGCAGCATGGCGTGAGACTCATCAATCATCACCAGGAAGTCGTCGGGGAAATAGTCGATGAGGGTATATGGCCGCGTGCCCGGGGCCAGCCCGTTCAGGTGCCGCGAATAGTTCTCTATCCCCTTGCAGCGCCCTATCTCGCGCAGCATCTCCAGATCGTACCTCGTACGCTGCTCGATACGCTGAGCCTCCAGCAGCTTGCCGCGGTCCTTGAACCAGGTCACCTGTTCCTTCATCTCTTCTTCGATGGTGACCAGTGCCCTCTCCATCTTTTCCGGAGAAGTGATGTAATGAGATGCCGGGAAAATCGAGATGTGCTCCCGGATGCCGGTTATTTCTCCGGTCACCGGATTTATTTCCTTGATGGAATCCACCTCGTCGCCGAAGAGCTCGACCCTCACGGCGCTCTCCGCGCCCGCCGGATAGATGTCTATGCTGTCGCCGCGCACGCGGAAAGTGCCGCGCTCAAAGGCGATGTCGTTTCTGTCGTACTGTATGCTGACCAGCTTCCTTAGGATCTCGTCGCGATCCTTCTCCATGCCGGGCCGCAGCGAGAGGACTTGATTTTCGTAGTCCACAGGCGAACCAAGTCCGTATATGCAGGAAACCGAAGCCACGATGATGACGTCACGCCGCTCCGAAAGAGCCGCCGTGGCCGAATGCCGCAGCTTGTCGATCTCGTCGTTGATGTCGGAATCCTTTTCGATGTAGGTATCCGTGCTGGCCACATAAGCTTCCGGCTGGTAATAATCATAATAGGACACAAAATACTCCACAGCGTTGTCGGGGAAAAATTCCTTGAACTCGCCGTGCAGCTGTGCCGCAAGTGTTTTGTTGTGTGATATTACAAGCGTCGGTTTCTGCATCTGCTCGATGACATTTGCCATTGTGAAGGTTTTCCCGGAACCGGTCACCCCGAGCAGCGTCTGGCACTTTTTGCCTGAGCGAAAGCCATCCACCAGCTTTTTGATCGCTTGTGGCTGGTCACCGGTAGGCTTGTAATCCGATACTATCTTGAAATCCATAGTGAGATTATATCACAAATCGGGCTTATTCAATCAACTTTTCAGGCACATGCGAACGAAGGCACTGAATACAGAGCGTTCCCTTCTCATGCCAATATCACATACCCCGGAGGTCACCATCTCAGATGGCAATAGTTGACAATCTATTGCCATTGTCCGCGGGTGCGTGTTATAATAGTCAGGCATAATCTGATACAGGAGGTTTGTGAATGTTCAGTTTTAGAAAGCAACAGGATGCGGCTAAAAACATTAGTTCCGGCATACCTGACACATATCTGGCAGACAAGGCGAAAGCACTGCAGGTCAACGATGAAATAGACAGCGCTCTCTATCCGAAGTACAGAGTAAAACGGGGATTGAGAAACGCGAACGGCACAGGCGTGGTAACCGGGCTGACCAGGATCGGCGAAGTAGTAGGATACAAGACTGACGAAAACAAGCAGAAGATCCCCTGCGAGGGACAGCTTTATTATCGCGGATACGAGATCAGCGATCTCGTGCACAGCTATATAAAGGAAAACCGCTTTGGTTTCGAAGAAGTCACCTATCTGCTGCTCTTTGGCGAACTGCCGACAAAGGCTGAACTCGACAAGTTCAACGAACTGATAGGCAGCAAGAGAGAATTGCCTATGGGTTTCGCGCGCGACATGATACTGACCGCGCCATCGAGGAACATAATGAACAAACTCGCCAGGAGCGTACTGGCGCTTTATTCCTATGACGAAAACCCGGATGACATCTCCATCGAAAACGTACTCAGTCAGTCGATCGGACTGATTGGATGCTTCCCTGCCCTGATAGCATACGCTTATCAGGCAAAGCAGTCGTTCTTCGCCAAGGAAAGCATGTATATGCATTATCCGATACCGGAACTGTCGACCGCGGAGAACATACTCCGCATGCTGAGGCCGACCGGCGAGTACACCGATCTGGAGGCCAAGGTTCTCGATCTCTGCCTCATCCTGCACGCCGAGCACGGTGGAGGAAACAACTCCTCCTTCACGACTCATCTGGTGTCCTCCTCGGGCACAGATACATATTCGGCCATCGCAGCCGCAGTGGGATCCCTCAAGGGACCGCGTCACGGCGGCGCCAACATCGCGGTGCTCAACATGATCACAGATCTCAAGGCGAACGTAGATGACTGGAGCGATGAAAAGCAGGTCGACGATTACCTGCTCAAGGTGCTTCACAAAGAGGCTAACGACGGATCCGGCCTGATCTACGGTGTGGGTCACGCTATATATACACTTTCAGATCCCAGGGCAGTGCTGCTGAAATCCATGGCAGAACAGCTGGCCAAGGCCAAGGGCCTGACCAGGAACTTCCGTCTCTACGATTACATCGAGCACAGGGCACCGCAGCTGTACGCACAGGTGAGAGGCCTTGAAAAGCCGATGTGCGCCAACGTCGATCTCTATTCCGGATTTGTATACAACGCGCTCAATATACCGATGGATATCGCGACCCCGTTGTTCGCCACAGCAAGACTCTCCGGCTGGTCCGCACACCGCATGGAGGAACTGATCGCCGGCAAAAAACTGATACGTCCGGCTTACATCAACGTTCAGGGACATAAAGACTATGTACCCATCGCCGATCGTAAAGCAAAGGCACCTGAAAAATCAACGATGCAGGACAAGATCAAAGCCCGCCGCGACGAGAAACGAAAGAAGAAATAACAAAATAAAGATACCTTGGAAAAACGGATGCCCGCGGGCACCCGTTTTTCTGTCTTTCATTCTCATTCATTTTATTACGCAGTAACGCCTGCACAACTACTTTTATTTATTGACCAGGCGATCGTTCTGCCCGTCATGGACGATGGCGGTGTCACTCACTCCGTCCATGTCCCGCAGCTGTCTCCTGGTATAAATCTTTATTGTGATCCCCACTGCCACAACGACGATAAGGATGATCAGTCCTGTCAATGCCATAGTACTCATAACCTATCTCCTCCTCCTTAGCGCCTTCTTCTGGTTGAACCATCTGATCACTCTGAAATCTGATATGATACTGAGTGCGAACAGCAGAGCCGCCAGGCCTGCGAGGCTGCAGAGAACTATACCTGCAGTGTCTGCGCCGCCGGTACCGCTCCCGCCGTCATTACCGCTGTAATTCACACCTGCTCCCGGTGACTTCCGGTCAGAGTTATCCTTTTTTGATATCCTGCCGACGCTCTTTTTGGGAGCCTTTGATTTCTTCGTGCCCGCCGCTTCGCTGTCATCGGCAGCCGCAGAGTCATCGCCTTCGTCGATATCATCGCCGCCCACATCCTCATCGGTCACTTCACCGCTGTTGCTGCCGTTTGTATTGCTGTTATCGCTGTCATTGATCTTCTCGGCGTGCACCAGTATCACTTTGGTGTTCATGGAGGCCACAGCGCCATTGCTCTGCTCCAGCTCCAGAGTGACATTGTCGATGACCTTGTATCCCGAATCCACCTTGGCGAGGCGCACATTCTTCAGATCTTTGCTGTCGACACCGGTGACCTTGATATCACTGGTCTTCGTGTGCTCTCCGTAGTTCAGGAACTCGCTGTCCGCGCCCCTGATGATAGCCCGCTCAAGATATGTCATCCCCGTCTTCCTGCCGTCGGTGACGATCGTGCCCTCGGCGACATATTTGCTGCGTTCAAGCGTCGTCAGCTTTACATCGTGCGTAAAACCGCAGTAAGCCGAAAAAACGCCGCTGTCTCTGATCGGTTCATAGTCATATTCGCTGACTTCCGGCGACTGATCCTCAACTATCTTCCCCGCGGCCGCCGCCAGACTAGTCGTTCCTATCGCCAGGATGACCACCATGATGATCATCAGTGCTGCCCTTATTTTATTGTCTCTGATCATCCGCATAAAAATCCCCTTCTTTCGATCCACTATGCAAATTCAATATAACACAAAGCCTTTTTCAGTCAGTATATAAACGTATGAAACGCGCTTTACAATGCACGAATGACACGCTTATACCTCCTGCATCGTCCTCATGAATTCCTTTACCTGTTTTGCGTAAGTCCTCCCCACAGGAACCGTCTCTCCGTTGTCCAGAGTCAGTTCCGAACTGCGCACAGAAGATATGTGTGCCGAAGATACCAGGTAAGCTCTGTGTACCCTGATAAACCCCTTGTCGAACAGGAGGTTTTCCAGCTTGCCTATGGTCGAATAGAATTCAAAAACTTCGTCGTCGTAGTGGACCTCGATGATCCTCCTGACGACTTCGAAGTAGAATATGCTGTCTATAGGAATATTACGATTGTCGCCCGCACAGGAAAGGGCGATCATCTCACGCTTTTTGGATCTTGATTTTTCCACTGCCGTGAGCAGGATACTTTCACATTTTTCCGGGCTGGTGACTCCCTTGACGACATAATTCAAAGCGTCCACATCGAAAGCTTCGAACACGCGGCTCTTGTCTTTTGTGAGAAATACTATCTCGTTGGTGTAGCCGATGTCCCGCAGCTTCCTGGTGGCAATGACGCCGTCCATTTTCTCCTGGAAGTTTATGTCCATGAGTATCAGGTCCACGCTGTTAGGCTCGTCTGAAAGCTCAAAAAGCAGCCTTTCTCCGCTGGCCATCCCCTCGACCTCCGCGGTAAAGCTGTTTCCGGCTGCGATATCCGCTATATTCTTCTTACACTCTTCCACGAATGCAGTGTCATCATCGCATATTATTATTCGCATACTAGATCCTCCGTCACATGTCCATACTTTTTTGAGTATAACAGCAGGACACGACGTCTGTCAATGCTCAGCAGATCCTGGGCAGTCCCTCTCCATACAACACATCGAGGACTCTCTCGGCTCCCAGGCGGGTGATCAGCCGGGTGCCCTTCCCTTCAGTGACCTCACCGATGATGGCTGCATTCTTTCCGTGCTCGGTATTTCTCATCAGCGCAAGGGCTTCATCGGCCTGTTCTCCATCGACGATGGCGATCATCTTGCCTTCATTGCCCATGTAGAACGGATCGAGACCGAGGATGCCGGCAAACCCGCGCACCTCATCGGATACCGGCACCTCTTCTTCGTTGATGCGTATCGCACATCCCGCGGTATCCGCTATCTCGTTGAGTATCGTTCCCAGTCCGCCCCTGGTGACATCCCTCATGGTCTTCACCCTGATGCCGCCTCCGAAGAGTGCCGCAGTGATGTCGCCGAGGCAGGCGCAGTCGCTCGAGATCTCATTTTCTATCTCCATCCTCGCGCTGAGTATGCAGGCGTGATGGTCTCCCAGATTGCCGGAGAGGATGATCTTGTCTCCGGGCCTGCAGTTGGCCGCGCTGACATCGCGCCCCCCGGGTATGTATCCGAGACCTGTAGTATTGATATACATGCCGCCGCTGCCTTCGATGACCTTGGTATCTCCGGCCACGATGCGCACACCGGCTTTCTCAGCCTGTGCCGCCATGCTGGCGGTGATCCTCTCCAGCTGGTCGATGTCCAGCCCCTCCTCGAGCACGAATCCGCACGTCAGATATTGCGGCTGACCGCCCATCATGAGCACATCGTTGACCGTGCCGCAAACAGACAGCTTGCCGATATCGCCGCCGCGAAATTCCAGCGGGGTGACCACAAAGGTATCCGTGCTCAGCGCCATGCGGCCCTTCAGGTCGAGCACCGCCGCATCTTCCATCTTGTCAAGTATCTCATTCTTGAAATATTTTCCGAATACACTGCTCATCAGTTCATGGCTGTTCTTGCCGCCGCTGCCATGAGCCATTGTGATTTTCATGTTATCTCCTTATCTGTTTCTGTACCATATGCCGCAGGCTCCCTCCGCGGAGACCATGCAGGGACCGTATGGATCCGTCGGGGTGCATCCCGTACCGAACATCCTGCACTGATCGGGATTGATTTTTCCGGTTATAACTTCGCTGCAGGAACATGCTTCCGGCAGTTCCATGTCTTCATCAAGACCCATGCTGCCGCCGTCGTAAGCTGCATAATCACCGGACAGATATAGTCCCGAATCCGGTATAATACCGAGACCGCGCCACATAGCAGGTCCCGGCTGGAAACATTGATGCAGCACCTCGAGGGCTCTGGTATTTCCCTCATCGCGCACGGCATTCGTATACAGGTTATCCACCTGCGCCCTGTCCTGCTCCAGCTGTCTCACGATATCGTAGACCACAGCCAGGATGTGTTCCGCTTCAAACCCGGCGACCACGAACGGCTTGTGATACCTGGCTGCCAGTTCTTCGTAGACCTTGCTGCCGATGATCACGCTCACATGTCCCGGGCAGATGAATCCCGAGATGTCGTTCTGGTTCTCGCAGATCCACCTGAGTGCGGGCACGATCGTCTTCAGCGCGGTCACCAGCCTGATATTCTGTATTCCGTTCCTGCGGGCCTCGCTGATCATCAGCGCATAAGCCGGTGCCGTGGTCTCAAAGCCCACCGCGGCCACTACATATGTGGTATCCGGGTCGGCCTTGGCTTTTTCTATGGCTTCGAACGGGGAATACATGATCTCCACCCTGGCACCCCTGCCCTTCAATTCGGACAGGCTGCCCCTGGTGCCCGGCACCTTCATCATGTCGCCGAAGGTGAGCACCATGTTGCCCTCGGTGAGGGCATACTCAGCTACCTTGTCGATGTAAGCTGCCGGAGTGACGCAGACCGGGCATCCCGGGCCCGATATCAGCTTTATCTTCGGTGATATCAGATCGCGGATGCCGTTCTTGAAAATCGAAGCCGTGTGTGTACCGCAGACTTCCATCAGCTTTACCTCCGGTCCGTCATATTTTTTGAGGTAATCTATTATCTCGTTTACTTTCATTGCAGTTCTTCCAGTTCTTTGAAGAGATCGATTAGCTCCTCGGCTTTATCTTTTTCCATGACTTCGATCGCGCATCCCGCGTGCACCAGAACGTACTGACCCACCTTGGGCTCCACCAGTCCGGTGTTCACATCGACCACGTTGCCGGAAAAATCCGCCTTGGCCTGGCTGCCGTTGATTTCAATAACTTTTCCCGGTATAGCTATGCACATTTTCTATTCTTCCTCCTCGTCTATTGCGGCCAGAAAAGTCTGACCGAGCGCTATGCCCCCGTCGTTGGGGCTTACCGATATATTGTAATACGTCTCGAAGCGTTCTTCACGCAGACGTTTCAGTGTTTCTTCCATCAGGATCCTGTTCTGGAATACACCGCCGGTGAGGACTACCTGCTCACAGCCATGATCCTCCCAGATGCGCACGCACTGCTTCAGGATCATGTCCGCCACATTCAGGTGGAAATTATAAGCCAGCTCGTCCGCGTCTTCATCGCTTTCGCCCGACTGATATCTGGCCGCCGCGTCTTCCAGCATCATGGCGCACTGACCCTCGTAACTGTTGTAGGGGCAGATCCCCAGCAGTGCCGCCACGGCGTCGAAGAGCCTTCCCATGCTGGAACTGCGGTATACATTCACACCGGCGTCCAGTACCTTGAAGACCGTCGCCTTCTGGTCATCGTATTCTTCCAGGGTCCTGTTCTCCAGCGCATAATCGATGATGCCGCGTATGTTCGGCATGATTTCATAATCCTGCGTCAGCATTTCATCATGCTCGAAGGCGTGCATATAACAGAACGCCGATTTCCAGCCTTCCTTCATGGAGCCGTCGCCGCCGATCATATCGATGTATTTCAAATGCGCCGAGCGCCTGAAATCGGCACCCTCGCAGAGCAGGAACTCCCCGCCCCAGATGGCGCCGTCCGTACCGTATCCGGTGCCGTCAAAGCTGACCCCTATCAGGGGACCGCGCAGGTCGTGCTCGGCCATCACCGAAGCCACATGGGCGTGGTGATGCTGCACCTTCATCAGCGGCAGATCGTGCTCCCTAGCATAATTCTCCGCAAAGCGCGTTGTGAAGTACAGCGGATGCAGATCGCAGACCACTTTCTGCGGCCTGATGCGAAACAGTTCCGCCATGCGGTCCACGTTCGCGGTGTATATCTCCTGGCTCTGTACGGTGTCCATGTCGCCAAAGTACTGACTGATATAAGCGAAGGGACCCTTGCTCAGGGAGAACGAATTCTTCAGCTGTCCGCCGGCCGCGAATATTTCTCCTGCGGCCCCGCGTATGTACAGCGGAACGGGAACGTATCCCTTGGAACGCCTTATCATCTGCGGCTGTCCGTCGATCACCCTGACCACTGAATCGTCGACGCTGACCCTGATCTTGCGGTGATTGTAGAAAGCCTCCGCGATCAGTTCCTCGTGTTCCATCATCTGCAGCATCACACTGTCATCCTTGATGATCGGCATGTCGGAACGGTTAGCGCTGGTAAAGATCAGCGGGCCTCCGAAGAGCGCCAGCAGAATATACTGGGCGCCCATGCTGGGCAGGAAGGAACCGATGAAACGGCTCCTGGCGATCTCCGAATAATTCCGCGGCCGGAATTCTTCCAGTTCCTCCACGGTCTTCCTCTCCAGGAGGACGATCGGCTTGGCTGAAGACTCCAGCAGTCTCGCCTGCACATCATCCACATGGCAGTAATTCTTCACTTCATCGAGATCCTTGAACATCACGGCAAACGGTTTCTGGTCGCGCTTTTTGATCACTCTGAGGTCTCTCACCGCGTCCATATCGAACGGGTTGGCCACGAGGTTGTAGCCGCCGACACTCTTGAAGGCGATGACTCTGCCCTCTTTGAGCAGCGCCGCCGCCTTGTGAAGCTCCGTCTTGTTGCACATGTGGTCGCCGTTCAGTTTGAAATCCATCTGGGGCCCGCAGTCGTGGCAGGAAATGGTCTGCGCGTGGTACCTGCGGTCGCTTATATCTGTATATTCCTCACGGCACTGATCGCACATCTCAAAGTCTGCCATCGATGTGTTCTCCCGGTCGTAGGGAAATCTGTCTACTATCGTGTATCTCGGTCCGCACTCCATGCAGCTGATGAAGGGGTACAAGTACCTGCGGTTATCGGGGTCGAGCATCTCCTCGAGGCAATGAGGGCAAACCGAAAGATCCGCGGGTATCATTGCGATATCGCGGTCTCCTTCATCACTCTCTAATATTGTAAAGCCATCAAAATCGCGCTCTTCGATCCGTTCCCTGCTGATGTGGACTATCTCCGCGGGAGCAGGTTTTTCAGCGCGCAATACCTCTATAAATTCGCTGATGCGCTTTTCGGTGTCTGTCAGCACTATCTCCATCAGACCGCCGATATTGAGCACTTCGCCCCTCATATCGAGCTCGTCAGCTATCTTGGCAACGGCCGGCCTGAAGCCGACTCCCTGCACGATTCCCCATATTTTGATGCGCTCAGTAACTTTTCTAGCCATGGTGATGTTCTTTGACTTCCAGCTTTCCGGCTCTATCCTTCAGCCAGTCAGCAACTTCCTGGAAGCCTTCCCCTGTCTTTCCACTCACTTTGAAGACCGGTACATCCTTGTTCAGAGCCCTCACGCCCTTCATGAAATATTCTTCATCGAAATCCAGATAGGGTACGAGATCCATCTTGTTGAGTATGATGATGTCTGCCTTTTCAAAAGCCAGCGGGTATTTGTACGGCTTGTCGCTTCCCTCGGTGACTGTTGATATCAGCATCTTTACATGCTCTCCGATCGAGAACTCCGCAGGGCACACCAGATTGCCGACATTTTCTATAAAGAGGATGCCGCGCTCTGCCATATCCATATGGTCGATGGTGTGATCCACCATAGGCGCGTCCAGATGGCAGGCGCCAAAGGTATTGATCTGATAAGCGTCAACGCCCAGTCCTCTGAGGTCCTGTGTGTCGATATCAGATTCGATATCACCTTCGATAACATATGGTTTGACACCATCGAGGTGTTTGAATATATTCTTCAGGGTGGTCGTCTTGCCGACTCCCGGACCTCCCATCTCGTTGACTACAAGGATCCCGTGAGCCGCCATGTGCTCGGCGACATGCTCTGCGATGTGATCGTTTTCATCCATGATGCCTTCCATCACATCGACTTTCTTTACGTCGTGCATTTATTCTACCTCCACGCTTTCAATATAAAATTCTTTGCCTATATCAGTAGGCTCTCCGTCTGCACCGCAGTCAGGGCAGGCGAAAGAAAGCGGCTTTCTCACAAACAACTTGCCGCAGGCGGGGCATCTCATCTTCGGCTTCACCCTCTTGATGTCTATATCGGCACCGTCACAGATGGTGTTCTCCGCAATCAAATCAAAATACAGGTGTATGGACTCCGGTACAAACCCCGAATAGTCTCCGCACACCAGGTTGATCTTGACGACTCTTTCCGCGCCGGACTCCCGGCAATGTTTGACAGCCATCTTTACTATCTGTTCAGTTATCGGATATTCGTGCATGATTCTGCTCCTTACCTCACAATATTATATGCCTTTTATACCTATTATACAAACCTTATTTTCACCCTGTCAGGGGCCCTGTCCCCGGCGTTTAAAGTCAACGCAAAAGACGCCTTGCAGCGTCTTTTACTTTGGTGAGCCACGAGGGATTCGAACCCCCGACCTTGACATTCGTAGTGTCCTACTCTATCCAGCTGAGCTAGTGGCCCGTGTTATTCATTTTGTGCACGTTCTTGATTATACAATAAGCCATGGCGATTTGTAAAGTGGTTTAGCGATGTTGCCCAAAATAAATGAGGTCTCCGGCCTCTGCACCGCGCAGGGCGACGCCGGAGCCTCAAGTGTTTTTTCGTTCTCAGTATACTTCTTTGATCGTCCCGTGCTTGTAAGCCTCGACGAGTGCGCGCAGGGCTTCGATCTTTTCGTTGATCTCATCCGCCTGATCCGTGTCACTGACCATCATCCTCTTGGGGAGGACCTCCAGCGTACGTATCGTCGGCGCGTGGAAGACCTGCGATCCATCCGCCCTCATGGGCTCGTAGTGCTGGTGCTCCGCCAGCGCCATAAAGCGCGAATTGTATATGAAGGTGTATCCGGCAATGCCGGTCGTCTTCTGATAAGCTTTGGAGATACCGCCGTCGATAACGATCAGCTTGCCGCCGCCCTTGACGGGACTCTCTCCATCCTTGATCTTCACCGGCACGTGACCGTTGAGGATGTGCCCGCTCCCGGGGTCCAGTCCGAACTCCTTGAGGATCGTCTCGCAGTGTTCGCGTTCGTTGATGAGGCGGTAATAAGGAACCGTATGTTCCTTGTGCGTCGCCTTATCCGCGATGAAGAGGCGCTCGAAAGTCGTCATCTGATCCTTGCCGAACAGCGGCGACTTGCTGCTGAGCCACATATACCACATCAGGTCGCCCTGGTGTCCGGTCTCATCCGATTCTTCGGGGTCGAAGAAAGACTTTCTGATCTGGTCGTCCAGATAGTCCATATAAGCTTTGCCCTTGTATGTATGTCCGTTGACAGTGCAGTCCACAAAGTTGCCGTCTTCATCCATCGGCAGACAACCGTGGAAAAAGAGGTTGTTGTTCTGCACTTTGTAAAGTGCGCCGTGGCTGAAGAGGAATCTGATGTGTTTCTGCAGCAGTCTGCTGTGGAGCACGCTGGCTTCCAGGGCGCGGAGCATGCGTTCCTCACCCTCGGTCAGCTTGTAAGGATCCCCGGGATCGACCGTGGGCAGATTCTTGTCGCGCAGCTCGTACTCCACTCCGTGGAGGTCGATGGTGCCCCTGTCGAAATCTATTTTGTCGAGCAGCAGCCTGTGCTCCAGGCCGTACTCCGGATGCTCCATTATCCTCTGGCCTTCCACCTTGAACTGGCAGATCGCAATGGCCTTGTGCATCTTTGCAGCCAGAGCTTCGGAGACCGGGTCAAATTTGCTGTTCTCGAAGACCTTCGGCTTGAAGAATTCGCAGGGGTCGTCACCGTAGACTTCCTGCGCGAACTGTGAAAGGGCCCTCAGGTTGAAGCCGTAGCCCACTTCCAGCATATCGAAATTGTTGTAACTGATGTTCATTCTGAGGATGTTCGTGATGCAGGCCCAGTTGCCTGTGGCTGCTCCCATCCATACGATATCGTGATTGCCCCACTGAAAATCGATGTCATTATATTCCATGAGGTAGTCCATGATCTGGTCGGGATGCGCTCCCCTGTCCCAGATATCACCGATGATGTGCAGCTTGTCGATAGCCAGCTTGCTGGCCGTAGCCGCCATCTCTGCGATAAAGTTCTCCGCCATACCGCTCTCGATCACCGAGGTGATGATCTCGCCGTAGTAATGTGCGCGGTTTGCTTCATCGTCGGCATGCAGCAGCTCGTCCATGCTGGCACCCCAGTACTCAGGCAGCTGCTTTCTCACTTTGGAGCGGGTATACTTTGTGGAGACCGACTTGCAGACCTGTATCAGCCTGTATATGGTCTTGTAGCACCAGCGGTTGAAGTTCGGTTCCTCCGCCTTTCTTCTCCGCAGCTCCGCCTTTGCATTGTATATCAGTGAAGCCAGCTGTTCACGCTCTTCATCGTCCATTTCACCGGCGAATATCTCGTCGATCTTTGATTTGATGACACCGCTCGCGCTCTTCAGCATGTGCACGAACGCTTCATATTCTCCGTGCAGATCGCTGAAAAAATACTCCGTTCCTTTGGGCAGTGCCAGTACGGCTCTCAGGTTGATGATCTCACCTGTGGCCGACTTTCTGTTGGGATATTTCTTCGCCATCAGCTTTAGTAATCGTTCATCCATTATCTTTGTTCCCTCCCGTACAGATCATATCCCGTGCTGTCTGTGGCCACGATCACGGGCATATCAACTACTTGAAGTTCTCTCACCGCTTCGGCTCCCAGGTCGTCATATGCGATCACCCTGGCGCTCTTGATGCTCTTGCTGATCAGCGCTCCCGCACCGCCGATGGCGGCAAAATATACAGCGCCGTTCTTCTTCATGGAATCGACCACGTTCTGACCTCTAGGGCCCTTGCCGATCATGCCGCTCTGTCCCAGATCCAGCAGCGCCGGCGCATAAGCGTCCATGCGGTAGCTGGTTGTCGGGCCGGCTGATCCAATCGGTCTGCCCTCTTTTGCAGGTGTCGGTCCCACATAATATATGATGGCGTTCTCGATGGGGAACGGCAGCTCTGCGCCCTTAGCCAGGGCTTCTACCATTCTCTTGTGCGCGGCATCCCTTGCGGTATATATCGTACCGGTGATCAGGACGCTGTCACCCGCCTTCAGCTTGCTCATTTTCTCCTTGGTGAACGGCTCCTTCAATTTTATTTCGTTCATATTATCACCACCCCGTGCCGCGAAACATGACAGTTGATGTTGACCGCCACAGGCATCCCTGCGATATGCGTCGGTGCCTGTATGATGTTGACCGCCAGCGCAGTCGTCCTGCCGCCAAAGCCCTGCGGCCCGATGTCAAGCTGGTTGATGCGCTCCAGCAGTTCGTCTTCTATGCCGGCATAGTAAGGGTCGCTGTTGCGGTGGTCGAGCGGCAGTGTGAGGGCGCGCTTCGCCATGTAAGCCACCTTGTCGAAGGTGCCTCCGATACCTACGCCGACAACGATCGGCGGGCACGGATTACCTCCCGCCTGTCTCACCACGTCGACAACGAAATCCTTAAAGCCTTCTTCTCCCGCTGACGGCGGGAACATCTTGATCTGGCTCATGTTCTCCGAGCCGAATCCCTTGGGTGCCATGGTGATCTTCACCTGGTCACCGGGCACTATCTCCACGTGGATACTGGCCGGAGTGTTGTCCCCCGTATTCTTTCTGCGCAGCGGATCTCCGACGACCGACTTGCGCAGGAATCCCTCCTGATACCCGCGGCGCACGCCTTCGTTGACCGCCGTATACAGGTCTTCACCTTCCAGGTAGACTTCCTGTCCGATATCCAAAAAAACACAGGCCAGACCGGTGTCCTGACAAAGAGGAACACTTTCTTCGCCTGCTATCTCAATATTCTTCTGTATTTTCTCCAGGATCTCCTTTGCTCTGGGGTCGCTTTCCGCCCTGCGGCATTCCTCGATCCTGCCGGTCACGTCATCCGTAAGACCGTAATTAGTGCTCATAGCGAGTTCGGCTATGGCACTCGTGATTTTGCTGGTATTGATCGTTCGCATTTGCCTCTCCTTGATTATCATAATAGCACATGAGGAAAATATGTGCTACAATTACTCCGTAACATTGTAGAAAAAGAAGGAGGTCTTATATATGAGCTTTGGCGTTGACATTAAACGTCGCATACAAGAAGATGCCGCAAAGGCAGTAGAAGATTACAAACAGCAGCCCAGGGTGGCCACGGATTTCGGCGAACCGGTCATCGGGTATGCATCGGCGAGGAACCCCATTTTAACGGGGCTGGACAGGGAAGCTTACTGCGATCACCCCAAGAGTATTTTCCGCCCCGCGGGCACCATCGTGGTATATTACATCCCCTACGGAGAAGCCGTGCGCAAAGCGCAGGAAAACAGCGTCGCTCCCTCAAAGGAGTGGATCACAGCGCACCGCGAAGCCGGACTGCTCACCGCTTTGATCAACGGCGCTATCCGCCGCGCTCTGGACACCGTGGGCAGGATCACCAGCGGTACGAATACGCCAGCCGACTGGCAGCAGGACGTGTTCCGTCCGGAATGGGATCACCGCATCCCGGCTTATCTGGCGGGCCTCGGAGAGATCGGACCCAACGGCTCCTTCTTCACCGAAGTCGGACCGTACTGCAAGCTGGGCTCATGTCTCACCGACGGCGACCTGGAAGCTGAGCTGGCCGGAAGCACCAACTGATTATGACGCTTTCCTCAAATACTATCTGGAGAAGAATGAAGCGGCACCCGACCGCCGATGTCTGTCCCGCGAAGGCCGTCAAAGACGGCAGATTCGACCACGCGGCCTGTCAGGAATACTGCCGCGCAATATACGACTACACTCCCTCTCCGGAACTCTGCGGCAAGTGCTATCTGAAGAAATAGAAACACCTTAACCGGAAAAATAACAGCCACGCTGGAGCAATGCTCTCGCGCGGCTGATTTTTGAATTCTGACCGTATCCGTATTTCACGGCAAAAAAACGACATGGCCGGCATATATGCCAGTCACGCCGAGTTCTCGAAGTCAAGCGATCCCCTTACAGGCTGCCCCCCTATCCGGCAGTCTCCTCTTCAGGAGTGTCCTATTTCAATGTTGCCCTTTGGCCCTGCACTGCGGACACAATCCGGTGAAAATCAGCTTGTGCCCTTCGATGTCAAAGCCGTGTGTGTCGCTGACGCTCTCTTTGAGAGCCGCTTCGTAGTCATAGTCCATATCTATATCGAATATCCTGCCGCAGCTGCGGCATTTGCCGTGAGAGTGCGGCCGCACCGTTACGTCATACCGGGCCGCGCTTCCCGGCGAATCCACCTTCAGTATCTTTCCTTCGTCAGACATTATCTTCAGGTTGCGATACAGAGTGGCTTTGCTGATCGTGGGCTGTACGTTGTGGACATAATCATAGAGCTCTTCAGCCGTTGGATGATCAAGATCCATCAGTGCCTCCCACACAAATCTCTTTTGTACTGTGTTTCTCTGTGTCGTCATTTTCTTTCTCTCTTCCTTCCATCAAGCCCGCATACAAACAAACCGCAGACGTTTCCATCTGCGGTATTTATACCTCATTCAGCGGGTCGTCAATCATCCACGCGCTTGATTTTGGCTCCGAGAGCGCTGAGTTTCTCGACAAAGTTCTCATATCCGCGCTCGATGTGGTAGATCCCGGATCACCTCTGTCTCGCCTTCAGCAGCCAGTCCGGCCAGCACCACAGCAGCCCCTGCTCTCAAGTCTGTGGCCTTGACCTTTGCGCCGTGCAGCTTTTTGCCGCCTTCGATTATGGCGCAGCGATCTTCCGTCTTGATACTGGCTCCCATGCGGTTTAATTCTTTCACGTGCATGTACCGGTTCTCGAACACAGTCTCGATGACCGCGCTGGTCCCCTCGACAGTGGTCAGCAGTGCCATGAACACCGACTGCATATCGGTCGGGAATCTCGGATAAGGCAGTGTCTTGATATCTGTCGAAGTCAGCTTCATTCCTTCAGCGGTGACCAGCATCCCCTCGTCCAGCATCTTCACTTCTGCACCGCATTCCCTTAGTTTTGCGGTGATCGGTTTTACATGGTCAGGCAGCACGTTTTTGATGAGGATGGTTCCCCTCGTTATTGCCGCGGCGACCATGAAAGTGCCGGTCTCGATGCGGTCCGGGATCACGTTGTGCTTGGCACCGTGCAGCGATTCCACGCCCTCTATCTTGACAGTATCCGTGGCCCGCGCCCTTGATGCGGGCGCCCATCTTGTTCAGGAAATTTGCAAGATCGACGATCTCAGGCTCCTGTGCCGCGTTTTCAAGGATAGTCGTACCCTGAGCCAGTGAAGCCGCCATGATGATGTTCTCGGTAGCGCCTACACTTGGAAAATCCAGGTAGATATTGGCACCCTTCAGCTGATCGCAGCTGCTGGTCACGATGCCGTCGTCGCTGACGCTGATCTCTGCGCCCAGTGCCCTGAGGCCCCTTGAAATGCAGTTCCCACAGGCCTGTCGCCTATAGCGCAGCCGCCCGGCAGAGGTATTATCGCCTCTCCCATGCGCGCTAATAGAGGTCCCATAACCAAAATAGAAGCCCTCATCTTGGTTACCAGTTCTTCCGGGGCCTTTGTGGATACTATTTTATTTGCATTTATTTCAACAATATTATTTTCTAAATCAGTTTTTACCTCTGCTCCCAGAGATTGTGCCAGTTTGCACATTATCTCCACATCTTTAAGTGCAGGAGCATTATCTATCGTGCAGTTTTCCTCTGCCAGCAATGTCGAAGCCATGATCGGCAAAACTGCGTTTTTCGCACCGCTGATGCTAACCTCGCCTCTCAGCGGTCCGCTCTTTTGAACTATATATTTAGCCCAAAATTCTCCTCCATAAAACATAGTAATTCTATACTACCGCATAGGTTGGAACTTTTCAAGGAGAAACTAAATAAAAAGCTGTTTTCACAGCTTTTTCATTTCCTCTATGCAATTCCTGCAGACGTTCTTTCCGCTGATGGTGACAATGTCTTTGGCGTTTCCGCAGAACACACAAGCGGGTTCGTATTTCTTCAATAGGATGAAGTCATCGTCTACGTATATCTCTATCGGATCCTTGATGTCAATGTTGAGTGTACGCCTCAATTCTATCGGCAGCACTATCCTGCCCAGCTCATCGACTTTCCTTACAATTCCTGTTGCTTTCATGTTGAACACTCCCTCCTCATCAATAGTCTTATGGTAATTATTACCTATATTTGGAATTTTGTCAAGTGCTACTCGGCCTTGGTACCCTTCTTACCGCTGTTTTTCAACATTCCTATGAGGGACGAAATAGCCTTGGCTATCGCGCTCAACGACTGGATAAGATTCTCTTTTCCCTTCAGTGCGCTGGCCACTCCACTGACAGAATCCTTCACATCATCAAGAACTCCGTCGATCTCCTCGGTCCTCTTTCTGGCAATACCGGTTATCACCTCTGCATCCGCCGTTATCTTCTGCGCATGTTTGACCGTAGGTATCAGGTTCTTCACTAACACTATAACATAAATCAGCAGTACTATCACTGCTATGATTACCAGAAATATCCCCAGACCCTGCAAAGTAATTGTAATTTCCATTATTGTTCCTCCTGCTTTTCATATATTAGTTTTATCTCTTCGGTATATTCACCGTTATCGTCCCTCACGTACAGCTCCGGCAGGACCTTGAGTTCCCGGCCGCCGCCGCGGACACACTTCAGCAGCACTATGTTAGCGCCGTTTCCCGGCGAAGGGGATACCATGCGCATGATCTTGGGCTCCAGTTCATATTCCCTGGCGATGGAAATGATGTCCGTCAGCCGCGCCGGTCTGTGGACCATGAACAGCTGTCCTCCATCCGGCAGCAGCCTGCCGGCCGCCGCGAAGAAATCGCGCAGCGAAGCTGTGGTCTCATGCCTGGCCACGTGCCTGGGGCTCTCCGGATTGGTGACCCCGCGTCCGCCTTCCATATACGGCGGATTAGTGACCACGACATCGCACTTCAGGCGTTCGGTGTCCATTACCTTGATATCGGTGTTCAGCACGTGCATACGGTCCTGCAGACCGTTCAGCGCCGCGTTCCTGGCTGCCAGTGCCGCCGCG
Source organism: Anaerovoracaceae bacterium (assembly GCA_050953405.1). GTDB lineage: Bacteria > Bacillota > Clostridia > Peptostreptococcales > Anaerovoracaceae > RUG100. Next base: position 252,451 of record JBMNMP010000003.1, on the reverse strand, counting down.
CCCGGCTGCACTTCCACGGCCGTGATGCTCCCGGCATCTGTCTTGTGGCAGAGGATCAGGGATACCGCTCCGTTGCCGGCGCCTAGTTCGACTATTGAGCGGCATGTGCCGCAGTTATCGGCTGCAAATCCGGCCAGGAGCACGGCATCGACGCCATAGCAGAATTCCTGCGGATCCTGTATCAGTCTCAGCCCGCCAAAGCCAATTTCGTCTATTCTTTCCATCAGTCTTTGAGCAGTTCCTTCAGTTCATCGGTCAGCTCTTCGTCATGGCGGCGCTTGCCCTTGCCGTGACCTTTCTTGTCCTTGCGTCTGCGGTCGGCGCGCTTGACATCTTTCTTGTCGTAAGTATAGACTTCTGTGCTCAGCTTCTGTTCCGAGTCGTCATCCTGATCGGATTTCTCCACGATCGTTCTGCACTTGACCTTCTGCTCGAGGATATTGCTCTCGGTGACGACAGCCAGCCCCTCCGGGATCCTGACCTTATCGCCCACCGAAGGCATGCCCTTCTTCAACTCCACATATACATCGTTCTCATACTTGAGGCAGCACATCAGTCTGCCGCAGATCCCCGAAATTTTCGATGGATTCAGCGACAGATTCTGCGTCTTGGCCATCTTGATAGAGACGGGCTGGAAATCCCTCAGCCACTCGTGACAACAAAGGCAGCGGCCGCAGTTTCCCACTCCGCCCTTCATCTTTGCTTCGTCGCGCACGCCGATCTGCCTCAGTTCTATCCTCATGCGGAACACCGATGCCAGATCTTTGACCAGCTCGCGAAAGTCTACCCTTCCGTCGGCTGTAAAGTAGAAGATCACCTTGCTGTTGTCGAAGGTGTATTCCACATCTACCAGCTTCATTTCCAGTCCGTGTTTTTCTATTTTCTCGCGGCACTTTGCCAGCGCCGCTTCTTTCTTGGCCAGATTCTTTTCATATCTGGCAGTGTCCTTGTCTCCGGCCACTCTGATGATTTTTTTCAGGGGCTGTACGATATCCTTCTTATTGACTTCGCTGTTCTCCATCATCACAGTTCCGTACTCTTTGCCCCTGGCCGTTTCCACAATGACATGATCTCCGCGTTTGACATCAAATCCCGCCGGATCAAAGTAATACAGCTTGCCGGCTTCTCTGAATTTTATGCCCACCACATTCATCATCTGTCTCCTCCTATAGTCAACGCCATATTCTTCAGTGAATATGATGTGTTAATATTCTCTTTGGCTTCTTTTCTTGCAGCTTCCACGGCCTCTATAGCGTGGAAGATCTCTTCTCTTTCCATCCTGCTGTGCGCCTGCAGCAGGTCGTCTCTGTACATTTCTTCCAGGTCGTCCAGCAGCCGGGACAGCATCTCCCTGCTGAAATCCCTGCCCTTTGTGACGGTCTCCACCGACTTCCTGATCTGATGATACGGCGCTCTTTCGTCAATCAGCTCTTTGAGCCCGGCGGCCTTACTGCGCATCTTGTCACTGCTGCTCTTCTCCTCGGGTCTCAGCCTCAGGTGCACTGCACGCGAGCGTATCGTCTGCGGCAGTACGTCCGCATTCTCAGAAAGGAGCATGATCACAGTTCCCAGAGGCGGCTCTTCCAGAGTCTTCAACAGCTTGTTATAAGCCTCTCTGGTGACCCGGTCGGCGTCCTTGATAACGGCGATGTTCCTGCCGCCGTCGCCCGGTTTTGTCAGCAGTCTTTCCTGCAGTTTGATGATATCTTCCGATTTGATAGATTTAGTTTTGGTGCCGCTCTTGCTGGTGGCTTCCAGGCAGATCAGATCGAGGTGATTTCCATCCTCGATCTTGCGGCAGACCGCACACTTCCCGCAGCCGATGCCCGGCTTTTCACGGCATAATATGGCCTGCGTGAAGTCCTTTGCAAATTCCGCCTTGTTTGCGGCCTGCGGTCCTTCAAGAATATATGCGTGATGCAGGGCTCCCGACCTGATGACCTCCGTCAGTTCGGCCGCCAGCCTGCTGTTGTTCCCCTTCCTCTGAAACGTCATTTCTTCCTCTCGTTCATCAGCCTGTCCAGATGTTCTTCGATCTGCATGCTGACCTGATCTATCGTTCCCGAGGCGTCGATGCCCACGATCCTGTCGGGGAATTTCTTCTCCAGCTCCAGGTATCCGCGGTAGACCGCCCTGTGAAATTCCAGAGTCTCGCTCTCCAGCCTGTCCCTTTCTTTCTTGAGCCGGGGCACGCACTTTTCCGGATCCAGTTTCAGCAGAAAAGTAATGTCCGGTATGTATTCTCCAATGGCGTAGCCGTTTACAACAGAGACCGATTCGCCCAGTCCCCGGCCATAGCCCTGATAAGCTATGCTGGAGTCCGCAAATCTGTCGCAGACAACGACCTTGCCCCGCGACAGTGCCGGTCCGATCAGTTGCTCCACCAGCTGGGCCCTGCTGGCTGCGTATAGCAGCATCTCTGTCAAGGCTCCCATTTCTTCATTATTTTTATCCAGTATGATCGCTCTGATTTTCTCGCTGATTGGTGTGCCGCCCGGTTCGCGGGTGAAAATCGCATGCTCCCCTCGTTCCTCGAAGTAGTCCCTGATGAATTGGAGCTGCGTGCTTTTGCCCACGCCGTCTCCGCCTTCTACAGTTATGAAAATCCCTTTGCTCATCGGCGTACTCTTCTCCTTCTCCTTGATCCGGATACTACCTGATCGATCAGTGTGACGATCAACCTCAATGCCAGGTAAGCAATCGGTATGCATATCAATAGTACAAACGCAAATCTAAAAATCGACATTGTATAATACCCTCCCGAGTTATGTACATTCAGTGTAATTATAGCACAAAACCGGTCAATATCCCAATTTTTTCAAATCGTGGACGATGTCCACAAAGAGACCGCTGTCGTGTTTTGCTTGCGTATGTGAGATGCCCTGATCATCGCTCCCCCGGTAAACTCCTCTGAACTCTCCCCATCGCGCAGAGTCCAGGGATACCAGTCCATCGTTGTCGCTTTCACAGGACTCGATGACGGAGTGGAAGAAAGCGAATCCGGGATCCGTGCTCCCGCTGACCATATCGAAGGCATAGCTCTGATAATAGACGCCCGCAGCATCGGGCACCATCTCATTGAAGACCCCCATAAAGTCGGCCGTCATCTGATCCAGAGCCTTCTCTGAACCCTCCATATTGCCGCCTCCAAGGCGCACCATACTGCGAAAGAGAAACAGGAAGAAAGGCAGCAGGCCTATTTTGCGCATGGCATCCATGGTGGCCACTCCGTGATGCGGCGTACCCAGGGTAGTCAGGCTGGCCACCTTGTCCGCCATACCAAGGCAGGAGATCATGTAACGCGACTCTATCCCGCCCTTGCTGTGGGCGATCAGGTTCACCCTGCCGCACCGCTCCGCGATCTGCGAGATATTATCTCTGAGCACTTCTGCACATTCGCGCACGCCCGCCCTCCCGGGCTGACCGCCAAAATACAGGGTGGCACCTTCGGCTTCCAGAGCATACGCCGTGCGGCCCCAGTAAGCCCGTTCATCATCGCCGCTGTACCCGATGCCGTGCACCAGCACCAGCGGATATTTTGTCTTGCATCGTTCTTTTTCCATGCTTCAATAATATTATTTCCCGCGCTGCATTGCAAGACGAAAGAAAGCAGATAAAAAAAGAGACCGCGCTTGACGCGGTCTCTCTGATATAGCTTATTTCATCAGGCTGCAGACAGCATTTCCATAAGCGACCGGGTCCTCGACCGGGAGGCCCTCTATCAGCAGTGCCTGATTGTAGAGGATATCAGTGTATTTATCGACCTTTTCATTGTCGTCCGGGAAGGCTTCCATCAGAGCCTTGAGCACCTCGTGATCCGAGTTGATCTCCAGTACGCGCTCGGCCTTGACGCCCTGGTTGGTGGGTACCTGGTTGAGTATTTTCTCCATCTCCAGGGATACGGGGCCCTTGGTGGTCAGGCATACCGGATAAGTCTTCAGACGGTGAGAAAGCTTGACATCGGTCACCTTGTCACCGAGGTGTTCCTTCATGTGAGCCAGCAGCTCCTTGCTGTCAGCTTCCTGCTTCTTGTCTTCTTCACTGCCGAGGTCTATATCGTCCGCGGAAACCGACTTGAATTCAGAGGAATCGTATTCGTGCATCGTCTGCAGAGCGAACTCATCGACGTCATCTGTCAGATAGAGGATCTCATATCCCTTATCCTTGAGGACTTCGGTCTGCGGCAGATTGTCGATGGCCTGGATGCTGCCGCCCGCTGCATAGAAGATGTACTTCTGGTCGTCCTTCATCCTCTCCTTGTATTCCTTGAGAGTTACCAGCTTTTTCTCGGTGCTGGAATAGAACATTACCAGATCCTTGAGGTTATCCTTGTACATCCCCATCTTGTCGTAGAGGCCGAACTTCAGCTGCAGTCCGAAAATGCGGAAGAATTTTTCGTAATTCTCGCGGTCGTTCTTCTGCATATCCAGCAGTTCCGACTTGATCTTCTTTTCCAGCCTCTTGGCGATCGCCTTCAGCTGTCTGTCATGCTGCAGCATCTCACGTGAGATGTTCAGAGAAAGATCCTGAGAGTCTACGATACCTCTGACAAAGCTGTAGTAGTCAGGCAGCAGGTCGCTGCACTTTTCCATTATCATCACGCCCGATGAATACAGCTGGAGACCTTTCTCAAAGTCCTTGGTGTAGTAATCGAACGGCGCCTGTGAAGGGATGAACAGCAGCGCATCATAAGTGGTCACGCCCTCTACGCTGGTATGTATCACTTTCAAAGGATCCTGGAAGTCCATAAATTTTCCCTTGTAGAATTCATTGTACTCTTCGGGTTTGATGTCACTCTTCTTGCGCTTCCAGATGGGGACCATGCTGTTGAGGGTCTCCACCTCCTCGTATGGTTCGTATTCGGGTTTCTCATCGTCTGGCTTGGATCCCTCTTTGAGCCTCTGCTTGACGACTGTCATCCTGATTGGATATCTGATGTAATCGGAGTACTTCTTGATCAGGTTCTTGATAGTATACTGATCGAGATACTGTCCGTATTTTTCTTCTCCGGTGTCCTCTTTCAAGTGCAGGATTATCTCGGTGCCGTGCTCCAGGGCTCCCTTCATATCTTCTCCCGGCGCCTGGTCGCATTCTTCCAGCGTGTAGCCGTCGACGCCCGAGGACTCCCACTTGTAAGCTGTATCCCCGCCGTAGGGTTTTGAGATCACGGTCACCTTGTCGCTGACCATGAAAGCAGAATAAAAACCGACACCGAACTGTCCTATGATATCGATGTCATCATTCTTTTCCTCATTGCTGTCTGCTTTTTCCTCTTCTTCTTTGGTCTCTTTTTTATCATCCGGCATGTTCTCGTTCTTGAATGCCAGGGAACCGCTCTTGGCGATGGTGCCCAGGTTCTCGGCCATCTCGTCCTTGTTCATTCCGATGCCGTTGTCCAGCAGCCGCAGCTCTCTACTGCCCATGTCCGGTTCCACGCGGATCGTGAAATCGTCCCTGTTGACGCCGGTGTTTCCTTCGGTCAGGCTCTTGTAGTACAGCTTGTCGATGGCATCGCTGCCATTGGAGATAAGCTCCCTCAGGAATATCTCTTTATGTGTATAGATCGAATTGATCATCAGATCCAGCAATCTCTTGGATTCAGCTTTAAATTGTCTCTTTGCCATTTTGAAATAACCTCCATATTTGTTTTGGCACTCGTATGCTATGAGTGCTAACAGATGATATAATACATCTCTTTAATGGATTAGTCAAGAGCACAGCAAGAAAAAACCAGCCTACCTCAGTAAGCTGGTTTGTTAAACTGGCAACGTCTTAGTTTCCCGGCCGGTCGCCCGACAAGTATCTTCAGCGCTACAGAGCTTAACTTCTGTGTTCGGGATGGGAACAGGTGTAGCCTCTGTGCTATTGTCACCAGATATGGGGTCATGTACCCTCAAAACTGAATGTCCTACTCATGTGTCTTTCTGTCTTCCTTAGAAACCATTGGTCAAGTGCTCGACCTATTAGTATCAGTCAGCTCAATGCATTGCTGCACTTACACCTCTGACCTATCAACGTGGTAGTCTCCCACGGGTCTTATCCTTTAAAGGAAGGAGATCTTTTCTTATGGGGGGCTTCGCACTTAGATGCTTTCAGCGCTTATCCCTTCCGTACTTAGCTACCCAGCTATGCCCTTGGCAGAACAACTGGTGCACCAGCGGTACGTCCATCCCGGTCCTCTCGTACTAGGAACAGCTCCATTCAAATCTCCAGCGCCCACAGCGGATAGGGACCGAACTGTCTCACGACGTTCTGAACCCAGCTCGCGTACCTCTTTAATGGGCGAACAGCCCAACCCTTGGGACCAACTTCAGCCCCAGGATGAGACGAGCCGACATCGAGGTGCCAAACACCGCCGTCGATGTGGACTCTTGGGCGGTATCAGCCTGTTATCCCCAGGGTAGCTTTTATCCGTTGAGCGATGGCCCTTCCACTCGGAACCACCGGATCACTAAGCCCGACTTTCGTCCCTGCTCGACCTGTATGTCTCGCAGTCAAGCTCCCTTCTGCCTTTGCGCTCTGCGTGCGATTTCCGTCCGCACTGAGGGAACCTTTGGGCGCCTCCGTTACTCTTTAGGAGGCGACCGCCCCAGTCAAACTGCCCGTCAGACACTGTCCCGACGCCGGGTAACGGCGCACGGTTAGAAGCTCAACATTACAAGGGTGGTATCCCAACGGTGACTCCGTATAGACTGACGTCCATACTTCTCTGTCTCCCACCTATCCTGTACGTGCAATGCCGAACTCCAATATCAAACTGCAGTAAAGCTCCATGGGGTCTTTCCGTCCTGCTGCGGGTAACCGGCATCTTTACCGGTACTACAATTTCACCGAGTCTATTGTTGAGACAGTGCCCAGATCGTTACGCCTTTCGTGCGGGTCAGAACTTACCTGACAAGGAATTTCGCTACCTTAGGACCGTTATAGTTACGGCCGCCGTTTACTGGGGCTTAAAATCAGTGCTTCGCTATTGCTGACACGTCCTCTTAACCTTCCAGCACCGGGCAGGCGTCAGCCCCTATACTTCAGCTTTCGCTTTGGCAGAGACCTGTGTTTTTGGTAAACAGTCGCCTGGGCCTTTTCACTGCGGCCATCTTTCGATGGCACCCCTTCTCGCGAACTTACGGGGTTATTTTGCCGAGTTCCTTAACAATAGTTCTCTCGATCACCTTAGGATTCTCTCCTCATCTACCTGTGTCGGTTTACGGTACGGGCACCTACGGCCTTGCTAGTGGCTTTTCTTGACAGTATGGATTCAGCAGCTTCCGGTACTAGATTTCCCTCCGCGTAACGCTTCAGCCTCCGGTATGCGGATTTGCCTGCATACCAGCCTTTGCGCTTGCACACGCTCTACCAACGGCGCGCTCTGCTTATCCTCCTGTGTCCCCACTTCGCTCGTAACGGCTTTCGGTGGTGCAGGAATCTTTCACCTGCTCTCCATCGCCTACGTCTTTCGACCTCGGCTTAGGTCCCGACTGACCCTGAGTGGACGAACCTTCCTCAGGAAACCTCGGATTTTCGGTGGACAGGATTCTCACCTGCCTCTCGCTACTCATGCCAACATTCTCTCTCGTATACTGTCCAGCTCGCCTTACGGCTCACCTTCGGCCTGCATACGATGCTCCTCTACCACTGCCTTGCGGCAATCCTAAGCTTCGGTAGTAAGTTTTAGCCCCGTTTATCTTCGGCGCGGAGTCACTCGACTAGTGAGCTGTTACGCACTCTTTGAATGAATGGCTGCTTCTAAGCCAACATCCTAGCTGTTTATGCAACTCCACATCCTTCTCCACTTAACTTACATTTTGGGACCTTAGCTGTAGGTCTGGGCTGTTTCCCTTTCGACCACGGAACTTATCTCTCGTAGTCTGACTCCCGGATATGATCGCACGGCATTCGGAGTTTGATAGTTTTCGGTAACCGATGAAGGTCCCTAGAACATTCAGTGCTCTACCTCCGTGTGTCTTACTCCAAGGCTAGCCCTAAAGCTATTTCGAGGAGAACCAGCTATCTCCGAGTTCGATTGGAATTTCACCGCTATCCACACGTCATCATAACACTTTTCAACGTATATATGTTCGGTCCTCCACGAGATTTTACTCTCGCTTCAACCTGCACATGGATAGGTCACCCGGTTTCGGGTCTACAGCATGCAACTTTCGCCGGTTAAGACTCGGTCTCCCTACGGCTCCGCTGCTACAGCAGCTTAACCTTGCTACATACCATAACTCGTTGGCCCGTTCTACAAAAAGTACATGGTCACTTGCGCTCCCACTGCTTGTAAGCATCAGGTTTCAGGTTCTATTTCACTCCCCTCCCGGGGTTCTTTTCACCTTTCCCTCACGGTACTATTCTCTATCGGTCACTGGGTAGTATTTAGCCTTGGGGGGTGGGCCCCCCTGCTTCAAACCGGGTTTCACGTGTCCGGTCCTACTCCGGTACCACTCCTGTATGTCTCACATTTCGCCTACAGGGATCTCACCTTCTTCGTCGCACCTTTCCAGAGTGCTTCGGCTATGCTCTTCATATCCTTTGAGTGGCCCACTACCCCGACAGTAAACTGCCGGTTTAGGCTCTTTCCCGTTCGCTCGCCGCTACTTGGAAAATCGATGTTTCTTTCTCTTCCTGGGGCTACTTAGATGTTTCAGTTCACCCCGTTACCTCCCCCACAGCTATGCTTGCGCTTTCACTGTGGGGTGACTGCATATTACTGCAGCCGAGTTCCCTCATTCGGAAATCTGCGGATCAGCGGATATTTGCTCCTGCCCGCAGCTTATCGCAGCTTGTCACGTCCTTCTTCGGCTCCCAGTGCCAAGGCATTCACCTGATGCCCTTCTTCACTTGACCTTATTGCTTGTCTACCGCTTCCGCGATATAACTGGCCACCATCGCTAGCGTACGATGGATTTTCTTATCTTCACTATTGTTTTCTCTTTTGTGAAAATGGTCTGGTTTCTCGATGAATCGTTTTTTATACCCGCCAAATGGGAAAAACTCTGCGTTCGCTTAGTTTTGCTTCATTTAGCTAATACTTTGGATGCGCTCTCGCGCATTCCTCGATTCGTTTCGTAAAATTAATTTTTACTATGTAAAATTTGAATTTACACTTTCGGATATTCAGTTTTCAAGGTACATGTGGTGGGCTTGGGAGGACTCGAACCTCCGGCCTCACGCTTATCAGGCGTGCGCTCTAACCACCTGAGCTACAAGCCCATAAAACACATAGTGCAGAAACTTGAGTCTCCTTAGAAAGGAGGTGATCCAGCCGCAGGTTCTCCTACGGCTACCTTGTTACGACTTCACCCCAGTCATTGGTTTCGCCTTAGGTAATCTATTTGATGACCAACTTTGGGCGCCCCCAACTTCCATGGTGTGACGGGCGGTGTGTACAAGACCCGGGAACGCATTCACCGCGACATTCTGATTCGCGATTACTAGCAACTCCGGCTTCATGCAGGCGAGTTGCAGCCTGCAATCCGAACTGGGGCCGGTTTTGGAGTTTTGCTCCACTTCACAGTATTGCTTCTCTCTGTACCGGCCATTGTAGCACGTGTGTAGCCCAGAACATAAGGGGCATGATGATTTGACGTCATCCCCACCTTCCTCCGAGTTATCCCCGGCAGTCTCTCTAGAGTGCCCAACTTGATGATGGCAACTAAAGACAAGGGTTGCGCTCGTTGCGGGACTTAACCCAACATCTCACGACACGAGCTGACGACAACCATGCACCACCTGTCATCCCTGTCCGTAGAAGAGGCCGTTTAAGGCCCTGTCAGGGAGATGTCAAGCCCTGGTAAGGTTCTTCGCGTTGCTTCGAATTAAACCACATGCTCCGCTGCTTGTGCGGGTCCCCGTCAATTCCTTTGAGTTTCATTCTTGCGAACGTACTCCCCAGGCGGAGCACTTAGTGCGTTAACTGCGGCACCGAAGCCTTGCGACCCCGACACCTAGTGCTCATCGTTTACGGCGTGGACTACCAGGGTATCTAATCCTGTTTGCTCCCCACGCTTTCGTGCCTCAGTGTCAGTTTCAGTCCAGAAAGCCGCCTTCGCCACTGGTGTTCTTCCTAATATCTACGCATTTCACCGCTACACTAGGAATTCCGCTTTCCTCTCCTGTACTCAAGTCTCCCAGTTCACGGGGCGAACTACAGTTGAGCCGTAGCCTTAAACCCCGCGCTTAAAAAACCACCTACGCACGCTTTACGCCCAATAATTCCGGATAACGCTTGCCCCCTACGTATTACCGCGGCTGCTGGCACGTAGTTAGCCGGGGCTTCCTCCAAAGGTACCGTCACTTGCTTCTTCCCTAAGGACAGAAGTTTACGACCCAAGGGCCTTCATCCTTCACGCGGCGTTGCTGCATCAGGGTTTCCCCCATTGTGCAATATTCCCCACTGCTGCCTCCCGTAGGAGTCTGGACCGTGTCTCAGTTCCAATGTGGCCGATCACCCTCTCAGGTCGGCTACTGATCGTCGCCTTGGTGAGCCGTTACCCCACCAACTAACTAATCAGACGCAGGCCCATCCTTCACCGATGAATCTTTGGCATATCCATTATGCAATGGTTATGCATCATCAGGTTTTAATCCCGGTTTCCCGAGGCTATCCCTGTGTGAAGGGCAGGTTGCCTACGCGTTACTCACCCGTCCGCCGCTTTCCGCCTGCTGAATCTACCGAAGTGTCATCTGCAGGTTTCTCGCTCGACTTGCATGTGTTAGGCACGCCGCCAGCGTTCATCCTGAGCCAGGATCAAACTCTTTGTTTTGATTTATCTAATTGCGATCTCTCGCGATCAGTCTTTTTGTTCGATCTCTATGAACTCTTTCACGCTTTCGCGCCTTTTGCTAATTCGTTCCGAATTATTGTTTGGTTCGTTTAGAAATTGTCGGAAACTCTCATTTTCTCTTGCGTTGCAATTGTCCATGATCGTTTCTTTTTAGTTCTTGATGCTCTCGCATCTTTATGACTAAATTTCTACACTATGTTGTTTTCAAGGTTCATCACGCCGTTTTCGAACTCTTCGCTCTTTTTAGCGTGCTCTGTTATTCTATCGCTTTGAGCTCTTCTTGTCAATGGCTTTTTTCGTTTTTTTCAAAACTTTTTAGCCGCCTTCGCTTGCTCCTTAGGGCCTTTTCGGGCCCCGCTCTCTTGCGACAGCTTGTATATAATACTAATTTCTCGCTCGCTTGTCAACACCTTTTCTCACCTTTTTTAAAAAAGATTTTCAGTGTTTCTCCGGCTTACACGAACGGCCTCAGACAGCCCCGGGCGCCGCCGCGCACACGCGTGATCCTGGTGACCCTGCCCGGCAGAGCTTCGATCATCCTGCCGCGGCCGAGGTATATGGACACATGGCCATAGTAGCAGATGATATCGCCGCGCTTCTTCTTCCTGAAGCTGACGTGCTTGAACTTCTTATTGCGCCACATGCGTGTCGTCGTGTACTCGTTCTTTGCATATGCATATACGTGGCTGCCCTGCGGCAGGGGATCGATCCCCGCTGCATACAGCGCCTGTATCACGAGCCCTGCACAGTCCACGCCCTGTTTCGGCCTTGCCGCCGCACACCACACATACCTGGTGCCCCGGTACTTGCAGGCTGCTTTGATCATGGCTTCGATGCACTGCTTTTTCGTGCTCGCAGCGGTCACCTGTATCGGATATACATATGAATCGGCATAGTACCAGCTATGCCTTGAAAATCCCATCTTCATCCAGGTGGCCAGGTTCACCCTTCCGGTCACCCTCAAATGGTGTCTCCTCTGGTAGCGTCTGACAACAGCTCTCGTTGTTACCGTATACTTTGAACGTCCATAATAACAGTGCAGTCTTTTCTGCACCTTATAGACCTTGTATCCGCTAATGCCGACTTTCAGATTATATGTAGTTTTTCTGGTCGGTATGTAATCTTTTATCTGATAACGGCCTTTCGGGTTCTGGAAGACCCTTATTGCCTGCACCTTCAGGGTAGAGCTGACCGCTGCCTCCGCCGCGGAAGTCGCCGGTGCGTAAAGGCGCCATGTAGAATAGATCCGCCGATACCAGCTGCCCGGCAGAGTCACTGCGATACCGGCCGCAGCCTCGCTCTGCGGCAGCGTATACTTCCTGCGGCTGATCCACCTGCCGCCGCTGTACTGCTGCAGATACAGATTCCTGCCCCCGGCGGGGCTTACTTTCACTATAAAGCTGACTGCCCTGCCGGCTCTGACCTGCATGCCTGCCGGCATACCCGCGATACTGGTCGGCGACTTTTTCAGGGTCACCCTGATCACAGGCAGCGGGACTCCATCGGCAACAGTGTAACCGCTTTCCTGCAGTGCTGTCTTGTCCACCGTGAAGCTGTAGGTTCCCGCCTTGCCGCTGTCATAAGCCGGCGATCCTTCCGCCGCTGTCCAGCTGACATCTATAGAGGCCGTCTGCTGTGTGCCGTCCGCTCCTGCAGCTTCGACATCGACAGTCGCCGGCAGCAGCAGTTCGGACTGCAGCTTGCCTACCGTGTATTCCTGCTGTGAAGTGCCCGCATCCAGCCCCGCGAAAGACGTTATCAGCGTGCTCTCTGCAGGCGGTATTCCTCCACCGTCATCCGCTTCTTCTGCAGCGGCGACCCCCGGCATGGTCATTATCAGCGCCAGTGCCAGCAGCAGGGCCGCAGCCGATTTCCATTTCTTTCCGCTCTTATTCATGCAATCCTTCTCCTTTTGATTTCCCGTAAACAGGACTTCATTATAGCACTACTGTTTCTTTCTGTGCAATCCAAATGCAAGGTGAAGCACCAGTCCGATGACATTGAAGCCGGCAAAGAAGAGATAGACGCCGCCGGCTCCGAAGTCATCGAGCACGACGCCGCCGATCAGCTGGCAGCTGATGGTGCTGCAGCTGAGGAACGCATAGTAAGCTGCTATGCCTACGCCGCTCTGTTCGCGGCCGACCAGGATGTGCACATACCTGATGAATTCGACCAGTATGATCCCGTTGACGATCCCCTGCGTGAAGAACAGCGCCAGCAGCAGATAGTACGGAGGCTGACTGCCGTACCAGCAGAATCTGGCTATGGAAACGATCATCGCGATCAGCAGCAGCTTTTCAACGGTGATTTTCTCCTCCAGCCACGTAGTCCAGGCCATCACGGGTGCCTCGCTCTCCGCCATCAGGAAGAAGGCCAGCCCGACTCCCGCCAGCTCGCCGCCGCCCTTCAGATAAAGAAAGCTGAAATATGTATTGTGTGCAATGTTAGGCCCGTAGATGAAAAAAGCGCTCAGCACCAGCATCACGTATTTGCGATTGTGCAGCAGCTGCAGATATCCGCCCCTTGTTTTTTTCTCTTCTGCGGCCTCTTCCTGCGAGCCGCCTCCGGCGGCCCGTTTCCTGCGGTCTATTGAAAATATGAAGGCAGCCGCTGCCAGGTAGCAGACGACATACATGGGGAAGATCCAGCGCAGACCTGTCTTCTGAGCAATATAAGCACCGATGAAGGAAGCCGCGGCAAAGCCGATGGCTCCGAAAGTCCTCACGCTGCCGAACATCTGCCCGTCATCGAGGCAGAGCGCATCCGACAGTGACATCGCCGGTGACTGGAAAAAGTACATCGCGCCGAACAGCAGGAGGAACAGCGGATAGGCTTTCACGTTCATCACGATCAGGGCTATCCCGGCCGCCGCCAGCAGCATCAGCATGACAGTCATGTGTTTGCTGCGGCTGGCGCTGTAAACCTTGCCCCAGAACGCGGTCGCAAAAATAGAAACAAAAGTCCCTGCCGCGGTGATCGTGCCTATTTCCGCACCCGAAAACCCGATCCCGTCGAGATACTGACTGATGAGAGTGCTCAGCACCCCGACAGCCGCATATGTGAACGTATACACGCTCATGTATTGCTTTTGCAGGTCCATAGATAACAGTATATCAAATCGAAATATTGCCTTCAAGAACAGCTTGTGCTATACTCTTTCTTGTAGAGTAAATACCGTGCGTTACGTGCCTCAGGATGGGATGTAGCCTGTGGACGAAAAGCAACGAGCTTGCGATGCGGTATTGCGTCCGCTACTACATTAAGGATAAGAGAATCAGCTCCTTCTTTAGTGTAGCAATGCACTACAACTATAGAAAGGAGTTTTTTAATGAAAAGAAAATCGTTTACTACTCAATTGATCGTGATGGCCTTTCTGGTCGCTCTGGAGATAATACTCACCAGATTTCTGTCCATCAACACACCGATACTGCGCATCGGCTTCGGCTTCCTGCCGGTTGCCATCAACGCAATGCTCTACGGCCCTCTGTGGGCCGGAGCCTGCTATGCTGTCGGCGACATCCTCGGCATGCTGCTGTTCCCTACGGGAGCTTACTTCCCCGGCTTCACGGCCACGGCCTTCCTCACCGGACTGGCCTTTGGCCTGCTGTTGTACAAACATCCCATCAGCTGGCCGAGATCTCTGGCGGCTGCGGCTGTCGTCGTGCTGCTGCTGAATCTGTGTCTGGATACGTTCTGGCTCTCGATACTCATGGGCGACGGCGTATGGGCCCTTATTCCCACGAGACTGATCAAAGCAGCAGTCATGCTGCCGATCGAAACAGCACTGATCACCTTTGTCGGAAAGCAGGTACTGCCGCGCATCCCGGCCCTTGCGGCTACAGGCCTCCTCGCGGGCACCAGGCCGCTGAGCAAATAGAGCGGCGCTTCAGCCGATAATTTCGTACATATTCGCAGCATCTTCCTTGCGCTGAGATTCCTTCAGTTCAAAGACGCGTGCTGCGATTTCTTTTGTGCCGAAGCGGATGTTGATCACGTCTCCCACTTCGACATCGCTGCCCGCCTTTGCTGTCTTTCCGTTTATCGATATGCGGCCGCCGTCACAGGCCTCCTTGGCCACCGAGCGTCTCTTTATGAGCCGCGAATTCTTCAGGAATTTGTCTATTCTCATGCTTCTCCTCTTCTACATGTGACAATCAAAAAGGGCAACCTTCGCAGCTGCCCTTAGATTTCATTTTATATCAGCCTCTTATTTGTTAACTGAATCCTTCAGAGCCTTACCTGCCTTGAAAACAGGTGCCTTGCTGGCTGCGATCTGAATTGTTTCACCAGGCTTTCTCGGGTTCCTTCCGGTCCTTGCCTTTCTCTGGCGAACCTCAAATGTTCCGAAACCGATCAGCTGTACCTTTTCACCCTGCTTCAGAGTGTCCTCTATAACTCCCATCGTTGCGTTAACTGCATTTTCTGCATCTTTCTTAGTGAATCCTGTCTTCTCCGCTACTGCAGCGATCAATTCAGCTTTGTTCATTAGCAATTCCTCCTTAAAACTAATAATGCTACGACATATTCCCCCTCAGAAACTACTCATTATTTTTGACTTCGTCCCACAGGGCATCCAACTCCTGCAGATCCATGAAGCTCATATGTCTACCGGATCGTTCAGCCAAAGTTTCAACTTGTTCAAACCGCCTGACGAATTTGTCAGCCGCCCGCCGGAGAGCCTCTTCGGGGTCCACATCGAGAAAACGTGATACATTTACTGCCGAAAACAGCAGATCCCCCAATTCCTCTTCGATAGCCGCGCTGTCTGAACCATTGTAAGCTTCGATTAGTTCTTCAGTTTCTTCGGATAATTTCTCAAAAGCACCTCTGGAATCCTCCCAGTCGAACCCTGCCTCCGCTGCACGTTTTTGTATTTTGCTGCTGCGCAGCAACGCCGGGAGTGCATCAGGCACGGCCTTCAAACGTTCCGTATAAGATGTCGTATGGTGCTCTTTTACCTTGATATTCTCCCATTTTTCAAGTACTTTGTCAACTGTTTTAGCTTCTTCAGATAAAAAAACATGGGGATGGCGGCGTATCATTTTTTCGCATTCCTCATTTATGACATCGGTGAGCGTGAATTCGTCACTTTCATCACAGAGAACGGCATGGAAGACCACCTGCAGCAGAACATCTCCCAGCTCTTCCCTGAGATTTGCGAGGTCCTCCTTGTTGATGGCATCCACCACCTCATAAGCTTCCTCGATCATTCCCTTTCTGAGGCTCTTGTGATCCTGCTCCCGGTCCCAGGGGCATTTTATGCGCAGCACGTGCACTATGTCATCAAGACGCGCGATAGCTTCACCGCGCGTCTCTGCTTTTTTGTCCAGATATTTGTATTCTTCTACCGTTATCATAACTTTATCCCTAATCTGTCAACCAGCTTCAGCATTTTCTGACCCGCGCTGAAACTCTCAAGGTCGCGGCGTTCGATGCTCTTGGTCACCAGCAGCATCACCGCGTATACGATGACGGCCACGACTACAGCGACCAGACAGGCGATCTTGTCCATCAGGTTGTGCGGGGTCACCTCGCCGCCGGCCAGCAGCATGTTCACGCCCCAGGCCGCAGCGGCCATAACGACGGTCGCTATCAGCGGCTTGATGTAAGTAAGCTTGATGTCTATGCGGGCGCCGGTGTGTTTCCTGGTCGCGTGCATATCCAGAGAGGCGACCACCACATAAGTGATCAGCGTGGCTATGGCGGCTCCCTTGATGTTGAGGCTGTGTACCCCTACCAGGATGTATGTGAGGACTACCTTGATCACGATGCCGATTATCATATTGCGCACCGGTATGAACTGTTTGCCGAGACCCTGGAGGATACCGGAAACGGTCTGCACGATGGAAACAAACACGATGCTGATCGCCCATATCGCCAGTGTAGGCACCGCATTGATAGCTTCCGCCGAACGGCCGGAATACAGCAGCAGCAGTATCGGCTCCGCGAGCACGGCCATGCCGGCTGCACACGGCATACCGATCATCACGGACACTCTCACCGCCAGCGAGGTGTTCGAATGCATGCTTTCTATATCATTGGTCTTGTGTGCCGATGATATGAGAGGTACCAGGCTCATTGAAAGAGCCATCGAGAGCGCCTGCGGCAGATTTACCAGCGGCGATACATAGGCGCCGATCTGACCGTACAGATTCTTGGCTACATCCACCGCCCAGCCGGTAGCCACCAGCCGCGAGTTCACGATCGGTGCGTCCAGGTAACTCATAATGGGAGCGATGCAGGCCCCCAGCGTGATGGGCACCGCGAACCAGAGAATCTTCTTGAGGATCTCTTTGTTGCTCTCGGGTTCCACGTTTTCACTGCGCGCCACCCGCGACTTGATATGCTTCCTGTCGAGAATGTATACCAGGGCCATCACTGCCAGTCCGCCGATAGAGCCCATGGTAGCCCCGAAAGCTCCGCCGGCCGCGCCGCGTGCGCCCGCCGACTGCGATGCGAACAGTCCGATCACGGAATTATAGAGTACATAAGCAGTGACCAGACCGAAGATGACGCGGAACACCTGCTCGACCACCTGCGACAGTGCCGTCGGCTTCATGTTCTGCTGTCCCTGATAATAACCGCGGAATGCCGCCATCACGGGCACCACTATCAGCGCCGGAGCTATGGTCCGCATGGAGAGCGCACTCTCCGCGACCCCCGATATCCGTGCGATGAAATCCGCTCCAAAGTACATGATGGCTGCCGAAATGACTCCGATTATCAGCATGAGACGGAAGGACATATGGAACACCCTGTGTCCTCCCTCAAAATTACCCACGATGATCCTCTCGGACACCATGCGGGATACGGCCACCGGTATGCCGGAAGTGGCAATAACGATGAAGACCGTATACACATCATAGGCCGGCTTGTATGCGGCCATTCCGTCCGCACCGATCATCTGGGTGAAGGGGATCTGATAAACGGCGCCCAGCACCTTTACCATGATCCCTGCGGCTCCCAGTATAGCCGCACCCCTTATAAATGATTTCTTGCTCATTTTCCCTCCGCCAGGATGGACAATATCCTGCCAGTTGCTTTTTCAACGTTGTATATCGTCTTCTCTACATCGATCGTCGTATATTCTCCATCTTTGTAGAGGACCCTGCCGTCGATCATCGTCATCCTGATGTTCGAAGCATTGGCGCTGTAGACGATGTTGTTCAACAGATCGTGAACGGGGTGCATGTTGGGCCCGCTGATATCCAGCACCAGCAGATCCGCCTTGAACCCCTCTTTGATCAGGCCGCAGTCCTTTCTGCCCTGAGAAAGAGCGCCGCCTCTGGTGGCCGCTTTCACAGTGTCCAGCGGCGTGACCACGACCGGATTATTGTAACGCGCCTTGCTCGCGATTGCAAACACTTTCATCTCTTCCAGAAAATCGAGACTGTTGTTCGAAGCAACGCTGTCAGTGCCTATGGCCACATTGATGCCCCTGTCCAGCAGCGCCTGCACATTGCAGACACCGCTCGCCAGCTTGAGGTTGCTGACCGGGTTGACGGCCACAGTGACCCCCTTGTCCTTGAGGATGTCGTAGTCTTCGCCCTCGATCCATACGCAGTGGGCCGCCGTAGTCGGCGTATCGAAAAGACCGTTCTCCGCCAGATAAGCTACCGGCGTCTTGCCGTGCCTTTCGATGCACTCGCGGTGCTCCGTCTGCGTCTCGGAAACATGTACATGCTGGTTGGCACCTATCGATCTGGTGTACTCCGCCAGCTGTCTGACCGTCTTCGGCGTCGAAGTGTACTCCGCGTGCAGACTCATGTCTATCCTGATCTTGCCGTCGCCGGCCATGTGGTGGTCTTCGAAGGCCTTCTTCATTTCTTTTCCGGCATCCATGTCGAAGATATCTTCATCCAGGAAGTTGGTGATCGAGCGGGAGATGTTCCCCTTGCATCCGCTGTCCAGATAAGCGGCCACCATTTCATCCGTAAAGTAGTACATATCAGTTGTGGAAACGATTCCATTGGCCACGGATTCCGCCATCGCCAGCTTTGTTCCCCAGTATACGGCATCACCGTTGAGCTCCGCCTCGAACGGGAATATCCTGTCGTTGAGCCATGACTGCAGGGCCAGATTCTCTCCGTAGCCCCTCATCAGAGTCATCGGCGAATGCGCGTGCGCATTGTAAAAGCCCGGCATCAGCAGTTTTCCCCTGCCGTCGTATTCGTCGCCGTAGTCAGCTGCCGGGCGTTCAGTTCCTATATAATCGATCTTGTCGTCCTTCACGCCGACATACATGTCATCGCGGACGGCAAAATTCTCATCTATGATCTTAATACTCTTGAATAGCATAATTACCTCCTTGCCTCAAACAGTATAACAGCTTCCTTCCTTAAAAAAAAGCCCCCGGCGGCAAACTGCAGCACCAAGGGCTTTTCATAGTAATCATATTATTCAGTTTTCCTATCTTCAGTGTCTTTCGTCTTCTTCACATACACTTTTTTGCTGGTAGCCGATGCTATCGTACAGACCACCAGAATCACAATTGCCAGTATCCAGAGACTCATAAGAGACACTCTCCTTTCCACAGCAATCCCTCGTGTTAAAATACTTTCTTATTCTATGGCGAAAGGTACCAATTGTCAATAGGAAAATTACAAAATCGTCACCTTATCATCACAGTCATCACATCCAGCAGTTCATCCAGCGGATTGCCCCCGCTCTCGAGGAAGATCGCCTGGGGACGCATCTTCAGTTTCTTGTCATAATTCAAGACAGCCCTCTTTTTCTGGATGATGACTTTGCGCACGTCCAGCTCCTCCGCCAGGGTCCGGATGCGGGAAACCAGCATCAGATTTCTGGTCTCCGCAGGCACACTGCCAAAGCGGTCGTCGAGCTCCTCCATCATGGCTTTCTGGTCTTCTTCGCTGCTCACAGCCGCGATTTTCTTGTACATCGACAGCTTGACCTCTTCATCATGTATGTACCAGTCGGGTATATAAGCCGGCAGCTTCATATCTATGGTAGCTTCCTTATCCTCGCTGCGGACGGTCTCCCCGCGCAGGGCTCTCACGGCATCATCGACCATCTTGCTGTAGAGTTCATAGCCCACGTTCACCATGTGGCCGTGCTGCTCACGGCCCAGCAGATTTCCGGCACCGCGTATCTCCAGATCCCGCATCGCAATCTTAAAGCCGGCACCGAACTCGGTAAAGTCCTTGATGGCTTTGAGCCTCTTTTCGGCCACCTCGCTAAGCACCTTGCCGGGCCTGTGCATCAGATAGGCATAAGCCAGGCGGGTAGATCTGCCCACCCGGCCACGCAGCTGATACAGCTGTGAGAGGCCGAATTTGTCGGCATCAATGACGATCACAGTGTTCACGTTCGGTATGTCGATCCCGTTTTCTATTATAGTCGTGGCCACCAGGATATCGGCTTCACCGTTGACAAAAGCCATCATGGAATCCTCCAGAGCCGTCTCACTCATGCGCCCATGGCAGACCACGATGCGCCTGCCGGGGACCAGCTTGTCTATCTTGTCCGCGATCCGGTGTATGCCGTTGACCCTGTTGTGGATCACGTATACCTGTCCGCCGCGGTCGAGCTCGCGCTCTATGGCTTCGCGGATCACATGATCATCCTCCTCGAGCACATATGTCTGTACCGGATAGCGCTCCTCCGGCGGCTCCTCCAGCAGGCTCATGTCGCGGATACCCAGCAGTGAAAGGTGCAGGGTGCGCGGGATCGGTGTCGCCGACAAAGTGAGCACGTCCACGTTCTTGCGCATCTTTTTGATCTTTTCCTTGTGAGCGACGCCGAATCTCTGTTCCTCATCGACCACCAGCAGCCCTAGATCTTTGAAAGCCACGTCGGAGGACAGCAGGCGGTGCGTGCCGATCACGATATCCACCGTTCCCTTCTTCAGGCCCTCTATGGTCTTTTTCTGTTCCGCAGGCGTGCGGAAGCGGCTGACCACATCGATGGTGAACGGGAATTTCGCGAAACGCTCTGTGAGTGTGTGATAATGCTGGCTGGCGAGCACGGTAGTCGGCACCAGCATGGCTACCTGACGGCCTTCGGCAGCGCACTTGAACATGGCGCGCGCGGCGACCTCAGTCTTGCCGTAACCCACATCACCGCAGAGCAGCCTGTCCATGACCTCCGGCTTTTCCATGTCACGCTTTATTTCCTCGATGCAGCGCAGCTGATCGGGAGTCTCCTCGTAAGGAAAGCTGTCTTCGAACTCCTTCTGCCATACCGTGTCCGGCTCAAATGCATATCCCGGCGCCGCCGCCCTCTCGGCACTCAGCTCCAGCAGCTCCTTGGCCATGCTGGCCACGCTGGCCCGGGCTTTGGCTTTGGTGGTGCGCCACTCGCTGCCCGACAGTTTGTTGATCTTCGGCGCCGTGGAATCGGCGCCCACGTACTTTTGGATCAAGTGCATCTGGTCCGCAGGCACGTAGAGCATATCGTTCCCTGCATACTTCACCTTGAGATAATCCCTGACCTCACCGGCCACCGTCAGCTGTTCCAGGCCCTCGTACTTTCCGATACCGTGAGCTTCATGGACCACAAAGTCGCCCTTCCTGATCTCAGAAAAGCTCTTGATGGCTTCGGTGTTCTCGCTGCCGGCCCTGCGGCGGCGGCGCTTTCTCTTGTAAGTGCCGAAGATATCGCCGTCCGTTATATAGCAGATTTTTTCGTCCGGCAGGTCCATGCCACCGGAAAGATTACCGCCCTTGACCCATATCTGCTGGCGCAGTCCGATGTGTGAAAGATATTCCTTCATATTGCGCATCCGGTCCTCGGTGGAACATACGATGGTCACCTTGTAAGCATTGTCGAGATAGCGGTGCAGATCTTTTTCCAGTATCTCCAGTTTTCCGTTGTACGAAAGAGTCTGTCTGCTGGTGACGTTTTTCAGCTCGTCCAGCTGCTCCACGCCTTTAATATTCCGCGCAAACGGCGTCAGAAACCAGGTGTCCCCGGCGCGGTACATTTCCTCCAGATCGGCAACACCCGGCTGTTTCTCAAAATCCGCGGCCACCACGAGGCCCTTTTCCATGTATACTTCGAAGTCCGCTTCCAGCTCCTGTCCATTGGCCTTGAGATTCTCCCAGGAGCGGTTGGGATCATCGACGATGATGCGGCCGTCGTTCTTCATATAATCCCAGATGTGCTGCGGGTGTTCATAAAAATAGTCGAGATAATTTTCCAGATGCTGCGTGCTGCTGAAATTTTCTATCAGGTCCAGCAGTTCATCACGGCGCTCCGGCAGTCTCCTGTAAGCTTTGCCGATGCCTTCTTTCGCCCGCGAGAAGGATTCTTTCTCGCGCACGATCAGCGTCGCCGGGGCCACCGTCAGTCCGGTGACTTTTTCCACTGATCTCTGGGAAACCGGATCGAACGTCCGTATCGATTCCACGTCCGTATCGAACAGCTCTATGCGGAAGGGAGCTTCCCCGTAGGGCGTGAAAATATCGAGGATATCGCCGCGCAGGGAAAACTGACCCGCTGCATAAACCAGGGGCACGCGCTCGTACCCCATGTCCACCAGTTTTGAAGTCACCTCTTTGAGCGATATTTCATCATCGTCACTGATCGTGAACATTTGCGATCTCATCGTCTGCGCCGGCGGCAGCTTGCATATCGCCGCCTGTGCGGGCGCACAGATGACGCAGTCCTCATCGTCCAGCAGCGCCTTCATCACGCGCAGACGGCCGGTCAGCGCATCCCTGTTCTTGGCTTCGTAGCCTATGAAGGTCTCCTGGTCGTACGGCAGCAGGTATATTTTTTTCTTTACAAAAAATGAAAGGTCGGAGGCCATGCGCGAAGCCCCCGCCAGAGACGGGGAAACCACGAGCCACTGGCCTCCCTTTTCATTGATTATCCTGCCGGCAGCTTCTGCGCTGCGGCTGTCGGATACTCCGCATATGTCAACATTTGCCATTGTAATCCTGCATCGCTTTCTCTATTCCGTATTCAACATAGCACTTCAATGCCCGGCAGGCCTGTTCGACTGCGCGTTCCAGGGGCTCCACCTCTTCCTTGCGGAAACCGCCGATCACGTAGTTGATGATGTCGGTATCACCGTTGCTGCCGATACCAACTCTCACACGCGGGAAATTATCGAATCCTAGCAGTCTGATCACGGACCGCATCCCGTTGTGCGTGCCTGCGCTGCCTTTTTTTCTGATACGCAGCGTCCCCAGTTCAATGTCAAGATCGTCATAAACCACTATCAGGTTCTCCGGCTCGATCTTGTAAAAGCTGACCGCTTCGCGCACCGCTTCACCGCTGTTGTTCATATATGTCTGCGGTTTTAAGAGCACAACTTTTTGGCCGGAAAGACGCGTCTCCCCGACCAAAGATTTGAATTTTATTCTGTTTATATCGACGCCCAGCTGTGCTGCCAGATGATCCAGGGTTATAAAGCCCATGTTGTGTCTGGTCTGAGCGTACTCCCTGCCTGGATTGCCCAGGCCGACTATCAAGTACATTTTCCTCCCTAGTCGTTGAACATCTTGCTGATAGAATCGTTGTTGTGGATCCTTGCCATCGCTTCTGCAAACAACGGAGCCACAGACAGGTGCTTCATATTCTCGATCCTTCTCTCCGGCGGGATGGGGATCGTGTTCAGCAGTACGACTTCCTTGAACGGAGCTTCGTCAAGTCTCTGCGGAGCCGGTCCGGAAAGTACGGCGTGTGTCGCACATGCGGACACGCTCCTGGCACCCATCTCCATCAGCGCCTTGCCGGCATTGCAGATAGTGCCTGCGGTATCGATCATGTCATCCACGATGATGCAGTTCTTTCCTTCGATATCTCCGATAATGTTCATTATCTCGCTCTTGTTCGGTTCCGGTCTCCTCTTGTCGACGATAGCAATCGGTGCATTGAGCGGTTCCGCCATGCTCCTTGCCCTGCCTACAGAGCCGTGATCCGGCGAAACTATTACCAGATCTTCAATATTCTTCTTTTTCCAGTAGTCCACCAGGATCGGCATACCCAGCAGGTGATCTACCGGTATATCAAAGTATCCCTGAATCTGAGCCGCATGAAGGTCCATAGTAACCACCCTGTCAGCTCCTGCAGACTGCAGGATATCGGCAACCAGCTTGGCCGAGATCGGATCCCTTGGTTTTGCCTTCCTGTCCTGTCTGGCGTATCCGTAGTAAGGTATTACGGCATTGATCCTGCCTGCTGAAGCGCGCTTCATGGCATCGATCATGATCAGGACTTCCATCAGATTGTCATTCACTGGCGAACAGGTCGACTGTACGATATAGCAGTCATATCCCCTGACAGTTTCGTGCAGGTTCAAAGCTATCTCGCCGTCGCTGAATTTCTTTACGTCTATCTTTCCCAGCGGCTTGCCCATGAGAGATGCGATCTCTTCGGCCAGCTCGGGATGTGAATTGCCGGTGAATACCTTGTAGTCAGAAAACACTCCGTTCTTCATTTTATCCTCCATTTATTTTTTCTTATTGAGAAGTCCGCGCCTTGCGACCCAGCCTTCGAGTGTACGTGCTTTTGCTCTGGAAACGTGCAGTGCGCCATCGGGCACATTGCCGGTGACCGTGCTTCCCGCGGCGGTATAAGCTTTCTCCCCCACGGTGACCGGAGCCACCAGATTGGTGTTGCATCCGATGAAAGCGCCGTCTTTCACAGTGGTCCTGTGCTTTTCGCGTCCGTCGTAGTTGACGAACACCACTCCGCAGCCGAGGTTGACTCCGCTGCCGACGTCCGCGTCTCCTATATATGTGAGATGTGAAGACTTGCTGCCATCTCCCAGCGTGGAGTTCTTCATCTCCACGAAATCTCCTACCTTGCAGTTTTTCCCCGTATGCGAATTCGGCCTCATGTATGCAAACGGTCCCACCTTGGTGCCGCTGCCGACCGAACTCTGAAGGATCACCGAGCTCTGGATCTCAACGTCGTCTTCGATGGTAGAATCAACGATCCTGCTGTTCTGTCCGATGACGCAGTTGCTGCCGATCTTTACACTGCCTTCCAGCACGACACAGGGGTATATCACTGTGCCTTCGCCGATCTCGACTCCTTCATCTATATACGCCTGTCTGATGTCGATAAAGCGCACACCTCCGGCAGTATACTCGAGATTGCGTTCCAGCCGCTCTCTTTCTGCTTTTTCTATATCTTCTATTGTCAATTTAGTCATTGATCTTTTCTCCCTTGAGTTTCCCGGTGCCGTCCAGCTCCAGGATCATTTCGCCCACCTTATAGATATCACCGGCTCCCAGTGTCATCACGAGATCACCGGGTTCTGAATTATGATACACGAAATTCGCGATCTCGCCCAGGTCGCTGAAAAAGTAGACCTCCTTGTCGGGGTATACTTTTTTGATCTCCCTGGCCAGAGACTTGCTGCTTATCTTGTGAATGTTCTTTTCCCTGGCTGCGAAAATCTCCGCGAGCACGATTTTGTCCGACTGCTCGAACGCGGCCGGGAACTCGTCGAACAGAGCCACTGTCCGCGAATAAGTGTGGGGCTGGAATACGCTCCATATCTCATTGTGCTTCCTCTTCTGTGCCGCCGCCAGAGTTGCCTTGATTTCCGTGGGGTGATGGGCATAGTCGTCGATGACCGTGATCCCGTCCTGGGTCTCCCCGATGACATCAAAACGCCTCTGAGTGCCGCGATAATGCTCGAGTGTATCCTTGATGAGGTCCATCGGTATCCCCTGCACATGGGCGCATGCCGCCGCCACCAGAGCGTTGAGCAGGTTGTGCTCGCCCGGAACGTCCAGCTGTATGTTTGCCAGCCTCTCCCCGTTGTTGTACATCGTGAACGATGGTTTGCCCTCGCCGTTGAATTCTATATCATCCGCATAGTAGTCGTTGCTTTCATCAAATCCATAAGTGATCACGTTGTCCCTGCCCTTGATGACTCTCTTGACAAAGGGATTTGCCCCGTAAGCCAAAATGATCCCGTCCTCGGGAACATTGTCTACAAACTTGTCAAACGACTTCACTATGTGTTCAACATCTTTAAAATAGTCCAGGTGATCCGAGTCGATGTTCAGTATGATCTCGATCTTCGGTTTCAACTGGAGAAAGCTGTCCATGTATTCGCATGCCTCGGTTACAAAGTACTCGCTGTGTCCTACTCTCACATTTCCGTGCAGCTCCGCCAGGTTTCCGCCCACCAGGATGGTGGGGTCCTTTTGAGCGTGCTTCAGTATCAGTGACAACATCGAAGTGGTTGTCGTCTTCCCGTGGGTACCCGATACCGCAATGCTGATCTTGTGCTCGGCCATCAGGATCCCCAGCATCTGCGCTCTGCTGATGCACGGGATGCCCTTTTCCTTCGCCGCTACCAGCTCAGGATTGTCCCTGGCTACCGCTGCCGAGAAAACCAGCAGATCAGCATCACCGATGTTTTTGGCCCTGTGTCCCAGATAGATGGTAGCCCCTTCTTTCATCAGGCTTTCCACCTTGTCCCCCTGGTTCATATCAGATCCTGTAACTTTATATCCTTTAGAAAGCAAAATAGAGGCAATAGCAGACAACCCAATTCCGCCAATGCCAATACAATGGATGCATTTTACTTTTGAAAAATCTATCATCCGTATCCTCCGTAATTAATTCGAAAGCATTATATCACATTTGTACAGAATTAGTCACCGATTTGACAATATTTCTCGCTTCTAATAATATTATTTTTAACAGGAGGACGAGCTAATGAAGAGAAGCGGAAGGATAGGATCAATTATCAAAATACTGTCATCGAGGCCCGGCCGCTCATTCGGGCTCAAATATTTCTGTCAGCTTTTCGGCGCGGCAAAGTCAACCGTCAGCGAAGACATCAAGATCGCCAAAGACATACTGCGCGAGGGCGACCTCGGCCGCATAGAGACAATCCCCGGAGCCGGAGGCGGCGTCAGGTACACCAGCTGGATCAGCGACGAAAAATGTCTCCGGACGCAGCAGAAGATATGCGATATGCTGTCGGATCCGTCGCGCATCATGGGAGGCGGCTTTCTGTACACCTCCGACATCATGTTCGATCCCGTACTCACGGAAGAAATGGCGGAGATACTGGCGCGCAAATTCAAAGACTGCCGCGCCGACTACGTGGCCACCATCGAGACCAAGGGACTCCCCCTGGCCCTGATGACCGGCAAGCTGCTGGACCTGCCGCTGATAGTCGTCCGCCGCGAGCCCAAGATCAGCGAAGGCCCCACGATCTCCATCAACTACTTCTCAGGATCCACATCACGCATGCAGAAGATGTCGCTCTCCAAGAAGGCCGCCGTGCCCGGCAGCCGCGCCCTGGTAGTCGATGACTTCATGCGGGCGGGCGGTTCCATGAAGGGCATCTGCGAGCTGCTGTCAGAAAGCGATATCGAGGTTTGCGGCATCGGCGTCGCCATGGTGGCCGTGGAACCTGTCAGCAAGAAAATAGAAAACTACACCCCGATCATATACCTGGAGAGCCTCAACGAGGCCACCGGTGAAATCGAAGTTTTTCCCAATCAGGATCTGTTCTGAATCGTTTCAAACGAGTGCTTAATAGTCAGAATTTTTTATTAAACTCCTTGTTAATTAGTATACTGTGCTATATAATGACAGTATGATGTATCACAAAAAGGCGGTGTCAAAAAATGAATATTACTGACGTAAGAATACGCAAAATCAACGATGAAGGAAAAATGAAAGCCATCGTATCCATCACTTTTGATGATGAATTCGTCGTACACGACATTAAAATCATCGATGGCCGCAACGGTCTCTTTATTGCCATGCCGAGCAGAAAAATGGGCGAAGGCGATTTCAGAGACATAGCGCATCCGCTGGTATCTGAAACCAGAAACAAGATCAAAGAGGCAATATTCGCCGAATATGAAAAAGCACTGGAAAAGAGGAAAGCTGAGGCCGAGGCAACTGCAGACGCTGACTCCGTCGAAGACCCCGACACAGAAAATGATCCACCCGAAGGATCAGACATTTAACATTACAACCGGATGAGAGGACGATGAGCTGCTGCGGCAGCTCATTATTTTTCCATCCTCTGCGGGCTTTGGGGAACAATCTCCAATTTAGTTGCCTTTCCGGAATTTTATTCTTGACACCCTCGGTTTCTTTTGGTAATATAACTCTTGCAGTATCTAAGGAGCTGCGATGACGTGGCGGTGTAGCTTAGTTGGCTAGAGCGTCCGGTTCATACCCGGAAGGTCGGTGGTTCGAATCCACTCGCCGCTACCATATACTTTATCAAATACATTGTATATGGGCGCTTAGCTCAGCTGGGAGAGCACCTGCCTTACAAGCAGGGGGTCACAGGTTCGAGCCCTGTAGCGCCCACCATGTATGACTAATTATGCGGTCCGGTAGTTCAGTTGGTTAGAATGCCAGCCTGTCACGCTGGAGGTCGTCGGTTCGAACCCGATCCGGATCGCCAATTTGGTGGGTATAGTCAAGTGGTTAAGACAGCGGGTTGTGGCTCCGCCATGCGTGGGTTCGAATCCCACTACCCACCCCATTAAAGAGAAAATACAAAACGTGAAATACCAGTTCACAAATCACGGAGTGTATTATATAATAGAAAAGTAACCAACATTGGGGTATCGCCAAGTGGTAAGGCAATGGATTCTGATTCCATCATGCGCAGGTTCGAATCCTGCTACCCTAGCCAATGATCACGGGGCGCGGACAACGTCCGGCGCCCCTGATATTTAAAAATCGATTCAGCAAGAGGCCTGGCGACATAGCCAAGTGGTAAGGCAGAGGTCTGCAAAACCTTTATGCCCCAGTTCGAATCTGGGTGTCGCCTCCAAAACTGAAAAAAGACCGTTGCCTGGCAGCGGTCTTTTTGTATATCCGATACGGCTTATCTTAAATCATTCATCTGAAATCAGCGGCACACTTGAGGCCATACGAGCGCTTCGGATCCGCGCTGCTCACTGCCCCGGTGATCGAAGCCTGCACCTGTCTCGCAGCCAGCACTGCGAGGACATCGAAATCGGTCTCCACCCTGCCCGAGGCCAGCACGAAGATCGTGTCTCCATCCGCACTGCAGTGGACAGGCCTTATAGATCTCGCAAAAGCATCGTGACATACGGACGCCAGCTTGGCGCAGCGCGCCTTGTCCAGCTTTGCGTTGGTGACAATGCAGCTTATCGTGGTATTGCTCAGCGGCATGTCTCCCGCGTTCAGATCGGCCAGCAGAGCCTCCTCAGTCGAAATCAGGTGCGAGCCGTCTTCCGAGAGCAGTCCGGCCAGAGCATTTCCGTTCTCATCGAACACGTCTCCCACGCAGTTCACGGCAGTGAGCGCACCGGCCTTCAAGTCACCGAGCTGAGCGGCAGAGACTCCCTGACCGCTCTTCATGCACCGTTCGGAGCCCATCAGTTTGCCGACCGTAGCCCCGCAGCCGGCTCCGCGGCATCCGTCGCCGAACTGCCCCCTGAAGGCGTTTTCACAGGCCGTAAAGCCCATGGCCTTGTCGGGGTAAGCTCCCTTTTCTCCCAGCTGCAGATCGAACAGTGATGCGCCGCAGACTATGGGTACGATGCCGAGTCCGGTGTCCAGTCCGATCTCCCTGGCTGCAAGAGCATCCATGACGCCGCAGCCGGCCTCCAGACCGAAGGCGCTGCCGCCGGAAATCACCACGGCATTCGCCGTCTGCACAGTATTCTCCGGCTTGATGACATCCGTTTCCCTGGTAGCCGGTCCGCCGCCGCGCACATCGACGCCGGCAACAGCTCCCTCTTCACTGACAATAACGGTCACCCCGGTGGCCCCGGCCAGCGACTCCGCAGTCCCGAAACGGAAACCCTCGATATCCTGAATCCTTATTCTGCTAACTTCCCTCATATCTACCTGAACCTTTCATAATCTTTGAAGCACGAGAGGCAAACGCGTTTGCCGTCCTGCATGCGCATGAAATAATCGGCTGTCATCTCGCCGCATTCCTCACACGGATACGATTTAAAGATGCGGGCCTTCTCAGGCAGCTCAAACTTTACAGGGCCCGTCTCGAACAGTTCGCTGCCGGGCAGTTCCAGCATCTCATCGCGGGGAATCTTTCTCTCCCGCAGTATCAGTCTCCGCGATTCTCCCGTTCCCCGGTTGTAGAAATTCCAGGCCTGTTTGCCGCGCAGGCGAAACAGGAGGTTGCCCTTCCCTATGGTACATCCGGCCACATACTGGATGCCGTCGATACCGCAGGAATCGTTCTCCGCAATGCATACGAGCTCTTCATCGCCCGCACGGTCGATGTGCATCAGTTCCAGAATGTAAAGGGCAGCCTTGAATCCAATCACAAGGCCGCCGCACTTATGTCCGTGAAACTCGACGCACTCATCCCAAAGCTTTCTGGTCTTTTCGTCCATCTTGGTCTCCTCTTTCCAATATTTTGACAGGATCGCCCGCCTTGACGGTACCGCCCTTCAGCACTCTCACAAAAATGCCTTCACGCGGCATCACACAGTCTCCGGCGATCTCTCTGATCGCACAGCCGTAATGGCACTCCTTGCCGATCTGAGTCACCTCTCCGATGGCTTCTCCGATCTGCAGCCGGGTACCTATAGGCAGTGTAAAGAGCTCGATGCCCCTGGTCAGTATATTCTCCGCAAAAGCGCCCGGCGGCAGGGGTATGTCGATGACATCCCTGAGCTTGTCAACGCTCTCATCGCCCAGCAGACTCACCTGCCGGTGCCATTTGCCCGCATGGGCATCTCCCTCGATTCCGTAATTCTCTTTCAATACCGCCTGATCAACGGGGTGTTTCTGCTCGCCCTTCTTCTCGCTGATACAGACCGCTACTACTTCAGCCATTGCTTCCTCCTCGTTATTTCTCATGCTCGTGCGCATGGTCATGGCCTCCGCCGGCCAGCATGTCCGCACCATGTCTGATGGGATCGATGACCGCTTCCAGGTTCTCACGCGCTGCCTTCTCCGATCCAGGCACATTGACGATCATGGTGTCTTTCCTCAATCCGGCGGCTGCTCTGGACAACATACCACGCGGCGTGATCTTGTTGCTCTCCGCTCTCATCGCTTCAGGAATGCCTCTGATCTCGCGCTCGCATACTCTCAGTGTCGCCTCCGGGGTGACATCGCGTTTCGAAAATCCCGTTCCCCCGGTGGTGATCACCAGAGTCACCCCCAGCTCGTCGGCGCACTTCTTCAGCTCGCTGCAGATAGTACCGAAATCATCCGGTATGATTGCTGTATATTCTATCTCCCATCCGTGGTCCTTCAGTATCCCGCAGCACGCAGGACCCGCCGTATCCACTCTCTCGCCGCGCGAGCCCTTGTCGCTGATAGTTATCACCGCTGCATTATATGCCATGTTTGTCCTCCCATCTGTAGTCGCCGCTCTTGCCGCCGCTCTTGGACAGCAGATGTATATTATCGATAACCATATCCTTCTGCACAGCCTTGCACATGTCATAGACAGTCAGGGCGGCAACAGAAACAGCGGTCAGCGCTTCCATTTCCACGCCGGTGACACCGCTGCACTTGACCGAAGCCGTGATCTCCACCGCCAGGTCTTTTTCATTCATTTCAAAATCTATGTCTACTCCGTTTATCATGATGGGGTGGCACATCGGTATGATGTCGGGAGTCCTCTTGGCACCCATGATGCCGCCTATCTGGGCAGTGCCCAGCACGTCTCCCTTTTTCATGCCGCCGCTCCTGATGAGATCAAAAGTCTCCCTGCTCACCAGGACCCTGCCCGCCGCTACCGCGACACGCCGGGTAACCGCTTTTCCGCCCACATCGACCATGCGGGCGCGCCCCTCACCATTGAAGTGAGAAAAATCAGCCACTGCGTTTATCCTCCTATCTGGTTCATAGTACGGGAAGTCTCGCTGGGATGGATCTCATCCATCGGTGCGCGCCGCTCCGGCTTGCCCATGATGGCATCGATCATAGTCTGCTTGATCCCCTCAAAGTCCTTGCCGCGTATGGAATATTCCTGGTTGGAGTGCAGACACGGCTTTATCTTCCCGTCGCTCGTAAGCCTGATCTTGTTGCAGCCTTCGCAGAATTCACAACTGATAGGCCTGATGAGCCCGACACGGCCCTTAGCCCGCGGCAGGGCGTACAGCTTGGCAACTCCCTGCTCCCTGTCCAGCGATATCAGTTCCGGCACCTTTGCAAGCACCTCATCAGCACTGATATACTGCTGGCGGTTAAAGCCGATGCCGTCTCCGATCGGCATCAGTTCGATGAATCTGACTTCCAGATCATCGTGCCTTGTCAATTCCACAAAATCCCGTATCTCATCGTCATTGAAACCCTTAGCCAGAACTACGTTCACTTTCAGATTTTCAAAACCGACCGCATCCGCCGTTCTGATCCCGTCGAGCACGTCCATGAGATCGCCGCCGCGGGTAATGTCGCGGAACTTTTCGGGATTCAGCGTGTCCAGCGATATGTTCAGCCGGTTGACTCCGGCCTTTTTCAGATCAGCTGCGTACTCCGGCAGATAGGTGCCGTTAGTTGTCATACACAGCTCCTGGATTCCTTCTATTTCACTGATTCCTTTGCATATTTCCAGGATCCCGTGTTTTACCATGGGTTCCCCGCCGGTAAGCCGGATCTTTTTGATCCCCAGCTCGGCTCCGGCCCGCGCTGCATTGAGTAATTCCTCCCTGGTCATCATTTGATCGTGAGGCAGCTTTTTCACTCCTTCAGCCGGCATGCAGTATTTGCACCTCAAATTGCAGAGATCCGTCACCGAGATTCGCATATAGTTTATATCTCTTCCAAATCTGTCTTTCATTGTAATTAAAATCTCCTGTCTACATTATATCGCAGACAGAAGATATATTAAAGTCATTTCTATTTTGCGCTTTTCTAAATGGCCTCGTGGAAGGTCCTTCTGATGACCTCGCGCTGATGTTCACGCGAAAGACGCACAAAGTTCACCGCATATCCGGAGACCCTGATGGTCAGCGTCGGGTATTCCTCCGGATGTTCATAAGCCGCCAGCAGCAGATCCCTGCTCATCACGTTCACGTTGAGATGATGTGCACCCTGCATGAAATAACCGTCGAGGATGGAGACCAGATTCTTTTCCCTGCTCTCTTCGTCCTGTCCCAAAGCCTGCGGGATGATCGACCAGGTGTTGGAGACCCCGTCCTGACACACGTTCCTGTACGGGATCTTGGCGACGGAGTTCAGGCTCGCCAGAGCACCGCTCTCATCGCGTCCGTGCATCGGGTTCGCTCCCGGCGCCAGAGGTTCACCGTGCTTCCTGCCATCCGGAGTGTTGCCGGTTTTCTTGCCGTACATCACGTTACTGGTGATCGTCAGTGCCGACAGTGTATGGCGTGCATTGCGGTACATGGGGTGCTTTTTCAGCTCCGAGCTGAAATACTTGACGACCTCCACCGCCAGGTCATCCACATCGTCATCATCGTTGCCGTACTTTGGGAAATCGCCCAGGATCTCGAAATCCACGGCCACGCCCTGTTCGTTCCTGATCGGTCTCACGCCGCCGAACTTGATTGCTGACAGCGAATCGGCGGCCACCGAAAGGCCGGCGATGCCGAAGGCGGTCACTCTCTCGACATAAGTATCGTGCAGCGCCATCTGACTGGCTTCATAAGCATATTTGTCGTGCATATAGTGGATCACGTTCATGGTGTCCACATAGAGTCCGGCCACATAACTCATGACCTTCTTGTAGCTGAGCATTACCTTGTTGAAATCCAGGATGTCTTCAGTCATCGGTTCGATCTTGGGGACCACAGTCTCCCCCGTCAGTTCATCCACGCCGCCGTTGATGGCGTAGAGCAGTGACTTTGCCAGGTTGGCTCGCGCTCCGAAGAACTGCATCTGCTTGCCCACGTTCATGGCGGACACGCAGCAGGAGATCGCATAGTCATCTCCATAGACAGGCCTCATCAGATCATCGCTCTCGTACTGGATGGAATCCGTCTTGATGCTCATCCTGGCGCAGTATCTTTTGAAAGCTTCAGGCAGGTTCTGGCTCCAGAGCACCGTGAGATTGGGTTCCGGTGCCGTTCCCATGTTGTCCAGAGTATGCAGGATGCGGAACGAATTCCTGGTCACCAGGGGCATCCCCTTGACGCTCATCCCGCCTATGGATTCTGTGACCCAGGTCGGATCTCCGCCGAACAGTTCGTTGTATTCAGGAGTCCTCAAGTGTCTCACGAGACGCAGCTTGATGACAAACTGATCCATCAGTTCCTGGGCCTCTTTTTCTGTGAGCAGCCCTCTTTCAAGATCCCTCTGGATGTATATATCCAGGAAGGTGGACGTCCTGCCGAGGGACATCGCAGCCCCGTTGTTTTCCTTGACACCGGCCAGATAAGCCATATATACAGCCTGGATAGCTTCCTGCGCGTTGCCTGCAGGGCCGGAAATATCGACATCATACTTCGACGCCATCGATTTCATCTGCTCCAGGGCCCGTACCTGCTCGTGCAGCTCCTCTCTCATGCGGATCAGCTCGTCAGTCATCGGACCGTCAGCCATCTCGATATCGGCCTTCTTCTGCTCGATCAGATAATCCACACCGTAAAGGGCAACGCGCCTGTAATCACCGATGATCCTGCCGCGGCCATAAGCGTCCGGCAGCCCCGTCAGCAGTCCGTTGTGACGGGCGACTCTGGTCCTCTTGGGATAAGCATCGAACACGCCCTCGTTGTGCGTCTTCCTGTACTCGTGGAATCTTCTCTTCACCTCGGGGTCCATCTGATAGCCGTACTGCTCCAGGGCCTGTTCCGCCATCCTGGTGCCCCCGTAGAGATTCATGATCCTCTTCAGCGGCGCGTCGGTCTGCAGGCCGACGATGACCTCGTTCTCCTTGTCTATGTAGCCCGGCTCGAAATTATCGATGCCGCTGACCACGCTGGTTTCCACATCCAGGATGCCCTTCTTCCGTTCTTCCGCCAGCAGCTCCTGACAGCGTCCCCAGACTTTTTCAGTCCTCTCAGTCGGGCCTTCGAGGAAGCTTTCATCACCTTCATACGGAGTCACGTTCTTCTGGATGAAGTTGCGCACATCGATGACGTGCCTCCAGTTGCCGCTGTTAAAGCCTTCCCATTCTTTTCTCATCTTCGGTTTTTCTCTCTTGAGTTCTGTAATCATTCGACTGTTCCTCCCGTGAATATCTCGTTTTCCAGTTCTCTGCACAGCGCCGCATCCATTGCCGGAGTTCCCTGCAGCGGATAAGCGATGCCCAGCTTTTCGTACTTTTCCGTTCCCGCCGTATGATAAGGCAGCAACTGGATCTTTTCTACGCCCGGTATGTTTCCTGCATATTCTTTCAGGTCAGCGAGGTGTGCTTTTGAATCTGTCAGGCCGGGCACGACTACGTGCCTCAGCCACAGGGGGATGTGTGCCTCCGTCGCCATAGAGAGGAATCTCCCGGCTCCGGTCAGCTCGCGATAAGCGTCTTCCTTCGTTTCCTTGATATCGAAGAGGATCAGATCGGTGTTCTGCAGCACGCGCGACAGCAGCGGCGATCGGTATCTCCCGTCAGCATCCTGCTGCGGCATGGCATCTGTACGCGCCTGTCCCGCAGTGTCCAGGCAGGTGTGAATGCCGGCCTCTTTACAGAGCTCGAGGCATTCCGCCAGGAACTCAGGCTGCATCAGGGGTTCACCTCCGGAAAAGGTCACTCCGCCTTCACTGCCGAAATAG
This sequence comes from Anaerovoracaceae bacterium, assembly GCA_050953405.1. Taxonomy (GTDB): domain Bacteria; phylum Bacillota; class Clostridia; order Peptostreptococcales; family Anaerovoracaceae; genus RUG100. The sequence goes on along the minus strand of JBMNMP010000003.1, from coordinate 217,070 downwards.
CTCTTGAATCTCGCTATCCTGCTGACCAGTTCCTCAGCTTCGATCTCTTTGCCGCCGTTCACATCCCAGGTATCCGGGTTGTGACAGTACTTGCATCTGATGCGGCATCCCTGAGTGAAAACAACTGCCCTCACTCCGGGTCCGTCTACCAGTCCCATGGATTCGATCGAGTGGATCCTTCCCTTCATCCGTTCCTCCGCTTCATGCTCCCGCGGTCCTTGATCACCGCGCGGTCCCGCAATAGAAAAAGCCGCACCTCAGGGCTTTTCGCCCAGACGGTCGGCTTTGTTATAATCATACTTCATTGTGGTTCATTCCACGTTTCCGTCAGTCATATGATATGAGAATAATAACCCATGCGTACCGGGTTTGTCAACTGCAAATTTGCAGAAAAGCCGGTGGTCACACGCCGGCTTTCTTTTTCTGCTGTCCGTCCCCGTGCACATGTCATCAGGGAACGAAGTCATTCCTGATGCATCTCTAACTTGTTGCCCTTCTTCTTGGCTACCAGCATGCACACGGCGCCGATCGCCAGCCAGATAAAACCGATTATCATTGCTGTTTTGCCCAGGTTGCCCCACAGATAAAGGCAGATCGCCATACCGATACAAGGGCAGAGAAGATAAGTTATGAAGGCCTTGAAGCCTCTTTCTTTCTGTCTTCCCCAGTACCACACGATGACCGACAGAGAAACCATGGAAAATCCCAGCAGCGCACCGAAGTTGATCATCGTGGAAGCCACGTCCAGATCAAGACCGATAGCGACCAGGGAAATCGCACCGATGATAATGATGCCGTAGTCCGGCACCTGATGCTTTTTGCTGACGTGCGCGAAGAACTTCGGCAGTTGTCCGTCACGACCCATGCCGTAAAGGATACGGGCGCAGGCCGCCTGCGAAGAGATCGCACAGGCCACACAGGCTGCGATCATACAGATGACCAGGAGCGTGCCCATGATCGGCGGCGCGATATGTCCCAGCAGGTCATAAGCACCGTTGTCCGGCGACATGATCTTCCAGCCCTTTGGGAAAGAAGTCTGGAAAATATATGTCGAGATCACGAAATATCCGCCCACGATGACGACCAGCAGGATCAGGGCGTTGCCTATCGTCCTGCCTGGATTTTTAGTCTCTTCAGCCAGCGTGGTCACCGAGTCGAATCCAAGAAAGCACAGGCATAAGATCGCCGCACCTCCTATGAGGCCGTTCATGCCGACAGTATCGAATTGTGAAACATCCAGCAGTCCGTTGATATCCACGGTATAATCTTTGGTTATGATCACTTTGATGGCAAAGATCACGGCCACGATAACGAAGACCAGCTGGAAGAGGACCAGGATATTGTCCACAGTCGAGAGCACCTTGACGCCGATAAGGTTGACCAGGGTGACCACTGCGATGAGGACCACGATCTGTACCCACCTGGGCACCATGGGGAACAGGATGGGGATGAAGTTCGCCGCGATGATGTAGTTGATCATCGGAAGCAGGATATAATCCAGCAGTATCGCCCATCCCGCCATGAAGCCGACTTCGATCTTCATCGAATGGGCTACATAGTTATAGACGGATCCCGCGATCGGGAACGCCTTGACCATCTGGCGGTAGCTCAGCGCCGTGAACAGCATAGCGATAGTAGCTATCAGATAACACATGGACACCATGCCGTGCGTCTGCGTACCGATCAGGCCGTAATATGAAAATATCGTGCACGGGGCCATGTAAGCGGCTCCGAAAAGTACCACCGGCCAGAGGCCTAGAGTACGGTTCAATTCTTGCTTGTATCCGAAAGACTCCAACGAGCCTTCCTGACCAGCTGACATTTTGTTGTTGCTCATACTTTCTCCTTCCTGCAAAAGTTTTCTAAGAACATAAATAAGGGATGATTTCAATTCGTTCACCCCGCAGGATGCGGAATGGCGAACAGGCAAACAGCAGTTTTCAGTAACTGTTATCTGCTTCAGCGTTATCTCTAACACCGGTTACTATTAAAAAGAGCAACATTCATGCCAATAGAAAAGAACGTTGAAAATTCAACGTTCTTAAGTTATTTTAGAATAATATACTGTAAGCCTGGACTTACACGCCGGCGGATTCTGCACACCTTATCGAGTGATTCCAATCGTTCCCATGCGCCGTCAGCGGACGCTGACACCGTTCGCGATGGCTTACACTTTTTCCGGCAACGGCAGCCAATATCTCAGAGGACGCCGAAGTGATGCAGTCCCCTGGCGAGTCCGTCTTCATCGATGTCATCCGTGATGTAGTCTGCACCCTGTTTGACCGCTTCCACAGCGTTGCCCATGGCCACGCCGATGCCGACATACTGCAGCATCTCCAGATCGTTCCCGGCGTCACCGAAAGCCATGGATTCCTCGCGTGCAATGCCAAAATGCTCCAGATACTTTTCGATTGCCGCGGCCTTGCTACCGTTCCTGGAGATCATGTCCAGCGCCTTTTCATGCCAGCGGATGACTTTGCATCCGGGCACAGCCTGTCTGATCTCCTCGGTGCGCTCCTCACCAACATAAGCGATGGCCTGATATATTTTGTCCCCGCTGAATTCGCCTATCGCGGGACGCGGGGTGTGCACCGAATCCAGCGCTTCCATCATGTTGTCGTCGACCTTGTTGACGTAGACCTTATTTTTTTCGAGGATCATGATCGCAGGATCTCCGGCATCGAACATCCTGTGTATGGTCTCCGTCTCCCGGGCCCCGATGGGATTCTCCAGGATCGTATTGTAGTTGCGGTCGAGGCAGAGCTGCCCGTTCATGATCATGTATTCGTCCACATCGATCATGGAAAGGTCCAGCATCTTCAGGTGCGGCAGCGGCCTTCCGGTCGCGATCACAGTACGTATGCCCTTCTTGTGCGCCTCGTTGACTGCCCGCACGGCGCTGTCCGGTATCTTGTTCTGCTGATGTGAAAACAGTGTCCCGTCTATATCATAAAAAATTGCTTTGATCATTTCTCCCTCTTCGCTTTCAGTTCTCTCAGATCTCTATCCGTTCCCCGGTACGTGTAAAGGTGTATCCGCCCAGTGCGGCCACGCGTGTCCTGCATTCGTCGCCGGTCAGTATCTCCAGGAACGCCTTGATATGCGGCAGTTCCATGTATTCGGTGGGGATCGCAAAATCATATTCTTCATCTGCTATGGGGATAAAATCCAGATCCATAGCCCGTGCAGCCGACAGTATACCCATGCCGGCGTCCGCGCTGTCGCTCTTGACCGCCGCGGCCACAGCCATGTGCGTCGCCGCCTCATGTTCATATCCGTTCACAGCGGAGGGATCGATGCCCAGCTGCCGGAGACGGTAGTCGAAGAGCACTCTGGTGCCCGCACCGCGCTGACGATTGACATAGCGCACCCCGGATCCTGCGGCCAGATCTTTGATGCCGCGGATACCCAGCGGATTGCCCTTCTTGACCATGATACCCTGCGTCCTGCCGACACCCTTCACCAGCGTGATCTTACCGCTGCCGAACAGGTGGCGCAGCACGGCCACATTGTATTCTCCGGTTTTTTCATCGAGCAGGTGGGTGGGCGCCACATGAGCTTCGCCCCTCTTCAGCGCCATCAGTCCTCCCATGCTGCCCACATGGGTACTGGACAGATACATATCGCGGTAATTGTTCGGCATCATATCGGCCATCACATCGAGTATGAGATCGTGGCTCCCGATGACGACCACGGTATTCTCCACCTCTTCCAGTTCACGATACAGTTCCACCCTCACGGTCTCCCCGGCTTCCACGCCTTCGGAATGCTGCGGAATGACGCAGAAACCATCGGCGCGCACCAGCGACATGGCCGCCCCGGCGCCCCTTGCCAGCGGGGCGGCGACCATCCTTCTGCCGACCTTGCCGACCTTGACGCGCACATATTCCCTGTGCTTCAGGCTGCTGACCAGGCGCCTCGTGATCACCGCATCCACGCTGCCGGTGCCCCGCAGCGTGTCGCCGCACATCTCCGCCAGCAGCGGAGAAACGAAATTGGTGAATCCGATGTAAGCGGAGACCGGATATCCCGGGAGACCGATCACCGGCTTGCCGTTTATTATGGCCAGGATCACCGGCTTGCCCGGTTTTATGGCCACGCCGTGGACCACGACTTCGCCGAGCTCGCGGAAAACGTGTACCGTGTAGTCATCGCGGCCGGCACTGGACCCCGCATTGACGATGACCATGTCATGATCTTCGAGGGCATCGAGCACGGCCTTTTTGATGGTGTCGTAATCATCCACCAGAGTCGCATACCTGTCGGCCGCAGCGCCGGCTTCGATGACCATGTTCTCGAACATACGCGAATTGGATTCTATGATGCCGCCGGCCTCGATCATCTCATCGGCATTGCCCGCATCGAGGTCCTCAGCTTCGACTATCTCATCGCCGGTCGGGAATATAGCCACCCGCGGCAGCTTGACGACCTCTATCCTGGTGATGCCGGCACTGAGGAGAACGCCTACATCAATGGCGCGGATCTTGTGCCTTCCCGGCAGGATCATTTCTCCGGCAACAATGTCTTCGCCCACGGGGCGGATGTGCTGCCAGGAAGCTGCCGAAGCCGTGATGGTCACCCCGCCATCGACCTCGACGATGTCCTCCGCCATAATGACCGCATCGTAAGGCGCGCGCACCGGATCCCCGGTGTCCACGACCACAAAGTCCTCATTTTCCCGCAGCAATCTGGGCTCCGTCTCTCTGGCGCCCTCCGTATGCGAAGCGATGACCGCGATGCCGTCCATGGCGCTGGCGTTGAACAGCGGTGAACTGTATCGTGCATATACGGCCTCCTTCGTGATGCGATGCAGGGAATCGGTGACCGCGATCTCCTCGTACTGCGGCTGCAGCCTGCCCTGCAGTGCATGCTGATATTTGTCCAGCGCCTCTTCTACAGGTATTGTATCCAGATAAAGATTTCTCTTTGCCATAACTCAAAACAGGTTGACCATCACCTGCTCTCCTTCCTTCAGTCCTTCTTTGTTGGTGTCGATGAACGTATAGCCGTCGGCCCTGGTGAGCACCGTTATCAGCGCCGACTTTCCGAGCACCGGGCGCGCTATCCAGCCGTCTTCGGCCGCGATCAGCTGTACCATGAGGCAGTAAGCTCTGCCGGCTCCCCCGGCTACATTGTTCTCGATCCTCGCCGGGAACTTCATCGGTTCTTTCATGCCCATCTTCTGCCGCAGCAGCCAGACCACGAAGAATTCAAAGACCACCATGGAGGCAACGGGATGCCCCGGCAGACCCATCAGCAGTGTGCTGCTCGGCTGATCAAAGGCGATGATAGTAGGCTTGCCCGGCTTGAGCGCGATGCCGTGTACGAATACTCCGGGATGCGACAACCCGTCGATCACCTTTGCTGTAAAGTCGTGCTTTCCCTGGCTGGAACCGCCGCTGGTGACCACGATATCGCTGTCTTCCATGGCGCTCCTGATCGTGTTCCGCAGCAGCTCTTCATCATCTTTGAGGACTTTTGTACGCACCACCTGGATGCCGCTGCGCGCGCACTGCGCTTTGAGGCCCCACGTGTTGGTATCCCTTATCTGTCCCGGTCCCAGATCATCATCTACACCCACCAGTTCGTCTCCTGTGGAGATGATGGTTATCTTCGGTCTGCAGTACAGCGGTACTCCGGATACCCCGCATGAAGCCAGCGCGGCTATTTCCTGCGGCCGCAGATAGCTGCCCCTCTTCATGATGACCGCATCTTTCTGTATGTCCTCGCCTTCCTGTACCACGTTCCTGCCCGGGCTTACCGCGTTATATACGGCGAGCTGTGTATCATCGAAATGCTCGCAGTACTCTATCATGACCACGGCGTCTGCCCCTTCCGGCAGCATACCTCCGGTGGGCACATAAGCGCACTGTCCCGGGCCGATCTTCTTTTCCGCCGCATGGCCGATCTTTATTTCGTCGACCACTTCAAGAAAACAGGGGATCGAATCAGTGACACCTTGTGTATCCTTGGCACGCACGGCATAACCGTCCATGGTCGACTTTGCAAAACCGGGGACGGACTCCGCCGCCCTGACGTCCTGAGAGAGGACCCGGCCCTCCGCCTCGCACAGGGGCACCGTTTCCTCCTGCAGCCGGAAAGCGGATGCCGCCTGCTGCAGCTTTTCTCTGGCTTCTTCAAGTTTATCTACTTTCAGCAATCTCATTAGTTGTCCTCGCTTTTTTCAAATTTCATGCCCTTCGTTTTGGTGATCTTATTATCGCGGTCGATGAAGAGCGCCTGAAATCCTTTTTGTTTTTCGATGAACTTCTTTCCCTTGTCCACTCCAAGCAGCAGGCAGACGGTGGAATATCCATCACATCTGGCGGCCCTGCCCGCCCTGGCGACGATAGTATCCGATACCACATCATTATCCACCGGATAGCCGGTGCTCGGATCTATGATATGGTGATATATCCTGCCGTTCTTTTTGAACTCGCGCTCGTATATGCCCGAGGTGACTACGGCCTCGTTAGTGGCCGGCGTGGCTCCCACGATCTTGGAACGGCCGGAGAACGGCTTTTCGATGCCGACGCGCCACGGCGTTCCCTTCGACTTGGAACCGATGGCGACCACGTTGCCGCCGAGGTTGATGATCGCCTGATCCACATGGTTCTTCTTCAGATAATCGGTCACCCTGTCAGCTATATACCCCTTGGCTACCGCACCTAAATCGATTTTTGTCTCCGGATTTGTCAGCTGCACCGTGTTGCCTTTGATCTTCACCTGTTTGTAACCTACAGTGGCCACTGCCGCGCGTATGTCATCGGCCGCGGGCACCTTGGGATTCTTCGACTTGAAGTCCCAGAGATCGGTGATCCGGCCTACTGTAATATCGAACTTGCCGCCGGAGTCCCTGCTCATCTCAAGACCCAGCTTTATTACATCAAGTGTATCCCGGGATACCTTTACCGGCTTGCCGCCGGCCTTGTTTATTCTGTCCACGTCGGAGCCGTCAACGGTCTTGCTCATCATCTTTTCGTACTTGTCGCATACCTTGAGCGCTCCCTTTGTCAGCTTTTCGCCTTTTTTCTTTTCTATGTTGTAAATAGTGATATTGCAGATGGTATCCAGATAGAATCCTTCACTGGAAACCTGTTCTTCCTTTCCGCAACCTGTTTGTGGTATAATTATCAACGCACAAATGAGTATGATTACTAGCAGCTTTTTCATTGTTCCTCCCGGGGGTATCACATGTTGTTCAAAATATTAAAGAAGGCAGACATAATATTGATAATCGCCCTCATAGTCTGCGGCCTGGCCGCAACGTATTATCTTTCCACCGGCAAAGTCAGCGGAAACAAGGTCGTGGTCACCATCGACGGTAAAACCTTCGGTACCTACAGCCTTCTGAAAGACAGGACGGTAGACCTCGGCACTGGGAATATAATATCAATTAAAGACGGTTATGTCTATATGAAATCAACCACCTGCCGCAACCACGACTGCATCAAACAGGGGAAAATCAACGATCCTTCGCAGTCCATTATCTGCCTGCCGCACAAAGTCGTTGTCGAGATCAAAGGAAACGGGGAAAAGTATGACACGATATCCAAGTAAAAAAATAGCTGTCGTTGCCCTGATGACCGCACTGGCTCTCATCTTTTCCTACGTGGAAGCGATCCTGCCTTTCAATATAGGGATCCCCGGCGTCAAGCTGGGTGTCGCCAACCTGGTGGTCATCATCGCTCTCTACATCCTGGACGGGCGCTATGCACTGATGATCAACATGATACGCATCGTAGTCGCCGGACTCCTATTCTCAGGTGTCTTCGGCATACTTTATTCACTCGCCGGAGGTCTCCTCAGCCTGGGGATGATGGTGCTCCTCAAGCGCACGCGGCTGTTTTCCATCATCGGCATCAGCGTCGCCGGCGGTGTCATGCACAACACGGGGCAGCTGCTGACCGCCGCCTTCATAATAGGAAACATCCGCATATTCATCTACTTCCCGGTGCTCATATTCTCCGGAGTCGGCTTTGGTGCGGTGATCGGCATCGTGGCCTGGATCATCCTGCGCAAGCTGCCCGACAATGATTACAGCAGCCTGTCGCGGAGCTTTTAGGGCCTGACCGCAGACCGTCGATTTGATATTGCACCGCATATAGTGTAAAATCGGTAAGGTTTATTTAAGGTTAAGCATTTAGAATATTAAAATGTATCTAAGACAAACGAAAGGAAAGGTTATCAAAATTGAATCAGAAAAAATCTAAAATGACAGGAATCGAAATCACGATGTATGTGCTTTCGATCGTAATGCTGGTTATTTGCGTTTTCTCGCTCATTTCGACGATCAGTCAGGTGAATCAGTACATGAGCGGGTACGGATTGAAGTTCAGCCAGGCATGGATGCAGATAGTGCCCTCGATCATGTCCGCCGTGGGACCGTGGATCGCATATGCTTTCATATTCTTCGGCATCGCCAGGGTGATCGTGCGCCTGGAAAACATCAAACCTCTTGAGAACGGCAAAGCTAAGGGACAGGATGCCCTGGCAGCCATGCTGGACAAGAGCAGCGAAAAAGACGGATCAGAAAATGAAGCCGGTGAAGCTGCCGGAGAAACAGCGGCCACAGAAGAGACCGAAAAAGAAAACTGATAAGCTCATTATCATAAAAGACGGAACAGGAGACGCCGGGTCTCCTGTTTTTTTGTGAGCTTTATCCGGTTCCCAACGGCAGCGGCGTCAGGAATATCTCCGGTTTTTTTATAGCTTATCACTGCTTTCCACAGCGCCTTCACCGTCCTGTGAAAGGCCGTATTTCAACTTTACTCTCTCTATTTTTTTCACCATGGGGTGCCCCAGAACCAGGAGGAACAGCGCCGTCGCCGCCCCCAGGACCGCATCGGGGACGATCGAGGCTGCATATATGGCCAGAGCGCTGTACAGCGTCGGCTGCTCGCTGGCAAAAAATATTGTCCAGATATCGGTTATCAGCCCGTGTATCAGGAACGCTGAGAGGAATCCGTATATCATCATGGGCACCGTGCGCCCCTTTGCCAGCAGACTGCCTGACAGCAGTCCGGCTGCCAGGCCGACCACTCCCCAGGCCACCATCTGGAATATGGTCCACGGTCCCTGACCGAAGATGAAGTTGGACACCAGGGCAGACATGGAGCCGACTATAAAGCCCGCGTTGGGCCCCAGGCTGACTCCGGCTATGATCACGAAGGCGAGCACCGGCTTGAAGAAAGGCGTCATGAAGAAGGCGGCTCTCCCGGCGACTGCCAGTCCGGCGAGCACCGTTATCAACACTATGGTCCGCGCCGAGGGCTTTTTCCTCTCGAAGAATATGTAGAAAGGAACGATCACCAGCAGAGCGGCGATCAAGATCAGTATCCTGCTGCTCATGATCCGGCGCTCCCTTCTCCGTCTGCGGCCGTGAGGTTCTGCTCCACCAGGGCCGCCAGATCCTCCGGGGTAACCGCATCTTCAAAAAAGCCCGCCGACATCCTGTTGGCCTCTGTGGTATAAAAGCTGTTGCCCGCGAAGAATCTTCCCGGCGCATCGCTGGTCGTGATGCTGCCGTCGAAGAACATGGCGCAGCGATCGGCATACCTGCCGCAGAATTCGATATCGTGACTCACCATGATGATGGTCCTGCCCTCCTGCTTCAGTACCCGGAACAGTCCTCCCAGCTTTTCCTTGAAGGCGCTGTCCATGCCCTTGGTGGGCTCGTCCAGCAGGATGACATCCGGAGCGGCCAGCAGCAGTTTTGCCAGAGCCGTCCGCTGCTGTTCACCACCGGAGATGTCATAGGGATGCGCATCCAGCAGGCTGTCGATCTCCATGAAGCCGGCGATCTCAGCTATCTCATCCTCGCTGTCGCTCATCTCAGCCAGTTCCTCCCTGACCGTGTCCGAGGCGAATACCAGCTGCGGGTCCTGCGGCAGCATCAATACCCGCAGTGAGCCCCTGTCAACTTTGCCGCGGTACGGCTTTACGGCTCCCGACATTATCTTCAGCGCTGTAGTCTTGCCGCTGCCGTTCCCTCCCATGATGGCAAAGCAACTGCCGCTGCTGACCTCGCAGTCAAGGCCGCGCAGTACATCCTCTCCGCTGCGGCTGTAGCGGAACCAGACGTTTTTCAGACGCAGAGCCGCCTCCCCGCCGTCCGCTGCCGCGGCTTCCCCGTGGATCCTTTTCTTCACGATGCGCCGTCCGCCGAGTATCTCTTCCAGCCACATGCGGCCCTCCCTGACATCGAGCGGACATTCTCCCTCTGCGATGCGGGTCCACGCCTGCACCGGCGCCGGCATCGACTTGAACATTTCGCTCCCGAGAGCGGCCAGCTTTTTGACGCCGCGACGCGGTTCATCATCTACTATCAGACGCCCGTCTTCGAGCACGATCATGCGGTCGGATACCGGCAGTACGCTGTCCAGACGGTGCTCCGTCAAGACCACAGTGATCCCGGTCTCCCGATTCAGCTTTCTCACCGTATCTATGAATTCCCCGGCCGCTATGGGGTCCAGCTGCGCAGTTGGTTCGTCCAGCAGCAGCACCTCCGGCTTCATCACCATCACCGCCGCCAGGTTCAGCAGCTGCTTCTGGCCGCCCGAAAGCTGGCTTACATCTTTGCGAAACCAGTTCTGTATCCCGAAGTAACTGGCCATCTCGGCCACCCTGATCCTGATGGTGCGGGTTTCCCATCCCAGATTTTCGGGGCCGAAGGCGAGCTCGTGCCAGACTTTGTCTGTCACTATCTGGTTGTCCGGGTCCTGCAGCACAAAGCCGACCCCGCCGGGGCCGTCCACGCTCATATGGATGCCTCCTTCAAGCAGTCCGTGAGGCGCCAGCTCCGGTTTCAGGAGCTTCATCAGGGTCGTCTTGCCGCTGCCGCTCCTGCCGCAGAGGGTCACCATCTCACCGCGCTGCACGGAAAAGGACACCTCTTTCAGCGCCGGCTTGTTCCTGCCGGGATATGTGAAAGTCAGATCTTTGACTGTAAATACTTCCATCGCATTCCCTCCCATACATTCATTGCCAGCGGTATCAGGCAGAGCACCGCAAATGCCGGCAGACCGGCCGCGCTACCGCTGAGGCGCACCATCGGATAACAAACGATCCTGATATTCGAGGCCAGAGCGCAGACGGTGAGGCAGGTGCAGATCACCAGCAGCAAAATATCGCGGGGTTCCCATCTGAAGATGGCATAGCGGCTGCGTCCCCGGCGCCCGTAGCCGCGGGCTTTCATGGAGTCCGCCGTGTCGATGGAATTTTCCAGCGCCCAGGTCGCCATCACGGAAACCGTCTTCAGCCCAGAAGCCGTTTTCCTGCCATCACTGCAGCCCATGGCTCTGCGCGCAGCACTGATCTTCCCGGCCTGCCCCGCAAAGCGCGGCACGAACCTCATAGTCATTGAAAACATCAGTGATGCCGCAGGCATTATCCTGCCAAAGATATATATGAACTTATCGCTCGTCATGATACATCCGGCGCAGTAGAACCACATCAGCATGGAGCCGGTCATCAGTCCGGCGCAGAGGCCGTAGATGACAGCTTCCCGGGTTATGGGATTCTCACCCATATAAGCGATGACAGTGATCCCCTGATGGACGAATAGTGTGTTCACCAGCAGGGTGACAGCTGCGACCGCGAGGGGCAGGATGAAATATTTCACGGCCTTCATTCCCTTCAGCCATATACCGTAAAGAAGCGCCGCCGCCAGGGAGACAGCGCTCGCGAGCGGATGGAAGAGGACCACGCTGGCGATGATGACCATCGCAAAATATATGAAAACCACCAGGGGATGGTATCCGTCCAGGACGTCCCTCCTCATAGGTCGCTGCCCCTATTATTGGTGTATTTCCAGGCGATCACGTCTCCCTTTTTCACCTTGTACTGACTGCAGGCAGCGTTGGGGAATTTGCCGTTGACGCTGTACATCCAGCCGCTGCCCGGCCCTCCGTCGAACTCAAAAATACCGCCGATGCCGACCAGATAATCGCCGCCTTCCCAGGAGAGGACGATGCCTGCCGACTTTGCAGTCCGCAGCAGGACACTCTTGACCGTGTCCCCGTTCTTGATGCCGACAGAGCGTTCGCTCATCAGGTACCCGCCGCCGGGCACCAGTGACTTCACATCGTCGCTGGCACGCTTGCTGTACAGTATCCGTTCGGCGGAGATAGAAATAGTGACCCCGCGTTTTTTCTCGCTGCTGCCGGGCTGAGTGCCGCTCTTTTTGCCTGTCTGCGAGTCTCCCTTCTTTTTAGTGCCCTCAGAGGAAGAGGCCTCATTAGAAGAACCGTCAGCGCTGCCGCCGGATACGGATTCCTTCGTTTTGGACCCGGAAGCCTGGCTGCTGAGCTTTTTTCGCTCGCCGGCGATTTTTTTCTTTTCTTTGGCCACCTGCCGGGGCGTCTTTTCCTGCTGATTCCTGATGGCGTTGTTGCCGGTGCCCCCGGCAGGATCGCCGCTGCCACAGCCCGCCAGCCCTCCGATGACCAGCGCCAGTGTAAGCATCAATACTAATATCTTTTTCATGATCAAGCACTTCCTCAAAAAATAATAAAAGCTCCGGCTGCATTCTGCCGAAGCATGGGATGCGCCTCTGCACATCCCGTCATCTATCAATATTCACCCCGTGCGCTGCAGCCTGTTGCCCGCGGGATGAACCCCCGGCAGGTTTTCCGGCTGTAACGGCAGCAAGGTCTGCCCGGGACTTTCACCCGGTTCCCTATTATCGCATTGCGCTTCTAGGTCGCACACCGGCGGTTTCATCTGAACGATTTTTGATTTCAGGTATCATATTATCACTTTAATTGTGATATGACAACCGGTCATCCATTGTGAAAATTCATCTCCTCCAGGTAAGCTGCATTGAAATCCGCTTCCTGCGCCAGCTCTACATGTCCCGCTCTCTCCGGTATCCCGGCAGCAGCCTCTTCATCCGCCCTGCAGGCGGCAGCCATCAGCGCGCCCGTGCCCGCGGTGTTCCCGGCGGTCCTGATCTTGTCGAGGCTGATCTGAGGCAGCAATCCGATGCGCACCGCAGAGGCGCGGTCGATATAGTTGCCGAAGGCTCCTGCGATGAGAACCATGTCCAGATCGGCGGCAGAGAGTCCCAGCTTTTGCAGCATTATCTTCACACCTGCGGCCACCGCTCCCTTGGCCAGCTGGACCTGGCGAATGTCTTGCTGCGTGAGGACCACATCGGGGGCCTTCTCCCTGCTGACGAGTACGAACTCCCGTCCCTGCTCGCCCTCTCGCAGGCGTTCACAGAGCAGTGAACCCGGGTGCTGTTCCGAATATTCGCCCGCGGAGGCCATGCGGCCTCCGGCATCCAGCAATCCGGCATCCAGCATGGCAGCCACAGCATCGATGAGACCCGAACCGCAGATACCGACCGGCGGCACCTCTCCGATCACCTTGAAATAGACCTCATCGCCGGTGATCTTCACCTTTTCCAGGGCACCGGCAGCGGCGCGCATACCGTCCCTGATGGCCGCTCCCTCGAATGCCGGCCCGGCAGCCGTGGAACACACCAGCAGATCATCGCCGCTCCTGAGGGCTATCTCACCGTTGGTGCCGATATCTATCAGCAGTGTATTGCCCGGCCGCTTCCAGAGCCGCGTCGCCAGAATGCCGGCAGTGATGTCGCCGCCCACATGTCCTGCAATGTTCGGCAGCAGGATCAGCCGGCAGCCCCCGGCAGCCACGATGCCGAAATCCGCCGCATCCCCGCTCAGCATCCCTTCATAAGCCGGTTTGAAGGGGGCGACCGCCAGCGATGAGGGATCATATCCTGCAAACAAATGCGACATGGTCGTGTTTCCGCAGACAGCGATCTTCACGATCAGCCCTCTGTCGGCACCCGTCTCCCGGCAGATATCCTCCAGGAGCCCATTCATGCACTCACGCACGCTCTGTGACAGCTGCGCCAGCTTTCCGGCATCGCCGCCGCAGTACGTGATGCGCGAAATGACATCCTTTCCGAACTCTCCCTGAGGATTGGCCGCCGCCCTGGAGCCCATCAGCCGCCCGTGGTTCGCATCCCAGATCATGCCCACTATGGTCGTCGTACCGATGTCGAAAGCGGCCGCATAGCCCAGCGGCATCCTGTCGGGCGCGAAGTCCGCTGGGAACTTCAGCATGCTGCTCTTTCTCTCGCCGGCATCCTTCATCATTCCGGCATCGCTGCACCTGCCGCAGCGTGAACATACACCGGGGCACCTGAAGACCTGCTTCCTCGCCATGACATTACAGTAACTGCAGCTCAGCGCCGTACCCCTGCAGTCAAGACAGGCCCTGTCCAGATGACGATAATCATCACTCACAGACAGATAGATGCCGGCACTGGCCTTGACGGGCACCAGCATGCCGCTGTTGCTGAACCCGATACCTATCCGCGATGGGTCGGCCAGCTCTGCCAGATCGCGCAGGGCGGAGATCTTCATTCCGTAAAAGCCGGGACCGAATTCATCGCTCAACCTCGCCATGCCGGAGAGGTGGTCGCGCAGGCAGTCGCGCGCCGCATCTGTGAAAGCTGTGCCCCACTGGTCGGCAAAGACCTGATCGGCGGCATTGTCAGCGGGATCGTAGTACTCGCCGGCGTTGATGAAAAAGACGAAAGCGCCCCTGATCTGATCCTGCCGCAGCTGCTCGAAGACATTGCAACTGAGGCGCCGGCCGCCGATGATCAGTTCCCGGCCCTGCAGCCGGACATCATCGTAATAACTATAGACGGCGCGGGGGCTCACCCGGTCCCCGATCCTCTGCAGCACCTCTTCGCCGCGCTTTTGCAGCATTTCAAAACGGGGTCCCTCCCGATCAAGCCTGTTCATGATCGAGAAGAAACCCCTGGCTTTTCTATACAGCTTTTCCCGCTCGAACTGCGGGATCACGTTCTTCGACGTCTGATTCGCCAATATGCACCAGTCCTTTCGGGGACGCCGCCTTAGAATTCCGCTGTCTTCGGCGTCCTTGGGAACGGCAGTACGTCTCTGATGTTGCTCATTCCCGTGATGTACATGATGATGCGCTCAAAGCCCAGTCCATAGCCGGCATGCTTGACGCCGCCGTATTTTCTCAGCTCCAGGTACCACCAGTAATCTTTCTTGTTGAGACCCAGTTCGTCCATCCTGTTTTCGAGGACATCGAGACGCTCTTCCCTCTGGCTGCCGCCGATGATCTCGCCGACGCCGGGCACCAGCAGGTCGCAGGCAGCGACGGTCTTCCCGTCATCGTTCATGCGCATGTAGAAGGCCTTGATATCCTTCGGGTAATCGGTCACGAATACCGGCTTTTTGTAGACCTTCTCCGTGAGGTATCTCTCGTGTTCCGTCTGCAGATCTATACCCCACTCGACAGGATATTGAAACTTTTCCCCGGATTTTTTTAGTATGTCCACGGCTTCGGTGTAGGTCACCCGTCCAAAGTCGGAGTTCACAATGTTCTGCAGCCTCTCGAGCACGCCCTTGTCGATGAAGCGGTTGAAGAACTCCATTTCCTCGGGTGCGTTTTCGAGAACGTAGTTGATGATGTATTTGATCATCGCCTCGGCCACTTCCATGTTGCCTTCGAGGTCGGTGAAAGCCATCTCCGGCTCTATCATCCAGAACTCCGAAGCGTGCCTCTGAGTGTTGGAATTCTCCGCCCTGAACGTAGGGCCGAACGTATATACATTGCGGAAAGCCAGCGCGAATATCTCGGCTTCCAGCTGGCCGCTGACCGTCAGGCTCGTCGGCTTGCCGAAAAAGTCCTGGCTGTAATCCACCTTGCCGTCTTTGAGCGGCAGATTGTCGAGATCCAGCGTAGTCACCTGGAACATCTCGCCTGCGCCCTCGGCATCCGATTCCGTGATGATCGGGGTGTGCACATAGACAAAGTTGTGTTCCTGGAAGAATCTGTGTATCGCATAAGCTACCAGCGATCTGACACGGAACACAGCCGCGAAGGTATTGCTCCTCGGCCTCAGGTGCGCGATCTCGCGCAGATATTCCATGCTGTGTCTCTTCTTCTGCAGCGGATAGTCAGGATCTGAATCCGCCTCGATCACTATCTCACTGGCCTTTATTTCAAACGGCTGCCTGGCCTCAGGCGTGAGCACCAGCCTGCCGGTCACTTTCAGGGCCGCCGCAATGGGCACCTTGGATATTTCCCTGTAATTGTCCAGGGTATCTGCCTCGTAAACGACCTGCAGTGATTTGAAGAAAGATCCATCGTTGATCTCGATGAAGCCGAACTTGTTAGATCCTCTGTTCGTCCTCACCCATCCCCTGATGGTGATCTCCTTGTCAGCATATTTGTCGCTGTTCCTGTAGAGTTCCTTTATCTCAATGTCTCTCATCTGAAATCGGTTCCTTTCATAATTGCTTGTCTTTGAGCGCCGGCCGGGCACCTTCAGGGCGCATACCGACACAATGCTAAAATTATACACGTTTTAGCAGTCATTCTCAAGCTCAATAATGCTATGCAGTCCGCTGTTTTGCGATCCAGCCGGCAAAAGTGTCCGCATCTCCCTTGACGAATCCGCTGCGCGGCAGCGCGATGCCCGAGTATTTCCCGAACATGATGCAGAACATGCGCGGCGTCTCCTTCATGCTGGTGATCTGCCGGTAATCGTAAGTCGAATCGGCTTCTCCCTCGACAACATGTATATCATCGCCCATAGTTATATGCGTCTCCGGCATCTCCCCGCCGTGCGACTTCAGGCCCTGCTTCATGGCAGCCCTGCCGATCAGTATGTGATAGCAGCTCAGCGCTATGCCGATGACAAATTCGGCCACGCCCATCGCGATCAGCAGCATCTGAGATTTCGATGAAAACTGCAGATCGACGATCCCGGTGTATCCGCAGATGAGGATACCCATCTGCAGAACGCCTATCAGAATTATTACTATTCCTATTTTTCTGTACGGGCCGCACACCGTATGGCGGTAGAACTCCGCCAGTATGCGCTCGTCATTTCTGTAATTGATTTCGTATTCCATTAACTTTCTATTTCGCCGGTATGTACGGTATGATAGCCTCCGCCACATTCTTTGCCGGTATAGTCTGCAGTGCGACTTTTCCCGGCCCTGTAACCACTGTATTGAATAATCCTTCACCGCCAAAGAGAACATTCTTCATGCCCTGTACAGACTGTATGTCCATTTTGCAGGAAGCGCTCATATAAGCCAGATTCCCTGTATCGATCACAATCTGCTCTCCCTCTGCGAGGTCGCACTCGATCACAGCTCCGTCGATCTCAAGCAGTGCGATGCCGCTTCCTTCCAGCTTTTGCATCACAAAGCCCTCGCCGCCCAGGAGCCCCGCACCCAGCTTTTTCCTGAAAAACAGAGACAGCTCCACCGTGGGGTCGCTGGCCAGAAAAGCCGATTTCTGTGCTATGATACTCTGCTCTCCCACATCGATGGCTACGATCGATCCCGGAAAGCTGGAGGAGAAAGCAATTTCTCCCGGGCCTCCCCTGGGCGTGTATTTGTTCTGGAAGATGCTGTCTCCCGAGAACATCCTGCCCAACGACTTGCCAAAGCCGCCGGTTCCCTGTGTCTTCATCTCCATGTTCGGAGACATCCAGGCCATCGCGCCTTTTTGAGTGATCACTGATTCCTCAGCATCCAGGCTGCAGATGGCAACCGGCAACTGACCGCCTTCGATCCTGTATTTCATTGTTTACTCCCTTTAATCACATTTCTTCACATGTCAGCCTGTAGATGGCGTCCGCATATATTTGAGTTATCATCTTGAATTGTTCTACCTGGATGTACTCGTCCTTCTGGTGAGCCACATCTTCATCTCCGGGGAACCTGGCCCCGAAGGCGACCACGTTGTCGAAGGCCCTGGCATAAGTGCCCCCTCCGATCACCAGCGGTTTGCTGTCTTTGTCGCCCGTGTGCTCGCGATAAACATCCATCAGTGTCTTCACCAGCGGTTTCTCCGCTGAAATGAATATGGGCTCTTCGCATTTTCCCTTGACGATTCCGAGGTCGTATTCGTTGCAGACCTCTTCCATGCCCGCATATACATCTTCATCTGTCTTGCTGATCGGGTACCTGACGTTGCAGGTGACGCGCGCTGATTTGCGGTCCACATCGATCATTCCCACATTCAATATCGTCTGGCCGGAGGCTTCATCCTCGAGCAGGCATCCCAGCGATTCCCCGTTCAGTTCCTCGCCTATATGCCAGTTGTAGAACTCGATGAATTCGCTGACATCATCATTGTCAAACGTCAGGTTCCCCAGGAAAGCCATCAATCCGCTGATGGCGTTCTTTCCCAGACCCGGATGCGCTCCGTGAGCAGACACTCCGTTGACCCTTATCTCCAGGCTCCTGCCCGTTTTTTTCGCGTGTATGTCGGCATTGCCGGCCTGTCTCCAGGCCTCGACTTCATCGATGACAGCCGCATAAGCATCGGGATCCCTGGAATTGACCACCGCTCTGGCGCTGTCGGCGACCATGTTGGCCGCTGTTCCGCCTTTGATACTGCTGAGGCTGAGCCCGCCTCCCGTAGAACGGGAAAACTTTTTGGCAATATCGAAGACCAGTATCCCCATCTCCGCATTTATGGCCGGAAAATCCGCATCGGGCGTGAATCCAAAGTCAGGAGCTTCAGTCTCCTGCAGATATTTCTCCATGCCCACCCAGTCGGTCTCTTCATCGAGCCCCAATATCAGGCGAATATTCTTGTGCGGTTTGATGCCGCAGTCCTTCAGCGCCTTGATGGCAAACAGCGATGCGATGCAGGGTCCCTTGTCATCGTTGGTCCCCCTGCCGTAGATCCGGCCGTCCGCCTGTTCGCAGTCCAGCGGGCTATGCTTCCATCCGGATCCCAGGGGCACCGTATCTATATGACAGACAATACCCATGGTCTCCGCGCCCTCATCCTCGCCGTCCCACTGAAGGTGACCTCCGAAGTTGTCAGCGTTGAAGGTGTCCAGTCCGAATTCCCCGCCTTTCCTCAGCATATATTTGAATGCACGCTGCACCCCGCTGCCAAAAGGCATCACCACGTCTCCCGCGGTCTCTTCTTCGGAGACCACGCTCTCAATGGCTATCAGTTCCTTCAGCGTACGCAGCTGTTCTTCAAAATTTTCATCTATCTTCTCCCTCACCAGTTCGGGATATGACATGCGTACCTCCTTTATGACCGTAACACTATAACTGCCGACCGTCACGAGGACCGTCGGCAGCCAGAATCATCGTTAGCTCTGAGCTTACTGCACTGTTTCAACCGCTTTGATCTCAGGATAACTTTCCTTCAATACTCTTTCGACTACTCCCTTGATCGTCATCAGGGCACCCGGGCATCCTGCACAGTGTCCCTGCAGTTTTACTTTTACAACATTATCGTCTGTGTATTCAACGAACTCGATGTCGCCGCCATCCCTCTGAAGGAAAGGTCTGATCTGATCCAGTCCAGCCTGAATTTTCTTCTCCATTTCCATAATTACTATCTCCTTTTCTTTTTATCGAATTATAGATATTCTTACCGTTATTATACATGGTTCAAACAAAGTAGTAAAGAAAAATAAGCTCACCCCGATCGAAGACCCCGGTCACCGCCGCATCCCGGCAAGTTAGCCTTGACAAATTCCCAATATCGAGAATATTATGTAAACGGTGGAAACTAGTATATGGGGATATGGTTCAGGGCGAAAATAATTCCAAAAAGAATGTTTTAAGCAAATCATCTGTGGTATATCCTTATTGACACAAGTTATCAATAAGAGTTGTGGCAGATTCATGACTATAGAAAAAGTATCAAGTATTATTTAATGGAGGTAATAACTATGAAATGGCAATGTACAGTATGTGGATACGTTTATGAGGGAGAACAGCCGCCGGAGAAATGTCCTCAGTGCGGAGCACCTGCTGAAAAGTTCAAGAAGCTCGACGAAGACAATATGGAATGGGCATCTGAGCATGTTGTAGGCATCGCTAAGGGCGTTGACGAAGAGATCCTGCAGGGTCTGAGAGACAACTTCACAGCAGAATGTTCTGAAGTAGGTATGTACCTTGCAATGTCAAGAGTAGCTCATAGAGAAGGCTATCCGGAAATCGGTCTCTACTGGAAGCAGGCCGCTTATGAGGAAGCTGATCACGCATCAAGGTTTGCTGAACTGCTGGGCGAGGTGATCACCGACTCCACAAAGAAGAACCTGGAGATGAGAGTACAGGCTGAAAACGGCGCTACAGCCGGCAAGACAGATCTGGCCAAGAAGGCAAAGGCTGCCGGACTGGATGCTATTCACGATACAGTTCACGAAATGGCAAGAGACGAAGCAAGACACGGCAAGGCATTTGCCGGACTGCTGAAGAGATATTTTGGCTAGAGCAGCCAGCTTATCTGATAATTAATAACGGGGGTACCACGGGACAAAGTGGAACTCAAAAAACGGAGCTTGATCAGCTCCGTTTTTTACTCTATTATTTCTTGGTGTCCGGTTTTTCTTTTTCCTTGCTCTTCCCTTTGTCCTTCGTCTTCGTCTTTGTCGGTTTTTTGGTGCCCTTGATTATCTTCGTGGGAACCGCCGTATAGGAACTGTGATTGAAGCGGGTACGCTTCTTTTCTTTGCCGTTTTCATAAACGATCTTCCACAGCTGCGCCTCGTATCCAGGTGAACCGTAGGACTCGATGCGCTCGCTACCCTCCGGGAGCTAAGGATCGGTGCCCACCACCTGCTCACCGGCTCCGTAGGATGCCAGCGTTTCCGATTCAAAGTCGACATACCTGTCGTTCTTCCTCGTCTCTGTCCCGTAGATGGTGAACGTGAGACTTTCTCCGTGCACCTTGCCGGATATATATATCGGATCGTCGAGATTATTCGTAAATTTGAAATCCAGGTCCGAACCCGAAATCGTGGCATCGGCCGACAGCGGTACATAGGATACCGGCATCGAATGGTTGTGCCTTTCATTGACTTTCAGTTCCGATCTGATCACGGCGTTGTAGAGAGTCGTGGAGACCTGGCAGATACCGCCGCCATAGTCCATAACTTCCTTGCCGCCGCTGTAAGTCCCCGCCAGATGCCAGCCGTTCTCAGCCGTGAACGGAGCCACCTTTTTGTAGACCGAAAGGCGCTGGCCCGGCTGCAGGAAGGTCCCGCTGATCTTTCTGACGCCGTTGACCAGATTCCGGCTGCGGCTGACGTCATCACCGTCGAACTCCGTTGTATAAGTCCCCAGAACATCATGGATATCTTTGAAGTCCGACTCAGTCACCCGGGGAGTGATTTTTCTGACGCTCATGTCCACGGTCATATCACCTTTTTCCCATTTATTGTTGATCGCCGCCGCGAGCCTTTTCCCGGATTTCTCCCGGTTGACCTTCTGCCCTTTGACTTCTTTTACCTTGATGACCTTCCACTTGACCGGCAGATGCTTTTCACTCTCTGCCTTTTTATCTTCTCTCTTGACTTCCACGCGCCTCAAATACGCGGGAACGGCCCTGACAGCCAGCGGCCTCACCGCCGATCTGACCGCCTTTTTAATCTCGGCGGGGTCCGCCGCCGCATGCAGTCTGATATGCCGGTCCTCGTTTTTCAGCTCGCGCACAGATTTGAAGCGTGCGAGTATATTCCCCTCGCGTCCCACTTCGAAAGCGCGGTCCACAGCCTGAGAGATCTTGTAATCGATATTCAGCCTGCCGGCCCTGATCTTCTTTTCTTTCCTGCCTGCCTTCAGTGTGATGATACTGTCGTCTGCTTTCGCTGCGAGCTTCTCCACTGCCGCCGTGGCTTCATCCCTGCTAAGGGCGCCGACATCCACCGTATCTATGTATACGTTTTTCAGGATGCGGCCGTCCGCCTTTTCAACGGCAGCGTCGGCTACGGCATCCATGCGGTTCAGCGCGACCAGGCACGCGGCCACGAGTGCCGCTACAATAATTATCACCATCACGGTGATCTTCTTGGCTCTTGACATCTTTATCCTCTTCTACAGATTTTACCAACTACTATTCAAAATTGTACCATGCCGCCATCACCGAAGCAACAAGCTTCTTTCAGCCTGCGCTTATTCAGCATCATAGTCATCCATCGCCGCCTGCACCGAATCCTCACAGCTCCTCATAGCCTGCAGCGTCTGCTCTATCAGTTCTTCCAGGGTGACACCCATCATTTCGGCGCCCTTTTCGATCACCTCACGCGAGCAGCCGGCGGCGAAATTTGCACTCTTGTACTTTTTCTTCACCGACTTTACCTTCATGTCCTGCACGCTCTTTGAAGGACGCATCAAAGCTGCCGCGCCGATGAGACCTGTCAGCTCATCGACCGCATAGAGCACCTTCTCCATCTCATGCTCCGGTTTGATGTCCACCGTCAGCCCGTAACCGTGGCTGCAGATAGAATGGATCATGTCTTCGCCGACACCGGCTGCGCGCAGCAGTTCCGGCGCCTTGATGCAGTGCTCGTCCGGATACTGTTCAAAATCCACGTCGTGCAGCAATCCGACGATGCCCCAGTACTCCGCTTCATCGGCATATCCCTTCTGCCCGGCGAACCACTTCATCACGCCCTCCAGCGTCAGTCCATGCTGGATGTGGAACGGCTCCTTATTGTATTTTTTCAACAGCTCAAAGGCTGCATCTCTCGAAATGCTGTCTGCCATATGCTTACCTCCTGTAATTCTCTTCATATAGAAACAAATTAATCATATTATACACCTGTGAATTGAGCCTGTAACGCTATTTTTGGTGTTTGAACCCCCATTCTTCCGGTTATAAAATAAAGAATGACGGAGGTGAAACATGTCTATACTAAGCGAAACAATAGAAATAGTAAAATCCGAGCTGGGTTCCGAGCTCGATGAGATCACTGTCGAAATGGCTGTCTTCGGGCTCTTCTTCTCCGGCGTAAAGCTGTCAACAGGCCAGGGCGGCCTCTGTTATACGCCGATCAAGGATATGCCGGAAGCTGTATGCTGTCCGAGCTCTGCACGCGCTATGCCGCTGTCTGGAAAGCTCTCCGGCAGACCGGTCACCGATTACCTGAACGATGTAGAGAACCCGAACATCCTGCGCCGCACCCTTGGCATTTCGGCCCTGAATGCACTCAGCATGCTGGTCTGGGACAGGAAAGCCGCGGACAACAGGACCAGCGGCTTTAAGGTGATCCACGATGCCAATGCCTTCGACCTCCTGGATCTGGAGCGATATAAGAAAAGCGTGGTCGTCGGTGCCCTGGTACCTATCCTGAGAAAGCTGATTGCGATCGATGCCGATTTCCACGTGCTGGAACAGGATCCACGCACGCTGAAGGAAAGAGAAATGCCCTACTACCTTCCCGCCGAGAAAGCGGACACCTGCATCCCGGACGCCGATCTGCTGGTGATCACCGGGGTGACCATCCTTAACGACACGCTGCCCGGTCTCCTGAAGATGGCAAAACCGGGAGCCGAAGTGCTGGTTACCGGCCCCACCGCGAGCATGCTGCCGGACGCGCTCTTCGCACACGGCGTCACCATGGCCGGCGGCATCCGCGTCACCAGACCCGATGAGCTCCTGAACATAATATCTGAAGGCGGTTCCGGCTATCATTTCTTCGGTAAGTACGCAGAGCAGACCGTGCTCGTGAAAGAGCAGCAGTAAGCTCCAGCTGGTACGGACCGCATCTGCCGCGGTCACTCAGCAGATTATCAGATGGGGAAGTCCTGTCTCGAATACCTGCGTATCGAGCGGATAGCCACGATATCGAGCACGACAAGGTAAACAAAGAACACGATGGTCACTATACTGTTGTCCATCGACGCGGTGAAGTCATAGAATCCGTGCAGAAAGACCGGGACCCAAAGACTCTTGCGCAGCATTGAACGGCTGCGCTTTTTGTCGCCCCAGGCATCGGCCATCCTGGCCATGCCGTAATAGTGACCCATGAAGATACCGAAGATGCAGTGCCCCGGTATAGAGGTCACCGCCCGCATCGCAGCCACTTGAAGACCGTATTGGAATACATATCCGATGTTTTCCAGTGCGGCAAACCCCAGCGACACAACGACCGAATATACAATGGCATCAAAACAGTAATCGAACGCCGGATGCCTCCAGCTGCCCCGCTTGAGGAAAAAGCGCTTGCACCCTTCCTCCACCAGGGCGACCACAATGAAGTTCTCCACTATGCGGCGCACCAGAGTGCCACTGCCTGAAAAGAGACCGTCCAGCAGTATATCAGTACCCAGCATCTCCAGCAAAACAGCAGGCACCACTGCAATGGCCCCAAATATGAACAACTTGATCAGCAGGCCGAGCGGTTCTTTCTCTACCCGATCTATGCGATACACCTGAAAGATCAAAAACAGCGGTGGAATCAATGCCGCCGCCAGTAAAACAGTCATACGTCAATCCTCGTCTCTCTAAATATTATCTTCTTAATTATACCTGAAAACTTGCCGGTCATCTACCTTTAATGATATTACTCACAGAAAGCATCTATGATCACGTCCCCTTCTCCCAGCGGGACCGGAACATCCTTAAAGCCGTACTTCATTTCTTTATACATATAAACAGACCCTACCACATTCGTGCGTTCATCGCCGATAAAGTCCTGTATATATTTCCTATCATCCAGTAAGCAATAGTCAATACGAAGATCTACCACCCGGAACCACTTTACGCCTTCAAGCAAATCTGCAACAGTAGAAACTTCATAGGTTCCATGAACTTCCGCAAGAGCGGTATGTTACTTCCGATCTACAACAGTATAAATTTCATAGGTTCCATGAACTACCAGTTCTCTGACAGCAGCTGTTTATCTACAACAGTAGAAATTTCATAGGTTCCATGAACACACTGCTTCATATTCAATGATGAAGATCTACAACAGTAGAAATTTCATAGGTTCCATGAACAGCTACTGCAAGATCGAGGACGACGAATCTACAACAGTAGAAATTTCATAGGTTCCATGAACTCAACCCACGAGCCGCGATCTCTTCCCATCTACAACAGTAGAAATTTCATAGGTTCCATGAACTTGGGAGGCATAACATGTCAGAATGGAATCTACAACAGTAGAAATTTCATAGGTTCCATGAACTTTCATTGAGAACTTCTGCAACCAGAGATCTACAACAGTAGAAATTTCATAGGTTCCATGAACAATGGAGGATTATTTTGAACAGCAGAAATCTACAACAGTAGAAATTTCATAGGTTCCATGAACATACAAAGGCGTCAGTGATAAAAGCGAAGATCTACAACAGTAGAAATTTCATAGGTTCCATGAACACGTTGATGGAATTTTCGGAAGCAAAAATCTACAACAGTAGAAATTTCATAGGTTCCATGAACATCGCTCCTTTTGTTTCCTTTTCGACTATCTACAACAGTAGAAATTTCATAGGTTCCATGAACCAAAAACACTCATGGCAGGATGCAGCAAATCTACAACAGTAGAAATTTCATAGGTTCCATGAACCGGTAGGGGTTATGAACACGGCGTACAATCTACAACAGTAGAAATTTCATAGGTTCCATGAACCTGGGAGTCAGTCAGGCGGGAACGATCAATCTACAACAGTAGAAATTTCATAGGTTCCATGAACATGAAAGCAAACCCGGGGCTTGGAACAAATCTACAACAGTAGAAATTTCATAGGTTCCATGAACATAAGATGTTGTACCCGATACACCGAAATCTACAACAGTAGAAATTTCATAGGTTCCATGAACCGGATAATTATGCGAATGGCGTTTTGGATCTACAACAGTAGAAATTTCATAGGTTCCATGAACCTGAAGCGTGACGCGCGTCAGATGGGATCTACAACAGTAGAAATTTCATAGGTTCCATGAACTACCTTTTTTCCCGCCAAAGGCATACGGATCTACAACAGTAGAAATTTCATAGGTTCCATGAACAAAGCAGAGAAGCATCGCGAGTTATGTATCTACAACAGTAGAAATTTCATAGGTTCCATGAACACTATTACAGGGATAAACAAACTAAAATCTACAACAGTAGAAATTTCATAGGTTCCATGAACACTATGTTGATCCGACCACAGGCGGACATCTACAACAGTAGAAATTTCATAGGTTCCATGAACACCTTGTGGATTCACAGCATCCGCATGATCTACAACAGTAGAAATTTCATAGGTTCCATGAACAAGAGGTGTGTCGATGCCGAATCTACAATCTACAACAGTAGAAATTTCATAGGTTCCATGAACTTGCTCATCCACCGTGCACATATCTCAGATCTACAACAGTAGAAATTTCATAGGTTCCATGAACGAAATAACATGACACTTAAATCAAATATCTACAACAGTAGAAATTTCATAGGTTCCATGAACGTCGGCATTTCATTTACTGCGGCCGAGATCTACAACAGTAGAAATTTCATAGGTTCCATGAACTACAGGCTCGCAGGTCAAGAGGTTGCAATCTACAACAGTAGAAATTTCATAGGTTCCATGAACTCGGTAACTACTGACATATCAGATTTTGATCTACAACAGTAGAAATTTCATAGGTTCCATGAACCTGTATATCTATCAATTCCAATAATTTATCTACAACAGTAGAAATTTCATAGGTTCCATGAACCATATGTATCATCATCGGTCTTTACTGATCTACAACAGTAGAAATTTCATAGGTTCCATGAACGCACCGTACAGGGTAATAAAAGATGAGTTTATCTACAACAGTAGAAATTTGATAGGTTCCATGAACCTCTGGAGCGATCTGGCCGAGATCCAATCTACAACAGTAGAAATTTCATAGGTTCCATGAACCTCTCAAAGATCAGATCAGCAAGCTCAATCTACAACAGTAGAAATTTCATAGGTTCCATGAACGTTCGGGTGGATAGGAAAAATCGGCGGATCTACAACAGTAGAAATTTCATAGGTTCCATGAACATTATAACGAGCAAGGGGAGTTGTCCTTATCTACAACAGTAGAAATTTCATAGGTTCCATGAACACAAAACTTAAAGACGCACTGAAAGGAATCTACAACAGTAGAAATTTCATAGGTTCCATGAACCAGTGGACACTTCATATAAGGAAAATATATCTACAACAGTAGAAATTTCATAGGTTCCATGAACTATGCTCTGGTATGCTCTGGTAATAATATCTACAACAGTAGAAATTTCATAGGTTCCATGAACGTCTATAAATACTAACCGTGTTGTGAATCTACAACAGTAGAAATTTCATAGGTTCCATGAACCCCCAGATACCACTACAGATGATGTAATCTACAACAGTAGAAATTTCATAGGTTCCATGAACTGAATGTAATAAGAGCAGACCGTTGATATCTACAACAGTAGAAATTTCATAGGTTCCATGAACCAAGCTTGCAAAGGCAGCGGGCAAAGATCTACAACAGTAGAAATTTCATAGGTTCCATGAACATTGATGACCGGATTCTTAAAGCCGTCATCTACAACAGTAGAAATTTCATAGGTTCCATGAACGAAGCAGTTAAAAGAATCGGGGACAAATCTACAACAGTAGAAATTTCATAGGTTCCATGAACATTTATAGCTCTTTTAGTAAACCCCGTAATCTACAACAGTAGAAATTTCATAGGTTCCATGAACCGGATAGCGAAGCGTGGGCTTGGTGTGATCTACAACAGTAGAAATTTCATAGGTTCCATGAACATCGAAAAATCAATGGAAGCTCTAAAATCTACAACAGTAGAAATTTCATAGGTTCCATGAACGCTACAACCACCGCCATTATCTGCATATCTACAACAGTAGAAATTTCATAGGTTCCATGAACAAGAGTATTGAGAGTGTTCGCCACAAATCTACAACAGTAGAAATTTCATAGGTTCCATGAACGCTTAAGTGTTAGCGTTGTACAATTATTTTTATTATGGAGCCTATATTTTTGTTCATCATACACAAATTTGCCATGTTCATTAAACCTAATATATGGTATTACCTCATAAAGACTGAGGTTTGTAATTATGTTACTATAATCATATCATCGTTATCGTTTGCTGCATAGCCATATCTGGTGTTTTTACAGGTATTAGACATGCGAAATATGATTATACTATCCTCCTGCCCGAATCTTTTTTCATATTTGTTTTTTATTTCTGCCTCAATGACGTCCAGCATACGCTCACTCACATCTATCTCAAATACAGAATACTGTAATCGATGTCCAAACTTCTTCAGGTACTTTGAAAATCTTGTCCTGAGTTTGTTGTCGGAGATATCATAGCTAACAACAATCATCTCTATCGCCTACATTCTATAAAACGGAAATTCAGAACTACCCAGCTGCTTCATGAATGATCTATAGTACGTCTGTACATACAAAAACATATCTTCTTTGTGTGCTAAAATTGCTTTGGCAAACAAGCTTACATATTTGGGAGAATTTTTCCAATCCAACACGTACCTATGTCCTCGCAACGTAAAATCTTCACTTTTGATCTGCCCCAAATTGATTCCCTTTCTTACCTCCAGGTCTATCAGAGGGCGGAAAGGTTCTACAAAATCGCATACTAGAGATTTTCGTCTATAGTAACATCTATGCAACACGCCATAATATGTATCAAATCCAAACGCATGAAGCAATGCCTCCATACAATTGAAAAGAATATTATATCCAATATCTAAAGTTGTATTAATATAGTCGCATTTAATTCTCGGTTTGCGGCCTTTCCAGTCGCCATTGTCGAAAATCCGTTCAAAATATATTTTTGCTGCAGCGCCTTCGTAACCCATCATTTCATTTATGGAATTTGCACTATTAACTTTTTCAATATAATTATTAAGGTATGAAATCGCCTCCTTATCAAATAATGATTTTTTGCGCATCTTCTTCAATGCGCTTAGCTGATTATATATCTTATTTTCTGTGATCCGTTTTCCCAGATCTAACTTGTCATATGAATACTGATATTTGCGCAGCAGAGTGTTGCCCTCACCAACGCTGTTTATCATCTGATATACTTTGAGATTTCGGTTCATCAAACAAATAGTAAATCCGAAATTTTTAGCCCTTTTCAGTATACCACTTGTTATGGTAATATCACCAGCTATAACAACCATGAACAGTTTATAACACGTTGATTGATGTTTCACCTTCCCTTCCTTATCCTTAACAACTATATTGTCATTTGAAAAAGAAAGCTTGTCACCTTCATATGCAAACACAAACACTATTTGCTTTTTCTTAATTTCTGGCAAACTGAGCATATGACTACTCCTTTTCCTTTATATCCGCTCTGTCACATGCTGGTTCATATATACAGTGACGGCATTTCTCAACATTAGTCTGTACAAATTCTTCCAGATTGAAATGCAGTATTGCCTGAATAGTACCTGTGAATTTTTCATACATAGGAAGGTCATCTTCCGGCAGCTTCACATCATACTTCTTGTTATCATCCATACTGTAAAGCTGCAAACTAGTTACAGGATATCCCATCTCCGTGAGGCAGAAGTACTGTGCATATAATTGGAACACATAGCCATCGTAAATCCTTTTAATTTTTTTCTTTCGTTCGACAATACGCTGTTTATCCTTATAATACATATCCACTTTGCAAATCAGATTATATTGATCCGAATATGCATCCAAAGATGTTATGATGTTTTTTGATGTCGAATAATTGTTGCTGTCAACCGTCTGGTGTTCTTTTCCAAACGCCCGATACAGGCCTTTGTCCTTCTTGTCAGGCTTTACAAGCCCGGCATCCGACAGGATCTCGAGCAGCCGTTCCCATGCGGTATGTGATGTATCGGTACGGTGCGCGGTATGTAGAATTTTCTCTCCGTGCAGCAGCCCGTACATCTCGCGAATTGCGACAGCTTCATTCTTGCCGTTCTGCCTTGGGACGGCGATCCCGTATTTCATATGCGTCCACTGGTTATCATCCTCTTTCGCCAGCATGTCGTAGACAAGAAGTTTCTGCCAGTCCATTGCGGTGCGCCCGGATTTCTCGTAGCTTTCGATTGCCTCGGCGCCGTCTGTCTTTTGATATGGTAAAACAAAACTCTCCGTAGGGGTCTGGCGTCCGATTCGATCTGCCATTGCCCCTCCTTTAGTCCTTATGCTTTACCGGTGCTCTAATATATTTCATGATATCATCCCATTTCTGCGTTATTTGTGTTTCAATACAACAACATTATATCCTATCTCAAGAATCGGAACCTTCCCGTAATTGAACCTTGCGATGATTTTCAACGCGCCATCTTCCAGATATGGCCCACGGTATACGATCTCGTCCGCATGCTCCTGAAGATATCCCCCTACATCCCTCACCTGCTGTATCAACTTTTGTATGGAAGATTCATATATCGTTTCTCTGTTCTCTTTCATTCCCGTTCCTCCTACTAAAAAAGCACGCGCTGTGCGTCGTGCTTTAGTTAAATAACTTTTTCACCTTTCTTCCAAGCCTCACGTGCCTGATTAAGGCTCATTCGATTGGCGCCCCCGTCTTCATCCGGGTATCGCCTCTGATACTCTTCATTCTCCCAATTACAAATAGGGCAAACGCGATAGTCATCAATGTTCTCAAATTCATATTTTCCACACACGGGGCATTTAATCATGAATGATCCCTTCTTTCTTCATTTTCCTTAACACATATCTATACCCTTTTTTGGCGTTGCCTTTTGGTTTGAACATCGTTGCAATTCCGCCATTAGGGTAACCTACTACAAGGTCGTTTGTGCTTTTCCTGTATCTTACAACCGCACCGTATATTGTTTTATACCCTATTATATCATCCGTTGTGCGGCTTTGCACTAATTTTAATGCCTCATTCTCGTATTTTTCGGCGGTCCATCCCGGATATTCTTTGGTATGCCTTCCATTCGACCCGAAATGCTCTTTTAGATTATTCGACGTAAACCCCAAGGGGTATTGCACTTCCTAGAATGGGAAAAATTCAGAAATTAGCCGATTATTTTGAAGTCAATAAAACAGACTTGATAGATGAATGCAACTCTGACTCGCCCGAGCCAAAAAAGAAACGAAAGTACCCCCGCATACCAGTGGTCGGTATGGTTCACGCCGGGCGGCCGATGGAAGCAGTCGAAGAAATCATAGACTGGGAAGAAATCACGCCGGAGATGGCGCAAAGCGGTGAAATAATAGCATTGCAGGTTCAGGGCGACTGTATGGAGCCACGTTTCTGCGACGGTGATGTAGTAATCGTAAGAAAACAGCCAGACTGTGACAGCGGCGACATTGTGATCGCGATGGTCAATTCCGACGATGCCATTATGCGTATGCTGAAAAAGCATAATGGCGGCATGATATCACTTGCGCCTACCAACATTAAGTACACACCGGACTTTTACACACAAAGTGAGATTGCGAGCCTGCCTGTTACAATTTTAGGTAGAGTAATCGAACTTAGGGCGAAGTTCTAACGTAGTGCAATGCGTCGGCCGTGTGCTTGGCGGGGCCGAGAGGGTTTAGAAACAGAGGAATCAAAATAATCGTGAGCTAATCGTGTGAAATCAAACTTTTTAATTAATACAAATGGCTTAAAACAGCCAACATAATCAAAAATAATCGTGAGCTAATCGTGTGAAACTTAAATGAGGTGATATCATGCCAAAAAAATATAAATACCGAACC
Organism: Anaerovoracaceae bacterium; assembly: GCA_050953405.1. GTDB lineage: Bacteria > Bacillota > Clostridia > Peptostreptococcales > Anaerovoracaceae > RUG100. Next base: position 185,550 of record JBMNMP010000003.1, on the reverse strand, counting down.
ACATTCACCTACGATGGCAGGCGATATGAAGTCCGGGCGGACAGTCTTATTAAGCTGGGGGAAAAGAAGGCAAAAAAGCTGGAATGCCTCAAGACGGCGCGGAATGTTGTCAGCGGCGATATGTTGCTCTCCGAATGGGCGGAAAAGTGCATTGAAACTTACAAGACCAATCAAGCCGAAATCACAAGAGAAAAATTTGAGCAGAGGATGAAGTCATCCATTCTTTCTGAGATCGGTAGTATGCCAATAAAAAGAATTAAGCCTATACACTGCCAGCGCGTGATGAATTTACAAACAGGGAAAAGCCCTACACAGGTGGGGGAAGTATATCACGCTTTGAAATTTCTTTTTAGCCACGCCTACAGCAATAATTTGATCATCTCAGACCCAACGGCTGATTTGGTTAAACCTCTAACCAGGAAAAAACAACACCGCCGTGCGCTTACGTCTTCCGAAAGAACCTATTTCTTGCAGGTCGGAATCACCGACCGGCGTTTTTATTTATTTCTTTTAATGCTGCTGTGCGGATGCCGCCCTGAAGAGGCGGCAGAATGCCAGGGGCGCGATATTCTCACTAAAAATGGGGCCCATTTTTTACATATACGGGGGACAAAAACGGCTGCGGCCGATAGAGAAGTCCCTTTGCCTGACATGCTCTTTAAGCTGATTAAAGACATACCCGGATATGATTATATTGCCTGCACGTCATCTGGTCACAGGATTGATCCACGGCAGCGCAGGCGCATCTGGAAGAGTTATTGCAGGCAGATCAATATTTCCATGGGTTGCAAGATGTACCGCAATGCTCTAATCCCGCCTTTTCCGCTTGCTCCTGATCTTGTGCCGTATTGTTTGCGACATGAATATTGCACAGAGTTGGCCAGGCGTGGCATTGATATTCGAGTTGCTCAAAAACTGATGGGTCATACTGATATAAAAATGACAGCTAATATTTACACAAATCTTAACAACGACGATCTGTCGGATGTGGCTTCCGAATTGTCCGATCTCGGATCTCAAAGGGTGCCACAGGGTGCCACACCGGGTGCCACATCAAAGTACCCCAAAACGCATCAAAACGCCACATAAGTAAAATAATGGAAGTCTAAATTTCCACATGAAAAAAGCCTTGGAACGTTGCAGTCTCAGCGTTTTCAAGGCTTTTCTTTCTGGTTGCGGGGAGAGGATTCGAACCTCTAACCTCCGGGTTATGAGCCCGACGAGCTACCAACTGCTCCACCCCGCGATGTTATATTCAATTATTGGTGCCGGCGACCGGGGTCGAACCGGTACAGTCATCACTGACCGCGGGATTTTAAGTCCCGTGCGTCTGCCAATTCCGCCACGCCGGCGGACCGATAGCTTCGCTTTTAAAAATGGCTCCGAGGGTGGGGCTCGAACCCACAGCCTACCGGTTAACAGCCGGTTGCTCCACCATTGAGCTACCTCGGAATGCCTTATCTTTAATCGGTTTCCCGATTCGCGACAAGTAAAATTATACAATAGGCCGCCATATTAGTCAACCTGATAATCGCTTTCAAACCATGTTTTTTTTTGCATACTCAGTGGAGACGTTTGATGCCGGACTTCGTACGTTTTGATCCGTCATCTTTTCCGCTTTCGTCATCAGCGGCTCCGGAACTCTTCCCGCGCGCAGCTTGATTTTCGTTGCTTTTTGCCGTCTTTCGGCTGCTGGTGTTCTTCAGCGGCCTTTTGCGGGCAGTCTTTTCGGCCTTCCTGGCAGCCTCGCGCTCCTCCTCTGCCAGACCCTCTTCCACCATCTTGATCTTGCTCTCATACTTTTTGATGTTTTCTTTGTCATTCTGAGCGCGATAAATAGCCAGCAGTTCCTGCATCGTCTGGATATGTGAAGCGTTCAGCGTCAGAGTGTGGCGAAAGCGGGCCACCGCATCCGGTATCCTGCTGGTATTCGCATAGCCGACTCCCAGATAATAGTGGAGCGGCCACCAGGTGTTGAATCTGCTGGAGAGATAGGGCTCCAGAGTCTTCACGCCCTCCTCGAATCTGCCCGATGCGATCTCGTTGCAGCCCGCCTCGATAGTGACCGGATCCTCGATCTGCTTCATACGCTTGGTGATCTCACGCCTGTCCTTGCCGTTGTGTGAAAAGGAGAGGAACCACTTCCATGCTATCTGCGCCTTGGCATAGAGGCCGATGTTCAGATAAGCATAGCCCAGGTAGTAATAGCCCTGTGCAAATCTCGGATGCGTCTCTGTCAGCAGTTCAAACCAGTCTAGAGCTTCCGCCTTGAAACGTCCCACATACTCGGTATCCTCACTGGCCAGGTACATAGCACGGCAGACCCTTGCATACGAATACATTCCGTGGAGATAGTCGTACTTCATGCACAGGCTGGCGCGGAAGTGTATGCAGGCGTTGTCGTAGTCCTCACGTTCTGCAGCATCCCTGCCCTCACGCAGCATACCTTCATATATCTTCGGATTGAAGATCTTCAGCAGATACTCCACATACGCCTTATTGTACTTGAAATGCGGGTCACATCCCATGACCCAGGCGATGTTCTCGGCGATGACCGTCGGTTCGATGCCGCTGCCGCCGTCAAAGCTCTTGAGATCTCTTTTGCGCAGCGGAATAGGGACGCCCTTCATGATATCCCTGACCTTGGACTTTTCGAGATAAGCATCCGACAACTCGACAAATACAAATTTGTCGAGGTATTTGCGAAAATATCTGCCGATCCTGTCCTCGCGCAGCTGTATATCCGACTGCTCGCGCGGACGCTCCGTCGTGCGCGTGATGCCCATGCGCTGGGCCAGCGATAATTTCTTTTCCTCAGTCATATCAAAATCCCCCTTCAGCTTACAGCATTCTGAATCTTTCATCCTTCAGCAGGCTGGTGTTTTCCATAGCTCTGCGCAGCTGCTTGATCATGGCCTCCTTGTCGTCGGGCAGGTCTCCCCGCAGCGACACATAATTCGAAGCGTGATTGCTGCGGAAAACGCACTTCTTAGTGACCTCGATGTTTTTCAGCATCAGCAGTGTCTCGGCCACCACTTCCTCTGCACTGAGCGTTTCGAATTTTCCGTTCATCACATCGTCTCTCAGGGGTGCACCCGGCTCCAGCATCAGTGTCAGCAGTCCCACATACGAGGGCTCCATCTCGCTGATCATGGTTCCCGTCTCTATGGCGTGTTCCTCCCAGTCGGGTTTGCCGCCGAGTCCGGAAATAAAGGTCACACTGGCCGCGATACCGGCGGCTTCTATCTTTTTCACCGCCTCGATGATCTCCGCCCTGGTGGCGCCTTTGTGGATCGCTTTGAGGATCTTGTCAGATCCGCTCTCCGCGCCGATATAGATGATGTGGAGGCCCGCATCGCGCAGCGCCTCCAGTTCCTGCGGCGTCTTGTGCAGCACGTCCTGCGGCGATCCGTAGACCCCGACGCGCTCACATTCGGGGAAAGTCTCCCCCAGCTTGTTCAATATCTTCAGCAGCTTATCGTTGGAGAGGCACAGGGCATCACCGTCACAGAGGAATATCTTGTCGATGTAGCGGTAAGCCCGCCTTGCCATCTCGATGTCCTCCATCACTTCGTTCATGTCCCTGACCCGGAACTTTTTATCCTTGAAAATGCTGCAGAAGGTACAGGCGTTGTGAGCACAGCCTATGGTCACCTGCAGCAGGTAACTCCTGGCCTCACTTGGAGGCCTGTATATATTTCCTTCGTATCTCATTACATCTTCTCCGGTGCTTCAATGCCCAGCAGCGCAAGTCCGTTCTTCACTGCTGCTGCGGCTGCAATAACCAATGCCAGTTTCGCTGTCTTCTCCGCCTCGTTGTCCGTGAGGATGTGTTCGTTGTGATAGAAACGGTTGAAGCTCTGCGCGATATTGATGATATGTCTGGTGACTATCGACGGCTCGTACTTTTGTCCCGCTTCCCTGACGACAGCCGGCAGCGCGTATATCAGCTTGATGAGGTCATAAACCGAATCCGACGCTATGTACTGTGCATCTATGGTGCCTTCCAGGGCGGCTGTCTCTGCGGCCTTCACGGCTTCCGGTCCCGCGTTCCTCATCACGCTGGCTGCCCTGGCATATGTATACTGCACATACGGCCCGGTCTCTCCGTCAAAGTTGAGCACGCGGTCCCAGCTGAACACGTAGTCCTTAATCCTGTTGTTGGATAACTCCTGGAAGATCACGGCTCCGATGCCGACCTGCCTTGCAGTCTTGTCGATGTTGTCGGTAGCCACTCCCTTTTCCTTTATGATCTCGCGCGTCTTTTCCACGGCCTTTTTGAGCACGTCCTCGAGGAAGACTACTCTGCCGTGTCTCGTAGACATGGTTCCCTCCTCCAGGCTGACGAGGCCGAAAGGCACATGCACGCAATCGGAAGCCCAGTCATAACCCATCAGTTCCAGGATCTTGAACCACTGCTGGAAGTGAAGGTTCTGTGCCGAAGCGACAACATAGATGTTCTTGTAGAAATCATATGTCTTCTTGCGGTAAACGGCCGCCGCTATGTCCCTTGTGATGTAGAGGCTGGAGCCGTCTGACTTGGTCATCAGAGCCGGTGTCAATCCGTACTCTTCCAGATCCACGATCTCCGCACCCTCCGATTTCTTCAGCAGACCCTTTTCCTTCAGCTCTTCCACTATAGCCGGCATCTTGTCAGAGTAGAAACTCTCTCCGGCGTAGGAGTCGAATTCGATGCCCAGCATATCGTAAACGCGGGTGAACTCCTTGAGTGATTCATCGCGGAACCACTGCCACAGCTCGACTTCCTCCTTTTCGCCGCGTTCCAGTTTAGCGAAGATATCTCTGGCTTCCTGCTCGAGCGAAGGATCGCTCTCAGCTTCCACGTGGAACCTGGTGTAATATTTGAGCAGAGTCTTGATGGGTTCCTTCCTGACATCCTCTTCGTTGCCCCAGTGCCTGTAAGCGCATATCATCTTGCCGAACTGGGTGCCGTAGTCGCCGAGGTGGTTGATCCTGACGACCTTGTATCCCAGCGCATCATATATCTTGTACAGCGAATTTCCAATAACTGTGCTGCGTATGTGTCCTATATGGAACGGTTTTGCGATGTTCGGCGAAGAGTACTCCACGATCACCGTCTTGCCGCCGCCCACGTTGCTCTTTCCATAATCATCCTTGTCCTCACAGACCGCCTTCACCAGTCCGCGCGCAAATTCAGTGCGGCTGAGGTACATGTTGAGATAAGCGTTGACCTGCTCGACCTTTTCGAACATGGCATCGCCCTCGATCTTTGCCTTCAGCTCCTGTGCGATCAGCGGCGGTGCCTTTCTGAGCACCTTTGCGAGCTTGAAACACGGTAGCGCATAGTCTCCCATCTTCTCATCGGCGGGCACCTCGATCAAGTCGCTGATCTCTTCCTTTGTCATTCCCTCAACGTGGGGCTCCAAGAGCTCCGCGATCCTCTCCTTGTAATTTATCATCTATATAGCTCCTCCCGTTACAGGTTTATCTATCTTTCATCTTGACGACGGTAACACCGTCACCGCCTTCATTGTAACCGCCTTTTCTGAATTCGGCAACATGTTTGTTCTTCTTCAGCTGCTGCCTCAGGCCTTTTGAAAGTATGCCCTCGCCGCGGCCGTGTATGATGGTCACCTCCGGCATCCCGGAAATATATACATCGTCCAGATACTTGGCTACATTGTCCGCCGCCTCATCGAGGTTCTGCCCCCTGACGTCTATCTGCGGCTTTACGTTCTGAGCTTTTGCCTTATAGACGCTGCCATAAGCCGACTTTCCGGATTTCTGTTTTCTCTTGAGCCGCTTCTGGCTGCCCTCCAGGATCAGTTTCAGGTCACTGGCCGGCCGCCGCATCTTCAGGGCCCCCGCCTGTACCTGTATCTCTCCCTTCTCGTCCGGGAGGCCGATCACCTCGCCGTTCTGTCCCAGGGAGAGTATTTTCACACGGTCTCCCAGCTTTACCTTGCTGATATCCACCGGGCGGTCGTTGACCTCGCGTATGAACTCCTCGCGGTAGCGGCCGGCGGCGTCCTTTATCTTCTTCCTGGTGTCTGAGAACCTTTTGTTGCGTTCGCCCAGAGACTCTATCTTTGCCAGTTCGCGCAGTTCCTCCTGGACGTCCCTGCTGACCTCTCTGGCTTCGGCTATGATGCCGCGCGCTTTTTCCTTGGCATCGCGTATCAGCTGCTCCCGCTGCTGCTCCGCTTTCTTCATCTGAGCCTTCATTTCATCGCGCTGGCGCTCCATCTCCTGTCTCTGAGCCACGGCCTCATCGCGCTCCGCTTCGGCCGCCTTCTTGTCGTCCTCGATGGCAGCCAGCACATCTTCGAACTGCAGGTCGGCGCCCTCGATCAGGTCCCGCGCGCGCTCGATCATGGAATCGTCAAGGCCCAGCTTCCTTGAGATCTCAAAGGCGTTGGAACGGCCCGGCGTCCCGATGGTCAGATGATAAGTCGGACTCAGGGTCTCCACGTCGAATTCCATGCTCGCGTTCTCCACTCCCTCAGTGGACAGCGCGTATTTCTTCAATTCGTTGTAGTGTGTGGTCGCCATGACGGTGGCTCCCAGCCCGGCCAGCTTTTCCAGTATCGCTATCGCCAGGGCCGCGCCCTCTGTGGGGTCGGTCCCCGCTCCCAGCTCGTCTATGAGCACCAGCGTTCCCTCGCCGGCCTCAGCAACTATATCAACTATGTTATTCATGTGCGAAGAGAAAGTCGACAGGCTCTGTTCGATGCTCTGCTCGTCGACTATATCAGCATAGATATCCCGGTAGACCGGCAGCGTGCTCGCACCGCTGGCGGGTATGTGCAGACCCGTCTGCGCCATCATGCACAGCAGTCCGCAGGTCTTCAGAGTGACCGTCTTGCCGCCGGTGTTCGGCCCCGTGATGATCAGCGAAGAATAATCTTCACCTATCTTTACGTCTATGGGGACCACTTTCTTCCGGTCTATCAGCGGATGCCTCGCATCCTTGAGGTGCAGTATGCCTTCTTCGTTGATATTCGGGCACTCCGCCTCCTGCGCCAGGGCGAGCTTGCCCTTGGCATTGATGAGATCCAGCTGCACCATCAGTTCCTGGTTGTTCTTAAGGCCGTCGTAATGCTCAGCCACCCGCTCCGAGAGCTCTGTCAGTATCCTGTCTATCTCGGCCTGCTCTTCCACCGCCAGTTCCCGCAGCTTGTTGTTCATCTCCACGATCACCTGCGGCTCTATGAACAGAGTGGCTCCGCTGGAGCTCTGGTCGTGTATGATGCCCGGCACTCTGGCCTTGTGCTCGGCCTTCACCGGGATCACGTATCTCCCGTCGCGGACGGTCACCAGAGAATCCTGCAGTATCTCCGCATTTTCGCGCGATGAGATAATGCGGCTGATCCTGTTCTTGATGGACTCGTTCTGCCGCACTATGGAACTCCTGATATCCCGCAGCTCCGGGCTGGCGTCATCTGACATCTGGTCTTCGCCTTCAATGCACCTGTCGATGTCCCCTTCAAGGTCGGGGTAGAGAGCCAGCAGCTCGACCATGCTGTTGATGATCGGCAGCGGCGGCAGGTCTCCCTTGAGGAACGAAGCCACTCCAGCCGCCATCCTCATGTTATAAGCTATGTGCAGCAGCTGCTGCATGGTGAGCACGCCGCCCTTTCCCGCATAATTTATGGAATTTCCGATATCATAAAAAGAGCCGATCGGCAACGGCCCCTTGAACAGGGAAAGGCGGACAGCCTCATCTGTTTCCGCCAGCAGCTCGCGTATTATCCTTACATCATTATAAGGCTGCAGCTCAGATATGAGCTTTCGCGTCATTTCTGAGCCCGCCTGTTCTTCAAGAGACTTGATTATTTTCCTGTATTCGAGAACATTAATAGCCTTTTGATTCATCTTGTGTTTCCCTCAGCTGCGCCCTGAGTTTCTCGATCTCACTTTTCAGCTGGATATCTTCCATCTGCAGATCGAAGAAATTGTTTTCCAGCTCCTTGTATTTGCTATGCACAGCTTCTACAGCCTGGGCCGAGCCTGCCTGAGCATCAGCTTCATACTTCTGTCTCGTGCGCATCATCTCCTCGACCTCGCGATCCTTCTCGTTCAGCTGACTCTGCAGTTCATCCTTCTGCTGCGTCAGTCCCTGGATCTCGTTCTGCGCATCCACCTTGTATGAACTGAAGCTCTTTTTAGCTTCCTCCCACAGCTGCACATAGTGCTGCACGTCTGACTCCAGCTGTTCGTTGATCCTCTTCAGTTCCGACAGCTGATCCTGCAGCTGGAACATTTCATCGGCGATGTTAACAGCGGAGAGGACCGCCAGGGAGGAAATAGGGCCTCCCTTGACACCTTCCGCGATCTCGTTCATGCAGCTGTCCACATGAGCAGCCACCCTTGCGATGTATTCCGGCTGTTTGTTGCCTACGATAGTATAATCCTGTCCGTAAATGCTGACGCTGACCTTGCTGTTTTCCATAAATCCACCTTTATACTTCCCTGAGTGTGGCGTTGAATTCATCCTTCAACGCTCCCAGTACCTTTTCATGTACCGGAACAACTTCTTCATCCGTCAAAGTCTTCTCACGGTCTCTGTATGTGAGGGTGAAAGCGACGCTCTTCTTGCCGTCCTCCACCTGCTCGCCGCGGTAAATATCGAATAACTCTACGCTCTCCAGGAGATCGCCGCCGCTCTTTCTGATAGCTTCCTCGATGTCGCCTACAGCAACGTCTTCATCTATCAGCAGCGCGATATCCCTCGATGTCGCCGGGTACTTTGGCAGCGGAGTATAAGCCACCTCGGTGTGTGCCATCTCCTCGATCTCTGCGAACATCAGCTCGCAGACATAGCATCTCCTGCCGATCCCGTATTCATCGGCCACGTCGGGGTGTATTTCGCCCATGATCCCCAGCTCGATGCCCTGTCCCTGCATGTTTGCAGTCATCCTGTTGACCATATCGCGCATCATGAACATTTCCTCTTCAGTGCCCTTGATCTCCTTGTTGGCGTTTTCCAGCAGCTCTTTGAGATCTTTCTGTTCACCGCCTCCGCCGCAGACGATGCGTGCGCATCTGCCGGGGTGATAGGGGCCGTACTCGCTCTCCGGTACGAACTTGACATCGCTGATGCCCAGCTTGGTCAGCATTTCGACGACCATGCCCTTGAGGGTGAAGAAATCGATGCCCTCGCCGTACATGCCGATGCACATGGAATCCTGTTCATCCGGCAGGCCCTTGGGCTCCATGATGTTAACGCTGAAGGTATTGCCTATTTCAAACGCCTTCACCCTGTCTATGTTGCGCGACCAGTTCCTGCCCAGAGTCTCCAGCATCGCAGGAGTCAGCAGTGTCCTCATGACGGAGTTTTCCTCTCCCAGAGGGTTCTTGATGACTACATAGTTGCGCTCCCAGGAATTTTCGTCCAGCCTGATGCGATCCGCATCTCTGGGGCTTAAGAAGGAGTAAGTCTGTATCTCATTGGCTCCCATGGCGCACATCGCGCTGCGTGCCATTCTTCTAACGGTTTCTTTCCTGCCCAGGCTGGATTCATTGTTCCCCTTGGGCAGAGTCACCGGCAGCTTGTCATAGCCGTACATCCTGGCGACTTCCTCGATGAAGTCGACCTCAGCAACCATGTCCAGTCTCACTGTCGGCGGCGTCACCTGGAGGACATCTCCATCGCCCTCCACTTTCATCTCCAGTGACTCGAAGATATCCGTCATCTCAGCAGCGCTGAGATCGATGCCGAGCACCTTGTTGATGCGGGGCACGCGTACGGCGATCGTCCACGGGCTCACCGGCTGCGGATAGGAATCCACGATACCCGGCTGTACCGTTCCCGCACCCAGCATCTCTATCAGTTTGCAGACGCGGTCTGAAGCTGTGCGACAGAGTCCCGGATCTACGCCTTTTTCATATCTTGAAGAAGCTTCGGTCCTCAGGCCCAGCTTTTTCGAAGTGAGTCTCACGTTGTCGGCATCAAAGTTGGCCGCTTCTATGAGTATGGTGGTCGTGTCTTCCTGTATCTCGGAGTTGAGACCGCCCATCACGCCGGCAACGGCAACGCTCTTGCTGCCGTCCCTGATCATCAGCATATCCTCATCCAGCGTTCTCTCTTCACCGTCCAGTGTGGTGAACTTTTCGCCCTTTTCAGCCGTGGAGACTACGATCTTGCCGCCCTCCAGCTGTCTGATGTCAAAGGCGTGGAGCGGTTCACCGTACTCCAGCATCACGAAGTTAGTGATATCAACGATGTTGTTGATAGGCCTCATACCGGCATACATCAGTCTCTTCTGCAGCCACCACGGTGACTGCTCTATCTTGACATCGGTCACTATCCTGGCGGTGTATCTCCTGCAGTACTCGGGGTTCTTTATTTCAACACTGATGAAATCGGAAGCCTTTTTGTCCCCCTTTTCCTCCAGACTGGTGTCCGGGTACTCGAGCTGCGAACCAAATGTGGCCGCAGCTTCGCGTGCCATGCCTACCATCGAAAGGCAGTCCGGCCTGTTCGGTGTGATCTCAAAGTCGACGACAGCACTCTTCAAACCCAGCGCTTCCTCGACCGGCGCGCCGATCTCTACATCATCCGGGAGCACCCAGATGCCTTCTCTATGGGCAACAGGCACCACCTTGTCATCAAATCCCAGTTCGCTGCAGGAACATATCATGCCGAAGGATTCAACGCCCCTCAGCTTGCCCTTGGTGATCTTCACGCCGCCCTCTACTTTGGGCTGGCCGTGCAGCGGTCCCGGCACCCTGCTTTTGTGCAGCGCTACGGGGACCTTCATGCCCTCGGCGACGTTGGGCGCACCGCATACGATCTGCAGCGGTTCCTCCTGACCTACGTCGACCTGGCACACCGAGAGCCTGTCAGCGTCCGGATGCTTTTCCTTCTTGAGGACCTTGCCGACGACTACTTTTTCGAAGTTCCGGCCGAACTCCTCAACGGTCTCGATATTGGAGCCCGACATTATCATCCTGTCACAGAATTCATCCGTGTCAGCATCTATCTTTACATAATCATTGAGCCATTCTATTGGCACTAACATTCTGTGACCTCCTATTTGAACTGGTTGATGAAGCGCATATCGTTCTCATAGAACAGTCTGATGTCATCAACTCCGTACTTCAGCATTGCAATTCTCTCGACACCCATGCCGAAAGCGAATCCGGTGTACTTTTCAGTATCTATACCGCCGACTTCCAGCACTTTGGGGTGCACCATACCGCATCCGAGAATCTCGATCCAGCCGCTTCCCTTACATACGTTGCAGCCCTTGCCGCCGCACTTGAAGCAGGAAACATCCATCTCGGCGCTCGGTTCTGTGAACGGGAAGTGGTGAGGTCTGAATTTTGTCCTCGTTGAAGTACCGAACAGCTTCTTGGCCATGCTGTCCAGCGTTCCCTTCAGATCCGCCATGGTGATGCCCTCGTCTACGATCAGTCCCTCCATCTGGTGGAACATCGGGGAATGTGTGGCGTCCGGTGTATCGCATCTGAAGCATCTTCCCGGTGAAATGATCTTGATAGGCGGCTTCTGCGACAGCAGCGTCCTTATCTGTACCGATGAAGTGTGCGGCCTGAGGCAGGTGTCCTCGGTGATGTAGAATGTATCCGTCAGATCTCTCGACGGGTGGTTCTTGGGGGAGTTCAGCGCATCAAAAGCGTTGAAAACTGTCTCCACCTGCGGTCCCTCGGCGATGGAATAACCCATGGCCATGAAGATCTTTGAGAGTTCGTCGATGGTGATCGTGATCGGATGCTCTACGCCTATCGTAAAGTCTTCACCCGGTTCGGTGACGTCGATGGTCTCCATCTTGAAACGCGCCGTCTTCGCAGCTTCCTTCAGTTCGGCGAACTTTTCGTTGACCAGTTTCTCGATTTCATTCCTGGCTTTGTTCGCTGCCGGTCCTATCTGCTTCTTTTCATCCTTTGTAAGCTTGCCCATGGCTTTGAAGACTTCTGTCATCTTGCCCTTCTTGCCGAGCACGCTCACTCTTACCTTCTCCAGTTCATCCATGGCGCTCGAGCTGGCAATGCTTTCCTTCGCCTCCTGGAGTATCTTACTGATTTTTTCCTGCATTGTTCTATCTGACCTTTCGTATATTTGACTGATACATGAGTATCCCGGCCGCTACCGCGGCGTTGAGGGATTCTATCTCCCCGCTCATAGGTATCTTTATATTTAAATGGGATCTCCGCTGGAACTCCCCGGAGACTCCATTTCCTTCATTTCCTATCACCAGTGCGATGTTTCTGCTCAGATCCACCTGGTAATAATATTTTTCGGCATCCAGGCTGGTGGTGACCACTGTCTTCCCGGCCTCCTGCAGCCACTCCAGAGCCTCATTTTCATCGGCGACCTGCTTCACCGGCATCCGCAGCAGCGATCCCGCCGCCGCCCTGACGACCTTCGGTGAATAAAGGTCTCCGGTGCCCTTGACTGCCATGATCCCGGCGTAGCCCGCAGCCTCTGCGGTGCGTATCATGGTGCCGATGTTGCCGGGGTCCTGTACCCGGTCGAGCACCAGCAGGTTTTCGCCGTCATCTGCCGCCGGAAAATCAGCACCGTTTTCTTTATCCACGACAGCGATGACGCCCTGGCTGGTCTCCGTCTGCGATATCGCAGAGAAGAGCTCGGGGTCCATGGCGACAGCCTTTACGGTTCCCGGTGCCGGAGACGGCATGCCCTCATCATTCTGAGTTCCCTCACGGAAGATCAGCATCTGCACGCGTTCGCGCTTTACCGCTTCGGCGACGATTTTCCTGCCCTCGACCATGAACTGGCCGTACCGGTCCCGGTACTTGCGGCGCTCCAGTTGCCTGCAGCGCTTGTATATTTCATTTTCTCTGGAAGAAATGGTCCTCATTTTCCCTCCGTCCGCATTTCGCGGTATTCATAGAAAAAGCCGGCCAAAAGCCGGCTGATATTCTCTGCCGTCATTATTATTTGAGGAACGACGGTATATCGAATTTTGAAGGTTTTGTTTCTTCGTCCAGTGATTTCAGCACATCGCTGAAGTTCTGCGACTTTTTCCTGGCTGCCGGTTCAGCCTTTTCGACCTCTTCCTTTTTTTCTTCCACGGTATTTTCTTCCGCTGTCTCTTCTCCCTCTTCAGGAGCATCCATGTCTATCTCATCTTCACCGAAATTTGGTGACTGTGCATAGTTGCCCGGCTGGTTTTCAAATCCGGTAGCGATGACCGTAATGCGTATTTCATCCTGCATTTCGTCCGTGATCGCAGCACCGAATATAATAGTTGCGTCTTTGTCGGCGATATCGTGTACCTGCTCGGAAGCCTCGTTGACGTCCATCATGCTCAGGTCGTAACCGCCGGTGATGTTCAGCAGTATAGCCTTGGCGCCGGCAACTGTAGTATCCAGCAGCGGACTCTCGATAGCAGCCTTGACTGCCGTCCTGACCTTGTCGTCGCCCTTGCCGGAGCCGATGCCCATGTGAGCTACGCCCCTGTCTCTCATTACTGTCTGTACGTCCGCAAAGTCCAGATTGATGAGGCCTTCCTCACTGATCAGATCGGTGATTCCCTGTACGCCCTGCTTGAGCACTTCGTCGGCCATGATGAAGGCGTCCACAAACGTTGTTTTCTCTTCCGAGATCTCCAGCAGTTTGTCGTTGGGAACGATCACGATGGAATCAACATATTTCTTGAGGAACTTGATTCCCAGTTCCGCGTGCTCGGCCCTCTTGCGTCCTTCAAAAGTGAACGGCTTGGTGACCACTCCGACTGTGAGGATCCCCATGTCCTTGGCTACCTTTGCGATGATGGGTGCCGCACCTGTTCCGGTACCGCCTCCCATGCCTGCCGTGACGAAGACCATCTCCGCTCCGGAGAGCTGTTTTCCTATATCATCCGCGTTCTCTTCGGCCGACTTCTGTCCGATCTCAGGATTTCCGCCTGCACCAAGACCCTTGGTCAGCTTTTCGCCGATCACCAGTTTGTTCTCTGCTTTGCAGGAGCTCAAGGCCTGTTTATCTGTATTTATCGCCATAAAGCTGATGCCCTTCAGATTGGCATCGATCATTCTGTTTACTGCGTTACAACCGCCGCCGCCTACTCCAACTACAATGATCTTTGCGTTCTGACGCTCGGTCTTTTCGAATTGTAACATTGATCATATTCCTCCTGCTTTTTAATTAATCAAAAACCTGTAACGATTATATCACAAACATATTGAAATATCTATATTTTGTTATTCCACCCGGGGACTGTACGAGCAGTATTTGCCGCTGCCGATATTTATGGTCCCTTTTTTGACATCTTTTTTGTAAAGATCATAGATGATCTTCTGCAGATTGCCGTTCCTCATGTTCCTTTTGATGTTCTGAGGTGTGCCCCTGCACACCAGGTCATCATATACATAAGCCTGCATCACCACCTTGCCAAGGGTGATCCTCTTGAAGAAGAGATCCCCCTTCTTCATCAGCTGAATTATAGAGATCGCCTTTTCCAGCTGCCGCGTCTGATCGGCTTCGATGCGGGTCCCCGGCGTCATGCTCTTTATCTTCATGCCGCTGATTTCTGTCAGCTCCGGCCTGGTGCCCGTCACATTGATGACATACCCTTTCTCATCGATGACGGCATACTGGCTGCCGTACGGCAGGTAAGCCACCGGTTCCCTCTCTTTGAGCCTGATCACCAGTTCTCCCGGCAGTTTGCGCTCGATCCCGGCCGACTTTACATAGGAATTTTTCTTGAGGTTTTTCTCCACTGTGTGTCCGAAGACGTGGAATATGTTGGTGCCGAATTCCACACCCGACATCTTGACGATATCGTTGGCACTGTAGTTCTCGTTTCCCTTGACCGTTATCTTGTCGATGGCAAAATAGCTGGAATTGAGGAAGATGATGCCGGCGACCAGCAGTGCAATGATAATGCAGAACCAGAGAAAACCGTGCTTTTTCTTGCGGTGCTTTTTTCTCCTGGGCTGCTTTTTCTTTGTTTCTGAAGGCTCTTCATCTTCCGGCTCCTCAGCTTCCTGAGGCGGCTCCTCTTCCTGCGGCTCGCTCACATAGGGCTCTTCTGCCGGTTCTTCATAGTATTCTTCACTTTCTTCTGCGGGGGGCTCTTCTTCCTCCGCCGCCGCTTTGGCCTCCGCTTCGGCTTCCTTCATGCGCTGCAGTTCCTCACGCATCTCACGGCCGTACTGCTCTTCGAATCCCTTGGTGTCCGGGATATTTCTATCTCTTTCATCCCTGTCCATAGAACATCCCCTAAGCAGTTATCAGCGTATAGTAAATGATATCGGTGGCATCGTCAGGCGCCAGTCTCTTGCAGCGCTCCGCCATTCCGTTGAGGTAATCCCTGTTCTGCCTCAGCCTCTCGATCTCCATGTAAAGTGAATGACCGTCGAGTCCCGATTCTTCCATCAGTATAGCCGCACCCTTGTCCGCTATCGCGCGCGCGTTGAACGTCTGATGATCCCCGGTCACGTTCGGTGAAGGGATCAGGATCGACGGAGTGCCGCAGACAGTTATCTCGGAAACGGTCAGCGCACCGCTCCTGGATACCACGAGATCACACGCGGAGAGATATTTCTCCATCCTGTCTATGTATTCAACAATGTGTATGTTGCCGGCGAGCTCGATGCCTCTGCTCTCGATATCGCTCATGATGGGATCATAGTAAGCCCGCCCCGTGGCAAAGAATATCTGCATCTTGTCGATGCCGTTATATTTCTCGATAACCTGCAGCATGGCGCTGTTGATCCTGCCCGCGCCCTGGCTGCCGCCGAAGGCCAGCAGCATGAACTTGTCGTAGCTGACCCCCAGTTCCTCGCGGTTGGCCGCGCTGTTGGCCCCGAAGAAATCGGCGCGCACAGGGTTGCCGGTGTAAATGTGCTTTTCCGGGTGCCTGAAGTACTTGCCGGCTTCCTCGAATCCCAGGAAGACGTTCTCCACATACTTTTCGAGCATCTTGTTGGTCAGGCCGGGTATCGCATTCTGTTCCTGGATATATGTCTTCACGCCCAGGCTGGCCGCGGTCTTGACTACCGGACCGCATACGTATCCGCCGGTCCCGATGACCACGTCGGGATGAAAGTCGCGGATGATTTTCTCCGCCTGTTTCTTTCCCTTGTTGTAATCCATGAGGACTTTGAAATTCCTCAGCAGATTCTTGCGGTCCAGGCCTCTTACCGTTATGTATTCTATGGGGTAGCCGCACTTGGGCACAAGATCGCTCTCCAGCCCGCGTTTTGTTCCCACGAAAAGTATCTCGCTGTTTTCAGACCTTTCTTTGATCTTATCTGCTATAGCGATTGCCGGATAAATGTGACCTCCGGTGCCTCCGCCGGTCATGATTACTCTCATTTTCAGATTCCTCTTTTCTCTTCTTTCCGTGTCTCGATATATTTAACATTATACCCGCGGCTATCATAAAGAGCCATAGGGCGTTTCCTCCGTAGCTGACAAACGGCAGTATTACTCCAGTCGGCGGCATGGATGAGGTGACCACGGCGACGTTCAGAATTACCTGCAGACCTATCATGATGGTGATGCCCGAAGCCAGCAGCATGCTCAGTCTGTCCGGAGCTTCCATCGCTATCTTGATGCCGCGCCATATCAGCAGCATATAGACGATCAGCAGTATCACGATACCGACGTATCCCAGTTCTTCGCCGATGATCGCCAGTATGAAATCATTCTGAGGTTCCGGGAGGTACAGCGTCTTCTGTACGCTCTTTCCGAGGCCGAGTCCGAAAATGCCGCCGGATCCCAGGGCCAGCAGCGACTGCACTACCTGGTAGCCGTCCCCGGAAGCGTCCTTGAAGGGATCCTGAAAGCTGGTCAATCTCTTCATTCTATAAGGTGCGGAGAATATCAGCGCCGCACCGCCGGCAACACCTGCGATGATGAGGCCTATGAGGTATCTGTATCGCATGCCCGCGATGAACATCATCAGGATGATGATGCCGATGATCGTTATCGCCGTGGACATGTTAGGCTGCAGCAGCACCAGCACGCCCATCACGATGCACAGTCCGAACATGGGCAGTATGCCCTTGCTGAACGAAGTGATCCGGTTCGGTTTGTCGCTGAAATACCTGGCCACGAAGAAGATCACGCACAGCTTAGCTACTTCGCCCGGCATGATGGTGAGCACTCCCGCTCCCAGCCAGCGCTTGGCACCGTTTACTTCCGTGCCCAGGGGCGACAGCACGGCCACCAGCAGCAGCAGACTGATCACCAGCAGCGCAGGGGCCCACTTGCCCCACACGCGGTAATCCAGCAGCGCCGCACCGATCATGAGTGCGGTCCCCGTCACCGCGAATATCAGCTCTCTGATCAGGTATCCGTACGGACTGCCCGTCGCGTTGATCGAAGAATAATAACTGGCGCTGAACACCATTATTATTCCGAAAATCACTAGTCCCAGGACCAGTATCAAGAAAATGAAATCACCCGATTTCAATCTTTCTCTGGCTTTACGCATTTATTTCCCCAACCTTTCGACGCATTTCTTGAAGTGTTCTCCCCTCTTCTCGAAATCATCGTACATGTCCCAGCTGGCACATGCCGGTGAAAGGAGTACCGTATCTCCTTTTTTCGCTAACCGTGCGGCCTCGGCAACACAATCCTCCATGTCCTTCATGATGATGGTGTGCGTGTATCCCAGCTTTTCAGCCGCTATTTTTATCTTGGAAGCCATGGCCCCCATCAGGGCAACGTGCTTTACCTTGCTGCCAAAGGCCTTGATGAACTCTGTGAAATCAGCGCCCTTGTCATAGCCTCCCGCAATGAGTACTATGTCTCCATCGATAGCATTGATGGCCTTGATCGCCGCATCCGTGTTGGTTCCCTTGGAGTCGTTGACATATCTGACCCCGTTCACAGTGCCGCAGTATTCGATCCTGTGCTCCACGCCGCTGAATTCGCGCAGCGCCTTGCTGATGTACTGCGGTTCGATGCCCGCAAAGTAAGCTATGGCAGTAGCCGCAAGGGCGTTCTCCAGGTTGTGAGTGCCCGGTATCTTCAGCTCGTGGACACCGCAGAACTCGATGGTCTCCTCATCGTGGTTCCTGATGACGATCTTGTCGTTCTTCACAAAGGCTCCGAACAGCAGCTTCTCCTCGCGCGAGAAGGGCACGATGGTAGCTTTGGCACCGGTCGCCAGCCTGAAGCTCTCCTTGTCATCGAAATTCATGACCACATATCCGCTTTCATCCTGGTTCTCGAAGATCCTCGCCTTGGTCAACGCATAGTTCTCCATGCTGCCGTGTCTGTCCAGATGATCCGGAGTGATATTCAGTATCGCGGAGACCACGGGCTTGAACCTGCTGATGGTCTCCAGCTGAAAGCTGCTCACTTCTGTGATCATCCAGGTATCATCGTCTGCGTTCAGAGCTTCGTTCATGACAGCCACCCCGATGTTGCCGACCACGCGCGTGTCCCTGCCGGCCTCCTTGAAGATCTCGCCCACAAGTGTCGTCGTCGTCGTCTTGCCGTTGGTACCCGTGATGGCCACGTATTTGCCGCCGCCCATCTCATAAGCCAGCTCCAGTTCACCGATAACGGGGACCCCGGCCTTGATCGCTTTCGCTATGAAATCCAGCTTTAAGGGGACTCCCGGGCTGGGTACGATGAAATCATACCCGGCCGGATCCTCCGGCTTCTCACCGAGATAGCTGCGGACGCCTTTTTCTTTCAGAAAGGCTTCCAGCTCTTCGTCCAGCTCACCGGCTTTCTTCGAATCCTGCACCTCGACATCAGCGCCCGCAGAGAGCAGTGCTTTGAGGGCTGCAGCGCCCGACCTTCCCAGACCGACTACCAGTATTTTTTTATCTTTAAAATCAATGTTTCCTTCCATGCCTGACCTCCTAAACAATCACCACGCCGAGGACACACATAATGATCGTAATGCCCCTGAACATGGCAACAACTGCCGTTTCCTTCATTCCTGACAATTCAAAATGATGGTGCAGCGGGGTCATCTTGAATATTCTCCTGCCGTGGGTGGCCTTGAAGTAAGCCACCTGCAGACATACAGAGAGGACCTCCAGCACATATATCAGCCCGATTATGGGCAGCATCAGCTCCATCTTCATGACCACGGCAGCCGCGGTGATCACTCCGCCGAGCGCCAATGATCCCGTATCCCCCATGAACACCCTGGCCGGGTGTCTGTTGAACACCAGAAAGCCGAGACAGGCGCCGAATACCGCCGCCATCGCTATGGTCGGTGTCCCCTGGTGCATGTTATAAGCCAGCCAGGTGAGGAATATGGCTACTATGGCCGTAGTTCCCGCCGCCAGTCCGTCGAGGCCGTCGGTCAGATTCACCGCGTTGACCATTGCCAGCATAGTGAACACGATGAAAGGGATATACCAGAATCCAAAATCGACCTCTGCATCCATGAAGGGGACGTATACAGCTCCGCCATCGCTGGCGAAGAGGTATATGGCCACCGCCAGGGATATGATCAGCTGAAGGCCGAACTTCTGACCCGGTTTGAGACCCTCGTTCTGTTTCTTGATCACTTTCAGCCAGTCATCGAAGAACCCGATAGCCCCGAACAGCAGGAAGCAGGCCATGATGATCAGGCCCCTGCTGTCAAAACTGAGCCCGCATATAAAAGCGATCACGGCTCCTATGATAATGGCTATGCCTCCCATGGAAGGCGTGCCCGCCTTGGCCTGATGAGCCTCCGGCCCCTCTTCACGTATATTCTGCCCGGCCTGTCTCTTGAGTACCGGTATTAAAATCGCTGTAAATATGACCGCGCATACGAATCCTACTGCTGCGGGTATGACCACGGAATGTATCATTTCTTTTCTCCTCTGCCTGCCAAAGCTGCCACTATTTCCTCCATCTTCATGCCTCTGGAGCCCTTCACCAGCACGGCCGCTTCGTCGGGCACCAGTTCGTCCATTTTGTTCAGGAATCCTTTCTTGTCGGCGAAATATATGCCCTTGTCGCCGGCACCCAGGGCTATGTATCTTGCGTTTTCTCCGATCGCGATCACCTTCTGCGCCGAAGAAGCCGCCGCGTATTCACCGGTCTGCCTGTGCATCTCGAGCGTGTTTTCGCCCAGCTCGTACATATCGCCCAGTATCGCGATCTTGGTCTCCGGCGCCGTGGAATCCAGTACATCCAGAGCGCCCTTTACGGAGTCCGGGCTCGCGTTGTATGTATCGTCGATCACCAGGAGACCGCCGCTGTGTTTCAGTGACAGTCTTCCGGCAGAAAGCTCCATTTCCTTCAGACCTGCCGCCGCTTCACTCATGCTGATCCCCAGGAGGCCGCCGGCGGCCACCGCCAGCGCCGCGTTGAACGCGTTGTGCCGCCCGGGCACCGGCAGATAGAAACGCTGCTCTTCCCCGCCGTGCGTGAGCGTGAATGAGAGACCGTCGTTTACGTTCTCGATGTCGCTGACACGGTAATCGTCATCTTCTTCCTCACCGGTGGTCAGCAGGTGATAATCCCCGCTGATGTTCTCACGCCTAAGCAGGTCTTTTCCGGTGCTGATTATCAAAGTGTCCTCAGCAGTAAAGTAATCCGTGATCTCCATCTTGGCCTTCATGATGCCTTCACGGCTGCCCAGGTTTTCCATATGGGAGACGCCGATATTTGAAATCAGACCTATCTGCGGTCTCACTAGGCCTGCCAGCAGATCGATCTCGCCGAAGTGGTCCATGCCCATTTCCAGCACAGCGACCTCAGTATCCTCATCGAAACCGAGTACAGTCAGCGGAAGGCCGATGTCATTGTTGAAATTGCCGCTGGTCCTGCCCGTCTTGTACTTTGTCGAGCAGACATAATAAGTCATGTCCTTGGTGCTGGTCTTTCCGGTGCTGCCGGTGACCCCAATGACTTTGACTCCGATTTTCCTGATATACCACGAAGCAAGATCCTGCAGGGCTCTCCTGGTATCGGCCACTTTCACTATGTTCAGCTGCGAAAGGGCGACACCGTTGATCAGCCCGCCGGCCCAGTCCATATGAGACACCAGGACGCTGCTGCATCCTGCTTCCACTACATCTTCTATAAAGCTGTGAGCATCGTGCCTTTCACCTATGAGCGCCACGAACAGATCGCCGGCTGCCGCCGATCTGGAATCGTGTACTACGCGCTTTATCAGTGCGCTTTCCTGCCCGCTTATTATTTCTCCGCCCGTCGCCCGGGCGACGTCGCCGATAGTTATTCCATTATACATCAATCTGATTCCTTTATCTTCATATATCTCAGAGTTTTTTTCAATACCTTCTGTGCGCCGGGAGCCGCTACATCGCTGCCCCAGACTTCGCCCTCCGGCTCGTCGACGATATAGAGTATCGAGAGCCTGGGATCGTTTATCGGCGCCATGCCTACAAAGGAAGCTATCAGTTTGTCATACTTGTTGCTGTTGGCGCTCTTTTTCTGCGCAGTACCCGTCTTGCCGCCCACGCGGTAGCCCTTGATCTGCGCCTTTGTGCCGCCGCCTTCCTTGACGACGAACTCCATGTATTCCTTTATCCTTTTCGAAGTGTTATGCGAAACAGTCTTGCGCACTACTTTCGGCTTTATTGTCTTTATGGTCTTGCCGCTGCTGTTCTTTATCGCCTTCACAAGGTGCGGCTGCATCATGAGGCCGTTGTTGCCGAAGGAGTTGATCGTGGTCAGCAGCTGTATCGGAGTCACCGCGATACCCTGACCGAATCCCATGGTCGACAGCTCGACCAGGCCTACATTCTTTTTGTTCTGTATCTGTGCGCTGGCTTCTCCCGGATAATCGATGCCCGTCTTTTCGGTGATCCCGAAGAGATCGAGATAATCATAAAATCTGTCCTTGCCAACGCGCTGCGCCAGCCTCATGAACACCGGGTTGCAGGAATTCCCCACGGCGTGTTTCAGATCCTGAGTACCGTGCGATCCCGGATATATCCAGCACTTGATGAAAGTCCCGTTCACGTTGAGTCCGCCGCCGCACTCGAAGGTCTCCGTCTGGTTGACCTTGTTCTCCTCCAGCGCCATCGCCGTTGTCAGCAGCTTGAACGTGGACCCCGGTTCGTAACTGTCGGATACCAGCGGATTGCGCCACATTTTGTTGAGATATTCCAGCTGCTTTTTGCTGCTCATCTTATCGAAAGCGGCCTTGTCCTTAGCCAGCGGTTTCCTCGAATTGTTGGGATCATATCCCGGTGTGGAAGCCATCGCGAGGATCTCCCCGGTCTTCGGATTCATCACCAGGCAGCTGACCCTCTTCGCCTTGGTGCTCTTCATGGTGGACACGATCGATTCCTCGGCATAGTTCTGGATGACTTCATCTATAGTAAGCTGAATGTTGTCGCCGTCCTGAGCACCGTAGTGCTTGTCGTTGCCATAAGTCAGCGAATTTCCCTTGACATCCGTGTTTTCTATCCAGCGCCCGGCAACGCCTTTGAGCTGGCGGTTATAGTACTGCTCCACACCGGCGAGACCGTTGTTGTCATCGGTGACGCTGCCAAGCAGCTGAGAAGCAAAATCACCAAGAGGATAATATCTCTTGGTTTCTTCGGTTATGGTCACTCCGGGCAGCCCGGCCTTGCGTATTTTATCCGCCGTCGACAGACTGCGGTATTTTGCCAGCTTTACCAGCGCAGTCTTCCCGCTGAGCTTTTTGCCGACTTCATCCTGAGGCATCCCCAGGATCTGTGCCAGTCTGCTGATCACCTTTTCCTTTTCGGCCTTATCAGCGGCCGCGGCCGGCCTCACCCAAACGGAATACTTGATGGTGCTCACCGCCAGCTCCTCGCCGTTGCGGTCCACGATCCCGCCGCGTTTGGCTTCCACCACCTCGTCCTTGGTCTGCTGCGCTATGGCCTTCTTCTTGTACACATCGCCCTTGACGACCTGCACATATCCCACTCTGATGCAGAGCACGACCAGCA
The DNA here is from genome assembly GCA_050953405.1 of Anaerovoracaceae bacterium. Classification (GTDB taxonomy): domain Bacteria; phylum Bacillota; class Clostridia; order Peptostreptococcales; family Anaerovoracaceae; genus RUG100. Next base: position 162,726 of record JBMNMP010000003.1, on the reverse strand, counting down.
GCAGGCAGAATATAGTAAACGCTATTACCAGCCTCTTCTTGTTCGTTATGGAAACAGGCGTCATTCTCGCCATTTCTTCACTCCCCGTCTTACCACAGAAAAAGTCAGACAACTAAACTGGTCCATTATACAGCTGCCTGACTGATTCTTTATATGAAAATATTCACATGCGTATATAACCGGCATCAATTCAGGGCATTTTCTTTTAAATCACCTGCAAAGTTCTTGTCCGGTTTCTGGTTCCCCGAAACGACCACCAGTTGTTTGCCTTCAGGGTAAACCATGCCCAGTTTCTTTGTGGCTTTCTGCTCTATATTTGCAATGTTGTTAGCACTCTTTATTTCTATATGCAGACTCTCTACCTCTCCCTGCAGCTCCGAGTTCGTCTTCTCTATCTGGTTGTTCTGGTAGTTGATGGTCGCCGCATAAGCTCCGGCGATGATCACTCCGATGAATATCAGCCCCACTACCAGCATCATAACGAGCACGTGCTTTTTATCAGTCGCTGTGATTCCTGTCTTCTTGTGCTGCCGCCCGCGACTGGGATGAACATCAAGGTCGATACCGCGCTGTCTGGCACGATAAGCTTCCTGACCTTCATAAATCTTTTCTGCAGTGTTCATAATACCTCTCACCTTTGATCCTTATTTCCCTACAAGTTTCTCAGCTACCCTCAACTTTGCGCTGCGCGCCCGCGGATTCCCGTTCAGTTCTTCCTCCCCGGGTACCAGCGGTTTTCCGGTCACCTTCCGTATATCAGCGACCTTTCCGCAAACGCACACCGGCAGTTCCGGCGGACAGGTGCACGGATTCGCTCTCTTGTTGAAGGAATCCTTCACTATTCTGTCCTCCAGCGAATGGAATGTGATGATACACAGTCTGCCGCCCGGAGCCAGTATGTCGCAGAATTCATCAACCGCCTTTTTCAAGCCCGAAAGCTCATCGTTCACTTCTATGCGTATTGCCTGAAATGTACGCTTCGCCGGATGGGGACCATTTCTCCTCGCCCCTGCGGGGATGGCCGCCTTGATGATATCCACCAGCTGTCCGGTCGTTTCGATAGGCTGCTTCTTCCTCTCTTTGACGATGAATTGCGCGATGCGCGATGCCCAGCGTTCTTCACCGTATTTTCTGATCACATCTTTGAGGTCTTTTTCCTCATACCCGTTTACCACATCAGATGCGGTATATCTGTCGTCCCTGTCCATCCTCATGTCCAGAGGCGCGTCGTTCATATATGAAAAACCTCTTGCCGCATTGTCCAGTTGAAAACTGGAGACCCCCAGATCCAGCAATGCACCATCGACTTTCTCTACACCAGCCTCCGCGAGCACCTGCTTCACTTCAGTGTAATTGCTGTGAGCAAAATGCTTTCTGCAGGCATATGGTTCCAGCCTCTTCCCCGCCGCTGCCAGGGCATCTTCGTCACGATCGATACCTATCAGCATGCCTTCGCGGGAAAGACGTTTTGCTATCTCCTCCGAGTGACCGCCGCCGCCCAGAGTTCCATCCAGATATATGCCGTCCGGCTTTATCCGGAGATTTTCTATACATTCTTCCAGAAGAACAGGTTTGTGCTTAAATTCCATAGTCTTCCATGCCCTCGGCGATGTCTTCGCCGTCAAGCTGCGAGTCTTCCATGAGTTCTTCCCATACAGCTCTGCTCCAGACCTCGATCTTTTCGCCGTTCCCTATGGTAGTCAGCTCTTTCTCGATGGCTCCGTATTCTCTCAGCGCTGCCGGTACGGTGACTCTACCCTGCTTGTCGATTTCACATTCTTCGGCTCTGCCGTAGAAATGTCTCACAAAGTTCCTCGCCTTGGGATCCGCCTTTGGCAAACCTGCCAGCTTTTCCGCGAATTCCTCCCAGGCGGAAACCGGATAGATATAAAGGCACTTGTCTATGCCCTTAGTCATCACACATTTTCCTCCCAGCTCCTCCCGGTATTTTGACGGGATGATCATCCTGGATTTTGCATCTATTGAGTTGTTATAGCTGCCTATAAACACGGATCATGGCCCCCACAACTACCGTCACTTCTGGTTTTATTTTTTGACGTATCACCACTTTACACCACTTCGCTCCCCAAATCAATGAACAGCATCAAAAAAATGGGAGTAAGCATCAACATCAGCGCCCCAATTGTGCGATTTTTTTGCAAAAAATCAGAAAAAATACAACATCTAGTACCTTTTTGATGCGAACACCCCATTTTACATTTTCTTCTATTTTTAGTGCCTTGCAGACAGCTGAGGCTCAGGGTATAATGACCCTATTGACGTTAAGAACACCAGAGAACAAAGAAAGAGAGCAACATGCCTGTCCCCGATCCCATAGCATTTACAATAGGAACGCTGGAAATCAGATGGTACGGGATCATCATCGCCTGCGCGATGGTGGCCGCAATAGTCGTACTCATGAAGAGGGCACCGCTGCATGCGGTAAAGCCGGAAGACGTGCTCGACATCCTCATCTTTTCAATACCCATAGGCATAGTCGGCGCAAGGCTCTACTACGTCATCTTCAGCTGGGATTATTACTCTGCTAATCCGGGGGAGATCATCGATATTCGTGCGGGAGGGCTGGCGATACACGGCGGTCTCATCTTCGGCATCCTCACGGCTTTCATAGTATGCCGCGTAAAGCGCCTCAATTTCATCGATATCATCGATATGGCGGCGCCGGCCATCGCCCTGGCACAGGCCATCGGCAGATGGGGCAACTATTTCAACTCCGAAGCCCACGGCGGACCCACGAACCTGCCCTGGGCGATCACCGTGATGGGTGAAAAAGTGCATCCCACCTTTCTCTACGAATCGATCTGGTGCCTGATCCTCTTCTTCATCCTGATTGCCATTGACAACAGACGCAGATTCATGGGTCAGGTCATCTGCCTTTACGGCATCCTCTATTCCGCCGAAAGGATCTGCGTTGAAGCGCTGCGTACCGACAGCCTCATGATCGGCCCCTTCAGGCAGGCTCAGGTGATCAGCATCGCCATCATAGTGATCTGCGCGGTGGCCATGGTGCTCCTGAAGCGCAGGAGTGACCGCAAAAGCAGGCGCTGAGCCGGGCGGCAGTGCGGAGATCCTGAAAACTTTCCCGATTATCTTGAGAAAAAGAGACAACGTGCTATAATTATCATGTTGAATTTTGCTCTTTTCTATTCGAGAGACTTGAACACAATGTAAAATCAAAGGAGATACAGATATATATGAAATTAGGTATAGTCGGCCTGCCAAACGTAGGCAAAAGCACACTTTTCAATGCGATCACCAAGGCCGGCGCAGAGGCGGCGAACTACCCGTTCTGCACCATAGAGCCAAACGTAGGAGTGGTGACCGTACCCGATGAAAGAGTCACCAGGCTGTCACAGATATACAACTCAAAAAAGACCATCTATACGACCATCGAATTCTGCGACATCGCTGGTCTTGTAAAAGGGGCCAGCAAAGGCGAAGGCCTTGGCAACAAATTTCTGGGTCACATCCGTGAAGTGGAAGCCATCGTACACGTCGTCAGATGCTTTGAGGATTCCAACGTCGTGCACGTTGACGGCAGGATAGATCCGCTCTCCGACATCGAAACCATCAACACCGAGCTGATCCTTTCCGATATGGAAGTGCTCGACAGGCGCATCACCAAGACACGCAAGATGCTGAAAGGCGATAAAGGCCTCCAGAAAGAGCTCGATCTTCTTGAAAAGGTCAACCAGTGGCTGGGCGACGGCAAATCGGCCCGCGCCATGGACCTTGATGAAGAAGAGAGCGACTATGTACAGAGCCTCGATCTGCTCTCCTACAAGCCGGTCATCTATGCGGCAAACGTATCCGAAGAAGACGCGGCAACCGAAGACAATGAAATGATCCGCAAGGTCAGGGATTTCGCCGCTGAGGAGGGTTCTGACGTGGTCGTTGTCTGCGCCAAGATAGAAGAAGAACTGGCCGAACTGGACGATGATGAAAAGATGGCCTTCCTGGAGGACATGGGCATTTCCGAATCAGGCCTCGACAAGCTGATAAAAGCCAGCTATCGCCTGCTCGATCTCATCTCATTCCTGACAACAGGTGAAGATGAGACCAGAGCCTGGACTATAAAGCGGGGCACCAAGGCGCCGCAGGCCGCCGGCAAAATACACACCGACTTTGAAAAGGGCTTCATCCGCTCAGAGACTATAGCTTATGACCAGCTGATCGAGTGCGGCGGCAAACTGTCAGCAGCCAAGGAAAAGGGCCTCGTGAGGTCTGAGGGCAAAGACTATGTTGTCAAAGACGGCGACATCTGTCACTTCCTCTTCAACCTCTAAACTAAAGCTTAAATAAAAGGAGATGCCATATGCATCTCCTCTTTGTTTTCTCTGAATAGACCTGTGCCTCAGAACTGAGCAACTTCCGGATCGGCCGGAGCTTCCTTCTCTACCTTCTGACAATAGAGCACCGGGCCTTCTTCCTTGTATATGGAATCGAACTCGTTCTTGACCTTGGCTGTGATGGCGACCCATTCGCCGTTTTCCAGCTTTGGTTTTTTGCCGCCCCACTTGCAGACGAGCCCGGCGAATTGTATATCCGCCACACAGCACGTCATCAGATGACGACCGAAAATAAAAGTGTTCTCCGGCAGATTGCCCTCAGTGAGCGCCCTGCCCTTGACGCGCAGCGTCTTTCCTTCGTACTTTTCCTGTTCCTCATTCAGGTCGCGATACCACTCGGCGTAATCCTGGTCCTTGATGGTGACCAGCGGCGCATTGAGGTCGAAAGGCAGCGGATCCTTGATATTATCCGGCTCCACATCATCCTCTCCGAACTCGTAGAGTATCTGGCTCTTGCGGTTGGCTACCCTGACTATTTTGTGCAGCGCCATCTTGTCCAGCTGGCCGCGCACGCACCTGTTGAAGATCACCAGCTCGGCGTCCCTCATCTTGTCGAACGTCTGCTGCCTCATGTTGTCGTTGTAGACCTGGAATGTCGTCGCATCGGCGAACATGACTTCCTGGTAGATCACCCAGTTCTTGGGCATGTTCTTGTACAGGCTGTCCAGCATCCACATGCCGTTGTACTCAACAACTACCCTGTCGATGTCGTTTTCCCTGGCCTGCTCCTCGAGCATCTGAGCATCGAGATCTTCTTCTTTGTTGACGGTTACGAAAAAGGTATTATTGAAGGCGAACTTTCCAGGCTCGTGCTCCACTTCGCCTTCTTCGCAGATCAGCATCAGAGTACGCTCGCCGGCATTGAAGTCATCGCCTTCCATCAGGCTCTGTATAAAGGTGGTCTTCCCCGCGTCGAGAAATCCCGTCAGTAAATATACTGGTATTTCGTTCATATAAAGCCCTCCCGAATCAAAGCCCGAAGAGCTCTGAGATCCTGTCCTTATCGATACTGGCGCCGATAACGGCGATCATGCCTGTGGTCTCCGCAGGGCCTTCACGTACTTCCGGTTCTCCGGGCACATAATCGAAGTGGATCCAGTTTCCGTCTTCACCTTCCACGATGCCCTTTGCTCTCAGCACCTGACCGCATTCGGCGATGTTCATGAGACCGTTGAGAGCTCCCTCGATCTGCTTCTTGCTGAATTTGTGCGTAGTCTCGGTCCCGAATTCATCAAACACTTCGTCGGCGTGATGATGATGGTGCTCATGGCCGTGATCGTGGTCGTGATGGTGCTCATGATCGTGATCGTGATGATCGTGGTCGTGATGATGTTCATGACCGTGACCGTGGTCGTGATGATGCTCATGCTCATGTTCGTGAGCGTGAGCAGCCTCCTCCTCATAAGCTTCTTCTCTGAGGTGATCCAGCTCGGAAGACAGCGTTTTCTTCTCTTCCATGGTCTCCAGGATCTTGCTGCCGGGGATCTTGTCCCACGGGGTAGTTACTATCGAAGCATGATCATTGTGCTCCCTCAGCATCGCGATGCAGGCATCCAGCTTGTTCTGTGAGAGGCCGTCCGTGTGGCTGAGAATAATGGAACTCGCATGCTCGACCTGATTTTCATAAAATTCTCCGAAGTTCTGCATATAGATCTTGCATTTCTTGGCATCCACTACCGTGGTGAAACCGTTCAGCTTGATCTTGTCGTTGTGCAGGTCCTGCACTGCGATGATGACATCGCTCAGCTTGCCTACGCCCGACGGTTCTATCAGGATCCTGTCAGGATCGAACTGCTCGATTACCTGATTCAGGGCCTTTCCAAAATCGCCTACCAGGCTGCAGCAGATGCAGCCCGAAGACATCTCGTTGATCTGTATTCCTGTATCTTTGAGAAATCCACCGTCAACACTGACGTCCCCAAATTCGTTTTCTATCAGTACCAGTTGTTCATCCCCATAAGCTTCTTTGATCAGCTTTTTGATCAGTGTCGTCTTTCCGGCGCCCAGAAAGCCCGAAAAAATGTCTACTTTTGCCATAATAAAGTATCTCCTTTACCTATATTTTTTGTACATCAACAATTATAACATACTTGTCAAAGCGAGGTGAATTTTTTCTCCACCTTCTCCATCAGCGTATGATAATATGTCGTGCTCAGAAGACAGGTCTCGCTGCTGTTTTCAAAGCCCACGGACCAGAGTCTATAGGTAAGCTTTGTTATGGAGCTGATGTTATTCACATTTACGGCAAACGATTTGTGACATCTGAAAAAAAACGGCCTGTTTACTTCATCAATAAACCTGCCTATTCCCATTGTGATTCCTTCGATATTCTTTTTTCTGGTGACTATCCTCAAATGCCTGTTGCACGTTTCTGCATAAAGGAGCTGGCTGCGCTCGATCCGTTCCAGGCCATCCCGGGTAACGATCCAGAGCGGATCGCTCCTGCCCAGCAGATCGGCTGCCTCCTCGATGCTGTTTGTGTGAATGATGTCAGCTGTGATATCAGCTTCCTTCAGATACTGCGTGTAATCTTCTCCCACGCAAAGAATCAACGACTTCCTTTCTCTTTCATTTCTTTCTGCCATTTCTCTCTTTCTCTCAATTCCAGTTCCATCTGCTGATTAAAGACGGAGATCCTCTCAGCCGAAAATTTGTTCAGCAAGTCGGCAGTCTCCATCAGTAAATTTGGTTTTGCTGACTCAACAATACCGCAAAACAACTCGTTTGGTGAAAGTTCCAGAGCATTCATGATGTCCACGACTAAATCAAGGCTCGGTGTCCCGCGGCCGTTTTCGATGCGACTGATATATGTATCGCTGGCACCGATCATCTCAGCCAGTTCCTCCTGAGTAAGCTCCTTACGGATGCGCGCAGTCCTGATGCGGGCACCCATATCTTTCGTATCCGCTTTCATGTCAACTCCTTTCACATCTTTATTATAATTTCCACCTTAGTCTCAGGTTAAGAAACTGTGAGTCAACTCTTTCCCAGCGGTTCATAATTGCGATGGTTTTTCTCCTTATGTTATAATCTACGCAGGAGGTAGAAGGCGTGAAACAATTGAATAGATATTTCGACCATACATTGCTCAAACCCGACGCATCTGAAGAACAAATAGAACAGCTCTGCCGTGAAGCGAGGCAGTATTCGTTCCACTCTGTCTGTGTCAATTCCTGCTATGTACACCTGGCAGCCACCCTGCTGGAAAACAGCAGTGTCGCCGTGACCTCGGTCATCGGCTTTCCACTCGGTGCCATGGCCACCGAAGCAAAGGCATACGAGGCGGAGACCGCCCTGCGATCGGGCGCCGACGAGCTGGACATGGTGATCAACATAGGCGCCCTGAAGAGCGCTAACTTTCATTTCGTTGAGGATGATATTGCGGCGGTTGCCGGGACAGCCAAGCGTCATCATGCCCTGCTGAAAGTGATCATGGAGACCCACCTGTTGACAAGGGAGGAACTGATCACGGCATGCCGGCTGGCGATGGCCGCGGGGGCGGATTTCGTGAAGACGAGCACCGGCTTTACGGGAGGCGGCGCAAAAGTTGAAGATGTCGCCCTGATGAAGCGGATCACGGAAGGCAGGATCAGGATAAAAGCCAGCGGAGGTATCCGCGATCTGGCAACAGCCAAGGCGATGATAGACGCCGGTGCCGACAGACTGGGTGCCTCAGCCAGCGTCTCCATCATGCGGGAAGCGGAAAGAGAGAATATCTGAAATCAAAGAGCGCGGTTTTTTCAGCCGCGCTTTAAAAAAGTCCAAAAAACCAAAAAGCTGTTTCGCAAAAACGCTCACAGCCCTTTGGTATATGAAATGTGAATAAGAAAGAAAGCTCTTTCAGTGTCGGCCTGGTGCCGACTGCTCAAGTTCGTAAGTAGTTACGAACTGTCCTTTTGTATAGATTAATGATAGCACTGTACCTTACTGATGTCAAGACGCATTTTGTGCTTCTTCGGCGTTTGTCAGTAGCTTTGCCATAGTTCCCTGCAGCAGTTTTGAGAGCTTGCTGACAGCTTCGTGAGGGCTCTCGCGCATACCCTGCTCCGCCCAGCGGGAAACCCAGCCTACCATAGCAAATCCGAAGAATTCGGCTATCAGTTTTTTGTTTTCATCGTTTATTTCGCGTCCCTTCGCCTGCTCCTCTACAAAGGAAAGGGTCACTTTCCCCATTACATTGTAGAGATATCGTTCCAGATTCTCCCTCCGGATCGATTCCACGATATGGCGTATCATGACGCTGTTTTCATAGAGATAGTCCATGGCGCTTTCCACGCCTCTGGTCCAGTCTTCGGTACCGTTCAGTCCCTCCAGTATCTCGTCAGCCTGCACTTTGAACATCTCGTCCAGCAGCTGATACACATCGTGATAGTGATAGTAAAAAGTATTCCTGCTGATACCGCATTCCCGCGTCAGCTCGCCCACAGTGATCTTGTCGAGCTGCTTTTTCTGCAGCAGCTTCTTTATTCCTTCACTCAAGGTTCTTTCTGTGATATCTGCCATTAAATATTCCTTTTTACAAAATCCGGGGCAAAACTCCCGTCCTGCCCCGGTTTGATGTTTGTCTTATTTTGCCGGATCAGCCCTGTGCCAGCTTTTTGTAGCCTTCATATCTGTCTTTGGCATCGCTCTCTGTCTTCTCGAAGAGCGCTTCCGCTCTTTCCGGGAACTCCTTGAGCAGCGAAGAGTACCTCACCTGATTGAGTATGAAGTCTCTGAAGCCTTCCATGTTCGGCTCTTTGCTGTCGAGCATGAACGGGTTCTTTCCCTCTTCCTTCAGATCAGGATTGTATCTGTACAGGTGCCAGTATCCGCAGTCAACAGCATCCTTGATGTGGCTCTGAGTTCTCGTCAGGCCGCCCCGGATACCGTGGTTGATGCACGGCGAATAGCAGATGATTATTGAAGGTCCGTGGTGACGTTCCGCCTCGATGGCAGCCTTCATGAACTGAGCCTTGTCAGCTCCCATTCCTACCTGTGCAACGTATACGTATCCGTACGTCATCGCCATCAGTCCGAGATCCTTCTTCTTCGTCTTCTTGCCGCTGGCAGCGAACTGTGCGATCGCCGCAGTCGGTGTAGCCTTGGAAGCCTGTCCGCCGGTATTGGAGTAAACCTCTGTATCGAATACCAGAATGTTGATGTCCTCACCGCTGGCAAGTACATGGTCAACGCCGCCGTAGCCGATATCATAAGCCCAGCCGTCGCCGCCCAGCGACCAGATGGATTTCTTCACCAGGAAGTCCTTCTTGTCCATGATCGCCTTCGCGAGAGTCTTCTGCTTTCCGCTGAGGTCAGCCGCCTCGATGGCAGCGACTACAGCCTCGGAGATCTCCCTGGAATTGGTTCCCTCATCCATGTTATCCAGCCAGTCTGTGCATGCCTTCTTGAGGTCGGCATCGTCTGTCAGCTCTACCAGCTCTCTCATCGATGATTCTATCTTTTCTCTCATCTGTCTCACGCCTACAGCCATTCCGAGTCCGTATTCCGCGTTGTCTTCGAACAGTGAATTTGCCCATGACGGTCCTCTGCCGTTCTCATCCTTGGTGTAAGGCATCGACGGTGCCGAAGCGCCCCAGATCGAAGAGCATCCTGTTGCATTGGCGATCATCATGCGGTCGCCGAACAACTGCGTGATAACCTTGATATAAGGTGTCTCTCCGCATCCTGCGCATGCGCCGGAGAATTCTACGTAAGGCTGAGCGAACTGGCTGTTCTTCACGTTTGTGATATCCAGCTTTGAAGACTTGCTGGGTACTGTCATCGCATAATCCCAGTTCACGGCCTGCTTTTCGGTCTCCGCAAACGGCTTCATTACCAGCGGTTCCTGTTTGGATGGACATGTGTCTACGCAGTTGTTGCATCCGAGACAATCCATAGGATCGACCTGGATCCTGTACTCCAGTCCTTCGAGGCCCTTGCCCTTGGCGGCAACTGTGTCGAAGCCAGCCGGTGCGGCGGCTTTCTCCTCAGGAGTCAGCAGCACTGGTCTGATGCAGGAGTGCGGGCAGACGAATGAGCACTGGTTGCACTGTATGCAGCCTTCCGCCTTCCATTCAGGTACGTGCACGGCAACGCCTCTCTTTTCATAAGCAGCTGTTCCCGACGGGAATGTTCCGTCTTCTCTGCCGACAAATGTGGAAACCGGCAGTGTATCGCCCTTCTGAGCGTTCATCGGGATGACTACGTTCTTTACGAACTCCGGTACATCCTTTGTATCCTTGACTTCATCCTCAGCATTAGCCCAGTCAGCAGGATAATCCACCTTGATGGCTCCACTGATTCCCTGGTCTACTGCCTCGCAGTTCATGTTGACAATGCGGTCGCCCTTCTTGCCGTAAGTCTTCTTGATCGATTCCTTCAGCAGGCCGATAGCCTTGTCCTCGGGGATTACCTTGGAAAGGTGGAAGAATGCGGACTGCATGACCATGTTGATCCTGTTGCCCAATCCTATTTCTTCACCGATCTTGGTACCGTCTATAATGTAGAATTGTATATCGTTGTTTGCGATGTATCTCTTCATGTGTGCCGGGATGTACTCGCCTATGTCCTCAGGTGTCCTGTTGCAGTTGAGGAGGAAAATACCGCCCTTCTTCAGTCCTTCAAGCACATCATACTGCTTTACATAAGCCTGATTGTGGCAGGCTACATAGTCAGCCTCTGTGAGGAGGTACGTCGACTGTATCTTGTTTTCACCAAATCTCAGGTGGGATATCGTGATACCGCCTGACTTCTTGGAGTCGTAGCTGAAATATCCCTGAGCATACATATCAGTGTTATCGCCGATGATCTTGATGGCCTGCTTGTTGGCACCGACTGTACCGTCGGAACCGAGGCCCCAGAACTTGCATCTTACTGTGCCTGGAGGCTCTGTCTTGATAGGTACAGGCTTGAGCGAAGAATTGGTCACATCATCGTTGATGCCGATGGTGAAGTGATTCTTCGGCTTTGCCTTCGCCAGGTTCTTGTATACTGCATAGATCTGCGGCGGAGTGGTATCCTTGGAACCCAGTCCGTATCTGCCGCCTACGATCTCAACGCCTTCAGGCAGTTCAGACTGCATCGCCTTGACATCCACATAGAGCGGGTCGCCCAGGGCGCCCATCTCGGCGGTCCTGTCGAGTACAGCGATCTTCTTCACTGTCTTCGGGATTACTTTCTTTATGTGCTTTACTGACCACGGTCTGTAGAGTCTTACCTTTACCAGACCCAGCTTGTTGCCCTTCTGGTTGAGCACGTTGATGGTCTCTTCAATAGTCTCACAGACGGAACCCATCGCTATGATGATGCGGTCGGCATCCTTTGCTCCCACATAGTCGAAAGGCTTGTGTGTCCTGCCCGTGATCTTTCCGAGTTCCTTCATATATTCTTCTACTGTATCCGGAACTGCGTCACGCTTGCTGGCTCCTGCCTGTGTCGCCTGGAAGAAAATATCCGGGTTCTGAGCAGTACCTCTTATGACCGGGTGTTCCGGATTGAGTGCATTGTCTCTGAATCTTTTCAGTGCTTTCTTGTCGACCAGTTTTGCCAGATCCTTGTAATCGATCGTTTCGATCTTCTGGATCTCGTGCGATGTCCTGAATCCATCGAAGAAGTGCAGGAAAGGAATACTGGTTTTAATAGCCGAAAGATGCGCGATGCTGGCCATATCCATAGCTTCCTGTACAGAACTGGAACATAACATAGCAAACCCAGTCTGTCTGCAGGCCATTACATCCGAGTGGTCTCCGAATATACAAAGTGCGTGCGTCGACAGTGTTCTGGCCGACACATGGAATACGCAGGGGAGAAATTCACCCGCGATCTTGTACATGTTCGGTATCATAAGGAGCAGGCCCTGGGAAGCTGTGTAGGTTGTTGTCAGCGCACCGGCTGCCAGAGAACCGTGTACGGTTCCGGAAGCTCCACCTTCAGACTGCATTTCTACTACTTTAACTTCCTGTCCGAAAATGTTTTTCGAACCATGAGCCGCCATGTCATCTACGAGCTCTGCCATAGGTGAACTAGGCGTGATTGGATAGATTGCTGCAACATCGGTAAACGCATACGAAGCGTACGCCGCAGCCGTGTTTCCATCCATGGTTTTCATGTTTTTCTTTGCCATTGTGTCCTCCACACTATAATAATAATATAACAACTTCTTTCCTGGTAACGTAAATAATGTTTACAATCACATACAAAAAGTAGTTTACAAGAGAATAGTCTATACTTTAGAAATACAGATGTCAAGATATCCCAAGCCTGTATACATTATGCATAACGACCCCCGTCTATCTGGAACCTCTCCTGCGTATCCCCGCCACAGCTGCTCCGATGCCGGCTGCGATCATTACGATCAGCATCGGTGCGATATCAGTATCATCACCGGTGCGCGCCGTGCGCTGTGCCCCCGATTCACTATCTCTCAAATTTGTGACTTTATCGCGGCTACCTGTTGTAGCCTTTTCGCCATTACTGACGTTATTCACGTTATCATTGCCGCCGTCTGCCGAACCTTTGCCGGAGACTTTGACAGTCAGATCATATACGGCTCCATCCGGTCCCTTGATCGTCAGCTTGTAGTCGCCGGCCTTTCCCTCCCGGATCGCCGCGTTCAGCTTTTGCAGCTGTTCTTTGTCCAGCGAGATATTATCCGCATCGACGGGATGTCCATCCGCATCGGCGACGGTGATCCCCGCCTTTTTAATGATGTCTTTTTCATTCAGTGCTCCGCTGCCCGCCTCAATGGTAGAGTAAGCTGCGGAGATGGTGCCCTTCGTTTTGCCGTTCACGTGGACTGCCACATAGAAAGTCTCACCGGCTGCCGTGGTATAAACCACGGTGAAGGTCCTCTTTTTCTGTTTTCTGATTGCCGAGTTGAGAGCTTCCAGACCCTTGATGTCTGACTCGAGCTCCATATCTTCTCCGGCGATGCCCTTCATCTGTACATTAGTCAGCTGAGCCAGTTTCTCCAGGGTCACATTCCCGTCATGAAAATCATAATCAGCTTCCTTTATATGGGCGACCTCATAAGCATAAGCCAGGCTCCTGCTCTTCTGCGCCGCATGGATCTTGTCAGTTTCCTTTTCGCCGCCGTATTCACTGAACTCTACATAGTATCCGTCGACGACCGGCTTGCCCGAGTCCGCGCTCCCCGGCCTGTAAACGTCGTTCCAGTAGCATCCGTAGAGCCCGATATCGTTCCAGTATCTGCTGTCCTCATAAGCGAACTGCAGTACGCCCTCGCCCTTCTTTACATTTGCAGTGCTCTGCTCGTATTCCGAATTGTTGGGTTCGGCAACATCGCTGGTCTTGCTCCAGTTGCTGTACAGCTTTGTGTTTTCAGGCGCGTGCTCGTTCCGGGCTGCCGTCCTCACGGGCTGCTCGCAGAACACCTGCCCTGCTTCCGGTCCGCTGACCCAGTACCACTGGCGGCCCTTTTGAGTATCGAATATCAGATCGTCTGTTTCTATTGTCTTTCCACCCAGAGCCGGCCTGGTGCCGTCCGCCTTGACCAGGCGCATGCCGCCCAGATATCCCGGCTTTGTAGATATAGAATCGTAAACAAAGTCATCTTCATCCTTGCTGGTCAGCGTCGCCAGATAGCCATGCATCCCGTTGAAGGTCTGCTTTCCGGCCCCTTCATAAGCTTCCTCGAAAGTACGATTTTCATCTTTCCTGAAAGGCACGAAGGTGTAATAGTGCGTCTTGCCGTCCGCGTGATTTTTGTAAGCCACCGCGGCGATATTGTCCTCGCCTACGGATACTCTGATGGTCTCCCGGCTGTTGACTCTGGCGGGCACGAAATACAGATCCTCTATGAAGTCCTTTACCTGCGCCGCCGTTGCCCTGTCGGGTATAGAGTAAGCTTTGCCCTTCTCTACTTCGATCCAGCCGTCGGGTATTTTCACATCCTGCCCCGGCTTTACTGTATCCGGATACTGCAGATAGAGGCTGCCGGCCTTTTTGTCGCCGAAGTCCACCTTTACATTATCCAGTGTATATCTATTATTGCTCTTCTGATATTTGACATCATAAGAGATATACCATTCATCAGCTCCCATGGCGGTACCCGAAGAGAAAACCGGCATCAGAGCCAGCACTAATGTGCCTATAAATAATGAAAGTATTAATCTCTTCATCTTGTCTCTCTTTGTTACTCACCCCATAGCTAATCTTATTTTATTATATCATTTTGCCGGCCTCATTGTCAATTTTTAGACAAAGCGTCTCTTCTCATTCTATATCGTTATTTATCACCAAAAAAACGTTTTGGATTCTCGATCAGGAATGCATCTATTTCACTGTCCGTAATTCCATTTTTCTTCAGCTCAGGAACAACATCATCAATGAAATGCGTAGGCACCCAATCCTTTAACAGTGGATCCACCGCTCCCATGGGGGCTCCCTGCCAGAAAAGCGTGCAATCATGAGAGCACATAAGCTTATTTCCATATCCGGCTCTGACCAGTGCCATAAACGTTGCCATCCTTACTTTATCAGTCGGTCCGTTTTCCTGAGCCCATTTGTCATAATGGCCCCAGCGATCATATCCTATATACACACCCATTTCTGCAATGTTGAGCAGGTATCTCATATCCGTGCTGTCGCACGAGTGACCTATCATTATCTTTTCAGGATGTACACCCGCATTGATCAGCATTGCCGCCTGTTTATCCCCCATAGTTCCAAAAGTATGAGTAATAACAGGCATATTATACTTAGCAGCAACTTTCCCCACAGTACGAGTTACCATCTCTTCATATTCGGTGATTTCATTCAAGCTGCACGATGCTTTCAATAAGCCCGGTTTGATGCCAGTATCTCCGATCCCATTGGTAATTTCTGATACAAACAATTCATACATCTCCGTCTCCGCATCACGACCCAAGCCATACATATTCTTGAAGTATGCAGGCGATCCGGCGCCCTCGAATTAATATCCTGAAGTACATATTATGTTTATTTCCGCCTCTTCAGAAACCCGCTTTAAAAATTCCGGATTCCTGGCGCAATCATTAGTAGTTGCATCAACTATTGTCTGTATACCCTGTGCCTTTACCTTTCTGCACATATCGACAGCAGTCCTGACTCCATCTTCGTAATGCTCTTTTGTCAGGTACCTTGAGTCACCCTGGCAGCCTGGATATCCAAATGTTATATGTTCGTGAATGAGGACTCGCCCCAGCTTTTCAACCGGTACTGCCCCTGTAACAGTATTGATCTTACTCATATTACTACCTTATATATTGAACTCACATCTAAGTTCTCAACATTTTCCTTCCATTTAATTATATATAACTTTAATCAGAATGGTTCTTGCTATACCGACTCAGTACTTGCTTTGATTTCGAAAGACTAATCAAAATGATTTCCTCAGACATAAACAGGAAATCATATAACATGGAAGAATAAGTATTGCGGAGACTAGCCGCATTTCCAATTATCTCATCTGACTATGATCAAGATGACCATGGAGGATTGTCCGTTCCGTACTCCGGAGTACCAAATTTTTCATAATCTCCTGTACACAACAGCATTGCTCCACCTCTAATGCACTTGCCTTCCAGGTCTTCTACATCAAAACAGTTCTTCCCCGGTTTGAGTTCGACTATATCGTAGTCCAGATCAACCAGCTTTGACAGGGGGATATCTGCCACCTTATACCCTTCTTCGCGAACATGATACGGCGCATCTAAATATGTTCCAGAGCAGTTAAGCATATTGATACGATCTATCTGTGCTGCTGCTTTTTCCCCGAACCGTTCGCCTGTTTCTTTTCTGCCCAAATAAGTATCAATAGTAATTCCTGGATAGTCAGGGTAAGTCTCCATACCATTGAACATTCTATGGCACAAGTCAATATATTTTTTCATGTTTTTTCTCCTTGCTTTCTACCGGAATATTTCTAAACCTTTCATGAAATACTGTAAGTTGATAACATCCCATGGAATGTGCTCCGAAATAGTCAGCCCCACTACATTCGCTGCTTTTTCGACATCCGTGATCGTCCTCTGAACTGTCTGCAATGTCAGCGTTCCTTCCGGCGTCTCTATCGGCGATCCTCCGGGTTTTGCGGTCAGTTGATTTCTAAACATTTTAGGATCCAAAACATCCAGATCAAAGTGTATTACAATATTCTTTATATTATTACCGGTGATCCAATCAATTACCTTTTCTGACGATATATCCAGTTCCCGCGGCGGACAAATAGCGATACCTTTCCCGGCAACCAGTTTTTGCTCTTCTTCCGTCATGGTATCCGCTATCAAGCCACCGTACATTACTTTTTCCGGCTTGAACGGGGCAACTACGTATTTCGAAAAATCATTATCTCCTTCTCCTAATAGATTGCCCATTACCATGGCATTTTCTTGATTGAACATTTTGAGATTTGAGATGTCCGGATGCGTATCTATCCACAACAGTCCGACCTCACCGCCATACTTCTCATTCAAATATGAAAATGGCGCCTGAGATACGTGACAGTCACCTCCAAAAGTGATTATCTTGTCAGGAGCAACATCTTCAATAATTTTCCTGGCTGATAAAAATTGTTTCTTAATAGCATTGCGTGCGAAAACACCATCTTCTACAACCAGTTTCTCCCCATCAGGCTCTACGATCGGTACTTCTTTCTCTATGGCTCCGGTATCTTTTGGTGCTATCCATCCCAGCAATCTCGACCCTAACACATACTCTTCCATGTTGCCACCTTGCCATTGCGGGAATACTAACCTTAATGTGTTCATTTTTCCTCCTTTCTGCATATCACAATTTTTCGTACGTACTTCGATTGCGATATTTTCATTAACGGCGTTCAAATTTACTCATATATTTATATTAGCCATATTATTCAGATAAATAAGTAATGAACATTACACAGTTACTCCCAAAATGTTTTTTCTTCTAAAAACTTTATGCGGCCCATACCAAAATGAGATGCACACAAGTACATGCTATGGCATCTTTTTTTTATATATTTCTAAAAAATTCTTTCTCGCTCGTATTGCCTGCCCTTTATCCCAGTCAAAAACATATTCTAGCTCCGGGTTTTCTATTTCCATCGGATTTGAAAATACATCCCCTACAATCGCAGCTATTTCTTTACCATTATCAATCTCAATACAGATGGATCCGGGCGTATGTCCGGGAAATCTTTTAGTTTTGATTTCTTTAGTTAGATTGTATTCATCATCTTCAATCAAGTGCAATTCATATTTTTCTTTCAAAGTGTATATATTTCTGCGGAACAATTCAGTATTGAAATTGCCCTCCGAAGCCTGATTGGATATATATGCATACTCTTTTGTATGGGCAATGTAAGCAGCCCTTTTGAATGTCTTGGTGATCTTTCCTTTTTCCTCAATGGTGTTCCACCCGATGTGATCCGGATGAAGGTGTGTGAATACTACTATATCAATATCTTCAGGAGATAATTTCAGCTTATCTAATTGTGAAAGCAATCCTTCTTTTTTTCTTCCATGGAGATTCGAATCTCCGACACCTGTATCAACAAGTATGTTTTTCCCCTTTGTACGAATTAGATAGCAGCAAAACAAAAATGGATCTAATATTCCTCCATTCACATAACTGCAATAATTTTTCTCCATGCTCTCCAGTTCTCTCTTTGTAACCTTGGGAAAATACTCTGAAACAGGATGCTTTTCGACGCAATCAACTAAGGTTATTATTTCCAATCCGCTCCCCATATCAATTTTGTTTCGTTTGTTTTCCATATCGCATTATCCTTTCTCCACCTTAATCAACAGCTCATTTTAGAAAAGTTTACACTATCGATTATTTTTTTTATGTAATCATCGCTACAATCAGCGGCTTCCACTAACATGGCCTCCTACCTTAATCCTGACTCATAATTAAAATGTTGGAGCAGGGTCTATTCTTCCCCGCTCCAACATTCGTTATAGAACTGTATAAAATAGAAGGACTCTATATTAAAATGTTTAGAGACTTTTTCTCGTGATCCGGAAATATCATTTCGCTTTTGAGTCATTTGGAGTACAGACTCTGTCACCGACTGGCTGCGCAGGTCGTCCATGAGGAGTTCTGTACTCCTGACCTTAGTAGTAGGCAAAATTTCTTATTTCTAAACCTTAATTACGGCTGATTACTTCAGCTTAATTCTACATAATTACAAAGTTGCAACTCCTGTTGCATGCGCAGCCTCCGCAACAGCTTTGGCAACTGCTGGTCCGACTCTCAAATCAAACGCTTTCGGTATAATGTATTCGGCTGAAAGTTCTTCATCAGTAATCAAGTCAGCAAAGGCATGAGCTGCAGCGATTTTCATTTCCTCATTGATATCTTTAGCTCTCACATCAAATGTTCCGCGAAATACACCCGGGAATGCGAGCACATTATTGATCTGATTTGGAAAATCCGAACGCCCTGTAGCAATAACAGCGGCTCCCGCATTTTTGGCTGCGTCGGGAAAAATCTCAGGCGTCGGGTTTGCGCAGGCGAATATAATTGCGTCCCTGTTCATACTCCTGACCATATCTTCAGATACAAGATTTGGAGCACTGACACCTATAAAGACATCTGCTCCTTTAATGACGTCCGCCAGGGAGCCTTTTTCTTTATCCGGATTTGTCTGTTCAGCCATCTCTGTCTTTATCCAGTTCATTCCTTCATCTCTTCCCTGGTAAATCGCACCATGCCGATCTGTCATTACAATATTTTTAACTCCGGCAGAAAGCAGCAGTTTTGTTATACTGATAGCTGCCGCACCTGCGCCAGAAGTCACAATTTTGATATCTGTCAGCTTCTTGCCAACAACTTTCAACGCATTTGTTAATCCTGCAAGAGTAATGATAGCAGTTCCGTGTTGATCATCATGGAAAATAGGAATATCACATTTTTCCTTTAGTTTACGCTCTATTTCAAAGCAACGCGGCGCACTGATATCTTCAAGATTGATACCGCCAAAACTGCCGCTGATCCGATAAACCGTATCCACGATTTCATCAACGTCGTTTGACTTGATGCATATAGGAAATGCGTCAACATCACCAAAGGACTTAAACAAAACGCATTTTCCCTCCATTACCGGCATACCGGCTTCAGGGCCGATATTGCCCAGCCCCAGGACAGCAGAGCCATCAGTTATTACGGCGCAAAGATTATGGCGCCGTGTCAGATCATAACTCCTGTTGACATCTTTCTGGATCTCAAGGCATGGCTGCGCCACACCCGGTGTATATGCAAGAGACAGGTCGTCTTCGTTTTTTACCGGCACAGTTGATATTATCTCAATCTTGCCTTTCCACTTTTCATGTAACTTCAGCGATTCTGTAGCATAATTCATATCGTCGTACTCCTCTTATTTCTCTATCGGCAACGTAGAGCCGCCATTCGGCATTACAATAACACTCGCATCCCTGCCTTGCTTCTTTATTGCTTTATTGTAAGCTTCCTGCAAATTCGAGGCCGGCTCCATAAATATACTTTGCACAACATCGTCTTCCATATCTGATACGAGAATGATGTTCGCATGCCTCATGACCATCGCAATAGCAGCAGCTTTGTGACCGCCAAGGTGGAATTCACTCTTCAATCGTGTTATCAGATCTTCCGGTTCGGCTGCGCTCTTGATCCATTCTTCAAACGTTGATTGACCAAAGCCTTCTTTGCACGATCCCACCAATATGATAGTGCCCCCGTCCTTAACAGCAAGTTTGCTGTTATCAAGTGCTTTTTGTGTTTGATAAAGATTTAGATCTTTAGGGGCACCACCCTGGCTGGCAATAACAATATCTGCCCGCTCTTTGATCTTTATCTTATACAGCCTGTCAAGGAATTTGCAGCCTTCTCTGTGCGCCCTGGTTACATCACCGGCCACAGCGCGTACAATTCTTTTATGTTCGTCCAGGACTACATTCAGAATAAAGTCAACGCCACACATTGCAGCCGCTTCTTCAATATCATCGCGAATCGGATTGTCCACTATATTGCCCGCATGTGCCCGTTCGTCCAGCATCATTGAATGGTTGGCCTGGATCGCTCCCGGTGTGGATACGCCTGGCATGATTGCTTTTGCTCCGCCGGAATAGCCGGCGAAGTAGTGAAACTCGATATTGCCGAGGCAGATCCTGCGGTCAGCCTCCACTACTGTCCTCGTGATGTCAACAGGAGTGCCTGCCTTTGTACGTCCCAGGTGTATACAGTCCTCCGGAGTAGAATCCATGCATTTGATCCTGTCAAAGTATTCTTCTCCCACAAGGCGCCGCATCTCATCTTCTGTCTGATGCCTGTGGCTTCCAAGGCCGAATACTACGGTGATATCCTGATCACGCACACCAGCCTTGCCGAGTTCCTCAAGTATTCCGGGGATAACTTTCCATGTCGGCATTGGACGAGACACATCACTTGTAATGATGGCGATTTTTTCGCCCTTCTTAACAATTTCAGACAGTTTTGGCGAACCTATCGGCTCATCCAATGCACGCCGGACTTCCTGCTCTTCATCTTCGACTTTTGTGATAGGGTTTGCGTGCATCTCTAAAATCAGATTCTTTTCAGGGATCTCGCATTCCTGTATTCCGTCACCGAAACCGACTTTGATCCTCATCACTATTGCTCCTTCCTGTACTTTGCGGCTTGCTTTAATGCCGTTATCACCGGCAGCTCTTTTCCAGATAGGAATCTGATCAGAGCACCGCCGCCCGTACAGATATATGAGATGTCATCTGTCTTTCCATATTTTTTAGTAGCCGTGATACTGTCGCCGCCTCCAATAACTGTAAAACCATCCGTATCGGCTATAGCGTCCCAAACCATTTCTGTGCCTGTTCCACTAACATCTTCCTCGAATACACCCATGGGGCCATTAACAAACACTGTTTCTGATTCTTTGATTATCCTTTGATACTCAGTTGCTGTCCGGACACCGATATCAACTGATGTGATGTCCTGAGGAACCTTGTCCAACGGTGTGTCCACACGTGAATTATCCTCTACATAGGCCAGATCATGCGGCAAATAAATTCGTTCACTATATTTCGCATAAATCTCTTTTGACTTATCAATGTATTCACCATAGCCGGAGTCTTCAATGAATTTAAGACTTCCATTTCCTATCGGGAAGCCCTGTGATGCCAGAAGTATGTTGGCAACCAGGCCTCCTGTGAGTATATTGTCAGCCACACCTTTCTCCAATACGCGTCCCATCATTATGAACGCATCGGCTACTTTCGCCCCTCCAAGGACAAATGTACACGGGTGCTTTGGATCATCCATCAGCGATGAAAGAATGCTATATTCTTTTTCAAACAACCTTCCCATCGCCGATGGCAACACCTGTTCAAACCCGCAAAGACTCGGTTGATTACGATGAGCCGCTGCAAACGCATCACATATATAAAGGTCAGCTAGTGGTGCAAGTTTACGAACTATCAGCGTTTGCGCTTGCTGCTCAGGTGTGAGCCTCAGGTTTTTCTCAAATAATGTTTGCTCCTCGGATGCAAAACGCACATTTTCCAGCAGTAAGATCTGGCCTTCCTCTAATGAGCGTATCCTATCCAGAGCAGCAGGCCCCCACAGGTCTTCTAAAAACATGACATCTTTTCCCAATAGTTCCGTGAGGACTTTTGCATGTGGACGGAGTGTATAGAAATTCTTGTACTCAATATCACTTCCCTGATGTGCCAGAAGCACTACCTTTGCCCCACCATTGGACAACTCTTCTATCGTAGGAACACAAGCTTTGATTCGCGTTATATCCATCAATTTACCGGTATCCCTATCGACCGGCTGGTTCAGGTCGACACGACAAATTACGGTCTTACCTCTTACATCAAAGTCGTCTAATGTATTAATTCCGGATATCATTTGCTTTTCCTCACTATTTGTTTTCCTTAAACTTACCTATCCCTAAGTATTCATTGGTAACAGCAGTTCCTTCTTCACGTGTAAGCTGCATTTTCATAGCAGCGCGGATTCCATCTATTGTTTCAGGAATAGTTACGCTTTCCTGCGGAATGTTGATAGCATACATAATGTCATCACCACTTTCGACAATACTGTCTTCCCAGAGACCGATCTCATACATATCTCCACGCGGATTTCCAAGATCACGAGCATATTTAAAGAAGCTTGCATTTCCTTTGAATCCATCATCAATGTTCACGACGCGGATCCTCGGGTGCTTCTGGAATGTATTCAATGCCATTTCCTTCGTGATCTTCTTCTTACCTTTGGCAACGATTGTAATTATATGGCCATGAGTTACCGGCGTATGCACCAGTATTCCTGTCGCATCGATTTCCGGCATGATTGTCATCAGATCAACCGCCTGATGGCTTGGAGCCTTGTAGATCTGCAGTGCATTTGTCAAACCACGGTGATAATCTCCCGGATCGGCAACCCTGCGAATAATTGTTATGGCGACCTTCTCGACTCCATAATCTCTATTCAATGCATCAACTGTGCGTATCAATCCGGTCGTGTTGCAACTGGTCAGCTTCAAATAATCCTTTCCTACACCTTCTTCGTAGTTTGCATAACCGTGGAAGAAAGTATCCGCAACTGAATTCTTTTCACCACCCTGGAAGATAGCTTTAATACCTTTTTTCTCATATATTTCTTTATTCTTAGCTCCGACTCCGCCCGGGGAGGAATCCAACATGATATCCACCTGATCGAGAAGATCCTCAAAAGTACCCTTGACAGGA
Source organism: Anaerovoracaceae bacterium (assembly GCA_050953405.1). Classification (GTDB taxonomy): domain Bacteria; phylum Bacillota; class Clostridia; order Peptostreptococcales; family Anaerovoracaceae; genus RUG100. The sequence goes on along the minus strand of JBMNMP010000003.1, from coordinate 139,685 downwards.
ATATCAAGGGCATCAAATGCACTCTTATCTGCACCCTCAACTAAATAGAGATCATAAGGCATACCCTTTTCCTTGAGTGCACGAATAGAAAGAGTCGGTGCGAGATCTGCAACTCCTATCAACTCCATATCACCCTGAAGTGCAACGCCGTCAGCAAGCCGCTGACCAATTGTTCCGTATCCGGCAACTCCAACTTTAATCTTAGTCATTTTTAAACCTCCTACTAGAATTATTTCCTGCTAATAACATTTGCTGTTTGTTCTCTTTTGTTAACGCCATTATATATATCGGATCTATGTTTACGATTGTCTGCCAAAACAACTTGACGCAAAGGGGCCATATAGTCGGTAATAAAAAAAGAAATACCATCACAAGGTATTTCCTTTTTCATGTTTGCAGTTTGTGTCGACTCTGACATATTGAAAAGAGCAGTCCGCAGGACACGGGAGCTGCTCTTTTCGATTTCAAAAGATGAACACTATTCGTTATTCTTTTGCGGTTTCAGGCTTGGCCGCAGCAGCCGGTTTGGCCGCAGCGTCTGTTTTAGGCGCAGCCTTCTTTTCCTTTTCCGGTACATTGAACTTGTCAGTGACCTTCTGGCCGCCGGGTTCAGTGTATTTCTGTGCCATCGAGAGACACTTTGTGGGGCATACATCTGAACAGCATCCGCACTGCACACACTGCATGCGCTGGATCTCCCAGGTACGACCCTTTCTGTCTACCGTTATCGCGTCAGTAGGGCACTTTCTCATGCACATTCCGCAGAGAATGCACTTGGTTTCTTCTATTTCTATATGCCCTCTGGTTCTCTCCTGCCATTCTCTGGGAACTACAGGATACATGAGAGTCGCTGGTTTTTTAAATAAGCTTCCAAGTACTACTTTGCCGATTTTAAATGCTCCCATAACTCTCACCTACCTTTCTGTACAACTGATGCATGGGTCAATGGTCAGGATCAGCATAGGTACATCCGCCAGATCACATCCCTGCAGTGTTTTTACCATTGCCGGGATATTCGCGTTGGTCGGCGTCCTTACTCTCATCCTCTCCAGGAAGTTGGTCGGTTCATCAAAGCCCTTTGCATAGTAGAAAGCTTCGCCTCTGGGCTGTTCCATTCTGGTTACGAACTCGCCCTGCATCTTTCCCTTTACCTTGACATCGATATCTCCGTCAGGTATCTGCTTGACCGCTTCTTCGATCAGATCGATTGCCTGATATACTTCGCCGATCCTGACTGCGCATCTTGCCCAGCAGTCTCCGCTCGTCTCCAGTACCGGCTTGAAATTCAGCTTGCTGTAGATTCCATTGCCCGTCAGTCTGATATCCTGCTCGACACCTGAAGCTCTGGCCATGGGGCCGACTGCTCCGAGTTCGATCGCTTCTTCCTTGCTCAGTACACCTACGCCGACCAGACGGTTCTTTACCGAAGGGTCAGAGATGAATACATCTGTAATAGGTTTCAGTTCTTTTTCCATGTTGCGCAGGATCTTTACGATCTCCTGCAGCTTTTCATTGCTGACATCCTTACGAACACCACCGACTTTGCAGACAGAGAAGATAACTCTTCCGCCTGTAGTCTCTTCGAAGATGTCGAGTACTGTTTCCCTGATTCTCCAGCAGTGATTGAAGAGTGATTCGAATCCGAATCCGTCTGCGAGCAGACCCAGCCACAGCAGATGCGAGTGGATCCTCGAAAGTTCATGCCAGATCGTCCTCAGGTACTGCGCTCTTTCAGGCGGTTCTACTTTCATAGCGCCTTCAACAGCCTGGCAGTAGCCCCAGCCGTGTCCGAAACTGCAGATGCCGCAGATTCTCTCTATGACATATACCATCTCAGGGTATTCTCTCTTTTCAACCAGCTTTTCCAGTCCTCTGTGGATGAAACCGATCGAAGGTATTGCTTCGACAACCTTTTCATCCTCTATCACCAGGTCAAGGTGAACTGGTTCAGGAAGAACAGGATGCTGTGGTCCAAAAGGTATTATTGTTCTTTTTCCCATCTTACTCTCCTTCCCTCCCGGTCTGTTCCGGCTTTTTGTCTTCTGCAGGAGCTGCAGCTGATGCCTCAGCCGCGGCTTCCTCTTTACCGGCGCTGCCCGCTGCAAACGGGTCTGCCGGAGCCTTTTCATTATCACGCCACGGTGTCTCTTCCTTTATCTTGAAGAAGTTGCCGCCGTAGTCCAGCTTGTTGTGCAGGAACTCGATGCCGAACAGGTCGTGCATCTCATTCTCATATATGAATGCGTGCCAGTATTCATCGGTAACACTCTCGACAGCCTCATCCATTCCGATGGACAATCTCAGGTTCAAGAGCACATGATCTTTATCGAAGGAATAGAGCAGCTGAAAGCCGTCCTTCTTTGTGGTGGCACATACCTGTCCCAGCCTGTATCCCTCGGCCTTGAGTTCTCTGACTCTGGGCAGCAGTTCAGGATTAGTAACGACCTGAATGTCTTGTATCATGCATTTTTCTTCACTCATTTCGCTTCCTCCTCCATCTTTGCCCTCTTTTCAGCCAGAACGCCCAGGCCCTTGACTACGCCGTCGATTATGGCCTCCGGTCTTGCTGCGCATCCCGGCACATAGCAGTCTACGGGGATGACCGTATCGATACCGCCGAGTATGTTGTAGCATTCTTTGAAAATGCCGCCGTTGCAGGCGCATATTCCGATGGCCACCACTACTTTTGGTTCCGGCATCTGTTCGTATATCTGCTTGACTACATCTTTATTCTGTTCGTTCACCGAGCCGGTCACCAGGAACACATCAGCGTGCTTCGGGTTTCCGGTATTGATGATACCAAACCGCTCAACGTCGTACATAGGTGTAAGGCAAGCCAGAACTTCTATGTCACAACCGTTACAGCTGGATCCATCATAATGTATGATCCACGGTGATTTTGCTACATATGACATAACATCGCCTCCTTACTTCAGTACCAGCAGCACATAGAGGTTGATAGTTCCGGCGACCATAGTTACGATCCATGCCGAATTCAACGCTATGTTCCACTTCATTCTTGCAAAACTGTTGTCTATGAATATTTCCAGGAAATATGATCCCAGGCATACGACTACGCCTATCACTCCGCCCCAGATAGTTCCGTTCACGAAGAACAGGAAGATCACGGACAGCAGGAACACATTCTCATACCAGTGCGAAATCTCTATCATGGCCATTGTCTTGCCCGAGAATTCGGTGGTGATACCTTTTACCAGTTCCTGATGTGCGTGGTGCGACATCGAGAGGTCGAAAGGTGATTTCCTGAACTTTATTGTCAATATGAAAACATATCCTACCAGCATTCCTATCAGGTACAGCCATGACATATGATCGCTGTGCATGATATCCTTCACTTGGAAGCTGCCTGTGAACATATAGAAGCCCACGCAGACTATGAGCACCATCGGCTCATAAGCCAGCATCTGCAGCAGTTCCCTCTCAGCTCCGACTTCCGAATATGGCGAGTGCGAAGAGAACGCAGCCAGTATCAGGAAGGACGAAGCCAGTGTCAGTGTGAACATTACCATCAGCAGGCTCTGTCCTGCATAGAACATTGCTCCGGTGACAACCACGAATATCAGGAAGCACAGTACGTAGAAGTCTTGTATCTTGTTTACTGTGATGTCTTCCTTCTCCGTCAATTTGAAGAAGTCGTAAAAAGGCTGCACGATCGGCGGGCCTACTCTGCCCTGCATCCTGGCCGTGATCTTACGGTCGATACCTGCCAGGAGTCCACCTACTAAAGGTGCCAGTACGATATAAGCTACTACTGCTATTATGATCTTTATCATCTTACAGACCTCCTAACATCTGATAGGCTATGAGGCCCCAGGAAATAACGATGGTAACTGAAGTTATCAGTACTCCGATAAGATTCATTTTGTACTCGCCAAAATAGCTTTCCATATACCAGTTTCTCAGCGAAACATGCTCAGGCTGTTTAAACGCATTGTAGAAATGCAGATCGTCGCCCGTATTGTAACCGCCCATATAGATAGGAACGATCTTTCTCTTTGTCTTGCCGAATCCGAAGGCGACCAGCAGTACCAGAGCAGCGACCATGATAACCATGATCATCATGTCGTTGGAACTCAGTGCCAGATTGTCGGCCGAGCCGAAGGCTCCTTCCAGATACGGAACGATCATATATCCTGATATGATCGGGAAACCGAGTGACACTACAATCGTGAGGATTGTCAGTGTGATGTGAACGAATGTCTCGTCGCGGTGTATTCCCTGTTCGATGTTCTCCTGTCCGGCCATGGTAGCCGTCAGCTTGCCCATCCACTTTAACCAGTAGAATGCGGTAGCCGCCGATCCGAAGCAGATAATGACTACCAGGATCAGGTTGTTCGAATCAACGAAGGCAACCATTGATGCCCACTTTGAAATCAGCATTCCAAACGGAGCCAGCAGCATGCCAGCCATACCGATCAGCATGCATCTTGACAGCCTTGGCAGCTTTTCGAACAGACCATCCATATCCTCGATGTCCCGGCTGCCGATACGGTGTTCTGCTGTACCGACGCAGAGGAAGAGGAGAGACTTGGTTACTGCGTGGAATATGATGAGCATGATTCCTGCCCATACAGCTCCGGCGCTTCCTACGCCGCCGCAGGCAACGATCAGTCCCAGGTTGGCAATAGTCGAGTAAGCCAGAACCTTCTTGGCGTTCGACTGGGAAATAGCTGCAAACGATGCCAGCAGGAAAGTGACTCCGCCTACTGTCATCACCATGATGCCGCCGATGTTCCATCCGTACAATGGCGAAAGTTTTATGATCAGGAATACTCCTGCTTTGACCATGGTCGATGAATGGAGCAATGCAGATGTCGGTGTAGGTGCGACCATAGCTCCCAGCAGCCAGCTGTTGAATGGCATCTGGGCAGCCTTGGTGATACCTGCGAATCCCAGCAGTACTGCCGGTGCCATTACGCTGTATCCCATCGTGCCTATCGTCAACATGGTGGAAAGTTCCAGTGTTCTGTACATGGTTCCCAGAATCACTATCGCGAGGACGAATCCCAGTCCGCCTGCAAGGTTCATGACCAGCGCTCTGAAAGCGTTTCTGGTCGCGATCTTGTCTTCATTGACCTTCTTGTGACACAGGCCGTTGTAGCCGATGAGGAAGAAGGATGTCAGCGATGTGATCTCCCAGAAGAAGTACATCCATATGAGGTTGTTGGACATGACCAGTCCGTTCATGGCTCCCAGGAACAGGAAGAGTACAAAGAAAAACCACGGACGTCTGTCCGGCATGCCTTCTTCATCCTTGTGCTTCTGGAAATCCTTCATGTAGCCCAGTGCATATACACAGATAAGACTACCGATGATACCGATGATCAGTACCATGATCATTGACAACCTGTCAACATACATTTGACTTGTTACTTCGATGTGATGGCCCTTGGTGACTTCAAACCAGACCATTATCGGGGTCTGGATGACAGCAAATACAGGGGCAAGAAGTCTCTTGTGCATGATACCGAGGACAACGATGATAACCGAGAAAGCGATCTCGAAATACATCATTACCTGGCCGATCATTTCAGCGTGTTCTACGTGGAAGTATTGCCCTCCGCTGCTGAAATTCTGCACAACTAGGAAAATAGAAGCTGCCGCTATGACCGCTGCTGCGATCCTGACGACCATTCCTCTTGCTGCATCTGCCTTGAGAACCAAAAGAACCAGACCAATCACTATCGGAAAAATGATTAGAAAAGTAATAGTGCTCATTAGCTCCTCCTACTAATAAATGATATTATGATATTGTAATAACGCAATATCATTATATATATGCAATCCTGCAATTTCAAGCGCTTTTCAATATTGTGAATTTTCAGCAAACTAGGCCTCGCGGTCTTTCTCAGTTCCAAGAAGGCTGAATGTTTTGGATTCTGTGATTTTGACCTCGACAGTCTCACCAATAAGATTGTTTTCACCGCGAAAATTTATCAGTTTGAACCCGTCCGTGCGGCCCGTCAGCATGCTGCTGTCAGCCTTGCTGGCACCGTCTACGAGCACTTTGACAGTTTTTCCGCAGAGGGCCTTGTTCCTGGCGGCCGAACCCTCGTTGATGAGATTTACGAGACGGTCAAATCTCTCGTGCTTGACATCCTCCGGAATCTGGTCGGGATAATTCTCCGCCGGAGTACCCTTGCGGACCGAGTAAATGAAAGTAAACGCGGAATCATAAACCACCCGGCGGCAGATATCCAGTGTCTGCTCAAAGTCCTCTTCGGTTTCCCCGGGGAAGCCCGCGATTATATCGGTAGTGATCGCTATGTCAGGGCGCGCCTGACGCAGCTTGTCTATTATCGTCAGATACTGGTCACGTGTGTAGTGCCGGTTCATGCGTTTGAGGACCCTGTCGCTGCCCGACTGTACGGGAAGATGTATGTGGCCGCACAGTTTGTCACAGCTGCGGTAAGCTTCGATCAGCTTGTCGGAGAGATCCTTTGGATGTGAAGTCATGAAGCGGATGCGCTCTATACCGTCGATATCGGCGATGCGGTAGATCAGGTCGCTGAAATCCACTCCGCCCGCTCCGCGGTAGGAATTCACATTCTGCCCCAGCAGGGTGACTTCTTTGGTGCCCTCAGCAGCCAGATCGCGTATTTCCTGCAGCACGTTCTCAGGGTCGCGGCTCCGCTCGCGGCCGCGCGTATAGGGCACGATGCAGTAAGTACAGAAATTGTTGCACCCATACATGATATTGACAAAGGCCTTATGGCGGTAGAGGCGCTGCGACGGCAGGTTCTCTACTATCTCGCCGCCTTCCGGCCAGACTTCCAGTATTTTTTCCTTTTCCTGCTTTACCTTCTGCAGCAGCTTTGGAAAGCGGTGCAGATTGTTGGTGCCGAAAATGATATCCACCCAGGGGTATTTGGACTTTACGCGGTCGACAATGTGCTGCTGCTGCATCATGCAGCCGCAGACACAGACCACAAAATCGGGACGAGCTTCCTTGATCTTTTTCAGCTGTCCCAGCGTGCCGAAGAACCGTTCGTCCGCATGCTCCCTCACAGAGCAGGTGTTGATGATGGCGATATCCGCCCGGTCCCTGTCCCCTGTGGCCTGATATCCCATTTCGCGCAGCATCCCGGCCAGGGTCTCCGAATCCCTCTCATTCATCTGACATCCGAAGGTCTGGATGTTGAAAGTCTCAGTCCCGTTCATGTCTGCGATCTCTCCCCATGAGGCTGGTCACCGCATCTCTGGCGTCCTCTTCTCCCTGGATCACCTTGTATATTTCCTCGGTGATCGGCATCTCGACGCCCACCTTGCGGGCCAGTTCATAAGCGGCCTCCGTCGTGAAGATTCCTTCGACTACCATGCCCACTTTCTCAGTGGCTTCCTCAGGCGCCATTCCCTCACCGATCATGATGCCGCAGCGTCTGTTGCGGGAGTGCATACTGGTGCAGGTAACTATCAGATCGCCGACACCGGTCAGTCCTGCAAAGGTGGCCGGATCAGCGCCCAGAGCGATCCCCAGACGCGAGATCTCAGCGAGGCCTCTGGTCATCAGTGCCGCCTTGGCATTGTCACCAAAACCCATGCCGTCCGATATACCTGCGCCGAGAGCTATAATGTTCTTCAGCGATCCGCCCAGTTCCATCCCGATGATGTCATCGCAGGTGTAGACCCTGAAGCGGTCCGTGATGAAAACGTCCTGAATGTATTCCGCCAGGGCGCGGTCCCTGCTGCCTACAGCTACCGTGGTCGGCAGCAGCTTTCCCACTTCCTCAGCGTGCGAAGGTCCGGAAAGAACCACATATTTGGCATCCGGCTTTATCTCATAAGCTATCTCGGACATCCTCTTCAGAGATTTCTGTTCGATGCCCTTGGCCACATTTACAATAGTCATCTGCGGCGTGATATAAGGGAGCGCCCCCTTGAACGCGCTGCGGAAATGCTGTGCCGGCGCAGAGAACAGCGCGATGTCGGCTCCGTCCAGAGCTTCGGCGACGCCGGGTGCCGTATTCAGCTTTTCGGGGAACTTGATGCCCGGCAGATAGCGCACATTCTCCCTGTTGTTCTTCAGCTCACTGAGATGCTGTTCATCAAGGTCCCAGATCTTTACATCATGGCCTTTGTTCGCAAGGGTTATCGACAGTGCCGTACCCCAGCTGCCTGCTCCGATTACTCCGATTTTTCTCATGATTAACTCCTTTACTTGCTCTTTCCGAGACTGATCTTCGGCTCCTGGCCCCTGGCCAGTCTCAGTATATTGCTCCTGTGCTTGAACAGCACGATCAGAGCCATGAAAAGCCCGTCTACAAAAAAGCCGGGCAGAAATATCCACGTCAGGATCGGATTGGCGACACAGCCGACTACCGAACCGACTGACATACGTCTCCCGATGAGGACTCCCAGGATCACCAGTATCAGGTCTCCCAGTCCTATCCAGGGGCACAGCATGACCAGTGCACCAAAAGCCGTAGCCACACCTTTTCCGCCCTGGAACTTGAAGAACACCGGCCAGATGTGACCCAGCAGCACGGGCACTACCATGGCACCCGCCAGGAAATCACCGCCCAGCAGCCTTCCTGCGAGCACGATCAGCGCGCCCTTGGCCACGTCGACCAGCAGGGTCACCGCACCGGCTTTTTTGCCGAGCACGCGCGTGGCGTTTGTTGTCCCCGCATTGCCGCTGCCCGCTTTCTTGATATCGATCCCCTTGGCCCGGGCTATAATCGTGGACGGGGATATATTGCCAACAAGATAAGCTATGGCGATCATGACGAAGCCGAGTGCAAAAAAGCCCCTCATGCTCCCGTCCGCAGCGAACTGCAGTCCCGTCAGCAGCGTTCCCTCTCCGGTATCCGCCACCATGCCGGCAGGCATGCCGCCATTGGCTAAATAGTTTATGAATACAACGAGAAAGCTATACATTCTGTCTCTCTCCTTTTTCTCTGAATACAAACTTCACCGAAGTTCCCTCAAAGCCGAACGCCTCGCGGATCTTGTTCTCCAGATAGCGCGAATATGAAAAGTGCATCAGCTTTCTGTCGTTCACCTGGAAGGAGAACAGCGGCGGCTTGACGCCGATCTGCGCCACATAGTATATCTTCAGTCTCCTGCCCTTGTCGGCAGGCGGCTGTTTCATCATCACCGCATCCGAAATCAGGCTGTTGAGTCTGCCGGTCGGCACCCTCATAGCCCTGTTCTCGGCTACCGCGCGCGAAACTTCGAGCACCTGATCTATACGCTGGTGCCGGAGCACCGATATGAATATTGCCGGAGCGTACGACATGAATGTCAGTTCCCGCGCGATGTCCCCGCGGAATTTTTTCATGGTGCCCGTGTCCTTTTCTATGAGATCCCACTTGTTGACACAGATCACGATGCTCTTTCCGGCTTCGTGAGCCACTCCTGCTATTTTCTTGTCCTGCTCGGTGATGCCGCTGGCAGCGTCGATCATCAGCAGGCACACGTCGCAGCGCTCGATGGCCGCGATCGCACGCACGATGCTGTATTTCTCCACGTCCTCATATACTTTGCTGCGGCGCCGGATGCCAGCCGTATCCACCAGCGTGTACTTGACGCCGTCCTTGGTAAATGGAGTATCTATGGAATCGCGTGTCGTGCCCGCAATATCGGAAACTATCACGCGGTTTTCTCCGAGTATTTCATTAACGAGCGAAGATTTTCCGGTATTCGGCTTGCCGATGACCGCGATGTTGATGCGGTCATCTTCCTCTTCACCGGCGCCCTCCGGGAACAGCTCCACCACGCGGTCCAGCACATCGCCGAGGCCCAGCATGTTGGCCGCCGATATGGCCAGCGGCTCTCCCAGCCCCAGCTCGTAAAAATCATAAAAATCGTCCGGCAGCCTCGTGGTATCCACCTTGTTGACAACTAAGAGCACATTATCGGATTTTCTGCGCAGCATATCGGCCACTTCGTGGTCGGCCGTCGTCAGCCCTTCTCTGCCGTCGACAATGAAGAGCACGACATCCGCAGTTTCCATGGCGACTTCCGCCTGGGCACGCATCTGCGCCGGGATCGGCTCTGCGTTCGAAGGCTCGATGCCGCCGGTGTCGATGACAGCAAAATCTATGCCGTTCCAATCGGCATCGGCATAGATCCTGTCCCTGGTGACCCCGGGGGTGTCCTCCACTATGGCGACCCTTCTGCCCACTATGCGGTTGAAAAAGGTCGATTTTCCCACATTCGGTCTCCCGACCACAGCTACAACCGGTTTAGTCATCGAAAATTCCTCCTATGAATTCTGCAGGGTCGAAAGCTTCCAGATCCTCGAGCTTTTCCCCCACACCGACAAACTTTATCGGCATATCGAATTCCTCTGCTATAGTTACCGCGATACCGCCCTTGGCCGTACCGTCCAGTTTTGTCAGTATCACTCCGGTCAGGTCAGCAACTTCACCGAACTCCCTGACCTGAGACACGGCATTCTTGCCCGTGGTCGCGTCCAGCACCAGCAGGGTCTCCCTGTCGGCTTCCGGGAACTCACGGTCGATGACCTTGTTCATCTTCTCCAGCTCTGTCATCAGGTTCTTCTTGTTTTGCAGTCTGCCGGCCGTATCGCAGATGAGCACATCGGTCCCTCTGGCCTTTGCCGACTGGCAGGCATCGAAGAGGACCGCCGAAGGATCAGCTCCCTCCTGATGTTTTATCACAGGAACGCCTATCCTCTCGCCCCAGATCTCCAGCTGCTCTCCGGCCGCCGCTCTGAAGGTATCCGCCGCCGCCAGGAGGACGCTCTTTCCCTCCTGCTGGCAGCGATAAGCTATCTTCCCTATGGTAGTCGTCTTGCCGCCTCCGTTGATACCTATCATCAGTATCACCAGCGGTGACTTCTGCGATAGTTTCAGGGCTTCGCCCTTGTCGACCATATTGATGAGTACCTTCTTCAGGATCACCTTTAATGTGGCCGCCTCTTTTATATGTTCGTCATGAACTGTAGCTTCCAGCCTGTCCATGATGTGCATGGTGGTCTCCATGCCCATATCTGAAGTTATCAGTATTTCCTCCAGGCTGTCCATCAGTTCATCGTCTATTTCCGATTTGCCTGTGAACACCTCGTTCAGCCGCTCTGTAAGCCTGCCGAAAAAGGATTTTTTCTTTTCTGAGTGCATCTGCATCTGCACACACCTCCATTACACTAAGCCTGCTCCGGATCGCTGTCCATGCGCAGGGAATATACCTTGGAAACGCCGCTCTCCGGCATAGTGATGCCGTACATGACATCGGCGTGCTCCATAGTCGTCTTCTGATGAGTTATCAGCGTGAACTGCACGCCCTGGAATTTGCGCACGTAGTTGCCGAAAATATCCAGATTGCTGTCATCCAGCGCTGCTTCTACTTCATCCAGTATACAGCACGGCGTCGGTTTTGTCTTCAGGACCGCGAACATCAGCGCTATCGCCGTCATCGTTTTTTCTCCACCCGACAGCAGATTGATGTTCTTCAGCTGCTTGCCCGGCGGCTGCGCTGTGATCTCGATATCAGAGCCGAATGGATCGCCGGGATCGCCCAGCGTTATCCTGGCATGACCGCCCCCGTAGAGCTCGCGGAAGACTTCTTCAAAGTTGGTGACCACCTGATCAAAGCTGTCCTTGAACTTGCGCCGGATGATCCTGTCCATATCGGAAATGATGCCGTTCAGCTCGTCCATCGATTTTTCGATATCGTCGCGCTGCGCGGTGAGGAATCCATATCTTTCGCTCACCGTCTTGTACTCTTCGATGGCTCCGATATTCACTTCGCCCAGCTCCCGCAGGCGTTTCTTGATCTCGCGGTTTTCCTTTATGGCTGCGGAGACCACGAAATCCTCATCGCGGTAGTCCATGGCCTGCATGTACGATATCTCGAATTCGTCCCGGAGCTTGCCGCGTGCATTCTCCAGCTGCGTCTCGTGACGGGCGCGCTGTATATCCAGCTCGTTCTTCTGGTTGGAGAGTCCCAGCGATCTGCGTTCGATGGCATCGCGTTCCTTCTGGGCCTCCTCGTAAGCGGCGGCCGTGCTGTTGCGCTCGGCGGTCAGCTTTGAAAGCTCTTCGTCGACAGCGGTTTTTTCGCTGCTCATGGCGCTGATCTCGCTGCTGCCGGAATCGCGGTTCTCCTCCAGCCTGGACTTTTCTGCCTTCTGCTCCGTCAGAGTCTTCTGCTTGCGCTCCTTTTCCTCCGTAAAGCTTCTGATGGATTCGTTCACGCGCTCCACCAGAGCATCGGCCTTGGCCTTCTCGTTCTCGCAGCCGCTGACCTCTATCCTGGCCTCGGTGATCTCCGCATTGACGGACTCCAGCCGGCTGCGTTCGCTCTCATAAGCTTCACTGCCCTCTTCAAGTTCCCGCTTCAGCTCATCCGAGCGCTGCTGCAGATCGGCTACTTCTCCGCGCAGCCTCGCGATAGCGGTGTCCGAATTCTTCTGCTCGTAGTCGATGTTGGAGAGTTCCTTCTCCCACTTCTCACGGCTGCTCTCAAAGTCAGTGAGCGCCGTCTTCAGGATCGTGATCTCATTGTCTTTGGCAAAGGAATCCCTCTCGAGCCCGCTTATTTCCCCGTCGAGGCGGCTGGACTCGGCCGCGAGTTCCTGCTCCTGCTGCCGCAGCTCTGTCAGCTGCGCCGTGATCTTATCCACATCTGCATACATTTTCCGGAGCCGTTCTCCCAGGTGCCCGATCTCCGCCTTCCTCTCCAGTATGTTGGCGGACTTGTTCCTGAACTGACCTCCTGTGATCGCACCGCGCGAATTTATTATCTCGCCTTCCAGGGTAACGATCTTGTATCTCCTGCCGGCTCTCTTGGAGAGCGCGACAGCGTTGTCCATGTTGTCGACGACCAGTGTCCCCCCGAGCAGGTATTCAGCGATGCTGCGGTACTTTTCGTCAAAGCGGACACATTCTGCACCATAACCGCAGAATCCCGGCGCCTGATCCACATCAGGCGACTTCCTGATCTCTGCAGGCCGCACCGAGCCCACCGGCAGGAAAGTCAGGCGTCCCGCCCGGCTTTCTTTCAGAAGGGTCACGCCCCGCTTGGCGACATCGTCAGATTCACAGACGATGTTCTGCATCTTGGCGCCCAGCGCAGTCTCCATGGCGATCTCCATGCCCTCGGGGACCGTGAGCAGATCGGCAACTACACCGTCTACTCCCTCCAGCCTCTGCTTCATGATGAAGCGCACTGCATAGTTGTATCCCTCATAATTGGACTCCATCTCCTCCATGGTCTTCTTCCTGGAAGAGATCTTGCCCGCTTCTATCTTCAGGCCCTCCAGCCTGCGCGCCAGTTCCCTTTCGCTGTAAGCGCTTTCATCGCGGCGGGAGCGGCACATTTCGCGTTCCTGCTTGAGCTCGTCTTCACGCTGCTGCAGCTCTTTTCTGGCAGCCACCGCAGCCTCCAGCATCTCCTGCGAATCGCTGCTGTTGTCTTCGCCCGAATGGCGTTCCGAGAGCACGGCCTCGCGCCGGTTGTTGAGCGTCTCCTCCAGATTTTCTATGCTGGCGATCTCCATGTTCTTGCTGCTGATTTTCTGCTGCAGCTCAAAGAGGTCGTTTTTCTTCTCATCGAGCTCCCGCCCGGCCCTGGCCTGAGCCTGTCTCTCGGCCTCATGCGAGCTGAGCTTTTGCTGCAGCTCCCGTGAGAGCACGGCCAGCTTTTCGTCCCACTGGCGTTTGCGCTGGAACAGCTCGCGGGAATTATTCTCCTCACGCGCGATTTTTTCTTCCAGCTGGCTGATCTCTTCCTCCAGCAGGGCGCTGCTCCTTTCGATGGCGGCCAGCCTCTCGCTCTCCACCCTGCCGCGGCTCACGAGGGCGTTGACCTCGCCCATGATCTTCACCTGGCGGGCTCTGGCTTCCTCGATCCTCTGATCCAGTTCGTCCCTTCTGGCAGCACAGGCGGAGATCTTCCCGCTCGTTTCCCGCTTGTTCCGTCCCGTCTCCTCTATCAGGCGCGACAGCTCTGTCAGGTCTTCGCTGATCATCTTGTCCTTTTCCCTGATGTTGTCGATGTTCTTCAGGGTGATGTTTATCTCCAGCTTTCTGTGTCTCTCGCGCAGTTTCAGGAATTCCGCGGCCTTTTCACTGTCGCTCCGGAGACCGCCGATGCGCCCCTCGATCTCGCCGATGATGTCACCGACTCTCTCCATATTCGAAGAAGCCGAAGCCAGCTTTCGCTCGGCTTCAGCTTTTTTGCTGCGGTACATCACGATCCCGGCCGTTTCCTCCAGGATCTCCCGGATGCTCTCGGTGTTGTTGCTGATGATATCGCTGATCTTTCCCTGGCCGATGATGGAGTATCCTTCAACGCCGATCCCGGTATCCATGGTCAGCTCGCGGATATCCTTCATGCGGCAGGGGTTATTGTTGATGAGGTATTCGCTCTCACCCGAGCGGTACATGCGCCGGGTGATGGCCACCTCGTTGTAATCAATATCGAGAGCTCCGTCGGAATTATCGATCACCAGGGTGACTTCCGCCATCCCCCGCGACTTCCTGCTGGAACTGCCGGCAAAGATGACATCTTCCATCTTGTCGCCGCGCAGCGCCTTGGCGCTCTGCGCTCCGAGGACCCAGCGGATGGCATCACAAATGTTGCTCTTGCCGCTGCCGTTGGGCCCGACCACGCAGGTGATGCCCCTGTCGAACTCTATAGTCACCGGCTCGGCAAAAGATTTGAATCCATGGATCTCCAGCCTTTTAAAGTACATCCTTGTCTCCCTTTAATATAGCTTCCCGGGCGGCGTGCTGCTCAGCTTCCTTCTTGCTGTGTCCCCGGCCCCTGCCGCACGGCGTGCCGTCCACTCTGACTTCAACATAGAAAGTCTTCGCATGATCCGGCCCCTCTTCTTTCAGCATCTCATAAGTGATCTCCGCCTGCCCCTGACTCTGGACGCGCTCCTGGAACGCGCTCTTGTAGTCGCTGCGGCATTTCCCGTTGACGGCATCCTCCACCCTCCAGGCGAACATGCGGAGCACGAAATCCCGTGTCTTTTCATATCCGGAATCCTTGTATACGGCTCCGATGATGGCTTCCGTGGCATCGGCTATTATCGATTCGCGATGGCGACCGCCCGTCTGCTCTTCGCCCTTGCCCAGCCGGAGCATATCTCCTACTCCCAGCCTGCGGCCGGTCTCCGCCAGCGAATTTTCACAAACTATCTGCGCTCTGTACTGCGTCAAGCTCCCCTCATTCTTCTCCGGAAAGCGGTCGTACAGTTCTTCGCCGATGATGGCATCGAAAAAAGCATCCCCGAGGAACTCCAGCCTCTCGTTGCACTCTGTCCGCGGCAGATTCTTATCACGGGTGTATGAACTATGAGTCACCGCCTGCTGCAGCAGCTTCGGGTCCCTGAACTCATAACCCGTCTTGTTCTTAAAATCACTCTTGTTCACTATTTACGATCTCCTCGATCTCCAGAACGGAATTCTGGATCTTCTGCACGACATTCTCCTCTGCGTAAGGTATCGACTTGAGGATCGTATTCTTGACTGCGTTGGCATTCGCAGAGCCGTGCGTCTTCACAACAGCACCTTTGACACCCAGGATCGGCGCCCCGCCGTACTCGGAATAATCGAATTCCGATTTCAGCTCCTTGAGCTTGCTCTTGAGCAGCAAGGCACCCATCTTGGCCTTAGTCCCGTCGGTAAATTTCTTTTTGAGAAGCCCCAGGATGTTCCATGCCAGGCCCTCGGTCAGCTTGAGGATCACGTTGCCCACAAAGCCATCGCAGACTATCACATCGCAGGCTCCCTTAGGCACTTCCCTGGCTTCCACATTCCCGATGAAGTTCAAATTGCTCTTCTGCAGCAGCATGAACGCAGACTTGGTCAATGTGGAGCCCTTGCCCTCCTCGACGCCGAGGTTGACAAGGCCGACCGTGGGGTTCTCTCTTCCGATCACCTTTTCCATATATATGCTGCCCATGTGGGCAAATTCCACCAGATTGTTGGGCTTGCATTCAGAATTTGCGCCCGCATCGATCAGCAGCGACGGCGTACCGCCGAGGATCGGGTATATGCTGGCGATGGGCGGCCTGTCTATTCCCTGGATCCTCCCCAGGATGAACAATCCTCCCGCCATGAGGGCTCCGGAATTCCCGGCCGAAATGAAGCAGTCTCCCTCGCCGTTTTTCACCATGTTGATACCGACCACCATCGAAGAATCTTTCTTGGTGCGCACCGCCTTCACAGGCGCATCCTCCATCTCGATCTTTTCTTTGCAGTCGCGGATCGTTATCTGCCCCGCCCGGTACTCGTATTTTTTCAGCTCCGTACTGATGAGATCTTCTCTGCCAACAATACAGATCTCATATTCCGCGGAAAGTTCCGCGGCAGCTTCGACAGCGCCCTCGACGATCGCAGCCGGTGCGTTGTCTCCGCCCATTCCATCGACTATTATCTTCATACTCAGACCTCCAGCATCATATTCGCGGGTGCGCCCTCCCTGGCGGCCACGAACCCGTTCTTTTCGAAAAACCTGCCGTCCTCGACCTCGGCGTAGAGCACACTTCCGCCCTCGCACCTTACAGTCCTGACTACCTTGTCCAGCATGATTTTTCCAAGTTTCATTTTTCTATATATGTAATCGACAGCAATCTCCTCCAGGAAAAAGTTGCCTTCACTCCTCCCGAGGGCCACGGCTCCGGCGATGTAGCCTTCGCAGCCATGGGTCACTTTCCAGCATGTGAGCTGTCGCCTGATCCCGTCGCCTTCCCAGGGCGCATCCATCTCCATGCGCCCGAAGAAATCCGCCAGTTCTTCCCTGTCTTCAGTTTCCATCATCTTCAGCAACGGCATCCTCTTCGCTCCTTTCAGGTGTGAATATCTGCAGCCTCTTCGGCAGCACTTTGAATTCGAGGGGCAGCTTTTCGCCCTTCTCGCCATCGACATCCGTAGATATCTCTTCATCGGACTCTATGCGCAGGTGATCGGTGTTGAACACCAGCACATGTTTGTTCTTCGGGTGATTGCCCTGGAGCACCGAAAACAGCAGCGGCCCGAACTCCATAAAGGGCATCTTGCGGAAGAGGATCACATCCAGCAGTCCGTCGTTGATGTCTGACTGGGGCGATATCTTCTTGAACCCGCCGGCCGATTTGCCGTTCATGACCACCATGAAATACATGGTCTCTTTATAGACATGGTCGTCGGTTATCAGCTTCACATGGAGCGGCTTCATGCTGCTCAGTTCTCCCAGCGCCTTGAGATAGTATGAGAATATCCCCAGAGTATTCTTGAGGTTGGGGTCCGTCTTCTGGCTTACATCCACCAGGCTGCCCATGGCGGCCACATTGATAAAATATCTGTCATTGCAGCGTCCCACATCCGCGGTGGAAATGTGATCTCCGATGGCCACGTCAGCCATTTCTTCGACCTCCTGCGGAAGATCGAAATAGTAGGCAAAGTCGTTGGCCGTTCCCACAGGGAATAAGCCGATAGGCAGGTGTATGTCGCGCTTGAGCATCGCATTGACGCACATGTTCAGCGTACCGTCACCGCCGGCCACGATGATCTCCCTGTAATCGTCCTCATCGATGGCGTCCAGCGCCTCCTCGATGATAGGCCCTTTCTCCGACCTGACGGGTACCACCAGCAGCTTTTGCTCCTGAAATTTGTGTATGATCATATCCAGGCTGTTTTTGAACATTCCGTTGCCGGAGTACGGATTGTAAAACAGCAGCACTTTTTTGCGTTTATCTACGCTCATGCTTGATTATCCTCCTCAGTTCCCCTATGAGATACAGCGATCCCGCGCAGAGGATCACATCATATCCTTTATCTTTTTTGCTGCATGCCTCACGCGCCTGCCGCAGTGCATCTTCAGCGCTCTCCGCCTCAGTGCACATTTTTCCGCGCTCTTCGAGCTTTTCCCGCAGGGCGGCGCGATCCAGCTTCCTCGGGTTATCGGGTTCGACAGCAATAAAGCGGTCACCGATCGATGACGCTTCATCCAGTATGTCGTCTACCGCCTTGTCGGCCAGTATACCGATCACCGTTATGATCCTTGCATCCGGAAGGTCGCTCTTCACCGCAGCAGCCAGCGAACGCATCCCATCCTGATTATGCGCTCCGTCCAGGATGTACATCGGCTGATCGCCGAATACTTCAAACCTTCCTATCTGTACCGCCCTCTTCATGCCCTCGTCGAGAGCAGGACGTACTATTTTTATTATACCTGATTTCCTGAGTATTTCAATAGCAGCCAGGGCGCACACCGCGTTGTCGACCTGATGAGCGCCGCTCATGGAAATCTTCACGCCCGGGTAAAAAGTCTCCCCGATCCAGGCGTTGAATTCGGCTCCCGTGATGTCCATGCTGACGATCCTGCGCTTGTAAGCCGAAGCGTTGTGCAGCACGCAGCCCTTCTCATAAGCTGTCCTCGCGATGACTCTGGCGGCTTCTTCCTCTTTCACCGCGGAAACCACCGGGCATCCGGGCTTGATGATGCCGGCCTTTTCCGCCGCGATCTCGCTCAGGGTGCTGCCCAGTCGATCCATGTGATCGTATGAGACAGATGTGATGACGCTGACCAGCGGACGATCAGTTATATTCGTAGAATCGCCCCTGCCGCCCAGTCCCACCTCGAGGATCACGAAATCCGGCGATTTGAGATGGAAATAGAGCACCGCCACAGCCGTGATGGCTTCGAACTCTGTCGGGCTTTCCCAGCCTCCTGCCAGCATATCGTCGATGGCCGCCATTACCCTGTCAGTGCAGGAGGCGAGCTCATCGTCTCCGATGCGCTCGCCGTTGTATTCGATACGTTCATTGAATTCCTCTATATAAGGTGAGGTGTACAGCCCCGTACGGTAGCCGTTCGCCTGCAGGACCTCATATATATACCGGCAGACAGAGCCCTTGCCGTTGGTTCCCGCCACGTGGATGACCTTCAGATCCTCCTGAGGATCACCCAGTGTGTGCAGCAGTTCCTGTATACGCTCCAGTCCCAGCCGGCTGCCGAATTTCATCAGCTGATCCAGCTGTGCTACCGCTCTCTTTCCCGCTTCATTCATGGTAATTTTTTCTCCACCATCGCCAGCTGTTCGCTTACCTTGGCCAGCATATCCTCATATTTCACTTTCTTTTCTTTTTCTTCATCTATCTTCTTCTGAGGAGCCTTGTTCACGAATCCCGGGTTGCCGAGCATCTTCTCGGATCTCCTGACTTCGCCTTCCAGCCTCTTCTTTTCTTTGGTCAGCCTCTCTTTTTCCTGCGCATAATCGACCAGCTCGTCCAGCGGAATGTATATCTCGGCGCCGGCGATGACCGCACTCATGGCATCTTCAGGCGCATCCTTCTTGTCCTCGATGAAATCTATAGCAGTGATGTTGGCCAGCTTTTTGATGTACCTTTCGGCTGCACGGCAGTACTCCAGCGGCTTGCCCGTCGCCAGGATCACCGCTGACAGCTTTCTTGAAGGCGCGGCTTCCGCTTCGGCCCTGATGTTTCTGATGGCGCGGATAGCTTCCTTTGCCATCTCCAGCTTGGCTGTCTCTTCGGGATAGGAGTCGGCTTCGCTGTACTGCGGCCAGCGCTCCCTGATCAGGAAGTTGTCCGGGTTGTCCGCCTGCGGCGCTCCCGCCGGCAGGAAGCTCCAGATTTCCTCGGTGATGAACGGCATGAACGGATGCAGCATCCGCAGCAGGTCTTTGAGCACTCTTACGAGCACCATCCTGGCGACCTTCTTGTCCTCTTCATCGTCTCCGTAGAGTCTTCCCTTCACGATCTCTATATACCAGTCGCAGTATTCGTTCCATATCAGGTCATATACCTTCTGTCCGGCCAGCGCCAGGTCGAATTTGTCCATGTGGGCGGTCACTTCCCTGGCGGCATCGTTTACTGCGGAAATCATCCACTTGTCTTCATCCTGCAGGGCGGCACCGTCTTCCTCCGCCATCTCGCGGAACTCGCCGTTCTCGTCCTGAAGATTCATGATCACGAAACGCGAAGCGTTCCACAGCTTGTTAGCAAAGTTTCTGGCAGCCTCGATCTTGTCCTCCGAGTACCTCATGTCATTTCCCGGAGTGATGCCGGTAGACAGCATGAATCTCAGCGCATCCGCACCATACTGGTCGATGACCTCCAGCGGGTCGATACCGTTGCCCAGCGATTTGCTCATCTTCCGGCCCTGCGCATCGCGCACCAGTCCGTGTACGTAAACGTACTTGAAGGGGCTTTCACCGGTGACTTCGAGGGCCGAGAACACCATCCTGACTACCCAGAAAAAGATGATATCGTAACCGGTGACCAGCACGTCGGTCGGGTAGAAGTACTTGAGATCTTCAGTCTCCTCAGGCCAGCCCAGTGTGGAGAAAGGCCACAGTGCCGATGAGAACCAGGTGTCCAGCACGTCTTCATCCTGATGCAGCCTGGTGCTGCCGCATTTTTCGCATCTGTCGGGTGTTTCTGCACTGACTGTTATCTCACCGCAGTCTTCGCAGTAGTAAGCCGGTATGCGGTGTCCCCACCACAGCTGACGCGAGATACACCAGTCTCTGATGTTCTCCAGCCAGTGGGTGTAGACTTTGGTGAACCTCTCGGGCACGTGGTTCAGTCTGCCGTCCTTAGCGGCTTCGAGGGCCGGCTTGGCCAGCTCTTCCATCCTTACGAACCACTGCTCCGACAGCATCGGCTCCACCGCGGTGTGGCAGCGGTAGCACTCGCCCACAGGGATCACCATGTCTTCCGTCTTCACGAGGTAGCCGGCCTCTTCGAGGTCGCTGACCCATGCCCTGCGGCACTCATACCTGTCCATACCTTCGTATTTACCGGCCAGATCGTTCATGGTGGCATCTTTGTTGATGCAGCAGAGCTGCTCGAGGTCGTGCCTCTGGCCGACTTCAAAGTCGTTCTCGTCGTGCGCCGGTGTGATCTTCACGGCACCGGTGCCCTTTTCCGGATCCGGGTAGGGATCGGCTATGATCGGTATCTCGCGGCCGACCAGCGGCAGGATCACTTTTTTGCCGACCATATCCCTGTATCTGTCATCGTCCGGGCTGACCGCTATGGCCACGTCGCCGAACATGGTCTCCGGACGCGAAGTGGCGACCACAATACCCTCAGAGCCGTCCGCTCCCGGATACCTGAAGTACCAGTACTTTCCGTTCTTGTCCTCATGCTCTACCTCTGCATCCGAGAGCGAGGTGCCGCACTCGGGGCACCAGTTGATGAGACGGTTGCCCCTGTAAATGAGCCCCTTCTTGTAGAGTCTCACAAAGAAAGCCTTCACCGCGCGGTTGCAGCCTTCGTCCATCGTGAACCTCTCACGGCTCCAGTCACAGGAGTCTCCCAGCTTTCTGCACTGCTGCGTTATCTTGCCCCCGTAGATGCGCTTCCATTCCCAGGCGCGCTCCAGGAACTTTTCTCTTCCTATATCTTCCTTCTCTTTGCCTTCGTATTCACGCAGCTTTTCGACGACCTTGACCTCGGTCGCGATGCTGGCGTGATCCGATCCGGGCAGCCAGAGGGCCGAATAGCCCTGCATGCGCTTCCAGCGGATGAGCACGTCCTGCAGTGTCTGGTCGAGAGCGTGGCCCATGTGCAGCTGTCCCGTAATGTTTGGCGGCGGCATCACTATAGTAAAGGGCTTTTTGTTCTCATCGCGCTCGGCGATGAAGGCGCCCCTGCTTTCCCATTCTTCATAGATACGATCCTCAAAGCTCTTGGGATCGTAAGTTTTGGCAAGATTTTTTTCCATTTTATTGTTCTCCTTGTGTATTAAAAAATTCGTCCTCCAAAAGGACGAACTTGTGATCACTGTCCGCGGTACCACCTTTTTTCCGTTCCGCGCCCTGGGCGCGCCCGGCTCTTCATTGCTGCCGGACTCCGGAGCAACCTTCACGCATCGCCTTCCCGGAGACCTTCCAGCCCTTGGATCTCCTTCTCTGGCGGGGGCAGCCGCGCTACTCCTCTCCTTCTCAGTCCGTATTGACTTGTACTGCTCTATTCTATTTAGTTTTCCTCTGTTTGTCAAGAAAAACGGCGTCCGCCGCTTTCCCGTCTCACTTCTTGAGGTGCTCCTTCATGACAAAGAGCTGACAGGCAAACGAACCGGCCACCGACTTCATCAGATAGTCCATCTCTTCGTAGCCCTCGGCATCCGCATATACTTCGCCCACGGCCTGCTCGGTGAACTCGCAGAATTTGTTGTAAGCTACCGCCATGTCGTCCTTGCTCATCGCGAGGCTGATCAGTCTCGCGATATCGCTGATCGCATATATAGACTTGAGATAAGCTATCAGGAACAGCGCCGCCACGGATCTCTTTTCATATTTTTTGTTCACGGGTGCCGGTATTATCTTCTGTTTTACATAATTATTGACCATGGTCCTTGTGAGCACCTTTTTGCTCCTGCCGGGCAGTCTGCCTCCCAGCCACTGGTCCAGCAGCGACAGCACCTGTTCCAGGTAGAGGTCCATATCCGGCAGTTCTTCCCATCTCGGCAACTTGAATTCCATACATTATCTCCTCATGCGGTTTTATACTCTTAAAAAAGATACCATGTAAGCAAATTAATTGTCAATATCACTTGACAGAGTGATGGTAACGCTGTAATCTAGTATCGATAACTAGATAATATAGTATTTGATTTTTTGGAAGTCCCGGGAGGCCGTCGGCCGGCCGGGATCCGGAGGAAAGAAATGGGACAGCATTTAGACATATTGTACCCCCAGCATAAATACAGAGATCTGCACGAACTGCTGCTGAACGCAGTTGCCAGATTCCACGACGCCGACGCTTACATCGTAAAGCACGGCAGCCTCAGAGAACCGTCTTATGAACGCATTACCTACGCGAGGTTCGACTCTGAAGTCGCTGCACTGGCGACATCCCTCACGGGACGCGGATACAAGGACGGATGCCCCATCGCAGTACTCGGCAAGAACAGTTACCCGTGGGCTCTCTCATATTTCTCGGCGACAGCCGGCGGCAACACCATAGTGCCGCTCGACAAAGCCCTGCCCGTCAATGAGGCGGGATCCCTGCTGATCAGGAGCGGAGCAAAAGTCCTCTTTTTCGATCGCGAGAACGAAGACATGATCAGAGAGCTGCGCGACGGAGGGACCACTGAGGTCGAACTGTGGGTCTCCATGGAGCCCTGCGAAGGCTTCATCTCCATGGAGCAGCTGATCCACGAGGGTTCACACATGATCAGCCGCGGTGACGACCGCTACGACAATCTGGAGATCGAACCTTCTTCGCTGGCGGTGATCCTGTTCACTTCGGGAACGACTTCAAAATCAAAGGCAGTGATGCTCTCGCACACAAATCTGTGCGAAAACGTGTACGCATTCACCAGCTGCGTCAAGCTGGAACCGGGAGATGTGAACCTGGCATTCCTGCCATATCACCATACATACGGAGCCATGGCCGGCCTCATCTCGATGCTGGCATGCGGCACCACGAGTGCTTTCTGCGACGGTCTCAAGCACCTGAGAAACAACCTGGTCGAATATCACGCTTCCATCTTCATGAGCGTGCCCCTGCTGATAGAGGCGCTCTACAAAAAAGCGGCGGCCCGGCTGACCAGATCGGGCATCAGCGACACCATGAAGGACATGCTGCAGCAGCCCCTGGAAGCGTATTCCACTGAAGAAAGGCGTCAGGCCTTCAGTGAAGCGATCGACATGCTCGGCGGAAAGCTGCGTCTGATCATGTCGGGTGCCAGCCCCGCAGACCCCGGAGCCACCGATGCCCTGAACAAGATGGGCATCCTGACGACACAGATATACGGACTGTCGGAGACCTCCCCCGGAGTTGCCATCGAAACAGCGGCGGCCATCAGGGCGGGCTCTGTGGGCAAGGCCCTTCCCAACGTCGACATCAAGATCATTGACCCCGATGAAAAGGGCGTGGGTGAGATCGCGGTGAAAGGCCCCAACGTAATGCTCGGCTACTTTGCCGATCCGGCGGCCACAGCGGCAGTCATCAAGGATGGCTGGTTCTACTCCGGAGATCTGGGGCGCATCGATGAAGACGGCTACCTCTTCCTCGCGGGCAGGCGCAAAAACGTCATCGTGATGAAGAACGGCAAGAACATCTACCCTGAAGAGCTGGAGACTTTGATCAACAACCTCCCCTACGTGCAGGAAAGCATGGTCTTCACCGCACGTAAAAAGGGCAGGAACACGGGAGATCAGGTTCTCTGCTGCAAGCTGGTCTACAACGCCGATTACGTCAGGGACTTCTTCCCGGGCGAGGATATCGCGAAGATCGCAGACAGGGATATCGACAAGATCAACGAGAGCATGCCGGCTTACAAGCATATCAAAAAACTCATAGTCACCGACGAGCCCATGGCGAAGACATCCACATCGAAAATAAAGCGTTTCATAGAAACCGACAAGATACTTAAAAAAGCAGCGGACTTTTAACAGTCCGCTGTTTTTACGTCTTCATCTTCCTGCTCCGTGCCTGCTATTTGAGGCTGTAGATCTTCAATCCGTCTCTGCCGGTATCGCGTGTGCCCTGACCGACTCCGGTGGCTGCGATCTCTTCTGCCGCCGGCATCCTGCCCTTTGTGGCGCCGATGCCGATCAGCAGTGCCAGCCCGCCGGGGGTGACCATCTCCGTGTCGATATCATCCTCGCGGAACACATAATCACACTGTTTCTTCAGTGCCTGCACCGCGGGTACGGGGACCGGTATCTTCCCGTGGCTGCATTCTATCGTCCCGTGTCCATCGTGCAGGTCGGAGCAGCTGATCTGATCTGCTCCCAGCACATCCAGCGCCGCGGCCACGGAAACGATGTTCATGATGGCCTGATCACGGCCCACTTCGTGGAAGTGGACTGTCTCCAGTGTCTCACCGTGGACTTCGGCCTCGGCTTTTGCAATTGCCAGATAAACGGCCAGCGCTTTTTCCTTCACAGATTCTGAGAGTCCGCATCCCTGCAGCATATTTTTTATATCCCGGTAACCGCGGTGATGGGGCAGTTCGCCCAGTTTTGCAGTCTCCGCGGCGATCTCAGCCTCGTCCGCTCCCAGATCTATGAGGGCTTTGAGCACCATGTCGGTGCTGATCCCGTTGGTACAATCTATGAAAATCTTCATTTGCTCCTCCTTATCTTATCCGCGAGGCAGGCCGCTCCGTATCCGTTGTCGATATTGACGATGCCGACACCTGCAGCGCAGCTGTTCAGCATCGACAGCAGTGCAGACAGCCCGCCGAGGCTGGCGCCGTAACCGATGCTGGTGGGCACGGCCACCACGGGTGACTCCACCAGTCCGCCGACCACCGAAGCCAGCGCACCTTCCATACCGGCGATCACGATGACGACCGATGCAGCGCGCACCCTGTCGACCTTGGATAACAGCCGGTGCAGTCCGGCGACTCCGACATCGTAGATGCGATCTACCTGATGTCCCATCAGTTCGCAGGTCACGGCAGCTTCCTCAGCCACCGGTATGTCCGCAGTCCCCGCGGTGAGCACGGCAACAGTCCCCTCGAATTCCTTCTTTTCTTTGTTCACGAGGGCGATGATCCTCGCCTGTTCGTAGTATCTCGCCTGCGGCAGCTTTTCCTTCACAGCAGCGTAGTCCTCTTCATCGGCTCTGGTGCCGATCACATTTTCCCCGCTGTGCGAGAGTTCCTCAAAGATGGCCGCGATCTGCCCCGGGGTCTTTCCCTGACAGAAAACAGCCTCTGCTTCCCCGGTCCTCTCCTTGCGCTCGAAATCGAGCTCCGCAAACTTTTTCAATTCTTCTATCATGTCATTTCCCCTCTGCTGTCTGCAGCAGATGGCTCAAGAGCACACTGACGGTGACCGCGCCCACGCCTCCGGGGACCGGTGTCCTCGCAGCCACTGTACCTTCAGCAGCCTCTGCATCCACATCGCCGCACAGCTTGCCATCGATAACATTGATGCCGACATCGATGACCACCTGGCCCGGCGAAAGGCATTCAGCGCCGACAGCACCCGCGCGTCCCGCCGCAGCGACCAGTATATCGGCCTCCCTGGCGAAAGACGCCAGGTCTCCGGTCCTCGTGTGGCATACGGTGACCGTGGCGTTGCGGTCCAGCAGCATCATGGCCAGCGGCTTGCCGACCACCTGACTGCGTCCCACGACCACGGCATTCTTTCCTTCAATGTCGATATCATAATGATCGAGGATCCTCATGCAGGCCTCGGCCGTGCACGGCGGATATCCGGCTTTCAGAGCGCCGCAGAAGACGCCCGCCAGCGAAATGTCGGTGATCCCGTCCACATCCTTGCGCGGATCCAGCGAGTTCCTCACAGTTTCCTCGTCCATCCGGCGCGGCAGGGGCCTCAGCAGCAGCACACCGTGGATACTGTCATCGGCATTGATTCCCCTGATCAGCGAGATCAGCTCCTCCTGAGCGGCATCATCCGCCAGCTGCCTCAGGGTCACCTCGATGCCCGTGGCTTCCGCGCTGCGGACCGCCCGCCTCTCATAAGCGATGTCGTCCGCTCTTTCGCCGACCCTGATGATCGCCAGACAGGGGAGCGTGCCCTGCTCTCTCAGGCGGGCGGCCCGCTCACGGTTCTCTTTATTTATCTTTTCGGCTACTTCACGTCCGCCGAGTGATTTTGTCATTTATCTTCCCCCTTCAGTCTCCTGCCGACACCTTGAAAGATCTCATCGGCGGCGTCCGCATATTTTTCCAGCAGGGCGTCTGCACGCCTGTTCAGCTCTCGTGCCGTCTCCCGATCCTTCATCAGCGTGGTATTCACATATACATTGAGGCTGGCGCCCTCCATGGCAGCCTTGCAGAAAATCACACCGGTACCCGCGTCTGATATCGCCAGCCGGCTGCCCTTTTCCGCGTAATCCTTCTGCAGTTCTATCGCTTCACCGCAGAGCTCCATGATCTTCAGCGGCGGCTGCGCCGCGGCCAGAAGGCACTCTTCCATTACTTCCGCCTTGTGCTGCTTTTCTTCTTCAGTGTCCGATGGCAGAGCATAAGCCCTTGCCAGCGGCTGGAACGCCATCGCGTCCTCATCCACTGCCGCCATCAAACTGTCCTGCAGGGCGATGCTCTCCGCCTGCAGCCTGATGATATCTTCCTGCACAGCGGCATATTTCTTCTTGCCGACGGTCAGTGAACCCACCATGTGGCCCAGCGCCGTCCCTAAAGTTCCAACTATCGCGCAGGCTCCGCCTCCGCCGGGTGTAGGACTGGCGCTACCCAGACGTGCGACAAAATCCTTCAAAGCCACCTTGTCTACACTCATCATCAAAACCTCCTAAAACAGTCCCGAAATCTTTCCATTTTCATCTACGTCTATCTTTTCAGCAGCCGGCACCTTTGGCAGTCCCGGCATGGTCATGATGTCTCCGGTCAGCGCAACGATGAATCCCGCTCCGGCACTGACCTTCATGCTCCTGATGGTCACCCGGAAGCCGCGCGGCGCTCCCAGCAGAGAGGCGTCGTCGGAAAAGCTGTATTGTGTCTTCGCCATGCACACCGGCAGGTTGCCAAATCCCAGCTCTTCGAGCCTCTTCATCTGCTTGCGCGCAGCCAGCAGTATATTGACGCCGTCAGCGCGGTATACGTTGACAGCCACATCGTTCAGCTTCTTCTCGATGCTGTCGTTCACTTGATAACTGAATTTAAAGTCAGCTGGTTCTTCACAAAGCCTGATCACCTCTTCAGCCAGCGCTTTGCCGCCTTCGCCTCCGCGGGCCCAGACTTCCGAAAGGGCTACGTTGACGCCTAGCTGGCGGCACTTTTCTTCCACCAGGTCGAGTTCCGCTTTGGTATCTGTGGGGAATGCGTTGATAGCGACCACAGTCGGCAGTCCATATACGTTCTTCATGTTATCCACGTGCTGCAGCAGGTTGGGCATGCCCTTTTCCAGAGCTTCCAGATTTTCCTTTTCAAGGTCGCCCTTAGCAACGCCTCCGTGGTGCTTCAGCGCCCTCACGGTAGCCACGACAACTACTGCATCGGGCTGCAGTCCCGCCATCCTGCATTTGATATCCAGGAACTTTTCGGCTCCCAGGTCGGCACCGAATCCGGCTTCGGTGACCACATAATCAGCCATCTTGAGAGCCATCTTGGTTGCCATTATGGAATTGCATCCATGGGCTATGTTGGCGAACGGTCCTCCGTGGACGAACGCCGGAGTGTGCTCCAGGGTCTGCACCAGGTTCGGCTTTAAGGCATCCTTCAGCAGCGCCGTCATCGCGCCCTGAGCTTTCAGCTGCCCCGCGGTCACCGGCTGGTCGTCATAAGTATAACCCACTACTATGCGTGCTATCCTCTCCTTCATGTCGCTGATATCGGAGCTGAGGCACAGGATCGCCATGATCTCGCTGGCGACCGTGATGTCGTATCCGTCCTCGCGCGGTACGCCGTGCGCCCTGCCGCCGAGGCCGTCGACAACGTTCCGCAGCTGGCGGTCGTTCATGTCCACACAGCGCTTCCAGGTGATCTTCTTGGGATCGATGCCCAGCGCATTGCCCTGCTGGATGTGGTTGTCGAGCATGGCTGCCATCAGATTGTTCGCCGCCCCTATAGCGTGCATGTCTCCGGTAAAGTGAAGGTTGATATCTTCCATGGGCACCACCTGTGCATAACCGCCGCCGGCGGCTCCACCCTTGATGCCGAAGACCGGCCCCAGTGAAGGTTCGCGCAGGGCGACGAAAACATTCTTGCCGATCAGCTTCATCCCGTCGGCCAGCCCCACTGTGGTGGTCGTCTTGCCTTCGCCGGCCGGAGTCGGCGTGATCGCGGTCACCAGGATAAGCTTGCCGTTCTTGCGGTCCTTCCTGTCTTTGAGGATGTTGTAGTCGATCTTGGCCTTGTACCTGCCGTAATATTCGACATAATCCTCATCGATGCCGGCCTCAGCGGCGATCTCCGAAATCCTCTTCATCTCGTTCGCCTGAGCGATCTCTATGTCTGACTTGTAGCCCATTTTGTTTCCTCCTAAGCTCTTGATCTTATGCCCGAATCATCAAGAATATCGGCCAGGTCCCTGTATTTGTTCAGTGAATAAATATGCAGGCCCGATATTCCTCTGGACATATATTTATATATGAGGTCGATAGTGTATTCCTTACCGGCCTTTTTGAAGTCTTCTTTATCATCGCCGTATTTGCCGATCAGCGCACTCAGATCGCGGGGTATGGAGCATCCGTTCCCCAGCGTCATCCTGATGAGACCATTCTTGAAGAGCACCGGCATGACTCCCACAATGACAGGCAGGGTCACTCCGGCCTTCCTCACCTTTTCCATAAAGCGCTCAAAGGCATCCACATCGTAGCACAACTGAGCGACCAGAAAAGCCGCACCGTTCTCCTGCTTGACGCGGAGGTGCGAGATATCGGAATCAAAGCTGCGCGCTTCCACGTGCCTCTCCGGATAGCAGGCGCCTCCGAGGCAGATCCCGGGAAATTCTTCATCTATATATCCCAGCAGGTCATCCCCGTGATGGAAATATCCGCGGGTGCCTTCCCATCCCTCCGGTATATCGCCGCGGAGAGCCAGGATGTTCTTGACGCCCATGCCCTTGTAGCCCTGTGCCAGATCAAAGATCTGTTTTTTGTCCTGACCGATGCAGGTGCAGTGCGTCATCACCGTGGTTCCCGACTCCATTACGCTGCGGCAGACATCGTTGTTGCGTCCCACGTTCGTGCCGCCGGCTCCGAAGGTCACGCTGATGAAATCCGGATCATATCTGTAGAGATTCTCCAGCGTCGCCAGCAGCGGTTCCATCGGCTCGTCCTCCTTTGGCGGAAAAACCTCAAAAGAAAAACTCATCTTTTCCTTCAGTATATCCTCTATCCTTCTCTGTCCTTTGTCCTTCTTCATATTCTACTCTTTTCCCTTCAAAAAATTTTTCAGGAAGCTGCGGCGGTGTATTTCGCAGGGGCCGTGCTCCCTCAGTCCTTCATAGTGTGCCCTGGTGCCGTACCCCTTGTTTTTTTCAAAGGAGTATCCGGGGTAAGCTGCAGCGTATTTCACCATCATGGCATCCCTGGTCACTTTGGCTATGATGGAAGCCGCCGCGATGGAGATGCTCTTCTGGTCTCCCTTAACAAGGCTGCGCTGCGGATATGGCAGATCCGGCAGCGTCATTGCATCAAAGAGTACATACGACAAATCTTCACCGGTCTTTTCGCGGAGCACGGCCGCGGCTTTGTCAACAGCCACACGCATAGCACCCCTGGTGGCCTCGAGGATATTGATCTCATCGATGACTTTCTCCGAAGCCATGCCGAGGCCAAAGGCAAGCGCCCGCTCCCTGATCACCTTTGCCATCTCATTGCGCCGCTTCTCGGTCAGTTTTTTAGAATCATCTATGCCGGGCACATCAAAGTCGCGCGGCATGACCACACAGGCGCAGACCACAGGACCCGCCAGGGGCCCGCGTCCCACTTCATCAACGCCGCCTATATAACTCGCACCGCTGCGGTAGAGTTCGTTTTCAATGCGCTGCATCTCGAGCAGCTTTTCCTGCATCAGCTTTTCGCGCTCGGCCTTTTTCATATCAGCTCGCCGCCCTTTCAAGGGTGATGCGGCCGATCTTTGCAGCCCGGAATTCATCGAGCACAGTACGCGCGCAGCGCTCGTAATCTATCTTTTTGCCCGCCATCACAAAGCCGCGCTTCAGCGCGATGGCTTCCATGGTGGCCAGCGGAGTCTCCGCGATGCCGTCCAGCTTGTATCTATCCGCCAGCATACCGGGATAACGCTCTGACAGGAGTCCGATCAGCTCCAGGGCCAGATCGGCTGAGTCCAGTATCTCGTCCTTGATAGCTCCGCAGAATGCCAGGTTCAATCCCACCTGGTGATCTTCGAACTTGGGCCACAGAATGCCGGGGGTGTCCAGCAGCTGCATGCCGTTCTTCAGCGTCAGCCACTGCTTTCCCCGGGTGACGCCCGGCTTGTCTCCCGTACGCGTGCTCTTCTTTCCTGTCAGTCTGTTTATGAAGGAAGATTTGCCCACGTTGGGGACACCGACGACCATGAGCCGGAAGGGTTTTTGCGCTCTGTTGCCGCTGCGTGCCGCCTTGAGGCTTTCCAGCATCCGCATCAGGGGTTTCGTGCCCTCGCCCTTCATGCAGTTCATAAGAAGAGCCTGGTCACCGTCCTTCTTGAAGCGGTCGACCCACTCGTGTGAAGCTGCCTCATCCGCCAGATCCGCCTTGTTGAGCACGATGATGCGCGGTTTGCCGCCCACCAGCTCGTCGATCACGGGGTTCCTGCTGGATTCAGGTATTCTGGCATCGATGATCTCGACCACGCAGTCTACCATCTTCATATTCTCTTTTATCAGGTTCCGGGTCTTCTTCATGTGACCCGGATACCAGTTGATATTCTCAGGCATGGTTCCTCCTCATACCATGTAATTCTAACATAGCAAGGCCAAAAATAAAAGAACAGAGACGGTCAGCCGACTCTGTTCGTTAGGTTCTGATATGCTGTTATTCTGCGGAATTTTCTTCGGCAGGTGCCGCATCCTTTGCAGCATCGGCCGCTACCTTGGCTGCGGATTCAGCTTCGCGAGCCGCTCTGGCTTCCTCGATTTCCTTTTCCTCAGCTTCCTTGGCAGCGATAGCCGCAACTTCGGCCTTGATCTGCTCGTCAGTCAGTACTCTATTCTTGATCCTGGCAGACTTTCCGGTTCTTTCACGCATATAGTGCAGTCTGGCTCTTCTGACCTTTCCCTTCTTGACCAGCTCGATCTTGTCGATCAGCGGTGAATGGATGGGGAATGTCTTCTCGACGCCTACTCCGCTGGCAATTCTTCTGACAGTAAATGTCTCGTTGATGCCACCGTGCTGTCTTTTGAGAACATATCCTTCAAATATCTGGATTCTCTCTCTGGAACCTTCCTTGATTTTAATGTGGACCCTTACAGTGTCGCCCACTTTAAAGTTCGGGATATCACTCTTCTTATATTCTTCAGTGATCTGGTCTAATACATTCATGGTGTTTCCTCCTTCCCTCATAGACGTTCGTGGTGCCTTTTCAGCGTGTGCACTCAGAGGACCGCCCGTAGTAACTTAGATACTATATCACAGAACGGACAACGGTTCAAGACTTTTTCTCTATACGGCCGGCAACTGTTCCTCCAGCTGTTCTCTGAGCACGGGTATGTGGCTCTTCTGCGGTTCTTTGGAAGCGTATAGCAGGGTCACATCTCCCTGTGACAGCTTTTCAGCGACCAGGGAGACGAATTCGTGAAAGCCGGGGGTATTGACCAGTTCCTTTCGGTAAGCCTCCGAGAAATCCTCAAAGCTGATCGCGCCCTTGTGATAAGCTTTTCGCAGATCTGCACTCGGCGTAATATCTTTGGCCCACATGTCCAGTGCCGCTTTTTCCTTCTTCACTCCGCGCGGCCAGAGCCTGTCGACCAGGATCCGGTATCCGTCGCCATCTTCAGCGTCGAGATAAATTCTTTTCCATTTTATGATACCCATATAACTCACTTCCTTATATCCAGCAGTTTCTGTTTCAACTCGCCTTCCATCTGCTGCAGCTGCCCCTCGGCGGCCATTCTCTTCTGATGGCCTTCCTCCTGTATCTGGAGGACCTCGTCGATAGTGGAGATCAGCTGCTCATTGGTGTGCTGCAGGGTCTCCATGTCAACTATGCCGCGCTCCGACTCTTTCGCCGTCTCCACGGTGGCCATCTTCAGGTTGTCGGCGTTCCTCTTCAGCATTTCATTGGTGGCCTCGGAAACACTGCGCTGCGCTTTGGCAGCTTCCTGTGAATGAGCCAGCCCCAGGGCGATGATCATCTGGCTCTTCCAGATGGGCAGTGTATTCACCAGCGTGGACTGGATCTTTTCACTCATCACGGTGTCATTTCCCTGCACCAGCCTGATCTGCGGCGCCATCTGTATGGATATGGTCCTCGTCAGGTCGAGGTCGTAGATCTTCTTCTCAAAGCGGTCGCACATCGATGCCAGATCGTTTGCCGCCTGAGCGTCTTCCGGCAGACCGGTCTCCGCGGCTTTGCGCTTCAATGAAGGCATCTCCACGTCCCTCGTCTGCTGCAGTTTCTGTTTTCCGGCGGCGATATACATCGACAGCTCTTTGAAATATGACTTATTCAGCTCGTAGAGATTATCCATCATGGCGACGTCCTTCATGAGGACGACCTGGTGCTTTTCCAGGGCATCGGCGATCTTGTTTACATTTACTTCGGCCTTGTCGTACCTGGCCTTGAGGACAGCCGCCTTGTCAGCCCCCTTCTTGAAGATACCGAGCAGGCCCTTTTTCTCTTCCCCGTCAAAGCCCTTCAGTTCGGCGACCAGCGTAGTCATCAGGTTCCCCACTTCTCCCAGATCCTTGGTTCTCACCTTGCTGAGGGCATCCTCCGAAAAATCAGCCATCTTCTTCTGTGCTCCGGCGCCGTATCCGAGCACCAGATTGGTGTTTGTGAGGTCGATCTTGCCGGCAAATTCATCTATTTGTTTCTGTTCCTCCGGCGTAAAGCGCTCAGTCTCAAAGTCCTGCTTCAGCTGGATCTGCTGTTCCTCATCCATCTGCTTTACTTCTTCCAGCCCGTCCAGCACCAGCTCCGGTGCCTGAGGCGTTTTCATCTCGTCCATGATTACCCTCCTTTAATTATTCGTGTTCACTCTTCTTGAAATCACTGCCCGTCAGTCCGTCGCGGGCAAACATGCTCTTGAGCACTGATATATCCGCGGAGACATCCATTACTTCATCCTCGTACAACTCGTTCAGGAGCTGTTCGAAGGCCTGATGTATAGTCTCCAGTGTCTGTTCTATGTCCCTCTTGGCATTTTCTGCCTGTTCGGAGTTCACCTGTCTGCTCTCCAGTTCGCCGTATACGTTCACCAGTTTGAGCGTTGTCGGCAGGTAATAATCCATGAATTTCCTGATATCCGGCAGCAGCGCCGGCTTCTCGGCAACACGCTTGAATATCTTGCTCACCAGGTTTTCCAGCTCGTCGAGCTGCCTGCTGACGTTCCCGCCCGTCATCGCGGCATTCGCTTCCCTGAGCTGGCGCACGCTCTCTTCACCGCGCTCCAGCACCATCCGCAGGCGGCGTTCGTCTTCGCTCTCTCCCGCCCTTCTGGCGGCCTCTTCCCTGTCGGCCTCCTGACGGTTCCTGGCGTTCTCACGGGCTTCGACATAGCGGTGATACATATCATCGTTGCCAATGAACCACTGTTCCGTGTCATCGAGGTGGCCTTCTTTGAACATACGCAGTTCAATCATCTTTTTCAGATCACGCACCGTCGCCTTGACGCTGCGGGCGCACTTTTCTGCTATGTTCTTTATCTCGCAGAACTCATCGCCCGCCATGGCCTCCAGATATTCCCTGAAACGGTGCAGCCGGCGACGCAGCGAGACGCCGCCCAGGATAACGCCCACGGAAGCCGCCGTGCAGGCAGAGAGGGCTATCGTCGGCGCCAGCGTGTTCAGCGGCGTTATCGAGCCCAGCCCCAGTGATATGAAATCAGCAATGCCGAATAATGCCGTGCTCAAAGAGCCGGCCACTATCATTATGATGCCGCTGAAAGTCCCCGGCGGTTTTTTGGCGACCGGGATCAGCTCGCTTCCTGAAGACGTTTGCTCTGCAGACTGCCTCTGTGCGCGATGCATCCAGCCTTCGTTCCCATCGTTCTCATCGTCATGTGAGAGTTTGATATCATCACGCATGGCCTGCCTCATCGTAGAATTGATGTCGCTGTCCAGCCCGCCGAAATCCATGGTGCGCAGCGCATCATCGATGATATCATTTATTTTATCCGTAAAACCTCTATAATCCCTGTAATTATTCATGTTGCTATTATACTATTAAACCCTCCTCATTGCCACACGAAGCGGAGCCAAAAGAGAAAAAAAGACTCCGCCTCCCGCGTACGAAAAAAGGAGCCCCGCCGGATCTTGATCCCGGCATCGGCTCCCCGTATTTTCTTACATATTCGGAAGTCTCACGATGTCGACTACCTTGCTGGGGCCGCCCGACCAGTATACGCTGGTGATGGCCACGTCCACGCTCGGGTTGGTCGCATGTATCAGCTTGTAGTTGCCGTAGTAAAAAGCTACGTGAGTTATATTTCCTCTGCTGCCGGAGCTCGAAATGAATACGATGTCTCCCGGCTGTGCATTGTTGTAGCTGCGTCCTATGCTGTACTTCCTGATCTGGCTCCATTCGCCCTGGGCCGATGATCTGGTGAACTTTTTGCCTGATACGCCGGCGGTCTTGTTGATCCAGTAGGCGTATCCGCTGCAGTCAAAGCTGTACGGGCCGGAAGCTCCCGAAACATACGGGCATCCGAGCTTGCTCCTGCAGAGCTTCATTGTCTTGTAAGCGTTAGTCTTCTTGAAACCCTTGGTTCCCCAGGTCAGCTTCTTCGGTGTCTTCACCTTTTTCGAAGCGCTGGCTGTCCTGGCTTTGACGCCGTCCTCTGTTCTCACGGCCTTGACATAATATTTGTATGTCTTTCCTGGTGCGAGATTTCTGTTACTGTATGACTTACCACTGGTGGTCTTGATCTTTTTGTAAGCTCCGCTGCCGGACTTTCTGTAGAGTTCATACTTCTGTGCGCCGGCAACCTTTTTCCAGCTGATCTTGAGCACTCTTGTTCCCGCTGCATAACCGGTGACCTTTGTCTTCGCCAATGCAGTCTTCACGGAAACGGCCTCGGAGGAGACTTTGTCAGCTCCGGTCGTCGTGATCTTGAACATCGTCTTCTGGCCTGTAGTAATATCGCTGACAGTGTAGGCGGTAGTCGCCGCGTTCCTGATCTTCTTGACCAGTGTCCAGGCATCTCCGTCCTCCGACATGTAGATGTTATATCCGGTCGCCGTATCTACTGCTGTCCAGGTCAGATCTACTGACTGATAGTCGGCGGCCTCGGCATCCAGCTGCGGCTCGGCAGCGGTTTCTGTTGTCGCTGCAGCCTCTGTTGTCGCTGCCTGTGTTGTTTCCGGAGTCTCCACTTCCTGAGCTTCTGTTGTTGCAGGCGCTATCACACAAGCGGCTGCCACGAATATTGCTAGGGCTATTATTACTGATTTGATTTTCATAATTACCTCTTTACATTCATTTTTAGCATTAACACTCTGACAGATTATCACCGCCTTTCATTTAGAGCAATCAAAGAGGGCCAATGTTCACGGAAATTTCACATTGACCCTTTTTCATGCTTTTTTGTGTAGTTTGTGTGAAGAGGCTTATTTATCCTCTTTGTGATCATCGCCCCGCGGGCTGCGCCTGTTGGGGTCGGTGAGCAATACATAGAGATAGATAACTGCGATGATCCCCAGGCCGATGGCCTCGGTCGTCAGATCGCGGGATACCATGATCGCCGCCATGCTCATGATGCCGCATACGCCGTACATGCAGAGGACCGTACGCCGCTGTCCCAGTCCGGCCCGCATCAGTCTGTGGTGTATGTGGCCCTTATCGGCTTCCATTATAGGTTTGTGAGCCACCAGCCTGCGTATGATAGCAAAGAAGGTGTCCAGTATCGGCAGTGAGAGCACCAGGGAAGGTATGATCACGGCGACCACGGTGGCGCTCTTCACCGGCTCCAGCAGCGCAAAAGCAGCTACCATGAATCCCAGGAATAGGGAGCCTCCGTCTCCCATGAAGGTCTTTGCCGGATAAAAGTTGAACGGCAGAAATCCCATGCAGCCTCCGGCCACCGCCAGCAGCGGGAAACAAGCCAGGTAATATCCGTGTATGTAAGCGACATATGCGTTGCAGAGGCTGGCGATGCAGACAATGCCCGCCGCCAGTCCATCCAGTCCGTCAACAAGATTTATCGTATTCGTGATGCCCACTATCCAGATGAGGGTGACTATATAGCAGACGATGCCTGTAAATGTGGTGTCCGCGCCTATGGAAATAAAGCTCAGTCTGAGCCCGAAAGCGTAGACAACAGTGGCCACCACGATCTGCCCCGCCAGCTTGACCAGCGGCCTCAAATTGACGTAGTCATCTATAGTGCCCAGTATGTACATCAGGGCGCCGCTGATCACGATGCCGTATATCCTGATCCTGGGTATCACAAAAGGACTGGGATCATCATCGCAGTATCCGAGCCAGACCGCCGCCAGTATCCCCAGGGTCACTCCTGCGAATATAGCCATGCCGCCGATACGCGGGATCGGTTTGGTGTGCATGCGCCTGTCGTCCTTGGGAATATCCATGGCACCCGTCTTGTGAGCTATCTTGATGCTGAGGGGTGTAATGATCACCGTGACCACCAGCGCACCTATGAAAATTATCCAAAAGTCAAATGCTGTCAGATTCATCTATGCTCCTATGCCCTCGGATGCGTCTTGTCGTACACATCCTTTATCCTGTTCTTGGTCACCGACAGATATACCTGCGTCGCCGTCAGGTCTTCGTTGCCCAGCAGCTCCTGCAGCGATTTGAGATCGGCGCCGTTCTGCACCATGTGCACCGCAAAAGAAGTCCGCAGCAGGTGCGGCGTCAGCTTTTTGTCGAGCCCCGCCTTTTCTCCGTATTCCTTGAGGATCTTCCAGAGCCCCTGTCTGGTCAGCCGGTTTCCATAGTAATTGACGAAGAGGGCCTCTTCATCGGAATTTTCATCAACGAGTTCCCTGCGCGCTTCATAGATATACTCTTCCACCGCTTCGCGCGCCGGTCTGCCCATGGGTATGATCCTGGCCTTTCCGGCCGAACCCGGGCACGTAAAAAAGCCTATCCTCAGGTTGACATCGCCCACGTTGGCCGCGATCACCTCGTTGACCCTGATGCCGGTCGCATACAGCAGCTCCATCAGGGCGCGGTCCCGCGTCCCCAGAAGGCTGTCATCCGGCGTATCCAGCACTCTCTCGACTTCTTCTACGCTGAGATACTCCAGTTCCCTGCGTTCGGCCCTGGGAGCCTTGATGTCAAGAGACGGATTTTCGCTGATGATATTTTTTCTGGTCAGGAACGTGAAGTAAGCTCTGATAGAAGCCATTTTCCTGTTGATGGTGGAAGCTGTCATGCCCTTTTCCTTTTTCTCCATCAGGAAGGCGACGATATCCGCCTTGTCGGCTTTGCTTACATCAGTGGTGCCCCTTTTTTCAAGGAATTTTAAAAATCCCAAAACATCGCGCTTGTAAGCTATCTGAGTGTTTCGGGACATATTCCTTTCTTTATCTATATACATTAGGAATTCATCCAAATACATTTCAATCTCCCCGCTGTTCCGCTTTCGGTCAACAAACAGTATACCATCACGGCAAGCGGTTTACAATAACGCACTGCTACAGGATCCCCATCTTTTTTGCCGCCAGCATGACGGCGACTATGGTCTTGCCGTCCCGCAATTCCCCGGCGGCTGTCTTTTCAGCGATCTCGCGGAAGTCGTATTCCACCACGTCGATGGCTTCGTTCTCGTCCAGATCGCGCTCGCCCTTTCTGAGGCCCGTGGCCAGATAGATGTAGAGCGTCTCCGTCGTATAGCCTACCGAGGGTTCCATCACCGTCAGCAGTTCCACATTTTCAGCCGTATATCCGGTTTCCTCGCGCAGCTCGCGGTTCACGGTCTCCAGCGGTTCCTCCCCGGCCTCCCGCTTTCCGGCGGGCACTTCGAGCACCACCCGTTCCATGGTTTTCCGGTACTGCCTGACCATGACGATCTTGTTGTCTTCTGTTATCGCGGCCACGGCAACGCCGCCGTTGTGCTCCACGATCTCGCGGTACGAGGTCCCGCTGCGCACGGTCACCTTGTCCCGGCGCAGGTTCAAGATCTTTCCCTCGTATATTCTCTCGCTCTGCAGCGTCTTCTCTTCTACTATCATTTGGTCATTTCCTTTGACTTCTCGACCGCCGCCTGGAAGGCTTCGGCCACATCATCTTCAAAGCCGTTCTCCATCAGCTTGTTTACGGCCTCTATTGTCGTTCCCCCCGGCGAGCAGACATCGATCCGCAGCTGCTCCGGTGTCTTTTCCGATTCGAGCACCATCCTGGCCGCTCCCAGCACCGACTGCGCGGCAAAGATCTTTGCCTTGCCGGCGTCCATGCCGTTGTTCACCGCCGCCTTCACCAGGGCATCGATGTACATATATGTGTAAGCCGGACTGCTGCCGGATACTCCGATCACGCAGTGTATCTGCTCTTCAGGGACATCTTCGGCCCTGCCGATCCCCTGAAAGATCTCCATCACGCCGGGATACACATCGTCGCCCACGTTGCCGTTGCGGGAGACCGAGATCATGGCCTCGCCCACCTGCGCGGGGGTGTTCGGCATTATGCGGACCACCATGGCATCCTTCCCCAGGTAACCTTCGATGAATCCGATGCTGACTCCGGCAGCCATGGAAACGAGGACTTTCTCCGCCTTGTAGTTCTTCGCGATCTGCGGCAGAACGTCTTCGTACATGTTCGGCTTCACGCCGAGAATTATGGTATCCGCACCGCTGACTACCTCGTCGATGGAGGCGCAGACGGTCACCTTATGATCTTTCGCGATGGCTTCCAGTTTTGCCGGCGTCCTGTTGAACGCCAGCAGCTCGTTGCCTTCTTTTTCCGCTATCGGGCTGTATCCCTTGAGGATGGCCCCGCCCATATTACCAGTTCCAATAAATCCAATCTTCATATCCGTTCCTTTCTAGACAAAGCACGTTCCGGTCTCCGTGCCGTTCAGTGCGTCTGTGATGATATTTTTTTTCTTTCCGTTCAGCAGTACTGTCGACATGCCATACCTGGACACGCGGCGCGCCGCCTCGATCTTGGTCGATATGCCGCCGGTGCCAAAGGAGCTCTTGCCCTCGATGTCTATCGAAGCGAGCAGGTCATCGATATCGTCGACCTTTTCTATCAGCTGCGCATCCGGGTACCTCTTGGGGTCCTTGTCGAACACGCCGTCTATATCCGAGAGACACACCAGCACGTCCGCGTTCCAAAGGGAAGCCGTCAGCGCCGAGAGCGTGTCGTTGTCGCCTATAGCTATTTCGTCCACGCTGACACTGTCGTTCTCATTTACGATCGGCAGCACACCCTCGTCCACCAGTGTGAAAAGCGTATTCCTTATATGCAGGGTGCGTTCTTCATGCGTGAAGTCGTCGCTCGTCAGCAGCAGCTGTCCCACGTGGACTCCGTAGTCTTCAAAGTATTCTTTATAAGCCATCATCAATTCTACCTGTCCGATGGCGCACAGCGCCTGTTTGTAGTTCATATCTCCCCTGCGCGACCACTTGTTGATGGCACCCACGCCGCAGATTCCCGCTCCCGAGGAAACTATGATCACCTGCTTGCCCAGCTCGATCAGGCCGTATACCTGTTGTGCGATATTATGTATATTATCTTTGTTCACAGCGCCGCTGTCGTTGGAGAGGACATTGCTGCCTATCTTGACCACGATCTTGCGGCTGTTTTTTAATGTATCACTGATGACGCTCATTTCATTCTCCTTGTAATTTATTACATTGCCTAATTATATCACTACACCCTTCTAAAATAAATATTAAAATCCTTTTCAAAAACAGGCCCTTTCTTTACTCGTATGCCGAATCAGCGTGCTAAATCATTCATACCATTTTGCTGTCAATTTGAGGTCTTTCTCCGGCAACAAATATCTTACGACATTTCAAAATTTTTCAAGGAATAACTTGCTTTTTTAATAGCCTTAGAGTATATTGTAAATGAGGCTATCCCCCCTGATAACCTCATTAATCTCTAATCCCAATACCCCTTTTGAGCAAAACAAGCTGCTTTCGTAGCTTGTTTTGTTTTTTGGTGCTCCGGGCGGCTGCGTCCAGCGGCTTAGATACATCGATCCTCCGGTTCATCATCGTCCTCCCCGGCGGCCGGATCGCTGTCTATGAAGAGTACCGCGAGCACGATTTCTTTTATGATCTGCAATATTTTTCCCATAATATCTCCATTCCGCACTTTACTACAGTATAGCATACCTTTACAGGACTGCTGCTTTTTAGTAAAATAGCACTATGAAAATCTCAAACTATCAAGCTGATTGCGACATATATTCCTCATCTGTTTTCGATGAGTATTTCAGAGGACTGCGGGTCGGATATTTCGATATCGAATCTACCGGACTTTCACCCCGGCGCTGCAGCATGGTACTGGCCGGACTGGTATTTCCGGATGACGGCAAGTACATCGCCAGGCAGTATTTTGCCGAGGACCCGGAAGAAGAACCCGCTGTCATCGCGGCACTGCTTTCAGACCTGACATCATTAGATGTCATCGTGACCTACAACGGCTGCCGCTTCGATGTGCCCTTCCTTGAAAAACGGATGGAAATAAACGGAATGGATCACGTGGATCTGCCATATCAGCTGGATCTGTACCGCCTGGTGAGATACCACTCGGACATCGGAAATTTCACACCTAATCTGAAGCAGAAGACGCTGGAGGATTTCCTCGGCTTGTGGAGCGAACGCAGCGACGAGATCGACGGCAAAGAATCGGTCCGCCTCTATTATCAATGGCTGGATACCCGCGATGAAGAGATCCGCGAAATCATCTGCCTTCACAACCGCGACGATATACTGCAGCTGGCGAGGCTGATGGCCGTCATCGTGAAGACCGATTTTCATGCCGCGATGACCGACTTCGGCTTTCCCTGCCGCGATACCATCATCACTGATCTGATCCTCAGAGATGATGCCATATCCATCTCGGGTGTGCAGACCGGCGAGCCCGTAGACTATGTTTTCTACGGCAGGGAAGGACTGGAATACAACTTCAGCAGCGCGGATGCCGGCTTCGATATCCGGGCAGCGCTCAACGAGCGCGACGGCGTTGTCTTTGCCGACCTGTCCCCTAGCGGGATCCAATGGCCGGAAGACCCTTCGCTGGTGGGCAGTCTGCTGATGCTGAAAGATCAGGGAAAAGTTAACAACAGAGCCGTCAATCTATTTGCACGAGCCCTGATAGAAAGGATACAAGAATCATGGATTACAGAGAAATAGCTGCATTGACTAAAACAGACAGCTTCAAGCTGGCTACGCTGCCCGAAGAGACGAGAAACGGAGCTCTCGCGGACATCGCCAGGGCCCTTGAGTCTGCTAAAGACGATATTTTCGCCGCTAACGCCGAAGATATGGCGGCCGCCGAAGCCGACGGACTGCCGGCTCCCATCATCGGGCGCCTCAAATTCGACCAGCACAAGCTGGACGACTGCATACAGGGCATCAGGGACCTCATCGGACTGCCCGATCCGCTGTTCAAGACACTGCTTACCAGACAGCTTGATGAAGGCCTGATCCTCAGAAAGACGACCTGTCCCATCGGCGTCATCGGCGTCATCTTTGAATCGCGCCCCGACGCGCTGGTACAGATCTCCTCCCTCTGCATCAAGAGCGGGAACTGCGCCATCCTCAAAGGGGGCAGCGAAGCGAAGAAGACCAACAAAGCCCTCTTCGACGTCATCTACAAAGCGGGAACGGCAGCCGGACTGCCGCAGCACTTCGCCTTCCTGGTGGAAGACAGAGCGGCCATTGACGAACTGCTGAAATGCGATGAGTCCATCGACTTGATCATACCGCGCGGCAGCAATCAGTTCGTGCAGTACATCATGGCCAACTCCAGGATACCTGTTATGGGTCACGCGGACGGTATCTGCCACGTGTATGTCGACAAAGCCGCCGATCTTGAAAAGGCCGTGCCCATCATCGTAGACTCGAAGACACAGTACGTCGCCGCCTGCAACGCCATGGAGACACTGCTCATCCACAAGGATGTTGCCGATGATCTGGTAAAGAAAGTACTCGAAGCCAGTCCGGTCGACATCGAGGTGCGCGAAGACGAGTATCGTGAATTCCTCGATTACATCATGACTGTAAAACGTGTCGCCAACATAGAAGAAGCCATTGCCCACATCAACAAGTACGGCTCACACCACACCGACTGCATCATCACTGAAGACGAAGCAGCCGCCAAAAAGTTCATGGACTTTGTAGACTCGGCCGGCGTGTACTGCAACTGCTCCACCAGATTCGCAGACGGCTACCGCTACGGGTTCGGCGCCGAGGTCGGCATCAGCACCGGCAAGCTGCACGCACGCGGACCGGTAGGCCTCGAGGGACTGGTGACTTACAAGTACCGACTGCAGGGAGACGGCCACATCGTGGGTGATTACGCCAGCGGCAAGAAGACGTTTAAATTTAAGGACCTCTAAGCCTTGACATGATTTTGTAACTTGGATATTATACCAAGTAAGCGCTGTTTCAGCGCTGCCCGCGCCCGTGGTGGAACTGGCAGACACGCTAGTTTTAGGTACTAGTGCTCAGGCGTGGGGGTTCGAATCCCCCCGGGCGCACCACCCAGAGACGCTATAACCGTTGAAAACAGCCATAAAGGTTGAAATTCAACGGTTTTTAATTTATTGATTCGTTTCAATGTGTCCCGTACGGCACCGAAAAAGTGCCAATCTTAATGCCAATTTTGCAACCGCAAAAAATCCACAAATGCAACTGCAAATAAACACAATAAGTAGAAAAGACCCGCCGCATTTGGCAGGCCTTTCCATTCGCTATGTTTTATTTAAGTCCTTTTTCCTTCAGGTCCTTTGATATCAGCGCATTAATGTACCCTGATAAAGTTCTGTCTTCCAGCTCTGCAGCTTTCTCCGCGGCTGCTTTCTGATCAGCGCTGATCCTGATATGCAAGTATTCTGTCTTAGCCATTTTCTACCTCCTACGTATAAGGGAATACAACGATAAACAAATTGATACGATACTTAGCGCAATAGCTATAGTCAGTAATGTAATTTTCATTTGTTCTGCATGAGCAAGGCAGGAGGAGGGGATTGTCCCCCTCTTTCCCTATCTCATTGTTGACTTTAAGACCAGAAGTGCTACAATAAGATTAATGATTGAAGTGATAAGGCCGATGATGGTATTTCCGTTATTGGCCTTATCTTTTTTTATTGCTCATGCTTTTCACCTCCTTCCTTGATTATATAAGGGCACATTGTACTCGCATTGCCAACACATTTTTCAAAAAAGCCCGGTTAGAGAATAAAAAATCAAACAACAGTGACGCATACGCGCTGTCTTTTGCTTGATGTTGGTCGAGTAATGTTATGTATAGAAAGTTGAGTTGAACTATTGAACAAGTTCTGAAAATCGTTTTCATATTGTCTCGACAAGGGGC
This sequence comes from Anaerovoracaceae bacterium, assembly GCA_050953405.1. Taxonomy (GTDB): domain Bacteria; phylum Bacillota; class Clostridia; order Peptostreptococcales; family Anaerovoracaceae; genus RUG100. Next base: position 95,669 of record JBMNMP010000003.1, on the reverse strand, counting down.
CCGCTGTATGATAAACTGAAAAAGATTTTCAAATTGGAAAGGAGGCTGCCCTGTGGCACGCAAGACTCACTACCGGACAAAGCAGATGACCGAAGTGGTCGATTTTCTGAGATCAGTTCCCGGTCGCCACGTGACCGTCAACGATATTTACGATCATTTCAAAAAAGAAGGGATCGAAATCGGGATGACGACTATATATCGTCATCTTGAAAGGCTGGTACAGCAGGGGCTGGTCGCTAAATATACGATCGAAGGCATCAGCAGCGCCTGCTTTCAATACATCGCTGAGGAGGACGACTCCCGGCTGTCGAATTATTACCATTGCAAATGCGAAAAATGCGGCCGGCTGTTCCACATTCAATGTGACCGGATCACTCGTCTGGAGCAGCATATGACGGAAGATCACGGTTTTGAACTGAACGCCCTGCGAACGGTGTTCTATGGGACCTGCAGCGAGTGCCGCAGCAGTGACCGCTGAAGATTCTTCCGGGGGAGGGGAAAGTATGTATACGAAGAAGCAAAGGATCCTAGCTGGATTTATCAGTGCAGCCTTTGTTTTTGTTATCTTCTTTTCACTTCTTTTCATAGTTGAAGAAACTCATCACGACTGCCCGGGCGAGGGCTGCCCCATCTGCGCTCTCATCCATCAGGCGGAACAGGCGTTGAATCAGATAGGCAGCGGAGACCCGGGGAGCACCCCGGCATCCACAGTACACTTTTCACTTCTGATGGCGCCCTGCTGTCTCTTCCTGCTGGTGCCCGCAGTTTCTCTCATCAGTCAGAAAGTAAGAATGAATAATTAAAAATGATCCTGATTACCAGGGGACGGCTGTGCCTGTTCAGCAGCATCAAAGTCATCCCTTATATTATTGTGCCCGTTTTTCAGGACAAACAGATTTATGGAGGATCATTTTCTATGAAAAAAATCATATCGATCGTTTTAATAACGATATTAACTATTGCCTGCCTGTCGGCCTGCGGCCGCGCAGACAAAACCGCAAAAACCACAGATAAAGCTGATAACAGAAAAATATCAGTGTTGACCACTATATTCCCGCAGTATGACTTCACGCGCCAGATCGCCGGTGACCAGGCAGAGGTCACCATGCTGCTCAAGCCGGGAGCTGAAAGCCATTCCTACGAACCGACACCCCGGGACATCAAGCGCATCCAGAACTGTGACCTGTTCATCTACAACGGAGGCGAAAATGACGTATGGGTGGACGACATCCTCAAATCCATGGGGGATAAAAAGCCGGAGACCCTGCGCCTCGTAGACTGCGTGCCCACTGTGGACGAAGAACTCGTGGAGGGCATGGAACCCGAACAGGAAGAAAAGGATGACTCGGGGCATTCAGAGGAGCAGGAGGCAGAAAAAGATGAACACGTGTGGACTTCGCCGAAAAACGCCATCAGGATCATGGACAAGATCACGGATATATTGTGCCGCAAAGATGAGAAAAACGCCGCTGCTTATAAAGAAAACAGCGCCGCTTACAAAGAGCAGCTTCAAAAGCTGGATACCTCTTTCCGCAATATTGTCGCTGACGCAAAGCGCAGGACTATTCTCTTCGGCGACCGCTTTCCGTTCAGGTATTTTGCCGACGAATACGGCCTCAAATATTACGCTGCTTTCACCGGCTGCTCCTCGGACACCGAAGCCAGCGCGGCGACTGTAGCTTTCCTGACGGACAAGGTGAAGAAGGAGCACCTCCCGGTGGTGTTCACGATTGAACTTTCAAATGGCAGGATCGCAGATTCTATCTGTGAAGCTACCGGAGCGAAAAAGATGACATTATATTCCTGCCACAACGTGACCGCAAAACAAATGAAAGACGGGGCCACATATCTTTCGATGATGAAGAAAAACGCAGACAGTCTGCGCCAGGCCCTGAACTGAGGCACACAGCAGCACCGGCGCATAAAGGCACCGGTGCTGCGCTTTGAAAAGGAGGTAACAGAACAAAATGAATCTTATTACTTGCAAAAATATTTCATTTGTATATGACGGTGTACCCGCGGTGAAGGATGTTGATTTTTCGGTCGCCGAAAACGATTATATCTGCATAGTCGGTGAAAACGGTGCCGGAAAGAGCACATTGATAAGGGGGCTGCTGCGCTTGAAAAAGCCGTCTTCAGGTTCGATCATCATGGAGAATGGTCTCCTGGCCAGCGAAATCGGCTATCTGCCGCAGCAGACTGCTGTACAAAAGGATTTTCCGGCCGGCGTCTCCGAGGTCGTCCTTTCAGGATGCCTGAATCGATTGGGACTGCGGCCGTTTTACACCAGAAAGGAGAAACGGCTCGCAGATGAAAATATGCACAAACTGGGCATTGAAAATCTGAGAGAGCGCTGTTACCGCGAGCTATCCGGCGGGCAGCAGCAGAGAGTGCTCCTGGCGAGGGCCTTATGTGCCGCCAGGAAAGTAATTCTGCTGGACGAACCCGCTGCCGGCCTCGATCCCATGGTTACCCGGGACCTCTACGGGCTGATCTGCCGCATCAACGAGGATCTGGGGATCACCATTATCATGGTCTCCCATGACATCCAGGCTGCGGTACACTATGCAAAGCACATCCTGCATCTGCACCATTCACAGCTCTTCTTCGGTACCACCGGGGATTATATGAAGAGTAAAGTGGGACGTCATTTTATCGGGGGTGCCATCCATGCATAACCTGATGAGTGAGATGTTCTCCTATCCGTTTATGATCCGTGCTTTCATCGTGGGCACCATCGTGGCCCTTTGTTCTTCCCTGCTCGGTGTAAGCCTCGTCTTGAAGAGATACTCGATGATAGGCGACGGCCTCTCACATGTAGGCTTTGGCTCTCTGGCTCTGGCGACTGCCCTGAACGTGGCGCCGCTGCCGGTCTCCATACCTGTAGTGATCCTGGCGGCCTTCCTGCTGCTGCGTATCAGCGAAAGCAGCAAGATCAGAGGTGACGCCGCTATTGCCCTCATATCGACAGGTGCACTCGCCGTCGGCGTCATGATCATATCGATAACTACGGGAATGAACACGGATGTCTGCAATTACCTGTTTGGCAGCATACTCAGCATGTCGCAGAGCGATGTCAGGCTGAGCATCGCCATCTCCGTCAGCGTACTGATATTGTACATTCTCTTCTACAACCGCATCTTTGCAGTCACCTTTGATGAGAACTTTGCCAGGGCGACGGGCACCAGAGCCGGTCTCTATAATATGCTCATCGCACTGCTGACAGCATTGATAATCGTTCTCGGCATGCGGATGATGGGCGCACTTCTGATAACCAGTCTCATTGTATTCCCCGCACTCAGCTCCATGAGGCTGTGCAAAAAATTCCATGCCGTGATCGTCAGTTCGGCGATCATATCAGTGATCTGTCTCTGGATAGGACTAACCATTTCATATGCCCGGGCCTCCCCCACGGGAGCCAGCATTGTGATTTGCAACATAATTGTATTCTTTATATTCTGGCTCATACGAACTTTGAAAGGAGTCGTTCACCATGCTTAAAAAAATGAAGATCCTGTTACCTGTCATCCTGCTCTTGATAAGCCTCACCGCCTGCGGCACTCCGGGCGCCAAAACGGTATCCAAAACGCCGCCGCGCGGTTCCGGCAGCAAGGCATCTGCTTCAGGTTCCACACGCTCAAAAAAGTCACCGCCCTCGCACAAGGATGATGGAGATGTTCTGGAAATAAGCGAAAAAATGTTCCTGACCCAGATCAACGACATCTACTGCAACTTTGACAGCTACAAGGACAAAACTATCATCGTGGAAGGGATGTTCACGCGATTCGATTCCGCGGATGGCAGCCGCAGCGTCCCCGTTGTCTACCGCAAGGGACCTGGCTGCTGCGGCAACGATGGCTGGGGAGGTTTCTTGTTGAAGTATGATGGAGAATTCCCCGGAGAAAATGCCTGGATCAGAGTGACCGGTACACCGGAACTGATCAAGGAGGGGAACTCCACGGATCTGTATCTTGAGGTCACCTCTCTCAAAGTAAAGACAAAACGCGGTGCAGAGTTCGTCTCTCAGTGAATATTCGAGCCGGTCTCCATCATGGGGCCGGCTCGAAATCAGTAAAATGAACGTTTATCGTTAATTGCCTATGCGCGATTCGTAATATTTATATTAGGTAAGCTTCGTCAGCTGCTGACGCCCTCCATAGCAATAAAAAAACTGTATCTTTATCAGATACAGTCTCTTTTTACTGGTGACCCTGCCGAGAATCGAACTCGGGTTACCGCCGTGAAAGGGCGGTGTCTTAACCGCTTGACCACAGGGCCGCAAAGAGGGCACCTTGCGGTGTCCTCCCGCTGATTATTAACTGGCAACGTCTTAGTTTCCCGGCCGGTCGCCCGACAAGTATCTTCAGCGCTACAGAGCTTAACTTCTGTGTTCGGGATGGGAACAGGTGTAGCCTCTGTGCTATTGTCACCAGATATGGGGTCATGTACCCTCAAAACTGAATGTCCTACTCATGTGTCTTTCTGTCTTCCTTAGAAACCATTGGTCAAGTGCTCGACCTATTAGTATCAGTCAGCTCAATGCATTGCTGCACTTACACCTCTGACCTATCAACGTGGTAGTCTCCCACGGGTCTTATCCTTTAAAGGAAGGAGATCTTTTCTTATGGGGGGCTTCGCACTTAGATGCTTTCAGCGCTTATCCCTTCCGTACTTAGCTACCCAGCTATGCCCTTGGCAGAACAACTGGTGCACCAGCGGTACGTCCATCCCGGTCCTCTCGTACTAGGAACAGCTCCATTCAAATCTCCAACGCCCACAGCGGATAGGGACCGAACTGTCTCACGACGTTCTGAACCCAGCTCGCGTACCTCTTTAATGGGCGAACAGCCCAACCCTTGGGACCTACTTCAGCCCCAGGATGAGACGAGCCGACATCGAGGTGCCAAACACCGCCGTCGATGTGGACTCTTGGGCGGTATCAGCCTGTTATCCCCAGGGTAGCTTTTATCCGTTGAGCGATGGCCCTTCCACTCGGAACCACCGGATCACTAAGCCCGACTTTCGTCCCTGCTCGACCTGTATGTCTCGCAGTCAAGCTCCCTTCTGCCTTTGCGCTCTGCGTGCGATTTCCGTCCGCACTGAGGGAACCTTTGGGCGCCTCCGTTACTCTTTAGGAGGCGACCGCCCCAGTCAAACTGCCCGTCAGACACTGTCCCGACACCGGATAACGGCTGCCGGTTAGAAGCTCAACATTACAAGGGTGGTATCCCAACGGTGACTCCGTAAGACTGACGTCCTACTTCTCAGTCTCCCACCTATCCTGTACGTGCAATGCCGAACTCAATATCAAACTGCAGTAAAGCTCCATGGGGTCTTTCCGTCCTGCTGCGGGTAACCGGCATCTTTACCGGTACTACAATTTCACCGAGTCTATTGTTGAGACAGTGCCCAGATCGTTACGCCTTTCGTGCGGGTCAGAACTTACCTGACAAGGAATTTCGCTACCTTAGGACCGTTATAGTTACGGCCGCCGTTTACTGGGGCTTAAATTCAGTGCTTCGCTTTGCTAACACGTCCTCTTAACCTTCCAGCACCGGGCAGGCGTCAGCCCCTATACTTCAGCTTTCGCTTTAGCAGAGACCTGTGTTTTTGGTAAACAGTCGCCTGGGCCTATTCACTGCGGCCTCTTTCGAGGCACCCCTTCTCGCGAACTTACGGGGTTATTTTGCCGAGTTCCTTAACAATAGTTCTCTCGATCACCTTAGGATTCTCTCCTCATCTACCTGTGTCGGTTTACGGTACGGGCACCTACGGCCTCGCTAGTGGCTTTTCTTGACAGTATGGAATCAGCAGCTTCCGGTACTAGATTTCCCTCCGCGTAACGCTTCAGCATTCGGTATGCGGATTTGCCTGCATACCTGCCTTTGCGCTTGCACACGCTCTACCAACGGCGCGCTCTGCTTATCCTCCTGTGTCCCCACTTCGCTCATAACGGCTTTCGGTGGTGCAGGAATCTCAACCTGCTGTCCATCGCCTACGTCTTTCGACCTCGGCTTAGGTCCCGACTGACCCTGAGTGGACGAACCTTCCTCAGGAAACCTCGGATTTTCGGTGGACAGGATTCTCACCTGCCTCTCGCTACTCATGCCAACATTCTCTCTCGTATACTGTCCAGCTCGCCTTACGGCTCACCTTCGGCCTGCATACGATGCTCCTCTACCACTGCCTTGCGGCAATCCTAAGCTTCGGTAGTAAGTTTTAGCCCCGTTTATCTTCGGCGCGGAGTCACTCGACTAGTGAGCTGTTACGCACTCTTTGAATGAATGGCTGCTTCTAAGCCAACATCCTAGCTGTTTATGCAACTCCACATCCTTCTCCACTTAACTTACATTTTGGGACCTTAGCTGTAGGTCTGGGCTGTTTCCCTTTCGACCACGGAACTTATCTCTCGTAGTCTGACTCCCGGATATGATCGCACGGCATTCGGAGTTTGATAGTTTTCGGTAACCGATGAAGGTCCCTAGAACATTCAGTGCTCTACCTCCGTGTGTCTTACTCCAAGGCTAGCCCTAAAGCTATTTCGAGGAGAACCAGCTATCTCCGAGTTCGATTGGAATTTCACCGCTATCCACACGTCATCCCAACCTTTTTCAACAGTATATGGGTTCGGTCCTCCACGAGATTTTACTCTCGCTTCAACCTGCACATGGATAGGTCACCCGGTTTCGGGTCTACAGCATGCAACTTTCGCCGGTTAAGACTCGGTTTCCCTACGGCTCCGCTGCTACAGCAGCTTAACCTTGCTACATACCATAACTCGTTGGCCCGTTCTACAAAAAGTACATGGTCACTTGCGCTCCCACTGCTTGTAAGCATCAGGTTTCAGGTTCTATTTCACTCCCCTCCCGGGGTTCTTTTCACCTTTCCCTCACGGTACTATTCTCTATCGGTCACTGGGTAGTATTTAGCCTTGGGGGGTGGGCCCCCCTGCTTCAAACCGGGTTTCACGTGTCCGGTCCTACTCCGGTACCACTCCTGTATGTCTCACATTTCGCCTACAGGGATCTCACCTTCTTCGTCGCACCTTTCCAGAGTGCTTCGGCTATGCTCTTCATATCCTTTGAGTGGCCCACTACCCCGACAGTAAACTGCCGGTTTAGGCTCTTTCCCGTTCGCTCGCCGCTACTTGGAAAATCGATGTTTCTTTCTCTTCCTGGGGCTACTTAGATGTTTCAGTTCACCCCGTTACCTCCCCCACAGCTATGCTTGCGCTTTCACTGTGGGGTGACTGCATATTACTGCAGCCGAGTTCCCTCATTCGGAAATCTGCGGATCAGCGGATATTTGCTCCTGCCCGCAGCTTATCGCAGCTTGTCACGTCCTTCTTCGGCTCCCAGTGCCAAGGCATTCACCTGATGCCCTTCTTCACTTGACCTTATTGCTTGTCTACCGCTTCCGCGATATAACTGGCCACCATCGCTAGCGTACGATGGATTTTCTTATCTTCACTATTGTTTTCTCTTTTGTGAAAATGGTCTGGTTTCTCGATGAATCGTTTTTTATACCCGCCAAATGGGAAAAACTCTGCGTTCGCTTAGTTTTGCTTCATTTAGCTAATACTTTGGATGCGCTCTCGCGCATTCCTCGATTCGTTTCGTAAAATTAATTTTTTACTATGTAAAATTTGAATTTACACTTCGGATATTCAGTTTTCAAGGTACATGCACACTCCTTTGATTGGAGTATGGTGGAGAATAGGAGGCTCGAACTCCTGACCCCCTGCGTGCAAGGCAGGTGCTCTCCCAACTGAGCTAATTCCCCATGAATCTTGGTCCGGGTCTGGAAGGCCCGGATCGCAAGTCTCATGCACAACGATTCGAAATCGTATGCTATAAACATTCATAGTGCAGAAACTTGAGTCTCCTTAGAAAGGAGGTGATCCAGCCGCAGGTTCTCCTACGGCTACCTTGTTACGACTTCACCCCAGTCATTGGTTTCGCCTTAGGTAATCTATTTGCTGACCAACTTTGGGCGCCCCCAACTTCCATGGTGTGACGGGCGGTGTGTACAAGACCCGGGAACGCATTCACCGCGACATTCTGATTCGCGATTACTAGCAACTCCGGCTTCATGCAGGCGAGTTTCAGCCTGCAATCCGAACTGGGGCCGGTTTTGGAGTTTTGCTCCACCTCGCGGTCTTGCTTCTCTCTGTACCGGCCATTGTAGCACGTGTGTAGCCCAGAACATAAGGGGCATGATGATTTGACGTCATCCCCACCTTCCTCCGAGTTATCCCCGGCAGTCTCTCTAGAGTGCCCAACTTGATGATGGCAACTAAAGACAAGGGTTGCGCTCGTTGCGGGACTTAACCCAACATCTCACGACACGAGCTGACGACAACCATGCACCACCTGTCATCCTGTCCGCAGAAGGGACCGTTTAAGGTCCTGTCAGGAGATGTCAAGTCCTGGTAAGGTTCTTCGCGTTGCTTCGAATTAAACCACATGCTCCGCTGCTTGTGCGGGTCCCCGTCAATTCCTTTGAGTTTTATTCTTGCGAACGTACTCCCCAGGCGGAGCACTTAATGCGTTAACTGCGGCACCGAAGTCTTGCGACCCCGACACCTAGTGCTCATCGTTTACGGCGTGGACTACCAGGGTATCTAATCCTGTTTGCTCCCCACGCTTTCGTGCCTCAGTGTCAGTTACAGTCCAGAAAGCCGCCTTCGCCACTGGTGTTCTTCCTAATATCTACGCATTTCACCGCTACACTAGGAATTCCGCTTTCCTCTCCTGCACTCAAGTCTCCCAGTTCGACAGGGCGAACTACAGTTGAGCCGTAGCCTTACACCCCGCGCTTAAAAGACCACCTACGCACGCTTTACGCCCAATAATTCCGGATAACGCTTGCCCCCTACGTATTACCGCGGCTGCTGGCACGTAGTTAGCCGGGGCTTCCTCCAAAGGTACCGTCACTTGCTTCTTCCCTAAGGACAGAAGCTTTACGACCCAAGGGCCTTCATCCTTCACGCGGCGTTGCTGCATCAGGGTTTCCCCCATTGTGCAATATTCCCCACTGCTGCCTCCCGTAGGAGTCTGGACCGTGTCTCAGTTCCAATGTGGCCGATCACCCTCTCAGGTCGGCTACTGATCGTCGCCTTGGTGAGCCGTTACCCCACCAACTAACTAATCAGACGCAGGCCCATCCTTCACCGATGAATCTTTGGCATATCCATTATGCAATGGTTATGCATCATCAGGTTTTAATCCCGGTTTCCCGAGGCTATCCCTGTGTGAAGGGCAGGTTGCCTACGCGTTACTCACCCGTCCGCCGCTTTCCGCCTGCTGAATCTACCGAAGTGTCATCTGCAGGTTTCTCGCTCGACTTGCATGTGTTAGGCACGCCGCCAGCGTTCATCCTGAGCCAGGATCAAACTCTTTGTTTTGATTTATCTAATTGCGATCTCTCGCGATCAGTCTTTTTGTTCGATCTCTATGAACTCTTTCACGCTTTCGCGCCTTTTGCTAATTCGTTCCGAATTATTGTTTGGTTCGTTTAGAAATTGTCGGAAACTCTCATTTTCTCTTGCGTTGCAATTGTCCATGATCGTTTCTTTTTAGTTCTTGATGCTCTCGCATCTTTATGACTAAATTTCTACACTATGTTGTTTTCAAGGTTCATCACGCCGTTTTCGAACTCTTCGCTCTTTTTAGCGTGCTCTGTTATTCTATCGCTTTGAGCTCTTCTTGTCAATGGCTTTTTTCGTTTTTTTCAAAACTTTTTTAGCCGCCTTCGCTTGCTCCTTAGGGCCTTTTCGGGCCCCGCTCTCTTGCGACAGCTTGTATATAATACTAATTTCTCGCCCGCTTGTCAACACCTTTTCGCGAATTATTTCAGCTTTTTTCAGATGGCTTTTTTGAGGCCTCTTTGAGGGCTTCGGGCACTCTGGTACCCGCCTTTATGATGTATGTCTGGTCCCCGTATCTGCCCCGATGGACCTCGTATTCCTGGCCCATCCTGTCGGTGAGCCGCTTCGCTTTCACCGGATGTTCGGTCACCATCAAAAGGTCCGCCTCTGCCATCGCTTCTCTTGAAGGCTCTGTGCATACGGCACACAGGCTCTCGACTGCGCGTTTTGCCTCCGAGTTATATACATTGAGCCCCGCACCGCCGTATACCGCGGCCCCGGCCTGCCGCAGCTCGCGGATCCAGCCCAGGTTCTCTACCAGGATCTCACCCGGTATATCCTTCCCGGCTTTCAGCCTGTCCGCAATCTTCCTGTCGAGCTCTCCGCGGGTCACCGGCGGCAGTCGCAGTATCCCCTCCGGTGTTCCGCATTCAAAGTGAAGGGGACCGCATTCGATATGCGGTATCCTGCCCGTCCTGCGTTCCCGCAGCATTTCGCTCTCCAGTGCTTTGAGGCCCGCCCTGCGCAGATGGTTCAGCTCCGATGCCGGCAGTGAGAGTCCCCCGTCCAGTACCGTTTTGATTTTTCCCGCCTTGAATGCAGTGCCTCCGGTCTTCTGCAGCTGACGCCTGACCAGCTCTTCATCAAGAGCCCTGGTGCGGGCTTGCTGCGGCAGCCTGCTGCCCGATACCTCTGCCCGTTGATCGCCGCATATGAGGCGCAGCAGCGGCGCTGTATCCGTTTTCATTATGAAGGTCATATCCACGATGCTCTTTCGCTGCCCATCACCTTCAAAAGTCGATCTGGCGGCTCTCATGAGCACGGAATCGGTGATCCGGTATACCTTATCTCCGGGAGCCACCCGCCCGCGGATGTCACCGATCCTCTGGCGCCCCTTCCCCAGCTGCTGCACAAAAGTGATCACATTCCCTGTCATCCTCCGCGCATGTATTTCGACACCGTCGCCCTGCACGATCCCGCGGTCAGTCTCGATATCGACAAGGCCGCGTCCCCGCGGCGCGATCACCTTGCCCACATAAATACCCTGATGCTTTGGCAGCTCACCCGACAGCAGATCCGCGCCGGGATCGCCCGCAAGATATCCGCTGGTAAAGCCCCCGCGGTTGAACACCTGAGCCAGGGTCTCCCGGTCGCGCCGGCTAACATGGTAAGCTCCCTTCTGATAGCACATATCGAGGTACTTGCGGTATATCGAAGTCACCACGGCGACATACTCCGCCGACTTCATGCGGCCTTCGATCTTCAAAGAGTCCACCCCGGCGTCCACCAGCTGCGGCAGATAGTCGATGGTACACAGATCCTTCGGAGACAGCCAGTATCCCGCCTCGCCCTTTTCATTGCGGTAAGGCAGCCGGCATGGCTGTGCGCATTGACCGCGGTTGCCGCTGCGTCCGCCTATGGCCCGCGACAGCTGGCACTGCCCGGAATAACAGATGCAGAGCGCTCCGTGACAGAAGACCTCGATCTCACAGGCTTTCTCTGCCGTGATCTCTGCGATTTCCTGCAGCGACAGCTCCCTGGCCAGCACTGCCCGGCTGAATCCCAGCGCAGCGGCGGCGCGGACTCCGCTCGCATTGTATACGGTCCCCTGCGTGGAAAGGTGCAGCGGCAGCCCAGGGAGATAACGCCTGATCAGCCTCGCGAGACCCAGGTCCTGCACTATCAGGGCATCGGCTCCCTGACGGTACAGCTCCGCCGCATATTCAAGCGCCTGAGGCAGCTCTTCGTCAGTCAGCAGCGTGTTCAGGGTGACGTGTATTTTCACTCCCCGGAGGTGGGCATAAGCGATGGCCTCGCGCATCTCCCGGTACCCGAAATTGTCCGCATTCATTCTGGCATTGAAAAGCCGGCCGCCCAGATACACGGCATCCGCTCCGTTTTCTACCGCAGCTTTCAGCTGCTTCATACCGCCGGCCGGCGCCAGCAGTTCACATTTATGCTCCATCACTTTCACTCCTTGATCACTATCGCATCCTCAATACAAAACAGACAGCACCCTGAGGCACTGTCTGTCATGATTTTCTTCTTATCGACTAAACGAGTTCGAGGAATACTTCCTCTGCGTCATCGCCCCTGCGGGGTCCCAGCTTGAGGATCCTCGTGTAGCCGCCGTCGCGGTCCGCATACTTTGGTGCGATCTCCTCAAACAGCTTGGTCACCACGTCTTCGTCATATACATAAGCAAGTACCTTACGTCTTGCGTGAAGATCACCGCGCTTTGCGAGCGTGATCATCTTTTCAGCTTGTCTTCCGGCTTCCTTGGCTCTTGTGTCAGTCGTAGTGATTCTCTCTTCTCTCAGAAGATCCGTTACCAGATTTCTCAGCATAGACTTTCTATGAGCCGATTTTCTGCCCAGTTTTCTATAGCCTGGCATGTTGCTCTCCTTTCTCTACTCGTCTGTCTCTCTCAAGCTCAGTCCCAGCTCTTCCAGCTTCTGCTTGACTTCATCGAGAGACTTCTTTCCGAGGTTCCTGACTTTCATCATGTCCTCCTCGGATTTATGTGTAAGTTCTTCTACCGTATTTATGGACGCCCGCTTCAGGCAGTTGAATGAACGAACTGAAAGCTCCAGTTCTTCGATGGTCATCTCAAGGGCCTTTTCTTTCTGGTCCTCTTCCTGTTCGACCATGATTTCCATGCCTTCTGCGCTGTCGGTCAGCTGTATGAACAGGTTCAAATGCTCCTGCATGATTTTTGCACCGATGGACACGCCTTCCTTTGGAGTAATGGAACCATCTGTCCATATCTCAAGGATCAGCCTGTCGTAGTCGGTCACCTGACCTACTCTGGTGTCCTCAACCGTAAAATTGACCTTCCTGACCGGAGTGTAAATGGAATCTACCGGAATTACTGCAATCGGTGTGCTCTCAGTCTTGTTCTGGTCAGCAGGCACATAGCCCCTGCCCTTCGCAAGGCTGATCTCCATTACCAGTGTAGCATTCTCCTCCAGCGTTGCCAGATGGAGATCCGGATTGAAGATTTCCATGTCGCCATCACCGATGATGTCGGCAGCAGTTACCTCTTTCGGTCCCACTGCGTTGATGATGACCCTCTTGGTATTCTCTGATCCGTTCAGTCTGATCGCCAGCTTCTTGAGGTTCAATATGATCTCAGTAACATCTTCTTTAACGCCCGGTATCGTTGAAAACTCGTGAAGTATACCGTCGATCTTCACCGAGGTGACTGCAGCACCCGGCAGAGAGCTCAGCAGTATTCTTCTCATGCTGTTCCCCAGAGTTATACCGTATCCTCTTTCCAGAGGTTCGACGATGAATTTTCCGTAATTGACATCATCATCTGATGTTATACATTCAATTGTCGGTTTTTCTATTTCGATCATTAAGATCCTCCTTTCAGCTTACTTGGAGTACAATTCAACGATCAAGTGCTCTTCTATCGGCGTGTCGATCTGATCTCTGGTCGGATCGGACAGTACCTTTCCTTCAAGTTTCTCTCTATCGACGCTCAACCATCCGGGTACGCCGACTTCCATCTCCTTGATTTCCTTGAATTTCGGAGAGCTAGCGCTCTTTTCCTTTACCTTTATAACATCACCGGGCTTTACCTGATATGACGGGATATTTACGATCTTGCCGTTGACTGTGTAGTGACGATGCACTACCAGCTGTCTGGCTTCTCTCCTTGTAGTGCACAGACCCATTCTGTAAACTACGTTGTCCAGTCTTTCTTCCAGCATTACCAGCAGGTTTTCACCGGTGATACCCTTTTTCTTTTCAGCTTTTTCAAATGTATTTCTAAACTGCTTTTCAAGAACTCCGTAAATAAACTTTGCTCTCTGCTTTTCGCGAAGCTGCAGAGCATAGTCACTCATCTTTCTGCGGGTGTTCCTCTGCGAAGTCCTCTTGGACTCCTTGAAGATTCCCAGGTGACTGGGGTCTATCTGCAGTGATCTGCATCTCTTTAATATTGGTTCTCTGTTTACTGCCATTTCTCAGTTTCCTCCTTTCATCAGACTCTTCTTCTCTTCGGTGGCCTGCATCCGTTGTGCGGTATCGGCGTGATATCCTTGATCATGGTGATGTTCAGGCCTGCAGCCTGCAGCGCCCTGATCGCAGCTTCTCTGCCGGATCCCGGTCCTTTAACGAATACTTCTACTGTCTTGAGTCCGTGCTCCATAGCTCCCTTGGCTGCTTCTTCTGCTGCCATCTGAGCCGCGAAAGGTGTGGACTTTCTGGAGCCCTTGAAACCGAGCGAACCGGCGCTGGACCATGAAAGGGCATTACCGGTCTGGTCAGTAAGAGTAACCAGAGTGTTGTTGAAGGTAGCCTGGATATGAGCCTGGCCTTTTTCAACATTTTTACGTTCTTTTTTCTTTTTTCTAACAGCTTTCTTTGCCGCTTTAGCCATTTTACGCTACCTCCTTCTTATAATGTTGCCTTCTTCTTGCGACCCACGGTCTTCTTGGGTCCCTTGCGGGTTCTGGCGTTCGTCTTGGAATTCTGTCCTCTTACGGGCAGTCCTCTTCTGTGTCTGATGCCTCTGTAGCATCCGATTTCCATCAGTCTCTTGATGTTCAGGTTCACATCTCTTCTGAGATCACCTTCAACCATGTACTCATCGTCGATGATGCGCCTGATTTTTCCTGCTTCCTCTTCTGTCAGATCTTTGACCCTTGTGGAAGGATCAACGCCTGCTTTGTCGAGGATCACAGCAGCTGTCGCCCTGCCTATTCCGTAGATATAGGTCAGGCCGATGTCTACTCTTTTACCATTTGGTAAGTCTACTCCGGCTATACGAGCCATATTTTCCTCCTGTTCCCATCTTCCGTCGCGCATCCGTCTGGGCCGTCCGCCCCGGGCGCAATATAAACGGGATGTTTACTTTGACCGCAGCACGCGGCTTGCTTTAACGATTTAACCTTGCTTCTGTTTGTGCTTCGGGTTCTCACAGATAACCATGACCTTGCCATTTCTCTTAATGACTTTGCACTTTTCGCACATAGGCTTTACAGATGCTCTTACTTTCATCTTAAACCTCCTTTAGCCTTTATCTCTCCAGGTGATCCTGCCTCTGGACAGATCATAGGGAGATATCTCTACCTTTACCTTGTCCCCCGGCAGTATCCTTATGAAGTTCATTCTTATCTTTCCGGAAACGGTCGCCAGGATCTGATGTCCGGTGCCTTCCAGTTCAACTACGAACATTGCGTTCGGCTGCGCATCGACAACGACGCCTTCAGCCTCGATTACATCTTTCTTCGACATAACTTACATTCACCTCTATTCATCATACAGGGTGAGCAGTTCAGGCTCACCGTCAGTGATTACAACAGTATTTTCGTAATGAGCGGCCAGCTTGCCGTCGGCAGTGCTGATCGTCCACCCGTCTTTACGGGCTTTTATTTCATACGAACCCTCTGTGATCATGGGCTCAATAGCGAACACCATGCCTTTGGCTATGCGCGGCCCGCGTCCGGCCTTTCCGTAGTTCGGTATCTGAGGATCTTCATGCATCCTGCTGCCGACTCCATGTCCGACCAGCTCTCTGACTACACCGTAGCCATCCGCTTCGACGCTCTCCTGTATTGCATGCGATATATCGCTGAGCCGGTTTCCCGGCCTGCAGTATTCAAGGCCGGCAAAGAACGCTCTCTCTGCCGATTCTATCAGGTCGCGCGCATTGTCTGCGATCTTTCCGACCGCATACGTTCTCGCCGCATCACTCACGTATCCTTTATAAGTGCTGCCGATGTCAACGCTGATTATGTCTCCTTCTTCCAGTCTGCGGTTCTCCGAGGGAATACCGTGTACGATCTCTTCATTAACAGATGCGCACACATTGGCCGGATAGCCCTGATAGTCTTTGAAGGTGGGGACCATACCATTCTTTCGAATGATCTGTTCCACATGCCGGTCGATATCCATAGTGGTAATCCCCGGCTTGATAAAATCCTCCAGCTCTTTCAGTATGTACCCGGTCACCCTGCCGGATTTCCTCATCAAATCGATTTCATAATCACCTTTGATGTTAATCATATTTATGCACCCAGAATCCCCACTATTTCTTCAAACAGTTTCTCATATCCCTGAGATCCATCTAAATGCGCAATGTTGCCCGCTTTGTCGTAATAATCGATGAGAGGCTTCGTCTGCGAATTGTATACCTCTATACGGTTGTTGACAGTCTCTTCGGTGTCATCGGCTCTCTGGTACAGTTCGCCGCCGCACACGTCACAAATGCCTTCCTTCTTGGGAGGCATTCCCTTGATGTTGTAAGTGGCGCCGCACGCTTTGCAGACTCTGCGTGTAGTAAGCCTATCCACCAGTATATCCTTTTCTACGTTGATGTCCAATACTTTGTCCAGTTTTTTGCCCTTTTTCTCCAGATATTCGTCCAGAGCTTCGGCTTGCTGAACTGTTCTCGGGAATCCGTCCAGCAGGAATCCATCCTTGCAGTCGTCTTTGTCCAGTCTGTCGAGTGCTATCTCGATGACCAGGCTGTCAGGTACCAGTTCGCCTTTATCCATGTGTGCCTTTGCCTTGTTGCCCAGCTCGGTACCGTTCTTAATGTTCTCACGGAAGATATCTCCCGTAGAGATGTGAGGGATATCATACTGCTTTATCAGCTGTGCCGCCTGTGTGCCTTTGCCGGCTCCCGGCGGTCCCAGCAATACTAAATTCATAATTCCTCCTTACTTGAGAAATCCTGAGTAATTTCTCATTACCATCTGCTGCTCAAGTTGTTTCATAGTATCCAGGGCAACGCCTACTGCGATCAGCAGTGAAGTACCTCCGAAATATATATTCAGATTGGTGACTCCGCTGACTATCGTCGGCAGTACAGCTACTGCGGAAAGGAATACAGCACCCACGAATGTGATCCTGTTCATTACCTTTTCCAGGTAGTTAACTGTGGCCGTGCCCGGCCTGATCCCCGGAATAAATCCACCGCTCTGCTTCATATTGTCCGCAACTTCTGTCGGCTTGAAAGTAACCGCCGTGTAGAAGTATGTGAAGAAAAATGTGAGCACGATGTATATCACGGAATATATCCACACTCCGGGAGATCCGTTCAGAGACAGATACTTGTCGACCCAGCGGCCGAAGCCGGTGTCCGTTCCCGTAAAGTACGTAATAGTAAGCGGGAACTGCAGCAGAGACATCGCGAAGATGATCGGGATAACGCCCGCCTGGTTTACCTTCAGCGGTATGTGCGTTGCCTGTCCACCATACATCTTCCTGCCGACGACTCTCTTTGCGTACTGTACCGGTATCCTTCTCTGGCCCTGTTGTACTTCTATGATTCCCAGGGTTACCACGATGGCGAAAAGTACAAAGAGGACGATGGTCATAAAACTGATCTCGCCTGACTTGTAGCTCTGCCACGTAGTACCGATCCCTGACGGCAGCCTTGCAATGATGCCGCCGAAGATGATCAGTGAAATCCCGTTTCCAATGCCGCTCTCGTTGATCTGCTCGCCCAGCCACATGAGGAATGCCGTTCCGGCTACCAGTGTCAGCACGATGACTGTGATCGAGAAGAAATCGGTATGGACAAGTGCCTGACGGAACATGCCCACCGATACTCCTATACCCTGTACTATTGCCAGGACGATCGTCAGATAACGAGTATATTGTGTGATTTTTTTTCTGCCTTCCAGACCTTCCTTCGACAGTCTCTCAAGCGAAGGAATGGCTATGGTCAGCAACTGTAAAATGATCGATGCTGTAATGTATGGAGTGATGCTCAGCGCAAATATTGTCATGTTGCCGAACGATCCTCCGGAGAACAGATTGAAAAGCTCGAAGAGACCGGTCCCTCCATTGAACATCTGTTCCAGGACATTTCTGTCTATGCCCGGTACGGGAATGTTGGAGCCGATCCTGAAAATGACCAGCATCAGAAATGTGAAGATCAACTTTTTCCTGATGTCAGGCACTTTCCAGGCCTTTACAACTGTCTGAAACATTTCCATTTCTAAATCACCTCTGCCTTTCCTCCTGCGGCTTCGATCTTTTCTTTGGCTGACTTACTGAATTTATTGGCTTTTACAGTGAGGCTCTTGTCCAGGTCTCCATTGCCCAGGATCTTGATCCCGTCTTTTACCTGTTTAACGACTCCAGCCTCAGCGAGGAATTCAGGTGTGATTTCTGTTCCCGCTTCAAACTTGTTTAGCTTTCCTACATTTACTTCTGTATACTCTGTCGCCCAAATATTTGTAAATCCCCTTTTCGGAATTCTTCTGTACAGCGGCATCTGTCCGCCTTCGAATCCCAGTCTGACACCGCCACCGCTACGTGACTTCTGGCCGTTCATGCCTCTGCCGCCGGTCGTTCCCTGACCGGAAGCACCGCCGCGGCCTCTTCTCTTGCGGCTTTTGGTGGCTCCTTTCGCTGCTTTCAGTTCATGCAGTTTCATCTTTGAACCTCCGTTCCTACAGTTCTTCCACTGTCACCATGTGGGAAACCTTGTTGCATGCTCCCCTGGTGACTTCGTTGTCGATCAGTTCAACCGACTGATGCATTTTCTTCAAGCCTAACGCTTCAATTACTTTCTTCTGTCTTGGAGAAGCGCCTATTGTGCTCTTTGTCAATGTGACTTTAACTTTGCCTGCCATGATGCCCCTCCTATCCTAAAATTTCTTCTTTGCTCTTTCCGCGCAGCTTGCTGACCTCTTCGACAGTCTTCAGTTCCCTGAGACCTTTGAGTGTAGCATAAGCCATGTTTCCTGTATTGTTAGAACCGATCGATTTGGCTCTTACATCCTTTACACCCGCAGCTTCGAGTACAGTACGTACTGAAGAACCCGCGATAACGCCGGTACCTTCTGCAGCCGGCATCAGCAGAACTTTGCCTGCACCGAACACGCCGATGTGCCTGTGCGGAATTGTTGTTCCTACTGTAGGAACCTTGATCAGATTTTTCTTTGCATCCTCGGTGCCTTTTCTTACAGCCTCAGGGATTTCCTGAGCTTTACCGAGTCCAACTCCCACGTGACCTTCGCCGTCTCCAACAACTACAGTCACGCTGAATCTCATGTTTCTGCCGCCCTTGACGGTCTTCGCGACGCGCCTGATGTTGACGATAGTTTCAGTCAATTCGAGTTTGGATGCGTCTATAGTATTTCGCATTCGTGATCCTCCTTGTTAGAACTTCAGTCCGGCTGCACGTGCGCCATCTGCCAGTTCCTTGACTCTGCCGTGATAAAGGAATCCGCCTCTGTCGAAAGCGACATTCTCGATACCCTTTTCCAGAGCCCTCTTTGCAATAGCTTCTCCGACGATTTTTGCGGCGTCTTTGTTGCCGCCGTTTTCGATCTGTCCCTTTAATTCCTTGTCCAGTGACGATGCAGCAACCAGTGTGTTGCCGTTAACATCATCAATGATCTGAGCAGAAATGTTCTTGTTGCTTCTGAATACGCACATTCTCGGCCTTTCGGGAGTGCCCTGCAGTTCTTTTCTGACTCTCTTGTGTCTGGAAATTCTGCTTTCAGCTCTTGTTTTCTTTGCCATTTTACTTCACTCCCTCCTTTACTCTCCGGCCTTGATTCCGGCTTTGCCTTCCTTGCGGCGGACATATTCACCAACGTATCTGATTCCCTTGCCCTTATAAGGCTCCGGAGCTCTCAGCTTTCTGATGTTTGCCGCATAGTTGCCGACTATAGCTTTATCAGCGCCCTTGACCGTGATCTCAGTTGCCGACGGTGCTTCTGTAGTGATGCCCTCAGGGTCATCCATTTCGACCGGATGCGAGAAGCCGAGGTTCAGTACCAGGGTCTTGCCCTTTTTCTCAACTCTGTATCCAACGCCCTGGATCTCAAGCTTCTTTTCGAAGCCTTTGGTAACACCTTCAACCATGTTGGCGATCAGTGTTCTTGCGAGACCGTGCTGCTCTCTATATGCTTTTGCATCGCTGTCTCTGGTGACGTTGATCTCGTTATCGGCAACGTCTATATTTACGAGACTGCTGATCTGTTCCTGCAATTCGCCGTTAGGTCCCTTGACGCTGACCAGGTTGTCATCGCTCACCTTGACCTCGACGCCGGCAGGAAGTTCGATCGGTTTTTTGCCTATTCTTGACATTTTCGTTTCCTCCTACCATACATAACAGATTACTTCGCCGCCAACTCCCAGTTTTCTGGCTTCCTTGTCGCTGATAACACCGTTAGATGTTGAGATGATAGCGACGCCCAGTCCTCCGAGAACTTTGGGTACATCTGAAGCCTTTGCATAGACTTTCAGACCCGGCTTTGAAATCTTCTTGATACCGTTAATAACTTTTTCCTTATCAGGGCCATACTTCATGTTGATTCTGATAGTGCCCTGCTTGTCGTCATCGATTACATCGAATCCATTGATATATCCCTCATCAGCCAGAATGCCTGCGATCGACTTTTTGATCTTGCTAGCCGGAACGTCTACTGTATCATGTTCAGCAGTGTTGGCATTCCTGATTCTGGTGAGCATATCCGCTATGGGATCTGTCATTGTCATTTCTTTGTGCTCCTTCCTCCGATAGTTTTACTACGCGGATCTTCATCTTTCGTAACTTGTCGGAAAGTGATTTGTTTACCAGCTTGCTTTCTTTACGCCGGGGATTTCTCCCTTGTAAGCAAGCTCTCTAAAGCAGATTCTGCAGATGCCGTACTTTTTGAGTACTGAATGCGGTCTTCCGCATATCCTGCATCTTGTGTAAGCCCTTGTTGAATACTTGGGTTTTCTCTGCTGCTTAACTTTGAGAGATGTCTTTGCCATATCGGTTCTCCCTCCTATTTCTCAAACGGCATGCCCAGAGCTTCCAGCAGCGCTGCTGCCTCTTCGTCTGTGTTGGCCGTAGTCGTAAATACAATGTTCATGCCCTTGATCATATCGACATCGTCGTAATTGATCTCCGGGAAGATCAGCTGCTCCTTCACGCCCATGGAATAGTTGCCTCTTCCATCGAATGAATTTCTGCTCACTCCCTTGAAGTCTCTTACTCTCGGAAGAGCGATATTGAAGAGTTTGTCAGCGAAAACGTACATGTTGTCGCCTCTGAGGGTCACTTTTGTGCCGACCGGCATACCCTGTCTGACTTTGAAGTTCGCTATGGACTTCCTGGCCTTGGTGACCACAGGTCTCTGGCCACTGATAGCCGCCAGTTCGTTTACGGCTGTTTCCATCAGCTTTGCATTTTCCTTGGCTTCGCCGAGTCCAATATTTATTGTGATCTTCTCGAGCTTGGGTACCTGCATGGCGTTCTTATAGTTGAACTTGTCCTTCAGTGATCCAAAAGCTTCGTTCGTATATTTTTCCTTTAATCTTGGTGTCAACGACCTCTCCTCCTTTCTAATCTATCGCTTCTCCGGACTTCTTGGAAATCCTTACTTTTTTGTTTCCGTCCATCTTCATTCCCACTCTGGTAGGCTTTTTGGTGCTCTTGTCCAGCAGTGCCACGTTGGATACGTGGATCGGACCTTCCTGATGCTTGATCTCAGCAACTTCAGTTCTGGTCTGCGCCTGGTGCTTTGTCTGGACGTTCACGCCCTCAACGATGACTCTGTTCTCAGCCGGCATCGCCTTGAGCACTTTACCTGTCTTGCCCTTGTCCTGTCCGCTGAGGACAACAACCATATCATCTTTTTTAATACGCATTTTGTCCTCCTTATAATACTTCAGGTGCCAGGGACACTATCTTCATGAAACTCTTTTCTCTGAGTTCTCTTGCAACCGGTCCGAAAATACGGGTTCCTACCGGGTTTTTGTCCTCTTTGATGATCACTGCCGCGTTCTGGTCAAACTTCACGTAGCTGCCGTCGATTCTTCTAGCGCCGCGCTTTGATCTGACGATTACCGCCTTGACAACGTCACCCTTTTTTACCTGACCGCCGGGAGTAGCTTCCTTGACGGTGCATACTATTACATCACCTATGTTTGCGTACTGGCGGCTGGTGCCTCCCAGTATGCGGATGCATAACAGTTCTTTCGCACCGGAATTATCAGCGACTCTCAGTCTGCTTTCTGTCTGAATCATTTTCTGGTGCCTCCTTATTTAACCTTTTCAACGATGTTGACCAGTCTCCATCTCTTTCCCTTGGAAAGCGGTCTGGTTTCCATGATTCTCACTCTGTCACCGATGTTGCATTCGTTATTTTCGTCGTGAGCCTTGACCTTCTTGGTCCTCTTGACCGATTTTCCGTAAAGGGAATGCCTGATCGAATCCTGCAAAGCGACCACGATTGTCTTGTCCATCTTATCACTGACGACCATTCCTATCCTGGACTTTCTTCTGTTTCTTGCATTTTCTGCCATGATTCATCCTCCTTCCTTAATCGGCCTGAGCCTTTGCAAGCTCTTTTTCTCTGATAATAGTTTTAACTCTCGCGATGACTCTCTTCGTATCCCTCATCTTGATGGGATTCTCCAGCTGGCCTGTGACGTGCTGGAATCTCAGATTGAACAGATCTTTCTTCATCTTGTTCAGCTGATCGTTCAGCTCAACATCTGACATTTCTCTCATTTCCTTTAATTCCATTACGCTTCACCGCCCTCCTGTTCCTTTACCGCGAACTTGCTCTTGATGGGGAGCTTGTGGGCTGCCAGTCTCATGGCCTCTTTGGCCTGTTCGAACGGAATGCCCTCGATTTCAAATAATACTCTTCCTGGTTTAACAACTGCTACCCAGTACTCAGGTGCACCTTTACCGGATCCCATACGTACTTCAGCAGGTTTCTTTGTCACCGGCTTGTGAGGGAAGATTTTGATATAAACCTTACCACCTCTTCTGATCGACCTTGTCATTGCAATTCTGGCAGCCTCGATCTGGTTGGAAGTGATCCAGCCCGGCTCTGTAGCCACGAGGCCGTAATCGCCGTAGGTGATCGTGTTGCCCTTGGTGGCCTTGCCCTTCATTCTACCTCTGTGGACTCTTCTACGTTTAACGCGCTTTGGCATTAACATGACGTAGTCCTCCTTTCACTAATCGTCTATTATTCTGCTGAATTCTGTTCAGCCTTTGCTTCGGTTGTTACTTCTGGTTCTGCAGCAGGTGCTTCAGCCGCTGTATCAGCAGCCTTCTCTACTGCAGCTTCTGCCGCCTGCTCGTCAGCAGCCTTTGCTGCTGCTTCGGCCTCGGCTTCCGCTTCGGGTTCCTGCTTTTTGACAGGTCTCTTCCTCATGTTGACAGCCTTTGGGATCTCGAATCTTTCGCCTCTGTCATTCCTTCTTCTTCTGTCATTCTTGCGGTTGTCTCTTCTTCTCCTGCCGTCTCTTCTGCCGCCTCTTCTGTTTTCTTTTTCTTCAGGCGGAACGACGCTCTGCAGTCCCTTGTCCAGGATCTCGCCGTGGTTGATCCACACTTTGATTCCCAGCTTACCATATGTAGTATCCGCTTCAGCGAATCCGTAATCGATATCCGCTCTCAATGTGTGAAGCGGTACGTTGCCTTCGCTGTACTTTTCATTTCTGGCGATTTCAGCTCCACCCAGTCTGCCGCTTGCGAGGACTTTGATGCCCTTGGCGCCGGCTTTCATGGTTCTGCCTATAGCCTGCTTCATGGCTCTCCTGAAGGAAACTCTTCTCTCCAGTGATGCTGCGATGCTCTCAGCAGTAAGCTGTGCATCCAGCTCGGATCTCCTGACTTCTCTGATATCGATGTTGATCTTCTTGCCGGTCATCTTGACCAGTTCGTTTCTCAGTGCTTCGATACCGTCTCCCGATCTTCCGATCACCATGCCCGGCTTGCCGGTGAGAATAATCAGCCTCAGCTCGTTTTCGGTGCGTCTCTCAATGACAATCTTCGATACACCTGCCGCATAGAGTTTTTTCTTCACGAAATCTCTGATTGCGTTGTCCTCTACCAGATAATCGGCAAAGTTGTTCTTGTCTGCGTACCATTTGGAACCCCAGTCTTTAATGACTCCTACTCTGAGGCCATGTGGACTTACTTTCTGACCCATTTACTGAACCTCCGTTTCTTTTTCTCTGAGGGTTACACCTATATGACTGCTCCTCTTGAGTATGATCGAAGCTCTGCCCTGGGAACCAGCTCTCCATCTCTTCATGGTAGGCCCCTGATGCGCGTATGCTTCTGCGACATACAAATCGTCAGGATTCATATCAAAATTGTTCTCTGCATTGGCCGCGGCCGATCTAACGACCTTCTCCACCAGCTCAGCACCCTTTCCGGATGTGAACTTCAGTATATTGAGTGCCTCGTTTAAATCCTTTCCTCTTACCAGGTCGGTAACAGGCTTCAGCTTTATCGGAGACATTCTCACGTATTTTGCAACTGCTTTTGCTTCCATTGTTTATCTCCTTTACTCTGCTGGTGTTGTCTTAGGCGCCGGTGCTCCCGCTGCCGGTGCTCCCGATGATGCAGCTACCTTCTTGTCGGCGCTGTGTCCTCTGAATGTTCTGGTTGGAGCAAACTCTCCGAGTCTGTGGCCAACCATATCTTCTGTGATATATACAGGGACATGTCTTCTTCCATCGTGTACTGCGATGGTGTGTCCTACCATCTGCGGGAAAACCGTAGATGCTCTGGACCATGTCCTTACCACTTTCTTCTCGTTAGCTTCATTCATAGCCTCGATGGCTTTCAACAGCTTCTTCTCGACGAAAGGGCCTTTCTTAAGCGATCTGCTCATTTAATTTACTCCTCCCTTTATTTCTCGTTTCTTCTCTTAACGATGTAATTGTTGGAATCCTTCTTCCTCTTCCTGGTCTTCAGGCCGAGTGCAGGCTTGCCCCATGGTGTGACCGGGCTGACACGTCCGATTCCGGCTTTTCCTTCACCACCACCGTGCGGGTGATCGTTCGGGTTCATTACCGATCCTCTTACTGTAGGTCTGATGCCCATGTGTCTCTTTCTGCCGGCTTTACCTATGTCGATGTTCTGGTGATCATTGTTTCCAACTTCGCCGATAGTAGCTCTGCATTCCATTCTTACTCTTCTGACTTCACCGGACGGGAGCCTTACCTGAGCAAAGCCCTCTTCCTTCGCCATCAGCTGTGCGCCGTTTCCGGCAGCTCTTACCATCTGAGCTCCCTTTCCGGGCTTCATCTCGATGTTGTGTATCATGGTACCTACCGGGATGTTTGCCAGCGGAAGAGCATTTCCGATCTGGATATCTGCGTCTGCGCCGGAGACTACCTTTGCTCCAACGCTCAGTCCCTGCGGTGCGATGATGTATCTCTTCTCACCGTCAGCGTAGTTGATCAGTGCGATGTTTGCGCTCCTGTTCGGATCGTATTCGATGGCGGCAACCGTTCCCGGCACTCCATCCTTGTCTCTCTTGAAATCTATGATCCTGTACTTCGGTCTGTAACCGCCGCCTCTCTGTCTTACTGTGATCTTGCCTCTGGAGTTTCTTCCAGCGTGCTTCTTCAGAGTGACAGTCAGCGACTTCTCAGGCTTTGACTTTGTTATTTCCTCGAACGTGGAAACAGTCATTCCTCTCAGGCCGGGAGTAGTTGGATTGTACTTTTTGATTCCCATTCTTGACTACCTCCTATTACAGTCCCTGGAAGAATTCGATTTCCTTGCTGGCATCAGTCAGCGTTACTATCGCTTTCTTGCTTGCCGCAGTCTTACCTTCGCTTCTTCCCATTCTCTTTGTTTTACCTTTTACGTTCATTACGTTGACCTTCTTCACTTCTACTTCGAAGATGGACTCGACCGCTTTCTTGATCTCGATCTTGTCCGCGTCAACCGCAACTTTGAATGTATATTTTTTGTTCTGTGCGTCTTCCATACTTCTCTCGGTGACCACAGGCTTCAATATTACGTCGTAAGGGGTTCTCATTATGAATACACCTCCTCGAGTACGCTGATCGCATCTTTGGTGATGATGAAGCTGGCGTGGTTGATGATGTCATATACATTCATCGAAGTTACGATAGCCGTTCTGACTCCGGGTATGTTGGAAGCCGATCTTACTACATTATCATCTTTTTCTGCTGTCACGATCAGAGCTTTCTTGTCAGCATTAACGTTCTTCAGTACTTTGACCATTTCCTTTGTCTTTGGAGCGTCGAACTTCAGCTCGTCCAGCACGATCATTTCCTGTTCAGCCACCTTTGAAGAGAGGGCCGACTTCATTGCCAGTCTTCTGACACTCTTGGGTACCTTGTATCTGTAGCTCCTCGGCTTTGGTGCGAATACTATTCCGCCGCCGATCTGTGACGGGTCTGTGGTGGAACCCTGTCTGTGACGACCTGTTCCCTTCTGTCTGAAAGGCTTTCTGCCGCCTCCTCTGACCTCGGCTCTTGTCTTTGCAGACTGAGTGCCCTGTCTTCTGTTGGCCAGATAGTTCTTTACCATTTCATGAACTGCGTTCTGGTTAGGTTCGATGCCGAAGATCTCGTCTTTAAGCTCAATTGTACCAGCTTCAGCGCCGCTCATGTTTAGCACTTTCATTGTTGCCATTTGCTTGTCCTCCTTTCGAACCTATCCTATTTGTCCTGACCCTTTACTGCGTACTGGATCCTTACCAGGCTGCCCTTGCCTCCCGGTACAGCGCCCTTCAGCAGCATGAGGTTTCTGTCTTCAATAACTTTTACCAGGTCGATGTTCTGTACGGTTACAGTGTCGCGACCCATTCTTCCCGGAGCCTGGTTTCCTTTGAAAACTCTGCCCGGATAAGATGCGCCTGCCAGAGCGCCGGCCAGTCTCTTGTGCTTGGAACCGTGGCTCATAGGTCCTCTTGCGTGGCCGTGTCTTTTGATGTTGCCCTGTGTACCCTTACCTTTTGAAGTACCGGTAACATCCAGCTTTTTGCCTTCTTCGAAGTCGGCAACCGAAATCGTCTGTCCGACTTCGTAGTTCTCGTCTTCATCCGTCCTGAATTCCATCAGGTTCTTCTTAGTGCTGACGCCTGCCTTCTCGAAATGTCCGGTCATCGGCTTGTTGACTCTCTGCGGCTTCTGATCTTCGAATCCGACCTGTACAGCGTTGTAGCCGTCGGTTTCCACAGTCTTTACCTGGGTCACTGTTCCCGGAGCTGCCTCGATGACAGTCACCGGAATGACCTCTCCAGCCTCCGTGAAAATCTGCGTCATGCCTATCTTCCTGCCTAGTAATGCTTTCATATTTTACCTCCTGATTACTTACAGCGGACCGCATCCAGCGGTCATACTAAGGGAGATCCCTTTCGCTTTGATCTATAATTTGATCTCGATGTCAACGCCCGCGGGCATCTCCAGCTTTGTAAGCGCATCAGTGGTCTTCGCAGTTGCGCTGGTGATGTCGATCAGTCTCTTGTGAGTTCTCTGCTCGAACTGTTCTCTGGAGTCCTTGTATTTGTGGACGGCTCTCAAGATCGTAACAACTTCTTTTTCTGTGGGGAGCGGAATCGGTCCGGATACTTCGGCACCCGTGCCCTTCGCGGTCTCCACGATTTTTGCCGCACTCTGATCCAGCAGTGCGTGGTCATAAGCTTTCAGTTTGATTCTGATTTTCTGTAATTCGCTCATTTTTTTCTCCTTCGCCCCCGTCCAGCGGGGACAATTCTCGGTGGAAATTACCTGATAGCTCAGCAACTTCCCACTTCTACGCAATATCGCAATCTTTTTGATTATAAAACAACGGCGGAAATAATGCAATACTCTTTTCAAAAAAAGTTCACAGAATTTCCGCCTAAAATCGTCTGATAAATCGCGTGTTTTCAAGCTTTTAGGGGCCAGCCCCGCGTACACGCTACCGAGCGTTTCCTTTTCTTTTGTGCCTCAAAGCCAAAAGAGTCACTACATACGTGATCTAATGGCCTCCAGAGACAGTTTGTCACTGGCCATTTCAGGACTTTCAGCCGCAATAGCTGCCGCTGCCATTGCCATCTTGGCCATCTCATCCATATCGAGGCCCTGAGTGTGCGCATAGAGCAGTGCCGCAGAGAACGCATCTCCGGCTCCCCTCTTGTCGACCAGGTTCACATCACCGGGCTGCTGCAGTACACCCTGGCCGTTATGGTTGTAGTATACTCCGCCGCCTGCAAGTGTGATGAAGACGCGCTCTACGCCCTGATCGCTGAACCACTGTCCCGCCGTCATCAGTTCCTCACCGCTGAGTATCGGCAGTCCCGAGATCTTCTCCGCCTCTGCCCTGTTCGGCGCGATCATATAGAATTTGCCGATCACATCGTGCAGAGCTTCGGCTTTCTCCGCCCCGGCCGGATCCAGAAAGAGGGGCACATCGCCCAGTTCTTCAAACAGGAAGTCGAGCGTCTCTCCGCTGACGTTGGCATCTACACTGACGATCGCCGAATCCCTGAGTGTGTCCATCGCCTGTGACAGCAGCTCTTTGTCGATTTTGTCCAGCACATCGGCATTGCCGAAAGCCATCTCCAGTCCGTCTACTATGTTCAATATCTGCATTGCCGCCGGAGTGTTTTCCTCGGCATCGAAGATCACCTTGGAAACATCAGCACCCAGAGCAGCCAGTTCGTCTATAGCAGCCTTGGCCGGAAAGTCGTCTCCGCTCCTGGTCACAAAGCTGGTATCCACACCCATGCGGGCCAGATTCACCGCTATGTTCCTGCCGCTGCCGCTCATCTTCATCGACAGCTTACCGGGGTTCTGAGCCCCCTGCACCAGCTGCCCGTACGGGTTGCTGGTCAGCTCTACGTTGATTCCTCCGATTACGGATATTTTATTCTTGTTCATTTTGCTCCTCGCTTTTTTATATTTTTCAATCGACGAAAATACTCCCGCCGATGAATTCTCTCAGTATTGACTCGTTGCTGATCATCTCGTCTGCATCTATAGTGCGGAAGAACCTGAGGAACTGCAGCATCCTCACGGCTTCGCTGTACTCTTCCTGATCAGGAGTTATCTCCTGCAGCAGCGGCACGGCGTACTTTTTGAGCACTCCCAGCTCGTAGATGTGGGCTGAGTTGAAGAAGACGTCGGCCTTGCTGTTATACGGGAAGATGTTCTTGTCTTCACCCGCCCTGACCTTGGGCCATGTCCTGATGGTCTCCGCAGCGCTGTGGCCGCGGTATTTGTTGTCACGCACCAGGCGTCTCAGCATCCTGGCATCGGTCTCCGATATCCTGTTGTGCATATCGATGTTGAGCGGTGTCAGCGGACTGATATATATGCGGTACTTCTCATCGTAGTGGATCAGCGGCGTCAGCTTGTCGTTGAGCGCATGTATGCCTTCGATGATTATCGGCTGGTTGCGGTTCAGCTTCATCCGCCTCCTGCCGTATTCCTTGTGCCCCGTCATAAAGTTAAAAGTCGGCAGATCTACCTCTTTTCCCTCCAGCAGATCGTTCATCTGTCTGTTGAACAGATCGACATCCACCGCCTGCAGGTCTTCATAGTCCGGATCACCGTGTTCGTCCTTCGGGGTGTCCTCACGCTCCACAAAATAGTCGTCTGTGCCCATGTAGACCGGCTTCAGGCCGCCTACCATCAGCTGTATGCACAGCTTCCTTGCAAATGTAGTCTTTCCGGAAGAAGACGGTCCCGCTATGAGTATGATGCGCTTCTTCTGCTTCATTATGTCCGACGCGATCTCCACCAGATTTTTCTGGTGCAGAGCCTCAGAGAGCAGAATGATTCCCCTGGTCTCCCCTGCAGCCAGCTTGTCGTTGAGATCCATCACAAAGTGGATGTCCTGCATATCGTGCCATCTTTCTATCTCATGGAAAGCCGCGTACAGCTTTCTGTCATCCTTGAACTCCGGAACGCCTCGCGGGCTGTTCACATGGGGATGCCTCAGCATGACACCGTTCTTGTACTTCCTGACCTCAAAATCGTAGAGGTACCCGGTCGAGGGTACCATGAGCCCGTAGAAGAAGTTCACAAAGCCGTCGAGGCTGTAGAACTCCAGCTCTTTCACCTCCGGTGAAGCTTCGATGAGACGTATTTTTTCGAACAGACCGCGCTCCGCCAGCAGGCGCACACCCTCTTCACGATCGATAACGATCCTTTTGTAGGGGATGTCCTCGGCCACCATTTCGTGCATGCGGTCTGATATCCTGCTGATCTGCTCTGCAGTCACCGGGATCCTGCTCCTTATCTCGGTATACAGCCCATTGCCCAGCGAGTTCATGATCTCCACTTCGACCCTGCCCATGACATCTTCGACAGCCTTGAGGTAAGCCAGCGTGAGACTGTGCTGATACATCAGTTTGGCTGCCTGATCACGGATGTCGACCAGCTCCAGTTTGCATGGTTTGTCCAGGCTGCTGGTCATGTCCTCTATTTTGTGGTCTCTCCTGGCCGAAATCACCGGCAGTTCCAGCTCGTCCTGATGACGACGGTAAACTTCTTCAATGGTGATCCCAGGCTCCACTTCTTCAGTTTTGTACTGGTGATCCTGACTCAGTTTCAGTTCGATCTTCATACATATTCCTCCATTGTAGCGCAACGGGTGTAGACTTCAGTATAACACAGTAATAGACGGTATAGCAAATGTTATACCGTCTAATGTGTGTGAGGGACTGTATCAGGTAATGATACTCCAGAGTTCTTCTTTTCACGCGCTCAGGCCTCTTCAGCCTCAGCGCCCGCGTCTTCTGTTCTTTTGATTTTGAAATCCATACCATCCATCAGCCGGTAGAGCTGTTCCATCTCTTCAGCGTTAAGCGTGATACCCCTGGTCATGTGCTCGTGTTTCATGTCCCATTCGCGTATGTCATACTTGGGATTGCCATTGTTCCAGGCAATGATGTTCAGCTCCTTCTGCCATCCGCTGTTGTAAGCTTTGATCACGCCGATGTGGTCATGGATGTCATAGGTGATCTCGTGTTCGTTTGATGCCATCGCCTCTCTCCTTTCTTTCTTATTCACTCTTCGAATTAGTTATATAATACTATTACTGGAAATATATGTCAAGTGCCTGATGCCGGCTTTCTTTTCTATTCCCGTTCACCTTCAAATAAAAAATCCGCCACCGTTGCCGGAAACAGTGAGGGATTGAAAAATGCCTGTTTTCCATATTTATCTGGAGCGGATGACGGGAATCGAACCCGCGTCGCCGGCTTGGGAAGCCGGAATTCTACCATTGAACCACATCCGCGCGATGTGCCTGCGGGACGTCTCGCGCTCCGCAGGCAATATTTATTATACGATATAGCTATTGATTCCGCAAGGCGAATTTACTTCATCACCCTGGCGATGGCCTTAGCTGCGCGAACGCACTTTTCCTCCGATATCGAAGCCACCGAAATGCGGACTCCCTTTGCCAGGGGCACTACGAAGATGCCCTCTCCGGCCAGTTCTTCACTGACTGCGTCCGGATCATCCGAGGCTATGCATGTGAAAAAGCCGGCATCGAAGGGTACGTTCTCGAGACCCTCTGCACGCAGAGCCTTTTCAAAAGTCCTCCCGCGGGAGATCAGCATGTTCCTGTACTTTTCTCTCTCGGCGCCGACCTTTTCCATCAGCTGCGGATCGTTGTAAATCTTCGCGAGTACTGTCTGTGCAGCGCGAACGCAGTTCGACCACGTGCCGCGCGATGAGAACTCAGTTACCTGCTTGAACTCTTCCGCGATCTCCGCAGTCGGCGCCAGGCATATCATGGCTCCGCACCTCATGCCGTAAAGTGTCAGAGTTTTGCTGGCACTGTATCCGATAACAGGCAGCACTGTCTCATCCAGCTGTTCCAGCTTTGGCAGGAAGCTCCTGTATTCCTCTTCATCACCGGCAAAGTCGATATATGCAGCATCCACAAAGAGTGCGATCTTTCCGTCCTTTCCGGCTTCATTGAGGACCTTGACCACTCCGTCCCAGTCTTCATCAGTCAATGAATAACCTGTAGGGTTGTGCGCCGGGGTGTTGAGCAGGATCACCAGTCTTCCCTGAGCTTTTGTCAGACTCCTGACCTTCTCGCCGAAGCCCGCGATGTTGAACTTGCCGTCAGCGTCAAACAGTTCATATGTATCTATGTCCCTGCCGATCTCCTGGGAAATAGTTTTGTACGGTGCCCAGTACCAGTCGGACGTCAGCACTTTATCTCCCGGCTGCGAGTAGTTTGAAATCGTATTCCTGATCGCGCCGGTGCCGCCCGGCGTTGCGCATACCGCCGTGTGGCGCGTCGGTTTGAAATTGGCTCCGAAAGCCGCCCTCTGAACAGCTTCCTTGAATTCCGCGGTGCCGCCGATCGGGGCATAAGCTGCATAGTCCGACGGTTTCAGCTGCTTTAAGGCATCGAGTACGGAACTGAGCACTATCAGATCTCCCTCGTCGTCGAGCAGAGCACCGATAGTCGCCTTGACAACGGCTTTCTTTCCCTTCTCTGCGATCATAGCATCAGCCCTGCCGCTGATCCCGAAAATTTTATCCTGCTTGGGTATCTGTCTCTTGTTTTCCTGTGCAAAAATCATATTATTACCTCCGTATTTCATACAGTGAATTTAACATAGCTTAT
Source organism: Anaerovoracaceae bacterium (assembly GCA_050953405.1). Classification (GTDB taxonomy): domain Bacteria; phylum Bacillota; class Clostridia; order Peptostreptococcales; family Anaerovoracaceae; genus RUG100. The sequence continues at coordinate 63,465 of JBMNMP010000003.1, read as the reverse complement.
ATTCTTCCCGCGCGAAGAAAATTTTTCTTCGTACTCGGTAGTGAACCTTGCGCTTTCGAATCCTGTGCTGTGCAGATCGGTAGTGCTCTCCTGCACCTCAAAACCGCAGGCCTCTATTTCTTTCAACGTGAACTGATAAAAGTCATCGTTGTCTGTCTTGAACTCTACAAACCCTCCCGGCTTGAGCACTTCCGCATATCTCGCCAGACGATCCCGGTATGTCAGCCTCCTCCTGGCATGGCGCACCTTGGGCCAGGGGTCTGAAAAGTTGAGATAGATGCCGTCCAGCTCTCCAGCCGCAAAATATTCGCGGATATCGTTGATATAGTCGCCGATCAGCGCCACATTGTCAGCTCCGGCATTGATCAGGCTCTCCGCCGTCAGTATGGCTACCGACAGCTGTCCGTCAACGGCCACAAATCCCGCGTCTACCTCTTCCAGTGCATGAGTGATCACAAAGCGGCCCTTGCCGCATCCGAGTTCAAGGTACAGTTCCTGCAGCGGGCGTCCCGCCTGCCGGCTGAGGTGATCCAGCCAGCGGCCCCGCAGTTCCCGGGCTTCGGAAACCATGCGTCCTCCAAAAGCTTCCATCCTTTCATCAAGGTCTCTCAGTCGCCTCTGTCTCATTCGAAAATACCTTTCCGCTTCTTCAGCAGCTTGATCAGCGGCAGTCCGATGGCATAGCAGGCTATCAGTTCGCCCAGTGCCACCCAGCCCATGCAGGCAGCCAGATTAGGCACCCCATAAGCAAAGTGGAGCACGCAGCCGACGATGACACCGTTGGCAACTACCGGCGGCAGCGGGATCAGCCAGTCCCATCTGCGCAGCTTGTAACTGAAGACAGCTGCGATCAGTGTGGCCAGCGACCCGAAGATAACATCCACGATGCCCACCGGGCTGAAGCAGTTTGCGATAACACAGCCTATCAGCAGTCCCGGTATCGCGGCCGGCGTGAACGCCGGCAGTATGGTCAGCGCCTCGGAAATGCGGACCTGCATCGGTCCGTAGCTGATCGGAGCTAACACAATGGTCAATACAGCATATACCGCCGCTATGATGGCAGCCTGTACCAGAAATTTTGTTTTCATAAAAATAGCCTCTCTAAAATAATACCCGCAATAAACAAAACAATCAGCACAATGGCTGCGGCGTCTCTCTTCTCCATCTTCATGGCGTTCATGCGCGTGCGCCCCTCACCGCCGTGATAACACCTGGCTTCCATGGCCATGGCCATATCACTGGCTATCCGGAACGCGCTGATGAACAGGGGCACCAGTATCGGTATCAGGTGCTTTGCCCGCCGAAAGATGTTGCCGGTCTCAAAGTCCGCGCCCCTGGCCTGCTGTGCCTTCATGATCTTGTCGGTCTCCTCCAGCAGTGTCGGTATGAAGCGCAGCGCTATGGTCATCATCATGGCCAGCTCGTGAGCCGGTATGCCGATCTTCCTCCCCGGCGCCAGCATGAATTCGATACCGTCGGTCAGGCTGATCGGTCTCGTCGTCAATGTCAGCATCGAGGAACCTATTATCAGCAGCACCAGCCGCACTGCCATGAAAATCGCCCGGTAGAGGCTCTCACGCGTGATCGTCAGTATGCCCAGCTTCCATATTATCTCACCGTCGTACATGAACAGGTTCAGCACGAAGGTGAACAGTATTATCAGGAACACCGGCTTGAGCCCCTTCAATATAAAGCTCAGCGGGACCCTGGAAATCGCGATTATTATCGCCAGTATGGCAAAGGCTGCCGCAAATCCTATGAAATCATTGATCACAAACAGCATTACGATGTAGACCAGTGTCGCCGTTATTTTCACCCGCGGATCCAGTTTGTGCACCCAGGAATCCCCGGAATAATATTGTCCCAGCGTTATATCTCTGATCATCTCTTATCCTTCCGTCAGGCAGCGGTACAATTCTTCTTCCGCCTTATCTATAGTAAAAGTATTTCTATCCACATCAAATCCCTTATCCGCCAGCCTGCGCATGGTCGCCGTGACCTCCGGTATGGAAAGCCCGATCTCCCGCAGCTCGTCCTCGCGCGCGAAGACTTCGGCAGGCGTTCCGTTCATCACCAGTTTGCCGGAATCCATCACCAGCACCTTATCCGCCAGCCTGGCGATGTCGTCCATGTTGTGGCTTACAAAGATGATGATGTTGTTCTCTCTCGCGTGGACCTCCTCGATCATCGCCAGTATGTCGCGGCGCGCCTTGGGATCCAGGCCTGCAGTCGGCTCATCGAGAATCAGCACCTGCGGTTTCATCGCCAGCACTCCCGCGATGGCGACGCGCCTCTTCTGTCCGCCCGAAAGGTCAAAGGGCGATTTGTCCTTCAGCTCTTCATATGAAAGGCCGGTCAGCTCCAGCGCTTCCCTGACCCGCGCTGTGATCTCATCCTGATCCAGGCCGAGATTCCCGGGCCCGAAAGCCACGTCTTTGGCTACGCTCTCCTCAAAAAGCTGATATTCCGGATACTGAAAAACGAGGCCTATCTTTTTGCGGATCTCGATCATAGGCACCTTTTCCGCCGTGATATCCGTTCCCCCGACAATGATATGGCCCGATTTCGGTTTCAGCAGCCCGTTGAGCTGCTGCAGCAGGGTCGACTTCCCCGAGCCGGTGTGGCCGATGATGCCCACAAACTGCCCGTCCTCAACAGTAAATGAGATGTCGTCGAGAGCAACCGATTCGTGCGGCAGCCCCTCTGCGTATATATATTTTATGTTCTGTACTTCAATCGACATAAGTTGCTTATCAGTTCCTCTTCGCTGGTTATATTTTCCGGCAGGTCTATGCCCCTCTTCCTCAGCCTCCATGCCAGTTCCACCGGCAGGGGCACATCGAGACTCAGCTCTTTGAGCCTCTCTCTATGGGCAAATATTTCCTTCGGCGTGCCGTCCATATCTACGTGTCCGCCGTTCATTATGATGATCCTGTCGGCCTGGGCGGCTTCCTCCATAAAATGAGTGATCAGTATACAGGTGATGCCTTCGGAATGCAGCGTATTGATGATGCGCAGCACCTCGCCTCTGCCGCTCGGGTCCAGCATGGCCGTGGGTTCATCGAATATGATGCACCTCGGTTTCATGGCAATGGCGCCGGCGATGGCGATCCTCTGTTTCTGGCCTCCCGATAGCATGTGGGGGGCTTTCTTCCTGTAAGCTCCCATCTTTACGGCTTCCAGCGATTTATCCACCCGTTCCCTTATCACCCTGGCCTCGATGCCCAGGTTCTCGGGTCCGAAAGCCACATCGTCCTCTACTATGGAAGATACGATCTGGTTGTCCGGATTCTGAAATACCATGGCAGCAGTCTGTCTGATATCCCAGATATGGTCATCATCTTTCGTATTATATCCGCCTACCAGCACGTCGCCCTCTGTGGGGAGCAGCAATGCGTTCATCGTCTTTGCAAGCGTCGATTTCCCGGAACCGTTTCGGCCTATTATGGCCACAAAGCTGCCCGCTTCAATATCGATGCTGACGCCATCCAGGGCTCTGACGCAGTCGGTGCTGTTCTCCGATGTGTACTCCAGTATCAAGTTGTCGATCCTGATCAGCATGTCCATTGCTATCTCCATAATCTCCCTTTTTCAGATGCGCCTTCTTCAACGCATATCAAGTCATTATACATTATCGCTTTAATATTGGCAAATATAGTTCTGCAGCTCGCGAGCATTCATCTGCCCGGGTGCACTCGGTGCCAGGCCGCCTTCTCCGCCGCTGGCAAAGGTGATCGCCGAACCAAAGCTGCCGCCGCAGACGCGGCTCGTCCGGCCGAGGTCGCCCATAGACAGAGCGATGAACGGACGCCGGCAGTAATTTTCCTTCATTATCCGGGCGGCTTCCAGCAGATCGAGCACGTCCCGTTCTTCCCGCGGCATCACCGCGATCTTGGGGATATCGGCTCCCAGCTCCTGCATCACTATCAATCTCTTGACCATGACATCTATCTCAGGCGTGCCCTCAAAGTCGTGGTTCGAAAGTATCACTTTGAGTCCGCTGCTGTGGGCGACGCCGACCAGGAACTCTATCTTCTCTGCATTGAATCCCTGCTGTTCGTCGAAAGCTTCGATATCCACCACATCTACTTTTGCTGCCTCCGCAAGGTCCCGCAGGATGGTGTAATATTCTCTGCGGTCCATCTGCAGGTGTCCCCCCTCGCCAGCAGTCCTCATAGTAAGGATGAGCGGCTTTGCGGTCACCCGCCGCAGCTGTTCCGAGACAGCGACCATCCACGGCAGGTCGCGCAGTCTGGCCGCCGGCAGAAAATCTGCCCGCCATTCCAGCAGATCACAGGGGACCTGCTCCGCCGCTCCTGCCTGAGCCAGCAGCGATTCCTCATCCACCGCCTGCAGGGGTACGCAGATCTTCGGCATTCCCTCGCCTATCTTCAATTGCCCGATCTCAACAGTCTTCATTCTGGTCATCTGAGCCTTCTTCATCCTTCCCGCTGTATTTTGCATTGCAGTGATTATACCACAAAACAAAAAAGAAAAAAACGCTACCTCAGTAACGCTTTTTCTGCCTGAGCCAACTCTGACTCAAGTTTGGCCCGGACGAACTCATAATATATATAAATTCATATTTCATATCGTTCGTTAAGGGCCCTCGCCCTGTCCTCTTTTGTGATTCATTTATATCATAAATCCTTCATCTGAGGGCGGAGATTGTATGAATGGCCGCTTTCAATGTCTAAACTGCATCTTCGAAGTTTTGACATTAGTTTGATATTCCTGCTTTTTTAGTGCACTTTGAATGTGTTTCTATTGAATTATCGGCTGTATTATTGCTGCAGATATAATTTTTACTTCCGTATTTGTATTATTGTTCTATACGGATGGCCCCGGCGTTCATCACGGCATCCACGCGCCTCCTCGTTCACAGCGCAAAACGGCAGCATAAAAAGAGGACCGGCCGTGCCGATCCCCTCGTATGATCTTTTGTGATCCGATATCTCTATTATTCGATGATCTCGGTTACAACTCCGGATCCTACTGTTCTTCCGCCTTCTCTGATAGCGAATCTCAGTCCTTCTTCGATAGCGATCGGTGTGATCAGGTCGATCTCCATGACTACGTTGTCTCCAGGCATGCACATCTCTGTGCCTTCCGGCAGCTTCAGGTCTCCGGTTACGTCTGTTGTTCTGAAGTAGAACTGCGGTCTGTATCCGTTGAAGAACGGTGTGTGACGTCCGCCCTCTTCCTTCTTCAGTACGTATACCTGGCCCTTGAACTTCGTATGCGGATGGATAGTTCCCGGTGCTGCCAGTACCTGTCCTCTTTCGATCTCGTCTCTCTGCACGCCTCTCAGCAGTGCTCCGATGTTGTCTCCTGTCTCTGCGTAGTCCAGTGTCTTTCTGAACATCTCGACTCCGGTTACTACGTACCTTCCTCTTCTCGTCTGTCAGTCCTACGATCTCTACTTCGTCGTCCGACCTTCAGAGTCTCCTCTCTCTACTCTTCCTGTGGCTACTGTTCCACGTCCTGTGATGGAGAAGATGTCCTCGATCGGCATCAGGAACGGCTTGTCGTTATCTCTCTCTGGCTCCGGAATGTAAGTGTCTACTGCTTCCATCAGCTCTACGATCTTGTCTCCCCACGGGCCTGCGGATCTTCCAGTGCCTTCAGTGCGGATCCTCTGATGATCGGTGTGTCATCGCCAGGGAAGTCATACTCGTCCAGCAGCTCTCTTACTTCCATCTCTACCAGATCCAGCAGCTCCTCGTCGTCTACCATGTCGCACTTGTTCAGGAATACGATGATGTACGGTACTCCTACCTGTCTTGACAGCAGGATGTGCTCTCTTGTCTGCGGCATCGGTCCGTCTGTTGCTGCTACTACCAGGATTGCTCCGTCCATCTGAGCTGCTCCTGTGATCATGTTCTTTACATAGTCAGCGTGTCCCGGGCAGTCTACGTGTGCGTAGTGTCTGTTCGGTGTCTCATACTCTACGTGCGCGGTGGAAATGGTGATTCCTCTTTCCTTCTCTTCCGGCGCCTTGTCGATCTGGTCGAAGGCTACGTCCTCGTCCCAGTCCGTATCTCTGGTGCAGTACTGTTGTGATAGCAGCTGTCAGTGTTGTCTTGCCGTGGTCAACGTGTCCGATTGTTCCGATGTTGATATGCGGCTTGGTTCTTTCAAATTTCTCTTTTGCCATTTTATTTTCCTCCTAACAAATATTTATTTGTTTATCTTTTCTATCAGACTATCCGGCAGCTTCTCGAAGTGGTCGAACTGCATTACGTATACACCACGACCCTGAGTTCTTGAACGCAGGTCTGTCGCATATCCGAACATCTCCGAAAGAGGAACCATTCCTCTGACTGCAACTGCGCCGTTGTTCATCTCCGAACCCTCGATGCGTCCTCTTCTTCCGCTGATATCTCCGATGACGTCGCCCATGTATTCTTCAGGCACTGTCACTTCGACCTTGAAGATAGGCTCCAGCAGAACGGGCTTGCCCTTCTTGCAGGCTTCCCTGAACGCCATAGCTCCGGCTGTTCTGAATGCCATTTCCGAAGAGTCCACTTCGTGATATGAACCATCGTACAGTTCTACACCTACGTCTACTACCTGATATCCCGCTATGGGGCCTGTTTCCATGGCTCCTACGATACCATCTTCGACCTTCGGTATGAACTCCTTCGGTATAGCTCCTCCCGTGACGGAGTTGACGAATTCGAATCCTTCGCCCGGCTCCCTCGGGTATACTCTGATTTTTACATGACCATACTGACCGTGTCCACCGGACTGTTTTGCGTACTTGTAATCCACGTCGGCTTCCTTCGTCAGAGTTTCCTTGTAGGAAACCTGCGGCTTGCCTATGTTGGCCTCGACCTTGAATTCACGCAGCAGTCTGTCCACGATAATCTCCAGGTGGAGTTCTCCCATTCCGGCGATGATCGTCTGTCCGGTCTCGTCGTTGGTATAGGTCTTGAATGTCGGGTCTTCCTCCGCCAGCTTTGCCAGCGCGATACCCATTTTTTCCTGACCTGCCTTTGTCTTCGGCTCTATCGCGATCTCGATTACCGGATCCGGGAATTCCATTGATTCCAGTATGATTTCATCTTCCTCGTCGCAGAGAGTATCTCCCGTTGTAGTATCCTTCAGCCCAACTGCTGCTGCAATATCGCCTGAGTATACAGTCTCGATTTCCTCTCTCTTGTTGGCGTGCATCTGGAGGATCCTTCCGATCCTCTCCTTCTTGCCCTTCGTTGAGTTATATACATAGGAACCTGATTCCAGTGTTCCGGAATATACTCTGAAGAACGCCAGCTTGCCGACGAACGGGTCTGCCATGATCTTAAAAGCCAGTGCGGAGAAAGGTCCCTTATCATCGGACACTCTTTCCTCTTCTTCGCCGGTCACCGGTGAAACACCTGTGATTGGCGGTATGTCGATCGGGGAAGGCATATAATCTACGATTCCGTCCAGCAACATTTGGATCCCCTTGTTTTTATAAGCTGATCCGCACATTACAGGCACCATTTCGTTTGCGATCGTGCACTTCCTGATGGTCTTCTTGATCTCGTCGACCGTTATCTCTTCTCCCTCAAGGAATTTCATCATCAGTTCCTCGTCCGTTTCGGCAACGGATTCCAGGAGCTTTTCTCTCCATTCCTGAGCAATATCTTTCATATCATCCGGGATTTCGACAATGTCGAACTGTTTTCCCAGATCGTCTTTATATATCTCTGCCTTCATCTGCACCAGGTCGATAATGCCGGTGAATGTCTCCTCAGCACCTATAGGCAGCTGTACGGGGACTGCGTTGGCTTTCAGCCTGTCCTTTACCATCTGAACTACATGGAAAAAGTCGGCGCCCATAATGTCCATCTTGTTGACGAATATCATCCTCGGTACGTTGTATTTCTCCGCCTGTCTCCAGACAGTTTCCGACTGTGGTTCAACTCCGCCCTTAGCGCAGAGGACAGTCACGGCTCCATCCAGTACACGCAGTGATCTTTCTACTTCTACAGTAAAGTCCACGTGTCCCGGGGTGTCGATGATGTTGATCCTGTTCCCCTTCCATTGTGCTGTGGTAGCTGCAGAGGTTATGGTGATACCTCTTTCCTGCTCCTGATCCATCCAGTCCATCTGTGCGGCGCCATCGTGCGTCTCACCGATCTTGTGCGTTTTGCCCGTGTAGAAAAGAATTCTTTCTGTCGCGGTTGTCTTTCCGGCATCTATGTGAGCCATGATACCGATGTTTCTGGTCTTTTCCAAAGGAAATTTTCTAGGCATCCAGATATACCTCCTTTCCACATTTTAATAATCCTACCACCTGTAATGAGCAAATGCCTTGTTGGCCTCCGCCATTCTGTGGGTATCTTCTTTTCTTTTAACTGATGCTCCGGTGTTGTTCGATGCATCGATCAGTTCCTTCGCGAGCTTTTCAGACATTTTCTTTTCGCCTCTTGCTCTTGTAAAGTTAGTCAGCCATCTCAGAGCCAGTGTCTGTCTTCTTTCCGGTCTGACCTCTACTGGAACCTGGTAGTTTGCACCACCTACACGCCTTGCTTTAACTTCAAGCACAGGCATGATGTTGTTCATTGCTTTTTCAAATACCTCAAGCGGTTCCTCGCCGGTCTCATCGTTGATCTGCTTGAAAGCATCATAAACGATAGCCTGCGCAGTTCCCTTTTTGCCGTCCAGCATAATGCTGTTGATCAGCTTTGCTACAACGACACTTCCATAAACTGGATCAGGGAGCACTTCACGCTTTGGTACGTTTCCTTTTCTTGGCACGTCTCTTCCCTCCTTGCCATATTATGACATCGGTACTCGACTCCGAACCGTCAAAAATTGTTTCGGACCCGTGGGCCTTAGATATATCATTTATATCAAGGGCACTTAGTTTTCCGATCTCTACTTATTTTTTCTTCGGTCTTTTCGCTCCGTACTTGGATCTGGACTGCGCTCTGTCTGCTACACCCGCTGTATCCAGTGTTCCTCTGACGATGTGATATCTGACACCAGGCAGGTCCTTTACTCTGCCGCCTCTGATCAGAACAACGCTGTGCTCCTGAAGATTGTGTCCAATACCCGGAATATAAGCCGTAACTTCGATTCCATTCGTCAAACGTACTCTGGCAACCTTTCTCAAAGCTGAGTTAGGTTTCTTAGGTGTTACAGTCTTTACCGAAGTGCATACGCCTCTCTTCTGAGGTGAATTCACATTAGTAGCGACTCTTCTGATCGAGTTCATGCTCTTTCCGAGAGCCGGTGCTGTAGACTTTTTGACGCTTGTCTCCCTGCCTTTACGTACTAATTGATTTATAGTAGGCATCCTTTTCTCCTTTCTCTTGCCCTTGACAAGTAATTCTTTATATACTCAAGCTAAATTGATGCCGAAGCATCAATTTAGCTCAAACGCGAGATTTAGTCTATCACATATCAGATCGGTTTGTCAATCTGTTTATGCTTCCGGATCATCCTCCGGTTCCGTCTCCGGATCCTCTCCGGTCACCGTTTCTTCGGCCTGATCATCAGGCGCGTTGTCATCGTCGACCGCTGGCGTCTCCTCTTCATCGGGTTCCTCACTCGGCATCGATTCGCTGCCGGGGATGAATTCATTCTCATCGGGGAACATCTGGAATTCATTTTCCTCCTCAGCCATGCGCTGAGCATATGTCTCTACGTACTCGGTGTTCGGGCCGTAGTCGACTTCGATGTTCTTGTATCTCTTCATGCCGGTTCCCGCAGGTATCAGCTTGCCTATGATGACGTTTTCCTTCAGACCCTGCAGAGTATCGTTCTTGCCCTTGATGGCCGCATCGGTGAGTACCCTTGTGGTCTCCTGGAATGAAGCCGCCGAGAGGAAGGAACTCGTCGCCAGTGAAGCCTTGGTGATTCCCAGCAGCTGTCTCTTGCATTCAGCCGGCTGTCCGCCTTCGGCTTCCACGCGCTCGTTCTCGTCGCGGATCTCATAGTTGCTGTAGAGTCCGCCCGGGAGCAGATCTGTGTCTCCGGAATCCTCTATCTTGTACTTGCCCAGCATCTGGCTGACGATGACCTCAATGTGCTTGTCGTTGATATCAACGCCCTGCAGCTTGTACACCCTCTGCACTTCCTTGAGCAGATACTGGTATACGCCCTCGACGCCCTTCAGCCTGTGTATGTCATGCGGATCCAGCGGACCACGTGTGATGTTGCCGCCGGCTTCCACGAATTCTCCTTCTTCCACGTTCAACCGTGCGCCGTAAGGTACGGAATATGTGTGGGACTCGTCCTTGCCGCGGACAACGACCTCTGTCTTCTTGTCCTTGGTGGTGATCGAATCCACTATGCCGTCAGCTTCGCAGATCTCGGCAATACCTTTCGGCTTTCTGGCCTCGAACAGTTCCTCGACCCTCGGAAGACCCTGGGTGATGTCCCCGCCGGCTACGCCGCCGGTATGGAAGGTTCTCATGGTAAGCTGTGTACCCGGTTCACCGATGGACTGTGCCGCGGTGATGCCGACTGCTTCTCCGATGTTTACGATCTCACCTGTCGCCAGGTTCCTGCCGTAGCACTTGGCGCATACGCCGGTCCTGCTGTGGCAGGTCATTACCGATCTGATGGCTACCGACTCGATGCCCATGTCATCGATCATCTTGGCCTTCTGGTCTGTGATCTCTTCATCCGCATGGACAAGGATGTCTCCGGTCTCCGGATCCTTGATGTCCAGCAGCGATATCCTGCCGGCGATCCTCTCGTGCAGCGGTTCGATCACTTCCTTGCCGTCGGCAAAGGCTCTGACCTCGATGCCCTCATCGGTACCGCAATCGGATTCCTTGACGATGACATTGTGCGAAACATCTACCAGACGTCTTGTCAGATATCCGGAGTCCGCTGTTCTCAGCGCTGTATCCGCAAGTCCCTTTCTGGCGCCGTTCGTGGATACGAAGTAATCCAGTACGGACAGTCCTTCACGGAAGTTCGCCTTGATCGGGATCTCTACAGTCTTTCCGGTGGCGTTGGCCATCAGTCCACGCATTCCTCCGATCTGGGAGATCTGCTTTTTACTGCCTCGAGCTCCTGAGTTCGCCATGATGTAGAGGTTGTTCATTTCATCGAGGCTGTCCATCAGAGCATCGGCTACTTCTTCAGTTGTATCCGCCCAGATGCTGCATACCTTGTCGTAGCGCTCCTGTTCGGAGTACAGCCCCTGGTTGTAGAAATCCTCACACTGGTTTACCAGGTTCTCCGCCCTGGCCAGGATCTCACCCTTTTCTTCCGGTATCTTCATGTCTGAAATACTGATGGTGATGGCCGCCTTGGTGGAGTAGTGGAATCCCATGTCCTTGATCCCGTCCAGCATCAGCGCTGTCGCTGTATTTCCATGTGCCTTGTAGCACTTGTCTATTATCTGTCCCAGTCCCTTCTTGTCGCAGAGGAAGTCGATCTCCAGTGAATACGGATCTTCCTCCCTGTCCACGAATCCCAGGTCCTGAGGTATATTCTGGTTGAAGATGAACCTTCCTACAGTGGATTCCACGAGGCGTCCCCGCTTGTCCTCTTTGTTGAGGTATCTTCTGACCCTTACCTTGGCGTGCAGGCCGACGACGTGGTTCTGATAAGCCATCAGCATTTCGTCCATGTCAGTGAAGACTTTTCCGTCTCCCTTTTCCTGCTCGGTGTTTCTTTCTTTTGTTCCCGGATGCGTCAGGTAGTAGCTGCCGAGGATCATATCCTGTGTCGGAGTAGTGATCGGGGAGCCATCCTTCGGTGCCAGTATGTTGTTTACCGACAGCATGAGGAATCTCGCCTCTGCCTGAGCTTCCACGGAAAGCGGTACGTGTACCGCCATCTGGTCGCCGTCGAAGTCCGCATTGAATGCGGTGCAGGCCAGCGGGTGCAGCTTGATAGCCTTGCCCTCTACGAGCACCGGCTCGAAAGCCTGGATGCCCAGCCTGTGCAGTGTCGGTGCACGGTTCAGCATTACCGGATGATCCTGGATGATGTCTTCCAGAACGTCCCAGACTTCCGTGCGCACCTTCTCTACCATTCTCTTGGCGCTCTTTATATTGTGAGCCTGTCCCTGCTCTACCAGCTTCTTCATGATGAAGGGCTTGAACAGCTCCAGGGCCATTTTCTTTGGCAGTCCGCACTGCCAGAACCTCAGCTCCGGTCCGACTACGATTACGGAACGTCCCGAGTAGTCGACACGTTTTCCCAGCAGGTTCTGTCTGAATCTTCCCTGCTTTCCCTTCAGCATATCGGAGAGGGATTTGAGCGGTCTCGATCCGGGACCGGTGACGGCTCTTCCTCTTCTGCCGTTGTCTATCAGGGCGTCTACAGCTTCCTGCAGCATTCTCTTTTCATTTCTTACAATGATATCAGGAGCTCCGAGGTCGAGCAGTCTGTTCAGCCTCTTGTTCCTGTTGATAACTCTTCTGTAGAGATCGTTGAGGTCGGATGTGGCAAATCTGCCGCCGTCCAGCTGTACCATCGGTCTCAGGTCCGGCGGGATCACCGGGATCACTTCGAGTACCATCCACTCAGGTCTGTTGCCCGAGATCCTCATGGCCTCGATGACCTCCAGCCTTCTGACGATCTTGACTTTCTTCTGGCCGCTGGCATTTTTCATCTGCTCGCGCAGCTCTTTTGAGAGTTCGTCGAGGTCGATAGCCGCCAGCAGCTCTCTCACTGCCTCGGCACCGATGCCGGCGCGGAATCCGTCGCCGTATTCATCCTTGGCATCTCTGTACTGCTGCTCGGTGATGATCTCCTTGTACACATAACCGCTGTCTCCCGGATCGAGGACGACATAAACGGCAAAGTACAGTATCCTCTCGAGGTTCCTCGGCGTCATGTCGAGGCAGAGTCCCATTCTTGAGGGGATGCCCTTGAAGTACCAGATATGGGAAACCGGGGCCGCCAGTTTGATGTGGCCCATTCTTTCCCTTCTGACCTTGGACTTGGTGACCTCTACACCGCACTTGTCGCAGACGATACCCTTGAATCTGATCCTCTTGTATTTTCCGCAGTGGCACTCGTAGTCCTTCTGCGGTCCGAAGATGGCTTCACAGAACAGTCCCTTTGGTTCCGGTTTGAGAGTCCTGTAATTGATCGTCTCCGGTTCCTGAACTTCACCGTGTGACCAGCTGAGTATCTTCTCTGTGGAAGCCAAGCCGATCTTCAACGATTCAAAATTGTTCAACTCATAACTATTATCTTTCGGTCTCTGACCCTGCATAGCTTACCTCCTACTCATCCTCAGTTTCTGTGTCTGTATCTGTATCTGCGTCTGTTTCAGGCTCGACAACCGGTTCTTCGGTATCGGGCTCTTCGTCCTCAGGCTCGTCTTCATCTACGACATCCACCGGCTCCGGCTCCATGATCCCTGCGGATCCTCCGAAGTACGGCTTTTTGAACCTCTTGCCGATGGGTTCTCTTTCGATATCCCTTATATCTGTAGGTTCTTCTATTTCACTCGACTCTCTGATCTGGATCTCTTCCTGATTCTCGGTGAGCACCTTTACGTCCAGTCCCAGAGCCTGCATTTCCTTTATCAGTACCTTGAACGATTCGGGTATTCCCGGTTCAGGTATGTTCTCGCCCTTGACGATAGACTCGTAAGTCTTGACACGGCCAACGATATCGTCGGACTTCACCGTGAGGATCTCCTGCAGTGTATAAGCTGCGCCGTAAGCTTCCAGAGCCCAGACTTCCATCTCTCCGAAACGCTGTCCGCCGAACTGGGCTTTTCCTCCAAGCGGCTGCTGCGTTACCAGCGAGTACGGGCCGGTCGATCTTGCGTGTATCTTGTCATCGACCAGATGGTGCAGTTTCAGCATGTACATGTAGCCGACGGTGACTGGAGCATCAAAGTCCTCGCCCGTGCGGCCGTCCTTCAGCTGCAGCTTTCCGGAACCGTCGTAACCGCATTCCTTCAGCAGCTCGATGATGTCCTTCTCGGTCGCTCCATCGAATACCGGTGTCGCGATGTACCAGCCCTTCTTCTTGGCTGCGAGTCCGAGGTGGACCTCCAGTACCTGCCCTACGTTCATTCGGGAAGGTACGCCCAGCGGGTTGAGCATGATCTGCAGCGGAGTTCCGTCCGAGAGGAACGGCATATCCTCTTCAGGAAGTATCCTGGAGATTACACCCTTGTTTCCGTGACGTCCTGCCATCTTGTCGCCCACCTGGATCTTTCTCTTGGTGGCCACGTATACTCTGACTACTTTATTTACTCCGGGAGAGAGGTCTCCGCCCTCTTCTCTGGTGAATTCCTTTACATCAATGACGATGCCGCGTTCTCCGTGTGGCATCTTGAGGGATGTATCCCTGACCTCCTTGGCCTTCTCACCGAAGATCGCTCTCAGCAGTCTCTCCTCCGCGGAGAGCTCGGTCTCTCCCTTCGGGGTGACTTTGCCGACCAGGATGTCCTGTGAGGATACCTCGGCTCCCACGCGGATGATACCATCCTCGTCAAGATCCTTCAGCGCTTCTTCGCTGACATTCGGGATGTCCCTGGTGATTTCTTCAGGTCCCAGCTTGGTGTCTCTGGCTTCCGACTCGTACTCCACGATGTGCAGCGATGTCAGTACATCGTCCATGATGAGACGCTCGTTGAGAATGACCGCATCCTCGTAGTTGTAGCCTTCCCAGGTCATGAATCCTACCAGGAGGTTCTTGCCCAGTGCGATCTCTCCGTTTTCTGTCGAAGGTCCGTCAGCGATGACTTCGCCCTCCTCTACGTGTTCTCCGTTGAACACGATCGGCCTCTGGTTGAGGCAGGTGCCCTGGTTCGATCTCTTGAACTTGAGCAGCTTGAAGGTATCGATCCCTTCGCCGTCGTCTCTCCTGACCCTGATCTCGTTGGCATCGACATAGTCTATGGTGCCCGCATGCTTTGCCAGCTGTACGACACCGGAGTCCTTGGCCGCCTTGTGCTCGATACCGGTTCCTACGATAGGCGCCTCGGTGACCATGAGGGGCACCGCCTGACGCTGCATGTTGGATCCCATCAGAGCACGGTTGGCGTCGTCGTTTTCCAGGAACGGTATCATAGCTGTAGCTACAGATACTACCTGCTTTGGCGATACGTCCATGAAGTCGACCTTTTCACGGGGCACAAGACCGATCTCTCCGCCTTCACCTCTGCTGGCGACCCTCATGTTCGCAAACCTGCCGTCTGATTCCAGCGGCTCGTTGGCCTGAGCCACAGTCATCCTTTCTTCCTCATCGGCAGAAAGGTATCTGATCTCATCGGTAACTACACCATCCTTTACAACTCTGTATGGTGTTTCGATGAATCCATATTCGTTGATGACTCCATAAGTAGTCAGCGAACCTATGAGTCCGATGTTCGGACCTTCAGGAGTCTCGATCGGGCACATCCTTCCATAGTGGGAATGGTGTACGTCTCGAACTTCGAATCCGGCTCTTTCTCTGGAGAGACCGCCGGGTCCCAGTGCCGAGAGCCTTCTCTTGTGAGTAAGCTCTGCCAGAGGGTTGG
The DNA here is from genome assembly GCA_050953405.1 of Anaerovoracaceae bacterium. Taxonomy (GTDB): domain Bacteria; phylum Bacillota; class Clostridia; order Peptostreptococcales; family Anaerovoracaceae; genus RUG100. Next base: position 48,020 of record JBMNMP010000003.1, on the reverse strand, counting down.
TCTGGTCCATGAACTGCGACAGCTGTGAACTGCCGAAGAACTCCTTGATGGCTGCAGTTACCGGTCTGATGTTCATCAGCTGCTGAGGCGTTGTGGCCTCGATATCCTGCACCGTCATTCTTTCCTTGACTACTCTTTCCATCCTGGCGAGGCCGATCCTGAACTGGTTCTGCAGCAGTTCGCCCACGGTCCTCAGTCTTCTGTTGCCCAGATGGTCTATATCATCCACCGCTCCGATGCGGTAGTTCAAATTCAATAAATAACTGATAGAAGCGATCATATCATCGAGTATTATGTGCTTCGGTGACAAGTCGTTCTTTCTCTTCTTCAGTGCTCTCCTGATCTCGTCCTCGTCCTGGTTTTCGCTGAGGATGCTCTTGAGCACAGGATAATATACCTTGTCAGCGATCTTGAGATCGGAAACATCAAAGTCGATGTATTCGTCCAGCGCTACAAAGTTGTTTCCTATTACTTTGGTAGTTACCTCGGTGTTGTCCTTGCCGTATACTTCTACCGAATATACGCCGGCGTTCTCCACCATGAAAGCCTGTTCCCTGGTCAGCGGCTCGTCGTCAAAGTTGGCGTTGCCCTTTTCCACGATGATCTCTCCGGTGTTCGGATCCACTACATCCTCGGCAACAACAGCTTCTTCCAGCCTGTTGGCCAGTCCCAGCTTTTTGTTGTACTTGTATCTGCCGACCTTTGCGATATCATAACGCTTGGGATCGAAGAACAGCGAGTGTATCAGTGAGAATGCACTTTCGTCTGTAGGCGGTTCTCCCGGCCTCAGCTTTTTATATATTTCTTTGAGCGCATCCTTGCTGTTGTCTGTGGTATCTTTCTCCAGAGACTTGATCAGTCTTTCATCATTGCCGAAGACATTGAGGATGTCCTCGTTTGTCTCCAGTCGAAGACCTTCGTGGCATCCGTAGAGCTCCTGCTCTTCGGCCACGAACACATCCATTGCCCTGATGAGGGTAGCGATGCTCTGTTTTCTGGTCCTGTCCACTCTGGCCGAAATTATTTCGTTGGAATCCGTTTCGTATTCCAGCCATGCGCCCCTGCCCGGTATTACCGTGGCGGAGAACAATTCTTTTCCGGCCTTATCTATTTCAGACTCGTAGTACGGTCCCGGCGAGCGTACCAGCTGAGTTACTACAACTCGCTCCGCTCCATTATATATGAAGGTGCCTTTTTCGGTCATCAGAGGGAAATCTCCCATGAAGACTTCCTGCTCCTTCACTTCGCCAGTCTCGTTCGTTATCAGTCTGACCTTTACTTTAAGAGGAGCCGCATAGGTAGCGTCTCTGTCTTTGCAGGTTTCCTGGTCATACTTTGGTGGGTCACTCAATGAATAACCGATGAATTCAAGTACCAGATTGCCCGCATAGTCCTGGATCGGCGAAATATCGTCGAATACCTCCTGCAAACCTTCTTCGATAAACCAGTTATATGATTTTGTCTGGATTTGTATCAGGTTGGGCATTTCAGCGACTTCATTTATCCTGGAAAATGTCTGACGCTCTTTTCTACCTAAAATAACGGCTTTTGGCATAATCATCACTCCTTATATTATCTACAATCACATTGCACGGCAGCCTAATATTATACAACAGTACCGTCAATCGCGCAATAAGTTTTTGTAAATTTTTGCAAAAACATTGCCGCCCGTTGTGGCCGGCATGTTTTGTTATCGCTTACTATTGTTACAACGTTCTCCATTCTAGTACGGTCGTCCATAATATACCGGATATCTGCTGTCCGGCTGTATTGTGGAAACGGTCGTCAGCGTTCCGTTGGCATGGCAGATCATGTTGTTTCCCATGTAAACCGCCGTGTGCCATATTCCCTTGTATCTGGCGTTGTTCTTTCCTCCCCAGAATACCAGATCCCCCGGCCGGCGCTGTGACGCGGTCACCCCGCCGCCCTTTTCAACTATGTACTTGTACTGGCTGGCCGCAGTCGCCGGCAGATCTACATTGGCCGCCTGCTTGCATGACCAGAGTGTCAGGTAACTGCAGTCCGTATAGTTGCTGATCCCCCTCAGCCACTGGCTGTACGGATCCCCCTGTCTGGTCAGTGCCATTTCCACGATCTTCCGGCCGCGCCTGCTGTAAGACGGCTTTCCGGTCACCATGAATCTCTGATCATACACCTTGGCCGTGCCCCTGCTGTTGGTGACCCTGATCTTGACTCTCCCCTGTCCCCTGGGGACATCCTTGAAATCCACATTTTTCGATATTTTGGTGAGATCGTACGACCTGGCCCCGGTCCATTTAGTATACTTTTCCACCCTGCGTCCGGTATGGTCGTAGAGATATATCTCGATCTTCTTCATGTCATCATCAGAGACCACTGTTCCATTGAGACGATTCTGGGCGCCCGCTCTCTGGCTCAGTGTGCCCAGCACCTGATGCCACGTTGTCTTCTGGCCGCTGCTGATGTATACGCTGCCGGCGGCAGTATCGCACCGGGGCACCGTTATCCGGCATGCCTGCTGCTGTCCGTCTATCGATTTGAAAGTGATCACAGCGCTGCCCGGCGCTATCGCCTTCACTTTTCCGCTCCCGGAGACCGTGGCCACCTTCCTGTCTGACGACGCCCATGACCCGAGCACCTTCTCGCTGTAGGAGCAGGTGTCCAGCACACCGGTATCATAAGTGATCCGCAGCGTGCGCACATGGCCGCGGTTCACTGTAAGCCTGCTGTTTGAAATGTATATTTCTGAAGGATCCACGAACCTCACGGCATTTTCCAGCATCACTGCGGAGCTGGCACCCAGACCGGCCGTGGTATCCTGCGCGTTTACCTGCGCAGTGAAGAGACAGGCATGAGTAAGCACCGATGTGTCATCGAGCACATACTTTGTTCCTGTCGTCGTGTAGTTCCTGCTGGTTCCCTCTGTCAGATTTTTAACTGTGAGTTTGTATTTGTCCGCCCCCGCGACCGGAGACCATTTGAAGGCCAGGTGGCCATTGCTGACATACCGGCTGATAGAAGACGGCGCCGGCGTCTTTGTCGCTGCTGCTGCCCCCATCGGCATCAGCGTAAATATCATGGCCAGTATCAGAAGAATACCGATAGATAAATTCTTTTTCATTCGCCACCACCTCAGCATGTATTATATAACAAGAGGACAGCAAAAATCAAATGACCGATGCGTTTTACACACATCGGTCACTGAATCTTCACAATTGGAAACTCTTATTTCAGTTCTACTGTAGCTCCAACTTCTTCCAGCTGAGCCTTCAGTGATTCTGCTTCTTCCTTGTCTACGTCTTCCTTTACGTTGGACGGAGCTTCGTCTACCAGGGCCTTTGCTTCCTTCAGTCCCAGACCTGTGATAGTTCTGATAGCCTTGATTACCTTGATCTTCTGGTCGCCGATTGCAGACAGTACAACTGTGAATGATGACTGTTCCTCTTCAGCAGCTCCATCGCCGCCGGCAGCAGCTACAGCTACAGGAGCAGCAGCGCTGACACCAAACTTCTCTTCGCAAGCTTCAACCAGCTCGTTGAGCTCCAGTACGGTCATGTTTTCGATTGCTTCTATGATCTGATCTTTGTTCATTTTATTTCTCCTTATCTTCGATTTTCCTATCGATTATTCCTCAGTTTTCTCTTCTGCAGGTTTTTCCTCCGCCGGTGCTGCATCTTCTGCAGGCTTTTCTTCCGCTGGAGCCGCTTCTGCTGCCGGAGCATCTGCTCCCTCAGCTTTTGCGTCGCGGATAGCTGCAAATGTTCTTACAGCCTTTCCGATCGGTGACTGGATGCTGCCCATGAACTTGGCGATCAGTTCCTCTCTTGACGGGATCTTCGCCAGCTCTGTCAGTCCATCTGCGTCATAGTAGTTGCCCTCTACGACACCACCCTTGAATGCCATTTTATTCATCTGCTTGATAGCCTTCTGCAGTATTCTTGCCGGAGCTGTTGCGTCCGTCTTGCTGATGGCTATCGCACTAGGTCCTTCGAGGACCTGTGTCAGTTCTTCATAGTCAGTTCCTTCCAGCGCTCTCTTCATGAGGGTGTTCTTGTAGACTGTGTAGTCTATTTCCTCATCGCGAAGCATCTTTCTCATCTGATTAGCTTCTTCAACAGTAGTACCGAGGTAGTCGATAATGACTGCTGACTGAGCACCTTCCAGCTTTGATTTTATCTCGTCGATAACGGCCTGTTTGGCCTCATAAGCTGCTCTTACTTCTGCCATGCTTTAGTTCTTCTCCTTTCTGACAGGGAACCTCTCCCCTGTCGTATCAGGTACTCCATAAAAAGTCCTCGTGGCATAGACACACGAGGACAATATCTTTTATATTGTACCTCGGCGGGAAATTAAGCTTTCGCACCCGCTGTCTCAGGTTGATTTTCGTTTTTGTTTTTCCGCAAGTCGGTTATGCGCCCAGTTTTGCAGCGTTTACTTTGACTCCCGGTCCCATTGTCGAAGTGACGGTTACGTTCTTCAGGTACTGACCTTTAGCTGCCGCAGGCTTTGCCTTAATGATAGCGTCCATCAGTGCATTGAAGTTTTCTGTCAGCTTCTGGCTGCCAAAGGAAGCTTTTCCGATGACAGTGTGAATGATGTTGGCCTTGTCGAGACGGTACTCGACTTTACCGGCTTTGATCTCACTCAGTGCTTTTTCCAGGTCCATGGTTACTGTTCCCGACTTCGGGTTCGGCATCAGGCCCTTGGGACCGAGTACTTTACCGAGTCTTCCGACGACCTTCATCATGTCAGGTGTCGCCACGACTACGTCGAAATCGAACCAGTTTTCCTGCTGGATCTTCTGAGCCATATCTTCTGCTCCTACATAATCCGCTCCGGCAGCCTCGGCTTCCTCAGCCTTGGGTCCCTTTGCAAATACGAGAACCTTTACTTCTTTACCGGTTCCGTTCGGCAGAACGATTGCTCCACGCACCTGCTGATCCGCATGTCTTCCGTCGACACCCAGTCTCACATGGACCTCTACAGTCTCATCGAACTTGGCTTTGGCGTTTTCTGCTACCAGTGCAAGTGCTTCTTCCGGCTCGTAGAGATTTGTCTTGTCGATCTTCTCTGCGGCCGTCTTGTAATTTTTACCTCTCTTAGGCATTTGTTACCTCCTTGTGGTTCAAACGGCATTTGCCTCCCACGCTCTTAATCTTCTACGATTACGCCCATGCTGCGGGCTGTTCCTTTGATCATTTCTGTCGCCGAATCAACGTCAGCGGCGTTCAGGTCGGGCATCTTAGTCTCTGCGATTTCCCTGGCCTGTGCGGTAGTAATTGTAGCCACCTTAGTCTTGTTCGGTTCACCGGAACCGCTCTCGATGTTGGCTGCCTTTTTGATCAGCACTGCTGCCGGCGGTGTCTTAGTAATGAATGTAAAACTGTGGTCGGCATAAACGGTGATGACTACCGGGATGATCATTCCCTGCTGATCCTGTGTCTTGGCGTTGAACTGTTTGCAGAAGTCCATGATATTCACGCTCTTCTGACCCAGTGCCGGGCCTACAGGTGGTGCCGGTGTGGCTCCGCCAGCGGGGATCTGCAGCTTGATATAGCCGTCGATCTTCTTTGCCATAGCGTCCTCCTTTCCTCAAATGCTGTTATATTGACCGGCCCGAAGGCCGGGATTTTATCTCCTAAATCTTATCTATCTGAGCAAATTCCAGTTCTACAGGCGTATCGCGCCCGAACATGGATATCTTGGCCTTTACGGTCTCTTTTACCTCGTTGATTTCTTCGATCACTCCCATGAAGCTCTCGAAAGGTCCGTTGATGACCTTTATATTGTCGCCCACGTGGAGATCCAGATCGATATTGATCTTCTCGATTCCCATGCGGCGCACCTCTTCCAGTGTCAAAGGCACCGGATCGGAACCATGTCCCACAAATCCGGTCACTCCCTGTGTGTTTCTCACCAGGTACCAGGATTCATTGGTGACAATCATCTTTACGATCACATAGCCCGGGAACATCTTTCTGGTTTTGATGACCATGTGGCCGTCCTTGGGTTCCGCTCTGTCCTCGGTGGGAACTACCACCTTGAGGATCAGATCCTGCATCCCCCGGCTCTCAACCAGTTTCTCTATGTTCACTTTTACTTTATTTTCATGGCCGGAATAAGTGTGCACCACGTACCACTTCGGTGTTCCGTCACCACGCAGCCCCTCTTCTTTGATCGGGGATATCGATTTCATTTCTTTATCTGCCATGCAAATGTCACCCCCCTTACAAAGATATTCCAAGAATACCCTTCAATATGGCCAGGAATCCGCTGTCTATTCCCCAAAACGCCAACGCAAAGAAGGCGCATGCGGCCAGCACGATGACTGTGTAGGAACCCAGCTCCTGCTTTGTCGGCCATACGACTTTCCTCATCTCTGTTCTCACGCCTCTGAAGTACTCAGCGAGACTGGTTTTTTCCTTCTCCTGATGTTCCTCGTGAAGCGGCTCAGATGTTTTACCGGCGTTGGTCCTGTTTTCATCCTTGACTTTGTTCTCAGTTCCGTCGTTATTGTTGTTGTTTGAACCTGCCATATATTATCTCCAATTATCTCGATCTATTTTGTTTCCTTGTGCACTGTATGCTTTTTGCAGAACGGGCAGTACTTTTTGAATTCTATCCTGTCCGGAGTATTCTGCTTGTTCTTCATAGTCATGTAATTCCTCTGCTTACATTCAGTGCATGCCAGTGTGACTTTAATTCTCATGTCATTATCCTCCGTAATTCTAAAATCTCATAGAGACGCTAGATAATTCTACATTAACATTATGTCAAAGTCAAGAGCACAATGATAAGCCGCAATAAAAAAGAGGCTCTTTTTGTCCTTCGACCTCGCATAGACACTATACACCCGTGTGCGTTCCAATGCAAGTTATTTTTTCCTGTGTGCGACTGCGCCATAAAAAGGGGACCGGCCGTGCCGATCCCCTCGTATGATCTTTTGTGATCCGATATCTCTATTATTCGATGATCTCGGTTACTACTCCGGATCCTACTGTTCTTCCGCCTTCTCTGATAGCGAATCTCAGTCCCTCTTCGATAGCGATCTCTGTGATCAGGTCGATCTCCATGACTACGTTATCTCCAGGCATGCACATCTCTGTGCCTTCCGGCAGCTTCAGGTCTCCGGTCACGTCTGTTGTTCTGAAGTAGAACTGCGGTCTGTATCCGTTGAAGAACGGTGTGTGTCTGCCGCCTTCTTCCTTCTTCAGTACATATACCTGGCCCTTGAACTTTGTGTGCGGATGGATCGATCCCGGTGCTGCCAGTACCTGGCCTCTTTCGATCTCGTCCCTCTGCACGCCTCTCAGCAGTGCTCCGATGTTGTCTCCTGTCTGTGCTTCGTCCAGCAGCTTTCTGAACATCTCGATTCCGGTTACTACTACCTTCCTCTTCTCGTCTGTCAGTCCTACGATCTCTACTTCTTCGTTGATCTTCAGGGTTCCTCTCTCTACTCTTCCGGTGGCTACTGTTCCACGTCCTGTGATGCTGAAGATGTCCTCGATCGGCATCAGGAACGGCTTGTCTGTATCTCTCTCAGGTTCCGGAATGTAGCTGTCTACTGCTTCCATCAGCTCTACGATCCTGTCTCCCCATTCGCTCTTCGGGTCTTCCAGTGCCTTCAGCGCGCTTCCTCTGATGATCGGTGTGTCATCTCCAGGGAAGTCATATTCGTCCAGCAGTTCTCTTACTTCCATCTCTACCAGATCCAGCAGCTCGTCGTCGTCTACCATGTCGCACTTGTTCAGGAATACGATGATGTACGGTACTCCTACCTGTCTTGACAGCAGGATGTGCTCTCTTGTCTGCGGCATCGGTCCGTCTGTTGCAGCTACTACCAGGATCGCTCCGTCCATCTGAGCTGCTCCTGTGATCATGTTCTTTACATAGTCTGCGTGTCCCGGGCAGTCTACGTGTGCGTAGTGTCTGTTCGGTGTCTCATATTCTACGTGCGCTGTGGAAATGGTGATTCCTCTTTCCTTTTCTTCCGGCGCCTTGTCGATCTCGTCGAAGGCTACGTTGGTTCCCAGACCGTATCTGTCAGCCAGTACTGTTGTGATAGCAGCTGTCAGTGTTGTCTTGCCGTGGTCAACGTGACCGATAGTCCCTATGTTTATATGGGGTTTGGTTCTCTCAAATTTTTCTTTTGCCATTTTACTTTCCTCCTAAGCGCCATGCGGCGTTTACGTTTTTCTGGCGCGCATGCGCCGGATTAAATTAAAACAACTCTGCTGATAAAAAATTATTGGAGCTGTTGAGCAGACTTGAACTGCCGAACCTCTTCCTTACCAAGGAAGCGCTCTACCAACTGAGCTACAACAGCATATTACAATCAGAATTTCGTATTGATTCTACAATACTCCCCGTGATTAGTCAAGCATTGATCACTTTCTTTTTTGATAAAGTACCCTTATCTTTCCCCCAGAAATGCCAGTATCTTCTTCTTTGTGCGCTCCATGGCATTGTAGACCGCCTTCTGGTTTTTGTGCAGCTTTTCGGCTATTTCCGGGTAACTTTCGCCGTTCATATATCCGCTCCAGACTTCCTTCTCCATGTCGGAGAAAGTCCCCGACTCGTTGTCTTCGATGAACTTCATGACGTCCTGGAGCACCAGTGACATCTCGGGATCGCCGCCCTCCATGGCGGGGATAGTTTCCTCCAGCGTCTGTTCCGAGGATTCCTCCACCGGCCTGCTGAGGGAAACAGATGTATTCAGCGGCGAGTGCTTTTTCCGGTTGGCAGCCTTGATAGCATCGTATATCTGCCGGTTGATGCACAGCTCCGCATAAGTGTGGAAGGAAGCATCTTTTCCCGGCTCGTAGCTCTTTATCGCCTTGAAGAGCCCGATCATAGCTTCCTGGATCACATCCTCCGAATCGGCCCCCATGATGAAATATGTATGCGCCTTCCCGCGCACCACATCGCGGTACTGCCTGATGAGATACTCCTCGGCTTCCTGATCTCCCAGCTGCGCCATCAGAGCGAGCTCTTCATGGCTGACCTTTTCATATTTTCCCGGCATTACGCTGCCTCCTAACCTCAAACATAAGAATAGCCGCCGCATTGGAAGCGTTCAGCGAATCGATCCTCCCGCACATGGGTATGGAAGCTGTAAAGTCGCACTTTTCCCTGACCAGACGTCCGATACCGGAGCCCTCATTTCCGATGACCAGCGCAATGGCTCCCGAGAGATCCGCTTCATAGTAGGGCGTGTCTCCCATGTCACAGGCTGCGATCCAGACGCCGGCCGCTTTCAGATCGTCTATGGTCCTCGCGATATTGGTGACCCGGGCCACGCGCATGTACTCGATGGCGCCCGCACTTGCCTTGGCCACGGTCTCCGTCATCCCGGCCGAACGGCGCTTTCCTATTATCAGCCCGTGAGCTCCGGCGCACTCCGCGCTCCGCAATATGGCGCCCAGATTGTGCGGATCTTCGATACCGTCCAGAATCACGATGAACGGCGCCTCGCCGCGCTCTTTGGCCACCTCGAGGATGTCCTGCACTTCACAATAAGAGTGAGCCGCCACAAAGGCGATCACCCCCTGATGAACTCCGTCGGTAATCTTGTCGAGCGCACTGCGCTTTACCCACTTGATTGGTATGTGAAAATCACGCGCCATGCCGGCTATCTTCTTCACCGAGCCTTCAGTCCCCTGAGCCATCACGATCTTCTCGATCTCTCTTCCGCTGCGCAGGGCCTCCAAAACGGCATTCCTGCCGATCAGCATTTCACTTTTTTCGTTCGTATCTCGCAAAGTAGTACCTCACGCCATTTTCTTCTCTGATATCGCTCTGCGACACCTTTTCGATGCCCTCTTCAGCTGTCAGATCGGGGAAATAACAATCCGCTCCCTCGAATGTCTTCAGGATGTGGGTCACGTAAAACGTATCGCAGAAGGGCAGCATCTGTCTGTACATGCTGCCGCCGCCTGAGATGAACACGTCTTCTGACGGCAGCCGCGCGATATACAGCATCAGCTCCGCCATGGAATAGCATATCCGGCAGTGCTCGTTTTTGAACTCGCGGTTGCAAGTGAGCACGATGTTCTCCCGCCCCGGAAGAGGCCTGCCGCCGGGGAACGACTCCAGCGTCTTTCTCCCGAGGACGATGTGCCTCCCGATGGTCTTTTCTTTATAGTATTTCAAGTCGCCCGGCAGATGGACCAGCAGATCGCCGTCCCTGCCGATCGCCCAGTTTTCATCGACGACCACAATTTCATTCATTGTTCTTATACCTCATATCGCGATGGGGATATTCCTGATCTGCGGATTGGTCTCATAATCCTCGATCTTGATATCATCCACCGTGAAATCATAAAAATCCTTTATCTCGGGGTTGAGTGTGAACTTCGGCGCCGGATACTGGGGCCGCTTGATCATTTCCTTTACGATGGGCACATGCCTGTCGTAGATATGCGCATCAGCAATCACGTGCACCAGCTCCCCCGGCTTGAGACCGCTGACCTGTGCAAACATATGCACGAGCACCGCATACTGGACCACATTCCAGTTGTTGGCCGCCAGGATATCCTGCGATCTCTGATTGAGGATCGCATTGAGCCTGTCGCCGGTCACGTTGAAGGTCATGCTGTAAGCGCACGGTTCCAGTCCCATCTCGTGGAGGTCCTGAAAATTAAAGATGTTGGTCATGATGCGGCGCGAATACGGCTGATTCTTCAGGTTCCAGAGCACATTGTCCACCATGTCCATCTCACCCTGAGCGAACTGGTACTTGACGCCCATCTGATATCCATAAGCCTTGCCTATGCTGCCGTTTTCATCCGCCCACTCGTCCCAGATGTGGCTGTTCAGTTCGGCAACATTGTTGGACTTTTTCTGCCATATCCACAGCAGCTCGTCCACCGCCGACTTGATGGCAGTGCGGCGCAGCGTCAGCGCCGGGAATTCGCGGGACAGATCGTATCTGTTGACCACACCGAACTGTTTGATGGTATGCGCCGGTGTCCCGTCCTCCCAAACCGGTCTGACCTTCTGGCCTTCCGATGAATAACCGTTTTTGATAATGTCGTCACACATACTGACAAACAACTTGTCTGCATAGCTCATTTGAGGTTCCCCCTTTTCGTCTGCCTTACCGCAGCACGACGTATTTGATCACCAGGCCGATCGCTCCCAGAATAATGACGATCAGCATGACTTTTTCCTGTATCGTCCAGCCCGCGAGGCCGCTCTTTCTGCCGCCGCCCGCCTTTTCATTGGCCTGCTCGGTCTCCCGGTTCGTCTTCCAGTAGTCGCCTATCGCGTCCCTGGCTTTATTTCTTACTTTTTTCTTCGCCATCTATCTCACGCATCGCCCTGGCGATGACTTCCTCCATCCTGTCAGTATCTTCAACGAGGTAGAGATATCCAACCAGTGCCTCGAACGCCGTGGCCCACTTGTATGTCATCATGTCGGCGTTCTTCGCCTTGGTGGCCGGGCGTCTGTTTCTCGCGCGCCGCACCAGCGAACGCTCTTCATGCGACAGATCGTCGAGCATCGCCTTGATGGCCCCGGCCTGCGCAGAGGCGTTCACATATCTGACAGCCATGTGATGCAGCCTGTCGGCTCCCGGCTCTCCGCTGCCGATCACCCGTTTTCTCACATACACTTCGTATACCGCATCGCCCATGAAGGCCAGCGTCGTTGTATTGATATCGCGTACTTTCATCACTCTTTGATGATCTGCACTCCCTGCGGCGTATCCTTGAGGGTGATGCCCTTTTCCTTCAGCATATCCCTGATCTCGTCAGCTCTCGCATAATTCTTGTTCTTCCTGGCTTCCTGTCTCTCATCGACCAGCGCCTGGATGTCGTCGTCTATGCTCTCATCTTCCTCCTGCTGCAGGAGACCCAGAACATATGTCAGTTCTTTCAGGATATCCAGCGACTTCTGTGCGAACTCACGGCTGCAGCCGCCTCTGACTGCGGTGTTGATGGCCGTTATCAGTTCGAAGACCGCCGAGATGGCGTCCGCCGTATTCAGGTCATCGTCCATAGCCGCGATGAACTTCTGGCGGTAAGCGTCAAAGCCTTCCAGCGTCTTCTTTTCTTCATCGCTCATGGTGCCCGACTCGTTCTCAATGAGGAACTTCAGGTTGTCTCTGGCATTTTCCATGCGTCCCAGAGAGCTCTTTGCCTGCTCCATCAGATCATGGTCGAAATCGATGGGACTGCGGTACTGCCCTGAGAGCAGGAAGAACCTGATGACTTCACCGCTGTAGTCCTTGAGTATATCCCTCACGGTGAAAAAGTTGCCCTTTGACTTCGCCATCTTTTCGTGATCGATGGTGATATAAGCGTTGTGCATCCAGTAGTTGGCAAACGGCTTTCCGTTGTGTGCCTCCGACTGCGCAATCTCGTTTTCGTGATGCGGGAATGTCAGATCCTGACCGCCGGCGTGGATGTCCAGTGTGTCTCCAAGGTACTTGCGCGACATCGTAGAGCACTCTATGTGCCATCCCGGTCTGCCCATGCCCCACGGGGATTCCCAGGCGATCTCGTCCGGCTCTTTTCTCGCCTTCCAGAGAGCGAAATCGAGCGGATCCTTCTTCTTTTCTTCTATCATGATGCGGGCACCGGCTTCCAGCTCGTCGATATTCTGCTTTGAGAGCTTGCCGTAATCCTTGAACTTCCTGGTGCTGTAATACACATCACCGTCAACTTCATATGCATAGCCGGCATCTTCCAGATCCTTGACGAATTTGATGATGTCGTCCATGTTCTCGGATACGCGCGGATGCACGGTCGCCTTCTCTACGTTCAGCGCCGCCGCATCTTTGAAGTATTCACCTATATAACGGTCGCTGATCTCGGGAGCGGTCACCCCTTCTTCTCTCGCCTTGTTGATGATCTTATCATCGACATCGGTGAAGTTCTGCACAAAATCGACTTTGTAGCCCCTGTACTCCAGATATTTCCTCATGGTGTCGAAGACCACGAAAGGCCTGGCGTTCCCTATATGGAAGTAGTTGTAGACCGTAGGTCCGCAGACATACATCTTCACATGTCCTTCTTCCATGGGCTTGAACTCTTCTTTTTTGCGCGTCATCGTATTGTATATTTTCATGGTAAACACTCCTTTATAAACGTAATGAGCAGGTAGGCACACCCGCTCAGTCATTATATATTATAATCCGCGTGATATCAAGAATGGCAAAGGGACTCAAATGTCAAAACTGCCGTGACTGTCATCGCCGTGATAGTCGGATCCCCTCGTGATCGCGAGACCGTGCTCTCTTGCGATGGCCGCAAAGGTTTCCCGTTCCGCCGGGCTGTGCTCGGCATAGTCGCACTCCAGCCCCTGGACGCCAAAGCCGCAGAGCTCATCCAGCATGCGCTTGAAAACTGTGAAGAATTCCCCGCTCTCCCGCCGGCCTATATGTCTGATCAGTCCCGGATGGGCGAGCACCGGTATGCCGCCGGCAGCCTTTATCAGCTGCACGGCTCTGCTCGATGATATTTTCTTCTTTTTCACGGCCCTCATCTCCGGGCGGGAAAAAATATCTCTGAATGCCGTCTGTGTGTCCGCTATGTATCCCTGCTTCACCATGGCTCTGGCGATGTTGGGCTTGCCTATGAAATCCTGTCCCTCGCGGGCCACCAGCTGCGACAGTTCCAGCGGATACCCGGCCTCGCTGAGACGCTGCAGCAGTCTCTCGTTTCTATTCCTGCGGGCGCGCCGCACTTCCTCGCAGGTTTCTGTCAGTTCCCTGTCGTGCCTGTCGATATGATAGCCGAGTATGTGGAGTCCCGTGCCCCTCGCATCTTCACCGTCGAACTCCGTCGACAGTTCTATACCGGGAATGACCTCCATGCCCCGACCGGGCAGCGCTGCCGCTGCCAGGGCGGCTTCATCGATGCCGTCGACTCCGTCGTGATCCGTGATCGCGATCATTGTCAAGCCCCGTTTTGCAGCCCAGTCGACGACGCTCGCCGGAGAGGTCGCCCCGTCCGAGTACCAGGTATGCAGATGCAGATCGACATCCGTTCTGCCCATAAAATTGATTTCGCTCATTGTGATACTGCTTAGATGGCCATGAAGAGCTCACTGCGGACGGCTTCTTTCGCTTCTTCTCCCTTGAGGGCGGCCACCAGCTCCAGTCCGAACAGCATCGCCGTTCCCGGTGCCTGACTGGTAATGATGGTGCCGTCTTTGACTACCGGCCCTTCAGTGTGCTGCGCACCTTCTATGTATTTTTCCATGCCCGGATAAATGGTAGCTTTCCTGCCTTTGAGGATGCCGCAGGAAGCGAGTACCATCGGAGCCGCACAAACTGCACAGGTCCACTTCCCGGCCTCTGCGAATTCCTTTATCTTATCGCAGAGCCCGTCGTGCTCCTGGAGATTTGTGGTGCCCGGCATGCCGCCCGGGAGCACGATCATCTCGCAGCTGTCGTAATCCGCGTCTTCAAACAGCAGATCTGCTGTGAACCTGATGTCGTGAGCTCCGCTGACCACCTCTTCTCCGGTGACCGATACCAGAGCTGTCTCTACGTTTCCGCGCCTCAGCATATCCACGATGCTGGCAGCTTCCACTTCTTCAAATCCTGTTGCCAAATGTACATAAACCATAACTTCTCCTTTATCTTCGTCTGAACATCTTCTTCCTGCCCGCAACTTCCCATGTGAAGTAAGCCAGGATAGCCATCAGTACAAACGATATTATCAAATCAAAAATAGTGACCTGAGTGTAAAAACCGTGATCGAATATCAGGGCTAGAAGGTCTGATCCGTCGTGGTTGAGCTGGAAGAACCTCCCCCAGGTCAGCGCCCTCAGGGGCGGTACCACCTTCACCAACGCAGACACGGCTGCCAGCACCAGGAAGATGATGAATGATTTCTTGAAATACTCCATGTGGATGACTTTTCGTCGCATCCTTATCAGCATGAAATAACTCAACGCGGTCACCAGCAGGGCAGCGATGCCAACCAGCAGCAGGGCATCCGTCATCACCCGCAGGTGATGCATGGCCACCTTGTCCTTGACAGTGAACACATCCTGGGGATCGTAATCCACCGATTCCTTGAGTGCAAACGAATCCGTTCTATGCTGCATATACTGGCCGAAGAGATCGACCAGTTTCGTCTGGTCCACCGAGTACGGCGCCACATTGAGGATCTGCGATGAAGTCAGTGAATACTGATAAGTGTTCGACATCCGCAGGGTTATATTTGCTGAAATACACACTATCATCAGCGGTATCGATATCAGCAGCAGACGCGCAAAAAACACGTCTTTCTGTATATGTTTCTCCGCCAGGCTGTTTCGCCAGGGGTTCTTCCGTGAATTCCTTCTGTATCTTTTCATACCTAATATAATACAAGCCTTTCGTCCGCTGTGCAAGTTCAACATTGCTGCGCGCAGGCACAAAAATAGGGCCGGCTGCGCCGGCCCTTATCTGTGATTTTATTTGTTGGCTTCCTGCTCCGCCTTGTAGTTTTCAATGACCTTATCAGCCAGCTGCTGCGGCATCGGGTCGTAGCGGTCAAAGTTCATGTCGAACGATCCGCGGCCCTGTGTCATCGAACGAACGGTGATCGCATAGTCAAAGAGCTCCGCCTGCGGTGCTTCCGCGATGATCTTCTGATCGCCGCTGCTCAGAGGCTCTGATCCGAGTATACGTCCTCTTCTCTTGTTCATGTCGCCCATGATGTCGCCCATGTTCTCATCGGGCACTGTGATCACCAGGTGCATGATCGGCTCCAGCAGGCAGGGGCTCGCCTCAACGATACCCTTCTTGAACGCCAGGGAAGCAGCGATCTTGAACGCCATTTCGTTGGAGTCTACTTCGTGATAGGAACCGTCGTACAGGTTTGCGTGAACGCCCTGTACCTTGCATCCGGCGAGCGGTCCCTTTTCCATGGATTCTACGAGTCCCTTCTCAATGGCCGGTACGTAGTTCTTGGGTACCGAGCCGCCGAACAGCGTCTCTTCGAATTCAAAGTCTGCATCGCACGGTGAGAACTTGATGTGTACATCGCCGTACTGTCCGGCACCGCCGGACTGCTTTTTGTGTTTGCCCTGAACATCGGATGTGCCGCGGATAGTTTCACGATAAGCTATCTTCTGCGGTATGGTCTTCACTTCAACGCCGAATCTGTCCTTCAGCTTTTCCATGATCACGTTCATCTGCTGTTCGCCCTGTACGCCCAGCAGAGTCTGCTTAGTCTCATTGTTTCTCTCTATAGTGAACGAAGGATCCTCTTCTCTCAGCCTTGCGAGACCGGAGAAGACCTTGTCCTCCTGCTTCTTTTCCGCAGCCTCGATAGCCGTATACAGCTTTGGTGTCGGGTAAGCAGGCGGCACGTATTCCACAGGTTCTTTCTTGTCGCAGAGCGTATCCCCGGAAAGCGTGTACTGCAGCTTGGCAACTGCAGCGATATCTCCGGCCGGAGCGCTGTCGATGTCCTCCTGACGGTTGCCGCGCATGGTGAACAGCTTGCCCAGCTTTTCAGCGTTCTCTGTTCTCTCGTTGAGCATTTCTTCGCCCGCCTTCAGCTGTCCGCATACCACCTTGATCAGGGATATCTTTCCTGCGAAGGGGTCGTTGATGGTCTTGAATACAAAGCCGCTGGCAGCACCGTCGGGCTTTGACTCCAGTTCGATGGTCTCCCCGTTGTCGTCGAGGCCTTTGTATGTCTTGTGGTCTGCAGCCGAAGGTGCACAGTCGACCAGCATGCCGAGGATGTTTTCACAGCTCTTTGCCGCTTCGAACGGTGTCGTGCATACGGGCACTATTTCTCCGCTCTGGATGCCCTGCTTCAGACCGGTCTTGATCTCGTCAGCAGAGAACTCTTCGCCTTCGAAGAACTTTTCCATCAGTGCATCATCGGAAGAAGCGATGGCTTCCATCAGATCGTCATCGATGTCTCCGGAGAGCGGATAATCGAACGCTGTCAGAGCATCGCCGAATTTTTCCTTCAACTCGCCGAATGTCTTCTCAAAATCGTATTCGTCTCCCTCTTTCCTGCTCAACACTATGAATCTCGGAGTTCCGTACTGCTCGCAGACTTTCCAGGCCTTTTCGGTACCTACCTGGATGCCTGCACCAGCATCTACCAGAATGATAGCTGCTTCGGCCGCTGTCAGTGCAGCATTTACTTCACCCACGAAGTCGAAGTATCCCGGTGTATCAATGAAGTTGATCTTCACATTCTTGTATTCTACCGGGGCTACAGTAGCATTGATGGAATATCCCTTTTCCTTTTCGATCTTGTCGTAATCGGAAACCGTAGTTCCCTTATCGATCGAACCCATTTTGTCAATCGCACCAGTCTGTGCAAGTGCAGCCTCAAGGAAAGTTGTCTTTCCGCTGCCGCTGTGCCCGAGCAAGGCGACATTTCTGATATTATCGCTGGTATAGCCTTTCATATTGGTAAGTCCTCCTAATTTTTTTCTTACGCAGTATAGTATATCAAATGACTTCACTCTTAGCAATATTTTGAATAAATTAGTAAGTTTCGATCAGGTGTTTCAGTTCCGCTGCTGTTTCCGCCCTGTTTATTTCGCTCCTCATACGGGCTGCACCCTGGATACCTCTGATATACCAGCCGGCGTGCTTGCGCATCTCGAGCACCGCACGCCGTTCTCCTTTTTCAGCCTGCAGCATATCGAAATGACGCAGCATCATAGCAAGGCGTTCTTCTTTCGTCGGCGGCGGGGGCACAGGCCGGCCGCGCCACGCAGCATTCAGCTCGCGGAATATCCAGGGATTCCCCAGCATGCCGCGGGCCACCATCACAAAGTCGCAGCCGGTTTCCTCCATCATGCGCATGCCGTCTTCAGCGCTGAAGACATCACCGTTCCCGATCACGGGCACGGATACAGCTTTCTTCACCCTGGCTATCTGATCCCAGTCCGCCCTGCCTGTATAGAACTGAGATCTGGTCCTCCCGTGCACGGCCACGGCGGATACGCCCGCAGCTTCCAGGGCTATCGCCGCCTGCGGGGCTACGATGCTCTTCTCATCCCATCCGATGCGTATCTTGGCGGTCACCGGCTTGCCTCCGGAACCCCTGACCACCGCCGCGGCTACGTCGTGCAGCCGCTGCAGGTTTTTCAGCAGCGCCGAGCCCTCTCCGTTGGATACGATCTTGGGCACCGGGCAGCCCATGTTGATGTCAAGGATGGCGTTGCCTGCGCCGGAAAGCATCCTCGCAGCCTGCTCCATCACCTCCGGTTCGCTGCCGAAGATCTGAAAGGCCACCGGTCCTTCATCGTCGTACATCTTCAGCAGCTCCGCCGTCTTGCGGCTGTGATATATCAATCCCTTGCCGCTGACCATTTCGCTGTACACCAAAGACGCTCCCATCTCTCTGCAGAGTTTTCTCATGGGCGCGTCTGATATACCGGCCATCGGCGCGGCGAAAAAGGGATTCTCCAGCTCCAGATCACCTATCGACAGCTTTGGCATGCTGATGATCCTTCTTCTTTTTTCTGTTCTTTTCATAAATGATTTCCAGGCCTTCCAGTGTCAGCATCTTATCGACGTGGTCGATGCAGCTGGTGCCCGAATCGATCAGTGTGGCCAGGCCGCCGGTAGCCACCACAGTGACCGGTTTCTCGGTGCCCGTTTCCTTCAGTTCTTTCTTCATCTTATCGACGATGAACTCCACCATTCCCATGTGCCCGTATATGAGTCCGGACTGCATGCTCTGTATGGTATTGCGGCATACCACATGGCCCGGCGGCTCCAGCTCTACCTTGGGCAGCTTGCTGGTCTTCTCGAACAGCGCGTCGGAGGCTATCTTCAGGCCCGGTGCGATCGTACCTCCCAGGTACTCCGCATTCTCGGTCACCGCGCAGAAAGTCGTTGCCGTTCCGAAGTCGATGATGATCAGCGGCCCGCCGTATTTGTTATAAGCGGCGACAGCGTTGACTATCCTGTCGGCTCCCACCTGCTTGGGATTGTCGTACTTTATCAGGAGCCCGGTCTTCACACCGGCCTCGATAACGATCGCTCTTCTGTTGAAATACTTGTTTGAAAGATGCTGCAAAGTAAACAGCACCGAGGGTACAACAGTAGAAATAATGACATCCTCCACCTTGGAGATGTCCAGTCCCTCATGAGAAAATAATTGATTGATGACCATTCCGTACTCGTCGGCGCTCTTGTTCATGTCTGTTTCAAGGCGCCAGTTCTGGATCAGTTCACCATCTTCAAAAACACCAAGTACTATATTGGTGTTCCCTACATCAAAAGCCAGTAGCATTGGTTTCCTCCTTTAGCTCTGTGTTACGCGTGATGTATATGGCATTCCATATAAAGGTTGAAGGTGCCGGCAGAAAAACCGGCACCTCGATATTTATTTCTGATCTATACCAGAGTAACCAGGGCATCTCCCGCGTTAACGGAAGCCCCCTTCACTGCCGGTACTGTATCAACGGTCCCCGCCTGGGGAGCCAGGATCTCGTTCTCCATTTTCATAGCCTCCAGGGTGACCAGAACGTCTCCTTCGGCCACAGCCTGTCCCGGGGCTACCTTTACGTCCAGTACTGTTCCCGGCATCGGAGCGTCGACCGATACGGCTCCGGCTGCAGGTGCTGCCGCCGGCGCAGGTGCCGCTTCTTCCTTTTGGGGAGCAGGCGCTGCCTTGGGCTCTTCTTTCGGAGCTGCCGCAGGTGCCGCTGCTGCCGGCGCCGGTGCTGCTGCCTGAGTGCTGCCGCCCTTTTCTTCAACTTCCACTTCATAAGTGGTGCCATTCACTGTGATACTGTACTGTTTCATTTTGTATGTTCTCCTTTACACAATCCTTCTGCTTTCAATACATTCCTGACGGCCTTCTCTTGCCCACACCGGCGCAGCCCCGGCCACGCGTCTGATCCTGCGGACTACAAGGTCGCTCTTCATGGCGCTGTCGCCCTCATAAGCAGCGATCGCCGCCGTTATTACTGCAATCAGTGCAGCATCATCCCCGGGCGCCGCTCCGGGCAACGTTCCTCCGCCTGCACCCGGTTCGCTCACCGCTGCCGCCGGTGCAGGTGCCGCCGCCGGTTTTGCCGGAGCCGGTACTGCTTCCTGAGCAGATGCCTCTGCCTTCTTTTCAGATGCCCTTATTGCTCTTGTCAGAATGGCTATTATCAGCCACAGCAGAAGCAGAATGCAAAATGTGATACCCATTCCCATGAGGGCGGTGATGCCTGTTGCTGCCAGCTTGTCGCTCATCGAGAGCGAGTGCATCGTTTCAGGATTTGCGAATTGTTCCATCAAGCCCATGCGATCACCTCCTACAGTGGAATATTTCCGTGCTTCTTAGCCGGCAGGGAATCTCTCTTCGAAGCCAGCATGTCGAAAGCACTGATGACCCTCTGTCTTGTGGACGCGGGTTCAATAACATCGTCTACATATCCCATCTCCGCAGCCCTGTACGGATTGTTGAATGTATCTTCGTATTCCTTGATCTTTTCTTTGGTCATCGCGATCGGATCGTCCGCAGCCTTGATCTCCCTCTTCATGGAAGAGATGATATTGACTGCCCCGGAAGCCCCCATGACCGCGATCTCAGCCGATGGCCATGCAAATACCATGTCCGCTCCCAGTTCCTTGTTGCACATGCCGATATAAGCACCGCCGTAAGCCTTCCTGAGGATCACAGTCACCAGCGGCACTGTAGCTTCACAGTAAGCATAGAGCATCTTGGCCCCGTGCCTGATGATGCCGCCGAATTCCTGATCGGTCCCCGGCAGGAATCCCGGTACGTCCACCAGTGTCAGCATGGGGATGTTGAAGGCGTCGCACCTCCTGATGAATCTGGCCGCCTTGTCCGAAGCGTTGATGTCGAGGCATCCCGCGCCCACCTGCGGCTGATTCGCGATGACGCCCACGCTCTGTCCGTCCATTCTGATAAAGCATGTGATCATATTCTTCGCATAATGCGGAGCCACATCCAGCAGCTTGCCGTCATCGGCCAGGCCTCTGATGATCTTGTACATATCGTATGCCTTGTTTGGATTGTCAGGAATGATCTCCTCGAATTCCGGTATCAGCCTGTTGACGCTGTCCGTGCACTCATAAGCTGGAGGAGTCTCCATGTTGTTTGCAGGGAAGTAACTCAGCAGATCCCTGACCTGATTGAGTGTATCTTCATCGTCGCTGCCCACGAAGTGAGCAACACCGCTCTTCACGTTGTGAGCCATAGCCCCGCCCAGCTCCTGAGCGGAAACTTCTTCACCGGTAACTGTCTTGATGACCTGCGGTCCGGTGATGAACATCTGGCTGGTCTTGTCCACCATGAAGATGAAATCCGTGATCGCCGGTGAATAAACCGCACCGCCCGCACACGGTCCCATGATAACCGATATCTGAGGTATTACGCCTGAAGAGATCGTATTGTTTTTAAAAATCTTGCCGAAACCGGAAAGCGCATTGACGCCCTCCTCAACTCTGGCGCCGCCCGAGTCGTTGAGGCCGATGATAGGAGCCCCCATTTTGAGAGCCATCTGCTGTACCTTGCAGATCTTTTCCGCATGATACTCGCCCAGTGAACCACCGATGACCGTAAAGTCCTGAGCATAAGCGAAAACCAGTCTGCCATCCACGGTGCCGTATCCGGTCACAACTCCATCTCCATGATACTTCTTCTTCGGCATGTCGAAGTTCGTGCATCTGTGTGATACGAAAGTATCGACTTCTACAAAGCTGTCTGCGTCAAAGAGGATGTCCAGTCTTTCTCTGGCCGTCAGCTTGCCTCTTTTGTGCTGAGCTTCGATTCTTTTCTCGCCGCCGCCCTCGGCTATCTTAGCCTTGAACTGGCGAAGCTCTTCAAGCTTGTTCATGTATATTTCCTCCTTAATAGAATTGGGATTAAATTTTCTCATTATTGTGATAAAGCACCATTAATAATATAACGCAAGGCGTTTTGCGTTTCAAGAGAATATGCGTTGTATACATTATTCATTGTCAAACAATTCAAACATTCTCCAGACGCCTTAGAGCCAGCGCGATCGTGAGCCCCGGGATCACCCTGTTGCCCGTGATTTCAGCGCCCAGCATATCGTTGATTTTTTTCAGCCTGTAATTGACCGTGTTGTTGTGTATATCCATGAAGCCCGCAGTCCGGTTGCTGTTCATGCCCGCGTCGAGCACAAATATCAGGAGCGTCTCCAGCATCTGCTTGTCTTTAGCGCTGCCTTCATCGAAAGGTGACAGCAGTTCCTGATAATTCTTCTTCAGATAGCCGCCCTGCAGCTGTATATTTATGCAGTTTGATATGAGAGTCAGTTCGTACTTTGTGAACACACTCTTGTGAGGGAAGACCACCCTGGCAAACGACCAGGTCTCACTGATGAGGCGGTAAGCTTCCCCGGCCCCTTCTATGCCGTCCACTCCGGTCACGTGGTAGACGGCGCAGTCATCCACACCTTTTAGCTCGTTAAAGATATTGATGCACTCGGCCTCTGCTACATGTCCGCTGCTGTCGCCGAGCAGCATGCCGTAGGTTTCCTCTTCCTCATCGATGCGCAGCATATGGAGCCCTTCGCAGGCTTCCAGCTTTTCCAGAACATCGCGGCCTTTGCCCGAATCCATGTCGCGGCCAAAGAACACGCTGACGATTTTTTCAGGATCGATGCCCGCCTCGTCCTTGAGGCTGTAAGCCAGGTTCATATTTCCTCTGCGCAGTGCCTTTATCAGCTCCGCCCGGCTGTCCCGTTCCGGCGTGTATTTCCACATACCCATGGCCAGCTCTATTATCTCAGCCAGCTTGGTGATCTCACCCGCTGAATATGAATCTTCATTGTCCACGATGAACATGAAGTGTTTTTTGCCCTGTATGTTCACGGGCCCCCAGTAAGTCAGCACGCCGTTGACGTCTATCATCGTATACACGGCCGTCTTTTCCACGTCGCGCTCCTTGCCCAGTCTGATGGCTTCGGCGATAGTCGTCCGATGCCTTGTCTCCACACTGAGCACCGGATTGAAGTCGGAAGAGAGCAGTATCAGCTGAAAGTCGTTCGAGAGCGCCGCAGCCTTGGCGGCTTCCGGAAAGCTGGTGTACTTTTCGAAGTTCAGCAGATGGAACACGGTATTGTTGATGAGCGAGTTTTCGAATTCGTCCTCACGCATCAGCAGCTTTTCCGAGATCTCCGTGATCACATCGCCCATCTCCAGGCGGCTTTCGGGATCCATGACGATCAGCGGCATGCCGTTCTTCTCCGCCGTGTTCACCATCTTGCGTGATATCCTCTTGACGACTTTGCCCACATTAAAAATGACCAGCGCTGTATTACCGCTCCTGGCCAGGGTCTCAATAGCCCTGCACTGGGCATCTTCATTTGCCCTTATGCCAAAAAACGACGTCAACATCATCTGGTCTTTTCCGCCGCAGTACGCCGCAATGTCCCTGGCGTCCGTCGCTTCGAGGACAGAGACTTTTTTTACAGTTTTGCTGAGATTGTTCTCCGCGGCCAGTACCTTTGCATGGTCAAAGGCCGCGAGTCCCAGGCAATCTCTTACGGTGACTTTCATCAGCTTTCTCCGTTTTTATTATCGTCATCATCAGAAGTCTCATCTGAGGTATCCTCTGCATCCGCAGTTTCCTCCCCGTCCTCCGGCTCCTCGTCGTCTTCATCATCGATCGGAGATATGTCCTCCGCGTTGAGATAGTCGGTATCATATACCGAAAGGTCTTCATCATCGTCGCCCGACAATCTGAAGTCGCCGTCGGAGAGATCGTTCAGGGTCTCCATTTCGGCAGCTTCCGCCTTGTTCATGGCTTCAATGTCTTCGTCTTTTCTCTTCTGATCTTCCGCCAGCTCGTCCGCTGTCATCTCACCGCTGTACAGCTTTTCGAACTGTTCGCCGTCCAGGGTCTCCAGTTCCAGCAGCGCCTCGGCAACGACCTTGAGCTTGTCCTTGTGCTCGGTGAGGATGCTCTCGCATTCTGCGTAGCAGTCACCGATGATATTCCTGATCTCTTCATCGATCTCAGAAGCGACCTCTTCAGAGTAGTTCTGCTTTGTCGACAGATCCTTGCCCAGGAATACTTCCTCACCCGAGCTGTAGTTCACCGGGCCCAGCTTGTCCGAAAAGCCGTACTTGGTGACCATGTCCCTGGCGATCTCTGTGGCTCTCTGAATATCGTTGCTGGCTCCGGTGCTGATGTCGTCGAGGACCAGTTTTTCGGCTACACGTCCGCCCAGCAGATGTGTTATCTGCTCGCGCATGGTTTCCTTGGTGGCATACTGCCTGTCCTCCTTCGGCAGCACCATTGTGAATCCGCCGGCACGTCCGCGCGGCACGATCGTTATCTGGTGTACCGGATCTGTGTTCGGCAGGGTATGAGCCACCACTGCGTGTCCGGCCTCGTGGAAAGCTGTCAGCCTTCTCTCGGACTCGCTGATGACGCGGCTCTTCTTTTCAGGTCCTGCGATGACCTTGGTGATAGCTTCTTCTATTTCATCCATGCGGATAGCCTTGCCGTTGCGCCTTGCGGTCAGCAGTGCGGCCTCATTGAGCATATTCTCGATATCAGCAGGCGTGAATCCCGGGGTACGTCTCGCCAGCACCTTGGGGTTTACGTTTGCCGCCAGCGGCTTGTTGCGCGAATGTACGCGGAATATTTCTTCCCTGCCCTTGACGTCCGGCAGTCCGATTACGATCTGACGGTCAAATCTGCCCGGTCTCAGGAGTGCCGGGTCGAGTACGTCCGGCCTGTTGGTGGCCGCCAGAATAATGATCCCCGAGTTCTCCGAGAATCCATCCATTTCGACCAGCAGCTGGTTCAGTGTCTGCTCTCTTTCATCGTGGCCGCCTCCGAGTCCGGCGCCCCTCTTCCTTCCTACAGCATCGATCTCATCGATGAAGACGATGCACGGCGCATTCTTCTTCGCCTGATCAAAGAGGTCACGCACACGGCTGGCTCCGACGCCGACGAACATTTCCACGAACTCGGAACCGCTGATTGTAAAGAAGGGAACTCCGGCCTCACCGGCAGTCGCCCTGGAAACATAAGTTTTACCGGTTCCCGGAGGGCCTACCAGCAGCATTCCCTTAGGTATGCGCGCTCCCAGATTGTTATATCGCCGCGGATGTTTGAGGAAGTCGACGACCTCTTCCAGTTCTTCCTTTTCTTCTTTGAGACCGGCGACATCCTTGAAGGTTATCTTCTTGAGGTCCGAATCGCGCTGCAGCTTTGCCCGACTCTTGCCGAACTGCATCGCTTTCCCTCCGCCGCCCTGCTGATTCATGATCATGAACCAGAAGAATATCAGCACCACTATCATGATGATAGTCGGCAGCATCGAAATATACCAGGGTGTTTCCTTGGGCGCATCCTGCGACACCTTGAGCACCCCGCTCTCCATCTGCGGCAGTATATATTTCTGATCGATGAGCATGTAATCAGATGTAGTATAAGTGGTCTCGATCTTCTGTTTTTTCCCCTTTAGTGTAGCCGTCATCTTCATCTCATTGTTGTCCACATTGAGCTTGATAACGTTCTCGGCCTTCAGCTGGCTGGTCATCTCCGACAAATTGACTTTCTTTACAGGGTTCTCCGGAGTCCGGTTGTAAAAGTAAGCCATGGCAATGACGATTCCGAATATTATCAGATAGATACCTATATTCCTTGATAGCCTTCTCACTTTGTTTATCTCCTTAACATACTATTCAGCTATATTGTTTTCCATACCAAAAATTATCCCCTAAATCAAACTGATTTTTGTAATTCTATCATACCTCATATTCCATTTCAAGTATCATTACCCTCTTTGTTCCATCTGTCACTTTATAATCACTGCTGTAGCGCGGACGCTGTCCCTTCATGGCCTGCTGGGGCGGTATCCAGAGCACTTCGCTGCCCATGGCCGCCACCAGCACCTCATCCCTCAGCTGCCGGGGCACTTTGAGATCCACCATCAGACGCCGGAGGCTCTTGTGCCCCGAAGGCAGCGCCAGCCTGTCCCCCTGTCTCCGGGTTCGCAGCCTGACCCCGCCGGCCGTCAGCATGTCGGCGTCAAAGGCGGCAAAAGTATTCTTCTCCAGATCCAGAGTCCGGTACTCCTCGAGCGTGACCACGCGCGCCATCAACTCCGGCTTTGCCTCCGGCTGCGCTGCAGCCGGCCGCGGTCCTCCGCAGCTTACCCGGTCATAAGACACACAGAGCGTATATCCATGCGGAAAATCCACACTTCCGGAAGCCCGGTCTCCAGAAATGAGACTGTCCGCCTGTTCCAGGTGCACGCGTCCGATGTCCTGCTGCAGTCCGGCATCGGAAAATGCCTTTACGATGACCCTGTGCAGCAATGCCGGCGGCAGCTGCAGCAACTTTTCCCTCGCCAGGGTCACACCCGCGCCGTCCAGCCTCGCTCCCGCGAAGGCACGCTCCGTCTCCTGCACGAGATACGCCTTGTCTTCAGCGGCGTTTTCCGCCAGACGCGCCAGCGCGCCTACGATGTTCCCGTTGAAGTTTTCCTTCATATAAGGCAGCAGTTCCAGCCGGATGCGGTTGCGCGAGTATACGGGTTCCATGTTGGTGGCATCCGTGCGCGGAGCCAGCCCCTTCCCGCGGCAGTAAGCCAGTATTTCCTCCCGGTCCGTATCCAGCAGCGGCCTGATCACCTGATTGCCGTACTCGTCCGTCCGGCTGTACTCGATGCCTGCAAGGCCGTCGACTCCGGTGCCTCGCATGATGCGGAAGAGCACCGTCTCCGCCTGATCGTTGCGGTTCTGGGCCACCGCGATCTTGACCTGCTTTTTCCCGGCCTCTTTCCATTCACGGGCCACGCGGGCAAAGGCCTCATAACGGGCCTTTCTGCCGGCTTCCTCCGGGGTGATGCCTTCTTCACGCGCCATCCTGGCGCAGTCGACCGTGAAAGTCCTGATGGGCACTCCTCTGCGGTCACATTCCTGCTCGCAGAAACGCATATCCTCTTCCGCCGCTCCCGGTCTGAAAAGATGATTCAGATGTACTGCGCATATGTCCAGGTCCTCCTGTTCGGAGATCCCGCAGAGCACATCGAGAAGGCACAGCGAATCAGGGCCTCCGGAAAGGCCCAGCACGACAGCGTCGCCGGGCGACAGCAGCCCGTGTTTTTCAATTGTATCTCTAATCTGAGATCCTGCCCCGCTCACTTTTCGTCCCCCGTAATGTTATAAAAGCGTTCCGCATTGCGCTCGGTGAACAGCGCCATCTCCTCGAAAGTCATCCCCTTGATCTCCGCCATGCGTCTCACGGTGTATTCGATGTACGGCGACCTGTTGGGCCGGCCGCGCATCGGCTCCGGTGTCAGGTAAGGCGAGTCGGTCTCCGCCAGGAGGAATTCCCGTGGTATCCGCTCGACCACCTTGACCGTCTTCTTATTGTTTTTATAGGTCACCGGTCCGGCCACTGATATCGTAGCCCCCAGCTTTACATACTGTTCGCCGAGTTCAGCGCTGCCGGAAAAGCAGTGCAGCAGCACCCGCGCATCTGCGGCGGCCTTTTCCCATCCGTCCGGTGTGGGACGCGGCAGGAAGGTCTCCTTGCGCCCGGCATCGAAAGCGCCCTCTTCTCTGAGGATGTCCATGGTCTCCTGATCCGCTTCGCGGCTGTGGATGACGATCGGCAGGTGCATCTCCAGAGCCAGCCTGATCTGACGCCGGAACGCCTCGCGCTGTATGTCGCGCGGCGAATGATCATAGTGAAAGTCAAGGCCGATCTCACCGATGGCCTTAACTTTCTCCTGCTGCGCCAGCTCCCAGATAGAATCCAGTTCTGCGGCGCCCATATCCTTTACTTCGTGCGGGTGATAGCCCACCGCCGCATAGCACCAGCTGTGCCCGGCGGCGTGCTCTGCGGCCAGCCTCGAACTGACGAGGTCAAAGCCGATATCCATCACATAATCCAGCTTGTCGCTTTCTTCGATCTCGGCGATCCTGGCCATGCGCTCCTCCGCACTGAAGTCTTCGTTGTTCAAATGTGAATGTGAATCAAACAGCATATCGTTTCGTCCTAGGCGACCGGGTTACCGTCGGCAGCCTCGGTACCTACGAATTCATAACGCTTTTTGCCGTCCACTTCATTGTCGGCAAAGAGGATCATGCCTCGCGACTCGAGTCCGCGCAGTTTGCGCGATGCCAGGTTGGCAACGACGACCACTTTACGTCCTATCGTTTCCTCAGGCTTGTAGTACTCGGCCACGCCCGATATTATCTGGCGCGTCTCCGTCCCCATCTTCACCTGGAACACCAGCAGCTTGTCGGCCTTGGGGTGTTTCTTCGCAGCCACGATGGTGCCCACTCTGAGATCCAGTTTGTCAAAGTCGTCATATACGATCTCGTCCTTGAGCTCCAGCGGGATGTTCTGTTCGCCATCCTCTTCCTTCAGCTTTTCCAGTTCCTTCAGTTCCTTTTCGATATCGATCCTCGGGAAGATGGCTTCGCCCTTCTTGACGTGCTCGCCGTCCATCATATCGAATACCCTGGCATCGTCCCACTTGGGTTCTGTGCCTGAAAGACCCATCTGCTCGCGGATCTTTCCGGAAGTCGTATGCATGAACGGATGGATCAGTATCGATATGATCCTGATGGACTCCGACAGGTTGTGGAGCACAGTATCCAGCTTTGATTTCTGCGCCTCGTCCCTGGCCAGTATCCACGGCGAAGTCTCATCTATATATTTGTTGGCTCTGCGCACCAGCACCCAGATGGCTTCCAGCGCCATATTGAATTTGAAATCGTCCATCTGCGCTTCCACGTTTGCAGCCGCTCCGGTAGCGATCTGCTTCAGATCGTCATCGAACTCCGTAGCTTCCCCTGCCTGAGGCACCACGCCGCCGTTGTATTTCTCGATCATGGAGACAGTACGCGAGATCAGGTTTCCGAGGTCGTTCGCCAGGTCGTAGTTCATCCTCTTGAGCATGACCTCGTTAGTGAACACGCCGTCCTGCCCGAAAGTGTATTCGCGCAGCAGGAAGTACTTCAGCGCATCGACGCCGTAGCGGTCGATCAGCTTGACCGGGTCGACGACATTGCCCTTGGACTTGCTCATCTTGCCGCCGTCGATCAGCAGCCAGCCGTGACCGAGCACCTTCTTCGGCAGCGGTTTGCCCATGCTCATCAGCATAGCCGGCCAGATGACAGTGTGGAACCTGACGATCTCCTTGCCCACGAGATGCACGTCCGCCGGCCAGTACTTTTCATACAGTTCCGGATCGTCCGGATAGCCGAGGGCGGTGATGTAGTTCGTCAGCGCGTCCAGCCATACATAGATAACGTGCTTTTCATTTATAGGCACCGGTATGCCCCAGTCAAAGCTGGTACGGGAGATGCACAGATCATCGAGCCCCTGCTCCACGAAGGCGATCATCTCGTTGCGTCTGCTCTCCGGCTGCAGGAAATCCGGGTTGTTGCGGAAAAGATCGAGGATCCTGTCCTGATACTTGCTGAGCCTGAAGAAGTAAGCCTCCTCCTTGGCCTTCTCGACCGGACGCCCGCAGTCGGGGCACTTGCCGTCGACCAGCTGGCTTTCCGTCCAGAACGATTCGCAGGGCGTGCAGTAGAGTCCCTCGTACTCGCCCAGGTAGATATCGCCCTTATTATATATCTCCATGAAAATGTCACGCACTCTCTTCTGATGACGCGGCTCCGTCGTCCTGATGAAGTCATCGTAGGATATCTCCATGGTCTTCCACAGATCTTTGACACCGGCTACGATCTTGTCGACGTATTCCTGAGGGGTCACTCCCGCTGCCTCGGCGATCTTCTGTATCTTCTGACCGTGTTCATCGGTACCCGTGAGGAACCTCACGTCATAACCCAGGGCTCTCTTGAAGCGCGCCATGGCGTCCGCCATGACCGTACAGTAGGTATGGCCTATGTGAAGGTTGTCACTGGGATAGTAGATCGGTGTAGTAATGTAGTATTTTCCTTTTGTTTCGCTCATTTTTCATTCCTCCGTTAGCTCCGGACCAAATGAGGCCCGGCAGCACGCCGTTCCGGCGCTATTAAAGAATACCACAGAATCGTTGGCATTACAACGAAGCCAAAAAGAGAGCCGGTGTCCCGGCTCTCCGCATTATCTCTATTGTGCTCCTGTTCAGCCAATTGTCAGTGTAGGTGCAGTATAAACTCTGCCTGCCATCTCCCTGTCCAGGTCGAAGAGACCCTTGGGGTCGCTGCCGAACAGCTTGTACTGTTCGATGTTCTTGTTGGCGTTGTCCTCTTCTTCACCCTGTTCTTTGATGAACCAGTCGAGGAACTGCATAGTCCTGTAATCCTTTACCTGATAAGCTACATCATAGATGTTGTGGATCAGCTCGGTAACATACCTTTCATGATTGGCGCTGCCCTCCAGCGGATCGATGTATTCCTTCATCTCTACATCCGGCTTTTTGATGGCTTCCAGAGTGACAGACTCGCCGTTCTGCTGCATATACTGCATCATCAGCATCGCGTGGTCCCTCTCCTCCTGGGCCTGGACCTGGAACCAGTTTGCAAATCCATCGAGACTCTTGTCTGTAAAGAAGTTCGCAAAATCCAGATAAAGATAAGCCGAGTAAAATTCTGCATTTACCTGTTCGTTTAGTAACTTAGATATTTTTTTGTCCAACATGATAACCTCCTGATATATATAAGATAAATTTTTTACCTGTATTATCTATTCCTCAGATTTACATATTCCAAAACGATTTTCACAAAATTGTCTATTGAAATATATCCGCTGTCCATAGAAAGATGGTAGTTGACGGGCTCTCCCCACTTCTGCCCCGTGTGATACCGGTAATAGTTCGATCTCGCCTTGTCTACATCCTGCAGCATCTTCTTGGCCTTGTCTTCGGGTATGCCGTACTCTTCGACCGCTCTTCTGAGCTTGTCCTTCTGTTCTGCATATACGAAAATATTGGTGGCATCAGGATAATCGCGCAGCACGTAGTCGGCACATCTTCCTACGATGACACCGCCGCCGCCCTTCTTTGCCAGCTCCGTTATGAAATCGAACTGAGCAATGAAGAACTTTTCATTGATCGAAAGGGTATCCGGGCCGTATCCCGCCGCCCCGAATGCGTTAGAGAGGCTGTAAAAGAATCCGTTTTTTGCCTTTTTCTCATCCTCTTCTATCATCTCTACCGAATATCCGTGCTCTTTGGCGATCGCATCCAGAATGTTCTTGTCATAATACGGAACGTCCATAGCTTCGGCCAGCTTTTTGCCGATCATGCGTCCGCCGCTGCCGAATTCCCTGCTGATAGTCACAATTTGTTTACTCATGTTAGCGTCCCTCCTGATGTTCATTATACAACATCTTCCTTAATAATGTAAACTTTTTCCGCTGGCGTTTTCTTGACATAGTCCCTGCGGCGGGATAACATCAGAGCATGATATACACACAATACATGAAAACGCCGCTCGGCCCGCTGCGCATCAAGGCCAGCGAGCGCGCCATCGTCAATATCGAGTTCGTGCACCGCGCCGGAAAGGACTCGCCGGGCAGCCTGACCGGCCGTGCCGTAAAGCAGTTGAAAGAATACTTTGCCGGCAGGCGACGCACCTTCGATCTGCCGCTGGAAATGAAGGGCACCAGATTCCAGACCGCCTGCTGGAACGAACTCAGAAAGATACCCTATGGTACCGCAGTCAGCTACGGCGACATCGCCCGCCGCCTGCACAATCCCCGCGCCGGCCGCGCCGTCGGCAGCGCCAACGGCAGGAACCCCATCGCCATAGTGGTACCCTGTCACCGGGTCATCGCTTCCGATGGCAGCCTGGGCGGCTACACCGGCGGGCTCGACAAAAAGCGCTTTCTGCTGCGGCTCGAGAAAATAGACTGGAAAGAATACTGAGCCCTCAGAGCATGTTCCGGGACACCTGTATCTTCTCAAGGTGCAGCGTGTCTTTTATTTTGACGATCCTGGCATCGTTGAAGTCGATGCCATGACAATTCTGTATCGCGGCCCGCAGTCCCTCTTCTTCATCGCTGACCACTATGGGGATCTTGCCGGCATTGAGATCGCCGGAGGCGATGCAGTTGGTATAAGTCACCTCATAGTCGATGCCCTCCAGCGCATCCCTGGTCACGAAATCCGCGAGGCCGATGCCGATGGCGTTGCCGTGGCTGGCAGGTGAAAGACCCTCGACCAGTATTCTCTTGATACGGGGACCGTTGAAGTCCTCGATAGGCCCGTCGCCCATGCGCCCTGTGATGTTGGGGTCCATGCCGCAGCCCGAGATCTCCTTGCCGATGCGTTCGATGACCAGCACGTCTATATCATCGAATTTGATACGCGGCATCAGGGCAATGCTCTGCCGCAGCAGTTCCGGTTCCCGCTGCAGTATCTTCCCGGCCGGTACCAGCTCTACGTCCCAGGTGTGTTCGTGCGCATTTTCTATTATCGCGGCTCCGAAGATCACCGGCAGCTCGTCTATGATCACTTTGGCCGCCGCCGGTATCAGACGGGGAAATTTCTCAAAGCCTTCGTGGTGAAGGCGTGCACATCCGTTGTGCTTTCCGCCTCCGATGGCCAGCATCTTACAGAGCCCGCTCTCTATGGGGCCTTTGAATCCGGTGTGCACTTTGATGCGCCCCACGGGCACGATGGCATCGGCCGCGGCCGCATTGGCATCAAAAAACACAGGCACCCCTTCCGGCGTGGTGCCCAGCTGCACGGTCTCCATCGAGGAAACGACGGGCACTCCCATGGCCTCCCCGGTGACCCCGTAAGCTTCGATTATCCTCTGCTGTTCTTCCGCTTTGCCGCCGCCGTGACTGCCCATGGCGGGTACGATGAAAGGCTCGCTCCC
The DNA here is from genome assembly GCA_050953405.1 of Anaerovoracaceae bacterium. Lineage (GTDB taxonomy): Bacteria > Bacillota > Clostridia > Peptostreptococcales > Anaerovoracaceae > RUG100. Next base: position 15,318 of record JBMNMP010000003.1, on the reverse strand, counting down.
GGCCGCCTTCAATCCATCGATGACGCTCCTGACGATCAGCGCCAGGTTGCTGATACCCCGGCTGCCGACGAGGACAGCCGTGCGCGCGCCCGCTTTGATGCCCAGCTGATCCTTTTTCTCTGCAAACTGTTCTTTGATCCTGGCGGCAATGTCCTCCAGGCAATCGTCCGCAAAGCTCTGCTCCACAGTGACCATCTGCGGCAGTTTTATTTCATATGCGCTCTGCGGCAATATATCCATTTTTGTTTCTTTCATAGCTCGATTCCTTTCACTTCATTATACCGCCGGCAGCGCACCCTTGACAACACACCGCATGCAATAGTAACATCTATCGTGATAAAGGAAAGGAGCGACAGCTCATGGCTTATTTTTATGCATATATGTGCGACCGCGGACACGTCGAGATCTCACTGCGGCGCTACCGTGAGGATGCGAAGAAAAAGTGCGATATCTGCGGGGGCGACATGTTTTACCGATGTCCCTCGTGCGGCGAAGTGATCAAGGTATGGCAGACTTACGGCCAGTCCGTCTTCAAGCCCAAGAGCCTCAAATTCGACCCGCCCGATGAATGCAGCGCCTGCGGCGCGAAATTTCCCTGGGCATCAAAAAAAGGATCCGCAGACTGACGTTATCCAGCCGTGCGGATCCCTTTTATATTCTATTTGCTTACGATGCGTCCTATATCTTTGCGGTACTGCATGCCGTCAAACGATATCTTCTCCACGTTGGCGAACGCCTTGGCGCGCGCCTCGTCATTGGTAGCCCCCAGCGCGGTCACTCCCAGCACCCTGCCGCCGGAAGTCACGATATCAGTCGTGCAGTTCCCGCCGCCGCAGGTCTTCTTGAGAGCTGTTCCCGCATGGAACACGATCACATCATCATCCACATCCTCGAGGCCGTGGATGATCTTGCCCTTCTCGTAGCTGCCCGGATAACCGCCGCTGGCGCACACCACAGTGACTGCCCTCTTAGGAGACCATCTGATATCCACATCCGCCAGCTTGTTGTCGCAGACCGCAAGGAATATGTCCAGCAGGTCGCTGTCCAGCCTTGCGAGCACCGACTGCGCCTCGGGATCGCCGAACCTGTTGTTGAACTCGATGACTTTGGGGCCCTCGTCGGTGATCATCAGTCCGATGAAGAGCACTCCCTGAAAATCCAGTCCGTCGGCCTGGAAGCCCGCAAGTGTGGGCTCCAGGATCTCCCTGCGTATGCGCTCCATGAGCGCATCATCGAACACCAGTGAAGGGGAGTAAGTCCCCATGCCTCCGGTATTGGGGCCTTCATCGTTGTCGAAGATCCGCTTGTAATCCTGTGCCGATTCCATGGGCACGATGGTGTTCTCATCCACAAAGCAGAGCATACTGGCTTCTACACCTTTGAGGCATTCTTCGACGACTATCTTGTCGGCTGCCGCTCCGAATTTGTGCTCTCCCATCATCTCATCGATAGCATTTTCGGCCTCAGCCGCGTCCTGCGCCAGGATTACGCCCTTTCCGGCCGCCAGCCCGTCCGCTTTGAGTACCATGGGGTATCCATAGATACCGATGTCCTTCTTGATGGAATCGATATCCGTGTATTCTCTGTATCTGGCAGTGGGAATGTTGTGGCGTGAGAGGAAGGCCTTGGTGAACGCCTTGCTGCCCTCCAGCTGCGCACACTTTTTGTTGGGCCCAAAGGCCTTGATCCCGGCTTCTTCAAGGGCGTCAACGATCCCCGCCGACAGGGGCACTTCGGGTCCGATGACAACCAGATCCACCGCCTTTTCCTTTGCCAGGGCCACAATCCCGGGCACGTCTTCTGCAGAGACACCGCAGCATTCGGCTACGGCTGCGATCCCCGCATTCCCGGGCGCGCAGTACAATTTATCTACTTTCGGGCTCTGGGCCAGCTTCCAGCATATAGCGTGTTCCCGGCCGCCGCCGCCCGCAACTAGTACTTTCATATTTATCTTCCTTTCGTTGCTGCTGATCAGTGCTTGAAGTGGCGCATGCCGCTGAATACCATGGATACGCCCTTTTCATTGGCCATGTCGATAGACTCCTGGTCGCGAATGGATCCGCCCGGCTGAATTATAGCCGTGATCCCCGCGTCAGCTGCAGCTTCCACGCAGTCATTGAACGGGAAGAAAGCGTCCGACGCCATGACTGCACCCTTCATGTCAAAGAGGCAGCGCTTGATGCCGTTCTCCGCAGCCCAGATCCTGTTGGTCTGTCCCGGTCCGATAGCTATAGTCATCTGGTCCTTGACGAAAACGATCCCGTTCGACTTGGTGTGCTTGACGACCTTCATCGCCATTTCCATGTCTGCCAGCTCGGCTTCGGTCGGCTCCTTGTCAGTGACTACCATCAGCTTGCCGTCAGCCACCAGCTTGCCGAATGCAGACTTCCCTGCCTCAGCCTTGTCGCTCGCCGGCTGGTCCGGCTTGGGAGCGTTCTCTACATCAAAGAGTTCCGTATCCAGTCCCTGCACCAGCAGTCCGCCGGATATTTTCTTGAAGTCGATAGCATCTGCCGGTGCCGGCTTCAGGATATCAGGCAGCTTCAGCAGCCTGATGTTCTTTTTCTGAGTCAGTATCGCCAGGGCGTCATCGTCAAAGTCAGGTGCGATCACGATCTCGAGGAAGATCTTATTCATCTCTTCCGCCGTCTCCTTGTCGATAGTTCTGTTGCAGGCAACGATGCCCCCGAAAATGGATACCGGGTCACAGTCGTGAGCCTTCCTGTAAGCATCCGCCAGTTTGTCGGCCACGGCCACCCCGCACGGATTGGCGTGCTTTACGGCAACTACTGCCGGCTTGTCAGTGAATTCCTTGAGAGTCTCCAGTGCCCCGTTGGTGTCGTTGATATTGTTGAAAGACAGTTCCTTGCCGTGCAGCTGCTCCGCCTTTACCAGAGAGCCGTCCCACGGTTTGATCTCGCTGTAATATGTCGCCTTCTGGTGCGGGTTCTCGCCGTACCTCAGATCCTGCTTCTTCTCGAAGGTGAATGTGGGGTTGTCCGGCAGATCCAGCCCGGCCTGCTTCCTCAGATAATCGCTGATCATGGCATCATAAGCCGCTGTTGTCTGGAACACTTTCAGCGCCAGCTTGTATCTCTGGTCATAAGTGGTGCCCCCGTTTTTGAGAGCTTCGATGACCATGTCGTAATCTGCAGGATCGCAGACAACGGTGACGTCCTTGTGGTTCTTGGCCGAAGAACGCAGCATTGTCGGTCCCCCGATATCTATATTCTCAATGGCGTCTTCCAGGGTGACCTCCGGCTTGAGGATGGTCGCCTTGAAAGGATAGAGGTTGATGGCCACGATGTCGATGGGTTCGATCCCGAGGTCCTTCAGCTGCTGCATGTGATCGGGATGATCCCTCCTTGCCAGCAGCCCCGCGTGTACCGCGGGATGCAGCGTCTTCACTCTGCCGTCGAGACATTCCGGAAAGCCGGTGACTTCGGAGATGCCGGTAACTTTGACCCCGGCCTCCTCCAGCTTTTTATGCGTGCCGCCTGTGCTGATGATCTCGACCCCCAGCTTTTCCAGTTCCTTTGCAAATTCAACGATTCCTGTCTTATCCGATACGCTCAGTAAGGCTCTCATTTATATTACTCCTTTCCATCCCAGCAATAGGTGCAAAGTTTGCATCTGTCTACTTCCGTTGCAGCCAGAAGGTCGTCCAGTTCCTGGAACTTCAGGCTGTCAAAATTCATCTTCTTTCTGATCAGTTCCACCATATTCTTGTGGCGCTCGGTCTTCGCATCGGCATACTCGTCGAGTATTTCAGCGGGTATCTCCGACTGCACTTCATTGTCGAATCCGGCGGGGTTTGCCGCGGCATCGCCGGGCTCGTCCATGCCTTCCAGCTCCCTGATGCAGCGTCTGGTGATCAGCTCCAGATCGCTGATGCTGCGGGAAAAGTTGAGGTACTTGCAGCCGTACATGATGGGAGGACATGCGCTGCGCACGTGGATCTCCCGGGCTCCGTTTTCGATCAGATAAGCTACCGTCTCCGACAGCTGCGTCCCCCGAACGATGGAGTCATCGATGAGCACGAATTTCTTGTTCTTTATGATCTGGAACACGGGTACCAGCTTCATCTTTGCGATCTGATTCCTGGCTTTCTGGTTCTGCGGCATGAAGCTGCGCGGCCAGGTCGGCGTGTACTTGATCAGCGGACGCGCATACGGTATGCGGCTCTCGTTGGCATAGCCGAGTGCATGAGCGATGCCGCTGTCGGGGACACCGGCAACGTAATCCACATCCAGATCACCATCGCGTTTTGCCATGATGGAGCCGTTGCGGTTGCGCATCATCTCCACATTCTTGCCCTCATATATCGAAGTCGTGTACCCGAAATATGTCCACAGGAAGGTGCACACGCGCATCTTCTCCAGCGGCGGCGATATGGTACGTTCCTCGCTGGAGGTGAGGAAGGCGATCTCGCCGGCGCCCAGCTCCCTCTTGTAACTGTATCCTATATTGATGAAGGCGAAGGACTCACTGGCTGCACAGTAAGCATCCTCTCCCTTTCTGCCGATTATCAGCGGCGTGCGCCCGTACTTGTCCCTGGCAGCATAGAGTCCCTCTTCAGTCAGGATCATCATGGTGCAGGATCCATCTATGCGATCCTGAGCGTTTTTGATCCCGCTGACGATATCCTCGCACTCGGAAACCAGTGCGGCCACCAGCTCTGTATTGTTGATATGGCCTGCGCTCATGCTGAGGAACTGTCCATGCCTGCTGGATATCAGCTCCTGCACCAGCTCTTCCTTGTTGTTGATGCGGCCGACTGTGGTGATAGCATATTCGCCCTGACAGCTGCGCACCGTCAGCGGCTGCGGATCGGTATCGCTGATCGCGCCGATGCCGCAGTTGCCCTTCATTGTTTCGATCTCATTCTCGAACTTGCTGCGGAACGGCGAATTGGAAATGTTGTGTATTGCCCTGTTGAAACCATCGTCCTGCAGAATGCACATTCCTCCACGCTTTGTTCCCAGATGTGAATGATAGTCAGTACCAAAGAATATATCCATGGTACAGTCCGTATTTGATACGACTCCAAATATTCCGCCCATTAGTGTCTTCCTTCCTCGATCATTTTTATTGCCTGGGGCAGTATCCTGTGCTCGACTTTGAGCACTCTCTGCTGCAGGGTCTGCGGTGTATCATCCGGCAGCACCGGCACCTTCTCCTGCAGGATTATCTCCCCTGTATCTATACCTTCATCAACAAAGTGCACTGTGGCCCCGCTCTCCTTGTCGCCGTCTTCGAGCACCTGCTTGTGGACGTTGATGCCATAGCACTCCTTGCCGCCGTGCTTTGGCAGCAGTGCAGGATGTATGTTGATGATTCTTCTCTTGTACTTTTCGACCACCTTGCGCGGCAGTATCGAAATATATCCGGCGAGCACCACCAGATCGGTGTGCTCTCCGTCGAGATGCTTCAGTATCGCATCCATGCGGTCGCGGATATCATTGTACTCACTCTTGGTCACCGCCAGCGCCGGGATATCATGGTTCCTGGCTCTGTTCAGCGCATTTGCGTTGGCGTTGCTGGAAATGACCTGGCATATCTTCACGTTGGGGAGACTGCCATCCTCTACCGCATCTATTATCGACTGCAGATCGGTACCGTTTCCGGATACCAGTACGCTTACTCTTAAGGGATTCATTATATAAACACTCTTTCACTTTCCGACTTTACAGTCTCACCGATGACAAACGCTTTCTCTCCGGCCGCTTCCAGCGCGGCGACAACTGCATCCGCATCTTTTTTATTAACAAACATCATCATTCCCACGCCCATGTTGAACGTTGAGAACATTTCCTTCTTTTCTATGCCGCCGACCTTCTTGAGGAAGGGGAATATCTTCGGTACTTCCCAGGAATCAACATCGAATCTGGCTGCCACGCCATCCGGTAATATGCGGGGCACGTTTTCAAAGAAGCCGCCGCCCGTAATGTGCACGATACCTTTGATATCAAAATCGGAGACCACAGCGCTGCACGCGTTGTAGTAGATCCGCGTCGGCCGCAGTATCGCTTCTCCCAGGGTCTCTCCCAGGTCATCGATACGGTCGTTCACAGAGAGCCCCTCCTTTTCGAAGAGTATCTTTCTTACCAGCGAATAGCCGTTGCTGTGGATGCCGCTCGACGGAATGCCGATGATGACATCGCCTTCGGTGATCTTATCACCGGTGATGATCTTGTCCCTGTCGACTATGCCGACCGAAAAGCCGGCCATGTCGTATTCACCCTCACCGTAAAATCCCGGCATTTCAGCGGTTTCCCCGCCTATCAGAGCGCTGCCGCCCTGCCGGCATCCTTCTGCGATGCCGGCCACGATGTCGGCGATCTTCTCCGCGGTCACCTTTCCGGTCGCTATATAATCGAGGAAAAACAGCGGTTTTGCGCCCTGACAGAGAACGTCATTGACACACATGGCCACGCAGTCGATACCTACAGTGTCGTGTTTGTCCATCATGAAGGCGATCTTCAGTTTGGTGCCTACGCCGTCTGTTCCGCTGACGAGAACGGGCTCTTTCATTCCTGCGCACGGCAGCTTGTAGAGGCCGCCGAATCCGCCGAGACCTGTGAGCACGTTTTCATCAAAGGTCTTCTTCACATGATCCTTCATCAGGCTGACCGCGCGCTCACCTTCTTTGGTATCTACGCCTGCATCCTTGTATGTTAGATTTGCCATCTTTTGATCCTTTCCTATTTGCTGATTTCTTCGTCTATCGCGATGATATCCTGTTCCATCTTCTTCTTGTACTGCTTGAAGGCTTCACGCAGCTCCGGGTATTTCACGCTCAGTATCTGTACTGCCAGCAGCGCCGCGTTCTGCGCACCGCCGATGGCGACTGTGGCCACGGGTACTCCCGAAGGCATCTGCACTACAGAAAGCAGTGAATCCATGCCGCCCAGATCCGAGGTCTTCATGGGGATGCCGATCACCGGCAGTGGTGTGTTGCCTGCGATGACTCCCGCCAGGTGTGCCGCCTTTCCGGCAGCCGCGATGATGACTTCATAGCCGTTTTTCTCTGCGTTCTGTGCGAATTCCTCTGCTATCTTCGGCGTGCGGTGTGCCGAAATGACTCTCACGTCGTAATCGACTCCGAAATCCTTCAGTGCCGTTTCCGCCTTTTCCAGCGCCGGATAGTCCGACTTGCTGCCCATTACTAATGCAACTTTCATTTACTCTCGTCCTCCTGATCTATTTGAAATATGCGACGCCGGATTCAAATATCTTCATGTCCTTGTCGCCTTCAACATTCTTGTAAACGTTTTTGCCGATCCTCTCTGCGTGTCCCATCTTTCCGAACACCCTGCCGTCCGGCGAGGTGATGCCTTCGATGGCCATCACGGAATGATTCGGATTGTACTTGATATCCATGGCAGGTCTGCCTTCCAGATCCACATACTGAGTGGCGATCTGTCCGCCGGCCTTCAGCTGCTCCAGCACCTGGCTGCCGCAGGTAAAGTTTCCTTCGCCGTGCGAGATGGCAATGGTGTTCACCTGTCCCACCTTGGTGCCTGCCAGCCACGGGCTCAGCCTGCTGGCAACGCGGGTCCTTATCAGCTGCGACTGGTGGCGCCCGATCTTGTTGTAAGTCAGCGTCGGTGAATCTTCACTGGCATCAACGATCCTGCCGTAAGGCACCAGACCCAGCTTTATCAGTGCCTGGAATCCGTTGCAGATACCCAGCATCAGTCCGTCGCGGTTTTCCAGCAGATCGGTGACCGCCTCTGCGATCCTGGGATTGCGGAATATGGCCGTGATGAATTTCGCCGAGCCGTCAGGTTCGTCGCCGCCCGAGAATCCGCCCGGCAGCATGATGATCTGACTGTTTCTGATCTTCTCCGCCAGCTCGTCTATGGAATCGTTCAGAGCATCTTCGGTGATGTTTCTGATGATGTGGATCTCGGCATCTCCGCCGGCACGTTCAAAGGCGCGTTTGGAATCCATTTCGCAGTTGGTGCCCGGGAATGTCGGGATGACGATGCGCGGTCTTGCGATCCTGGTCGCCGGTCCGCTGACGATCGCTTCCTTCGCCGGAGCGACCTCCACGTTGGCTTCTTCTTTGTCCTTGAAGTCGTCAGTGCGTACCGGGAACACACCTTCCAGCGGGGATTCCCACTCTTTCGTCATCTGAACCAGAGAGAGCTTCTTTTCTTTTCCGTCTTCAACATATTTAAAGCTGCTGCCGTCAGTCGTGCGGCCGACTATCCTGTAGTCGACGCCTTCCATCAGCGAGGCCACGTCTTCCTTCTTCGGGATCTCCAGCAATATGGACCCATAAGCGAAATACTTCAGATCTCTCTCGCTCATTTCGGTCAGTTCAACGCCCATGCGGTTGCCGACCGCCATCTTCACAGCCGCCATGAAGGTACCTCCCTGGCCTATATTGCAGGCCGACAGCACCTTGCCGCCGGTGACCAGACTGCGTACCTTGTCCATGCTGTTCCTGTACTTTTCAAAATCTATGACATATCTTTCATCCCAGCTCGAAGGCAGCAGTACTATCTGCGAACCGGCCTTCTTGAACTCGGTGGAGATGACTTCCCCGGCATCGATCGTATCCACGGCAAAGCTCAGCAGCGCCGGCGGTACGTTGATGTCTTCAAAAGTCCCCGACATAGAGTCCTTGCCTCCGATCGAGGGGATCCCCAGTTCCTTCTGGACCCTGATGGAACCCAGCAGCGCCGACATCGGTTTTCCCCACGACTCGTCGCCGTTCATCTTCTCGAAGTATTCCTGGAATGTCAGTCTTATCTTCTTTCTGTCGCCGCCCATAGCCACGATCTTGGTGACCGAATCGATGACGGCATACATCGCTCCGTGATAGGGGCTGGCCTTCGCGATCTTGGGGTCATAACCATAAGCCATCATGGTCGCCGTATCCGTCTCGCCTTCAACGACCGGCAGCTTGGCTGCCATGCCGCACGCCGGCGATAACTGATATTTTCCGCCCAGCGGCATGAGCACCGTATTTGCGCCTATGGTGGAGTCGAATCTCTCGATCAGTCCCTTCTGACTGCAGCAGTTAAGATCTGTGAGATATTCTTCCGCCTTGCCCAGCGGTTTCAGACCATCCATGCCGTTCGTGGCCTTCACCTTGACGGTCGCCTTCTGGGTGACGCCGTTGGTGTTCAGGAAGTCTCTGCTCAGATCCAGGATGAGATCGCCCCTCCAGTACATGCGTACTCTGTTGAGGTCGGTGACTTTGGCCACCGTAGTAGCTTCCAGGTTCTCCTCTGCCGAGTAAGCTTTGAAGGCCTCTTCATCTTCCTTGTGGACGACTACCGCCATTCTCTCCTGAGATTCCGAGATCGCCAGTTCGGTGCCGTCGAGTCCTTCATATTTCTTGGGTACCAGGTCGAGGTTGATATCCAGTCCGTCGGCCAGTTCGCCGATGGCTACGGATACGCCGCCCGCACCGAAGTCATTGCAGCGTTTGATCAGTCTGGCTGCTTCGCCGCGCCTGAACAGCCTCTGGATGTTCCTTTCGACCGGCGGGTTGCCCTTCTGCACCTCAGCGCCGCACTCGGACGTCGATTCCTCCGTGTGCGCCTTTGATGATCCGGTGGCTCCGCCGCATCCGTCTCTGCCGGTGCGTCCGCCTACCAGGATGACTACATCGCCCGGCTGCGGTATCTCCCTGTTCACGTGATCCGCAGGAGCTGCGCCGATAACAGCGCCGACTTCCATTCTCTTGGCCACGTAGTCGGGATCATATATTTCTTCGACCTGCCCCGTTGCCAGGCCGATCTGATTTCCGTAAGAACTGTATCCGGCCGCCGCTTCTCTGGTGATCTTTCTCTGCGGCAGCTTACCGCGCATCGTCTGTGACACCGGTACTCTGGGGTCCGCAGCTCCGGTCACCCTCATGGCCTGATATACATAGACCCTGCCCGAGAGCGGGTCTCTGATGGCTCCACCGAGGCAGGTGGCCGCGCCGCCGAACGGTTCTATTTCTGTCGGATGGTTGTGAGTCTCATTCTTGAACATCACCAGCCAGTCCTCGTCTTTGCCGTTTATCTTCGCCTTGACCTTGATAGAGCAGGCGTTTATTTCCAGTGATTCATCGAGATCGTCAGCCAGGCCTTCCTTCTTGATGTACTTGGCGCCGATGGTTGCCATGTCCATGAGGTTGATGTCTTTGTCGCGGTCACCGTAGACCGACTTTCTCATTTCCATATATTCAGCGAAGGCTTCCTGCACCAGTTGCCCGTAGGGGCCGTCCTCAAAGTAGACATCAGTGAGCTCGGTGCCGAAAGTAGTGTGTCTGCAGTGATCCGACCAGTAAGTATCGATTACTCTGATCTCGGTGATCGTCGGATCCCTCTTTTCTGTATCCCTGAAGTAGTCATGGATGGATTTCAGGTCCTCACGGCTCATCGCCAGTTCCATATCCGCCCTGTATTCTTCGAGCGCCGCGTCATCCATATCGGTAAAGCCCTCCACAACAGCGACATCCTCCGGGGGCACTGTCTCCAGCTCTATGGAATCCGGCTTCTCCAGTGCGGCTTCCTGGCTGTCCACCGGGTTGATAACATATCCCTTGATGGCGGCCACATCGCCGTCGCTGAGGTTTCCTTCCAGGATGTATACCTTCGCATATTTCACAGTCGCCTCGGTACCCGGCTTCATCAGGCTGATGCACTGTGCCGCGGAGTCCGCCCTCTGGTCGTACTGTCCCGGGAGGTATTCTACCGCAAAAACGACAGCAGAACCCGCGTCTGGCATCACCTCATCAGTGGCGGTGTCAATTGCCGGTTCTGCAAATACTGTGTATTTTGCCATATCATATGTCTCGTCGTCGAGACCGTCCATGTCATATCTGTTGATGATCCTCAGGCCTGTCAGTCCGTCCAGATTCAGATTCTGCTTCAGGTCGGCCAGCAGTCCGCTCGCTTCTGTTGCAAAATCCGCTTTCTTTTCGACGAAAATTCTCTTAACCATTCGCTTTGCTCCTCATTCCTTAAAGTTCGTGTATATAACGATCATTGTCCGTTTACGCGTGTATGATAGCATAAAACAGCCCATTTCGGGGCTGTTTTGCAAAGAATTATTAAATTTTGTTCGTAGCTAGCCGAACTTTATTTCGGGCAAGTCCGTGCCCCGTTCGGCGATTCTCAATCTTCGCCCTGCAATACCAGCTCTTCGCCGATTTTCTTGTACTGCCTGCCGCACCGGGGACATCTCAGATCGTTCGGCAGCATGGCGCCGCACCGGCAGACCCAGCCGACCTGTTTTGCAGGTATACCGGCAACCAGCGCATAAGCCGGCACACGCTTCATGACGACCGCGCCCGCAGCCACCATGGCGTACTCTCCGATGTCGTTGCCGCAGACGATCGTTGAGTTCGCACCGCAGGTTGCTCCCTTGTGCACTGTCGTCTTCTTATATGTAGCATGCCCTTTATCTCTGATGGCACGAGGTATCAGATTGTTGGTGAACACCGCTGAAGAGCCGAGATAGACCCCGTCTTCCAGAGTGATGCCCTCATAAACGGCTACGTTGCTCTGTATAGTACAGTCGTGACCGATCCTGACATTCTTTCCTATATTGACGCCGTGGCCTATAGAGCAGTTGTCTCCTATGAAAGCTCCTTCCTGAATATGGCTGAAGTGCCATATCTCCGTGCCGTTGCCGATGAATACATTGTCATCGACATAACTTGCCACGTGAACGAAATATTTTGTTGCCATATTTACACCTCTTAACCTTCCGCTTGAAATCTCACCGCATCCGGCCGCTGTCAAGCGCCGCATCGGCGAGTAATAGTATACCAAACTTTCTGAAAATATTAAACAGGAGGCAGGCAAAAAGTGCAAGTATACAATATCCGCGGCACAAAAAGAGCGCCTGTCCCTGCGGTCAGGCGCACGTTATCAGTTTTTTGCCATATGGCCTTTACATGCGGTCTCTTCCGGATCCGGGCCTCAGTCTTCCTGCCCGTCTTCTGTGTTGGCGCCGGAATAGTCTTCAGCATATCCGTCCTCATCTCCAAAGCCCTTGTCCGATTGATATGCTTTTTCTATTACGGCCACATCGGGAAACATGCTGTCTGTCGAGGTGTCGGCATCCGTACCGAAGATCCTCCTGATGTGCTTGATCCTGTCCGCATAGTCAGCTTCCGGGCTGATGATGATGCCTTCAGATTCTCCCGCCGCATGAATGATCATGCCGTCTCCGGCATACATGGCAACGTGTCCCGGATAGATCAGCAGATCTCCCGGCTGCAGGTCGTCATGATCTTTCACTTCTTTGCCAACGCTGCCCTGTGCCGACGATGAATGCGGTATGCTGATACCGTAATGCTCATACAGCTTCATGGTGTATCCGGAGCAGTCCACACCGTGTTCGAGGCTCTCGCCTCCCCACACGTATTTGTTACCCAGGAACTTTTTGGCATAAGCCACGATGGCTTTGCCCTTGTTCTCGCTGGAAAGCGCGGTCCCCTCATAGATGATTTCCGTCTTGGCCTCTTTGATGACCTTGCTGTTCATCACGTTCTTGTCGACCACCCTGGAGTTGACCTGCGTTATCTCACTCTCAAGATATTTGCTGCCGCTGACGCCCTTGCTCTCGACCCGCTTCTGGCCTTTTTCCAGTTCAGCCATCTTGATCACCTTCGTCTTCGGCTCTATCGGCCTGGTCTCCTTGAGGGTGTTTGAATAGGAAACCTCGATGACCGGATCATTGCCTTCGTTCTGCTTCACGATGCTGTCCACCGCCTCTTTGACAGACTTGACCTGGATACCGGAGGGCACCTTGCCCTTCACCTTCTCCACCGTTATCAGCGGTTCGATGTCCGCTTCCTGCTGCATTTCAACGTTGTCGTAGTAATGTATGCGGAGGCCGTTGATCACCTGCCGTCCTTCATAAGCCGATCTCACATAAGCTACCGTCTTGCCGCCGGCTTTGATCGCCCACGGGCTGGTCAGCTGTCCGGCTGCATAATTCGTGGTCTGCTGTTTCGACGGGTGCAGCACAGTGGCCGCCGGCCTGATATTCTGAGGGCTGGCAAGATCGTTATCTGCCAGCGCAGCTCCATTGCCGGCCGCTGCTGTATCTGTATTCAAAAAACCAAAACCGGCAGTCGCCATGGCAAATGCCAGCGCGATCGCCGCAAGACTTTTCTTTTTATGATGTACTTTGATATAACCCATTCGCTCAGTTCACTCTCCCGCTTTTTTATCTCCATTCCCTCACATCATGGGTAATAAAATTATAATACTCAGAACGCATTTGCGTCAAGCTGCAAAATCAGTTTGCGGTGCCGTTTGCACACCCGGCAAACGCCTCCATCCCGACTTCTCGTTCAACAGTTTGCTATACATGATTTGTCCTTATGCTGTAGCATTCGCATTGATCTGATCTATCACGCCCCGGATTCCCATCCATACATTCAGATCACTAAACAGATCAACAACACTGCCTCTATCTGTGAACGGTGCTTCTTGAAGAACTGACAGATCCTTCATCACTCCGTTATGAACGATATATTCTACGATCTGATTCACAAAGTAGATCTGGCGTTCATCAAGGCTGGCGTCTTCCAGATATCTTGAAAATGCAGCCTTGGCGGCATTCATATCCAAGCCCACGATTTCACGCACCAATTCGCCCAATGGTTTCTGCCCGTATTCATCCTCATAGTCCTGCCTGGTTCCAATTTCCTTCCAGAGGATCTTCTCCAGTTCCTCTACATCGACTTTCGTCAGTGGGATATTGGACTTCAGTTTGGCTATTGCGAGGTTATCCTGATGCTCACGGATATAGTACTCCGCCTTTGCTTTGTAGTTTTCCAGATCATCGTTCTCGAGTTCCGATTCGTTCCATTCAATATCGAGCAGTTCATCCTTGAAGTCTGTGTCGTAGCTGACAACCCCATTCGGGATGTATTTCATCAGCCCCCTGAGGTTCTCACGGATATGTTCAAAATCATCTATATCTGCATTGTCCAGGTAATCTGTCTTCAGTATCTTGTTGATCAGATCCGACTGGGCCATGATTTCCGGAATATTAGCGACACCGGCAATGGCATTAACTTTCTTGATGAGGTCACTGCGACCTCTCGTATATCTCTTCCCAGCGAGGTAAGCCAGCTCCAGCCCGTACATCAAGGCATCGAATCTTACCGCACTAACATCCTCTTCATCCGGAAGAATCAAAGGTGCCAGTTCTTCGCGCACCATCAATGTATCCTCATATGTCAGGTTATTATAGTTAGCCTCATTGGCATACTGATCAACGTATTTGATATGCTGTCGCACCGCAAAGTTCTCACGGTTCAGTTCTTTTACCTTGCCGGACATATCATCAACTAACAGCTTTCTATACTCAATCAGTCGATCCGTCTGATAAGCAATATCCTGGAGCTTATAGGTTATTTCAAATTTCAACCCGAAGACAGCCCCCAGCAGCGCGATCATATTCGCGGTTGGTTTTCCTTTGTTCATGCGGAAAAACTCGAAGTTGCCACAGAAATCAAAGATATAGAACTTGTCTTTGTCCTCTCCATCAAAGAGCCCCGGGCAAAGCCTTGTCCCCCGCCCTATCATCTGCCAGAACTTGGCCTTACTCAGTACCTTCTTGAAAAACACAAGATTTACAACTTCAGGAACATCAATACCTGTATCCAGCATATCAACAGATATAGCAATCTGCGGCAATTTGTGTGGATCAGAGAACTCATCGATCGCGCTTTGAGCATAAGTCATATAGTTATCGATCACTTTGCAGCTTGTGTGTCCGTCACAATAATCACATCGTCATTATCGTTGGAAAAAGCGTGTGTATATAATGTCGCAGACTGCAAGTTCATCGATGCCCTCGAATTGACTCCACGCATCATGAATTTCGTGAACTCCCAGTAGTCGTAGTCGATCCAATCTTCGTTATACAAGGCACCTCTATAGCTCATCAGTGCGCGAATCCGTTTCTCATATTGAGGATACCAGCTTTTTGCCGTTGCCTCTTTACCTTCTTCTCGCGAATAGCAATCTTCAGATCTTGAAATCAATTTCCCTGTAACGCCTTCATTTATCAGCGACTGTCCACAAATCCGGCAGTACTTCGCATCTTTAGAGAGCTCATGGTTCAGGCATACTGGGCAAACAGTAAGTTTTTCATAGCTTGATACGCCATTACTCTCGGTCCTTGTGAACGGATATCCT
Source organism: Anaerovoracaceae bacterium (assembly GCA_050953405.1). Lineage (GTDB taxonomy): Bacteria > Bacillota > Clostridia > Peptostreptococcales > Anaerovoracaceae > RUG100. The sequence continues at coordinate 142 of JBMNMP010000003.1, read as the reverse complement.
AAATGCGAACGTCCTGCTATGCGATGGAATTCCTGCTGCTTTTCCATTCTCTCAAACAAATTCCTATACATTATTTTCCGCTCTATTTCGGCTCCACAATATGGACAGAATTTGGCGTGCGGATCATCTATGTACGAAAAGC
>JBMNMP010000002.1:0-314343 GCA_050953405.1 Anaerovoracaceae bacterium | reverse complement strand
AAGTCCTGGAGACGGAATGCGACATGGAGGCTCACAAGATCCTGCAGACTCTGCACGGTTCGTTTGTGACTCCCTTCGACAGGGAGGACATCTACTCCATAACCAGGGAAATGGATGACATCGTGGACTGCATGGAAGAAGTTTCCAACAGGTTCATCGTATTTGACATCAGAGAGATCAAACCGGAAGCGGTGACCATGGCCGATATGGTAGTTCAGGCCATCAGGGAACTGCATCATCTGTTCAGGCATCTGCCGGAGCTGAAGAAAAATTCCAAGGTAATGGATCAGATCATCGAAGTCAACAGAATAGAAAACGACGGCGACGTAGTCTACAGAAAAGCGCTGTCTACTCTCTTCCGCGAGGAAAAGGATCCCATAGAGCTGATCAAATGGAAGCATCTGTTCGAACAGATCGAGGGCAGCCTTGATTCCTGTGAAACCGTAGCCAACATGCTGGAAGGGGTAGTAATGAAATATGCTTAGCAGTATCCTGATATTAGTAATTGCAATAGCCCTGGGGTTTGAATTCATCAACGGCTTTCACGATACAGCAAACGCCATTGCGACGTCGGTATACACCAAGGCATTGACGGCCGGCAAAGCGATATTGCTGGGCGGCGGCCATGAACTTCATAGGTACGCTGGTTAGTGAAAAAGTAGCCATGACAATCACGCACGGGATTGTCGATGTAGCCCTGGAGCAGTATGTAATCATGGGAGCCCTGATTGGAGCGACCATCTGGAATCTGCTGACATGGTGGCTGGCGATACCCAGCAGTTCATCGCATGCACTGATAGGCAGCCTGGTGGGAGCCACGATGGTCTTCACAGCCAGTGCACATCATGTTATCTGGAGCGGGGTCATCTGGAAGGTAGTCATACCGCTCTTCCTGTCACCGACCATCGGATTCCTGATAGGCTTCCTCTGTATGAAGCTGATGTACGCATTGTTTGTCAACTGGAGCCAGAACAAAGTCAACAAGGTGTTCCTCAAGCTGCAGATCATATCTTCTGCTTTTGTTGCCTTTTCACACGGCAACAACGATGCGCAGAAAACCATGGGTATCATAACGCTGGCGCTGATCAGCGGAGGCGTTCTCGACGCCGGCAGCGGCGTACCATTATGGGTCAAGATATTATGTGCCACCACGATGGCGCTGGGAACTTCGATAGGAGGCTGGCGCATCATGAAGACCATGGGCGGCAATGTGACCAAACTGGAGCCGGCCAACGGATTCGTTGCCCAGACGGCAAGTGCACTGGTCATCGAAGGGGCCACGATCTTCGGTATCCCGGTCAGCACGACACAGGTAATCACTACATCGATCATGGGAGTAGGTACCGCAAAGCGTGTTTCCGCAGTAAAGTGGGGCATTGCCAGGAGCATACTGGTAGCCTGGATCATAACACTGCCGGTATCCATGCTGCTCGGTGGAGCCGCAGTTTTCATCATAGAACTGATAGTATAGATCATGATTACAAGAGAAGAACTGGAAGAAAGAGAATACAGAGACCTCTGCCCGCGCGCCTGCAAAGCGGCTGAGAGCAGGGGCAGGCAGATGCCGGAGGAAAAGTGCGCTCTGCGCACGGATTTTCAGCGTGACCGGGACCGCATTATTCACTCCAAGGCTTTTCGCAGGCTGATGCACAAGACGCAGGTATTTCTGGCGCCTGAAGGCGATCACTTTCGCACCAGACTCACACATACACTGGAAGTATCCCAGATAGCGAGGACTATTTCCCGTTCCCTGATGCTGAACGAAGATCTCACGGAAGCCATATCACTGGGCCATGACCTCGGCCACACGCCGTTCGGTCACAACGGAGAAGCCGTACTCAATGAGATATATCCCCATGGCTTTTCTCACAACGAGCAGAGCCTGAGAGTGGTCGATGTGCTCGAAAAATCACAGGGACGCCGGGGAATGAACCTTACGGCTGAAGTCCGTGACGGTATCCTGCACCACACCGGGAAGGGGCTGCCGTTCACTCTGGAGGGACAGGTGGTCAGGATCAGCGACAGGATAGCTTACATCAACCACGACATCGACGATGCCATACGCAGCGGCGTGATCACAGAGGACGAACTGCCGGCGGACTGCATCGCTCATCTCGGCGGCGATCACCGCACGAGGATAGACACCCTGGTGAATGACATGATAAAGAACAGCGACGGCAAGGACACTATCCGTCAGAGCGAGGAAGCTGCCGGATACATGGATATGCTGCGCGATTATATGTTCGAGCACGTATACCACAATGCAGATGTGAAGAAGGCTTCGGACATGAAAATGGTGCGCAGCATCATTACGGGACTCTATGAATATTACTGCGGACATCCCGAGGAACTGCCCGGCGAGCTGAGCGAAAACGCACCGGAAGCGGCCAAGGAAGAACTGGCCAAGGATTATATCGCGGGGATGACAGACAGGTACGCAGCCGGCCTTTACCAGAAACTCTTTGTGAAGTAAGCCGCACCGGATATATACGCATTTCGGATTTTTTTTGGATTTTCAAAAGGAATCCTAATTTTTTTGTCGTAATATACTTTTATAAGAAAGAACGGGGACGAAAACTTGTACAGAAGAGACAGCGTGATAGATGAAATAAAGACCAGGTGCGACATTGTGGACGTGATCGGCAGGGTTGTCAACCTCAAGAGGGCCGGTAGCAATTACAAAGGCCTCTGTCCGTTCCACAATGAAAAGACACCATCTTTTGTTGTCTCCGGGCAGAAACAGATCTTCACCTGCTTCGGATGCGGAGCCACCGGTGATGTGATCGAATTCGTTCAGAAATACAACGGTCTCGATTTCCGTGAGGCGCTGGAAAAGCTGGCAGAGGAGACTGGAGTGACACTGGACAGCGGCTACCGTAAAGATGAAGACCGGGAGCAGCTATATGAGATAAACAGGCAGGCTGCGCGTTACTTTTACAAAGCGATGCGTCAGAGTGCCAACCCGGGCTGGGATTATATGGCCGGCAGGGGTCTGACCCCGGAGACCATGAAAAAATTCGGCATCGGATATGCGGATGACAGCTGGGACGGATTGTATAACCACCTGAAATCGATGGGATTCGAGGAAGAACAGATGATGAAGCTGGGGCTTATTTCCCATTCAAAGGGCAAGTATTACGACAAGTTCCGCGGGCGTGTGATCTTCCCCATCCAGAATGTTTCCGGCAAGGTGATCGGCTTTGGCGGGCGCACGCTGGAAAAGGACGGCATACCAAATACCTCAACTCCCAGGAATCCCCGGTGTTTTACAAGAAGAACAACCTCTACGGATTGAATATCAGCCGCAGGGAGATAGGCAGAGAAGACAGGGCTGTTCTGGTAGAGGGCTACATGGACGCCATCTCACTGTATCAGGGAGGTGTGCGCAACGTGGCCGCTTCGCTGGGAACGGCGCTGACGGAAAACCAGGCTGCCATGTTGAAGAGATATACGCGAAACATCGTGTTGTGCTATGATTCCGACAGCGCCGGCAGGGCTGCAGCTCTGCGCGGCTCGGACATCCTGCACAGAGAAGGACTGAAAGTCAAGGTGATGCAGGTGACCGACGGCAAGGACCCCGATGATTTCATCAGGCACAACGGAAAGGAAGCCTTTCTGAGACTGGCGGATCAGGCACTGCCCTTTGCAGACTACCGCCTGGCGCTGCTGGAAGAGGAATTCGACCTGGACACCATAGAAGGAAGGACGGAATTCCTGGAAGGTGCGGCCGCGGTGCTCAATCAGCTGGAACCGGTGGAGGCCGACCTCTATGCCAACCGCCTTTCATCGGAATACGGGATCTCTTCCGCAGCTTTGAAGGCGCAGATGCAGCGCAGTGAGGGCGGCGAGGTCGCTCGTATAACGCGGGCTCCGCACAGAGCGAGGGCGGAACTGACGATGACAGAAAAGAATGTGCTCAAGATCCTGCTCACCGACAGCAGCTATATGGAAAAGGATCCCGACATCGCGCGGGTGTTCACCAGCCTGCATGGAGAAACGATTTTTAAAACTTTAAAAAGTGTGTATAAACCAGGAGAAGAATTCGATATTGCAGTGCTGAAGGACAAATTATCTCCGGAAGAGAGCGAATCGCTGCGCGATGTAGATGAGAAAGTGATGCTGGCGGGGAGCAGCGAATCGATATTCAAAGACTGTATCCATACGGCAATTATGGATGAACTGAAGGATAAGGAAGAGAAACTGATCGCCAGGCTTTCGATGGCCGATGAAGAAGCTAACAAAGAAGGCATCAGATCACTGACAGAAGAACTGATAGAAACCCAGAAGATGATCAAGTTAGGGGGAAGATGAGTTGGCAAACAAGACAACTGAAAAGAATATGGAAACTGAGAAGAAAGAGAAAAAGGATACGGCCGGAAAGAAGACCGCCTCAAAAGCTGGAACTGCGAAAAAGAAACCGCTAGGAAAGGCTGTCAGGAAAAGTGCGGCAAAGAAGAAAGACGCCGAGCAACAGTTAGAACCGGAAGAAAAGACGCTGGATGAATACGTGGCTGAACTCGTAAAGATGGCAGGAAAGAAAAAACAACTGTCATACAATCAGGTAGGTACCCACGTGGAAGCGGCTGAACTGGACAAAGATCAGATGGATACACTTTATGACGAGCTGCTGAAACACGATATCGATGTTATAGAAGAAGAGCAGCCTAACGATTACGAGCTTGAGAACATGGACGATGACGATGACGATGATGTGTCCGGCGACGGCGTTGAGGTCAACAAAAAGGGCAAAAAGGAAGTAAACCTCGAAAGCACCCTGCCGAAAAACGTGGCCGTGGACGATCCGGTGAGGATGTACCTCAAAGAAATAGGAAAGGTGCCGCTGCTCACTGCTGAAGAGGAGATCGATCTAGCCAAGAGAATGGAAGCCGGAGATGAATCGGCCAAGAAGAAGCTCTGCGAAGCCAACCTCAGGCTGGTGGTCAGTATCGCCAAGAGATACGTGGGCAGGGGAATGCTGTTCCTCGACCTGATACAGGAGGGAAACCTGGGTCTCATCAAGGCGGTCGATAAATTCAACTGGAGAAAGGGATTCAAATTTTCCACGTACGCTACCTGGTGGATACGTCAGGCGATAACAAGGTCCATAGCCGATCAGGCCCGTACCATCAGGATACCTGTTCATATGGTGGAGACCATCAACAAGCTGATGCGCATACAGAGGCAGCTGCTGCAGCAGTTTGGACGCGAACCGACTCCTGAGGAAATAGCAGAAGAAATGGATCTGTCGGTGGAAAAGGTACGCGAGATATTGAAGATAGCTCAGGAACCGGTATCCCTGGAAACGCCTATAGGCGAAGAAGAGGACAGCCATCTGGGAGATTTCATACCCGATGAAGATGTGCCGGCGCCGGCAGAAGCCGCGGCTTTCTCCATGCTCAAAGAACAGCTGGTGGAAGTGCTGGATACCCTGACAGACAGGGAGCAGAAGGTGCTCAAGCTCCGTTTCGGACTCGAAGACGGCAGAGCGAGGACCCTGGAGGAAGTCGGCAAGAGATTCGATGTCACCAGGGAGCGCATCAGGCAGATAGAAGCCAAAGCGCTGAGGAAACTGCGTCATCCGAGCAGGAGCAAAAAACTGAAGGATTATCTGGAGTAGTCAAGTGATAAAACTCTCTGAGAGGCTGAAAATGATCGCGGGGGAAGTTCTCCCGGGAAAAGTCATGGCAGATGTGGGCACCGATCACGGGCTCCTGCCGGCTTACCTGTACCAGGAGGGCATCTGCCCCGGAGTGATAATGACAGACATTAGTCCCGGCTCGCTTGACAAGGCAAGGGAAACCTGCGAAAAATACCTGCCGGGCAGGGAGATGGACTTTCGGCTTGGCAGCGGCATTGAGGTGCTGAAAGCGGGAGAAGCGGCCACTCTTGTGATAGCAGGAATGGGCGGCTTACTCATGTCGCAGATACTGGGAGCCGATCCCTTAAAGGCAAAGTCGTTTGAACGGGTGATACTGCAGCCGCGGAGTGCGGTAGGTGAACTGATAAAGTGGCTTTACGATAATCAGCTTTCAGTAGCATCGATCAAACTGGTGAGAGAAGGCAAATACATCTGTGAAATACTGAGTTGTCAGAACGGAATCGAAGGCGGCTTACCGGTCAGCTGGCAGGGTGAGCCGAAGGAATCGATAAAGTGGGCGGTCCCCGAGTGGATAGCTGCGGAGAAGACGGAGCTGGCGACCGAATATCTGACGCGCAAACTGATGCGCGAAGAAAAAATACTGGAGGAAATCAAGAAAGGAAATAAACAGGAGACCGGGACGGTCAGGCAGAACATTGAATACCTGAGAGATCTGCTGTGGAGTCAAAGGAACAATGATCAAATATGATGAACTTATTGATATAATAGAAGAAATAGCACCGCCGCAGCTCACCGAAGAGTGGGATAACAGCGGTGTCCAGATAAACACCGGCAAGGAGAAGATTTCCACGGTGCTCATCACCCTGGAGATGAATCAGGCTGTTATAGATGAGGCCGGGAAGTGCGCCGCGGATGTGGTGATCACGCATCATCCGCTGATATTCGGAGGCCTTGACAGTGTCGACAGCGCAGACGGTCAGACAGGCAGCTACATAACGCAGCTGATCAAAGCCGATATCAGCGTTTACTCGGCACACCTGACATTCGATAATGCACCCAGGGGAAACAACTGGTATCTGGCGAACCTGCTGCATCTCAAGGATATCGGGAGACCCGAAAACTGCAGCGAAACCGTTCCTTTCATGACGGGGACCACGGAAAAGAAAATGTCTTTCGATGAGGCGTGCGAGTTCGTGAGGACTTCACTGGGACTGCCGCCGCATTATGTCAGGGGCATCGGTTACCCCAGGAGCAGCGTGAGGAAGGTCGGTGTCTGCACCGGCGCCGGCGCCGAATATCTGGACCTGGCGATAGCGGAAGGATGTGACATGTTCATTACCGGAGATGTCAAATACCACGATGCACAGAGAGCCAAAGCGCTGGATATGTGCCTGCTGGATGCGGGACACTACGGTACAGAGAAGATCTTCACAGAGAACTTCGCCGATCAGCTGGAGAAGAAAACAAAGAAGAAACTGAACGTGATAATGTCGGGAGCCAATATGGACCCCTATTCAATAATCTAGAAAATAAATTGGGCAGCTCAGATGGTCGCGCACGAAAGTGTGAGGAAAGTCCGGGCTCCACAGGGCAAGGGTGCCGGATAACGTCCGGCGTAGGTAACTATAGGGAAAGTGCAACAGAAACATACCGCCGAAACGGGTAATGCCGTGGCAAGGGTGAAATGGCGAGTCAAGAGCTCACCGGCGTCATGGAGACATGGCGGCCGTGTAAACCCCACCCGGAGCAAGACCAAGCAGGGGCGAAAGCCTGTAGCCCGCAGGCTCCCGTAAGGTAGGTCGCTGGAGGCAGCCGGTAACGGCTGTCCAAGATAGATGATCATCTGATACAGAACCCGGCTTATAGAGCTGCCCAATATATTTTTAAATATTCCTTGAATAATATGGAATTATGTAATATAATCACCTACTGCATAGTATTTAGAAAGGTGATTTTTTTATGAGCGAAAAACGTCAGGATAATAAGATGGGATATATGCCGATACCAAGGCTGCTGCTGGGTATGTCGTGGCCGGCGATATTGTCCATGCTGATACAGTCGCTCTACAACATAGTTGACAGTTTGTTCATAGCGCAGACAGGCGAGGCCGGTCTCACTGCTATAACTCTGGTATTCCCGGTGCAGATGCTGATGGTCGCCCTCGGAGTAGGTACCGGGATCGGCATCAACTCGCTCATTTCGAGGAGGCTGGGAGCCAGGAAATTCGAAGAAGCCGATAAAGCTGCCAGCATCGGATTCAAGCTTTCATTTTTGAATTACATCATCTTCGCCGTATTCGGCGTTTTTTTTGCACATCCGTTCATGGCTCTGTTTTCGGAAAACGAGCACATCATAGCTATGGGCAGTGTTTATCTGAGAATCATAACGCTCGGCTGCATCTTCATGATGATACAGATGACGTGTGAGAAGATACTGCAGTCGACCGGCAACATGATCATACCGATGATGACCAATATCATCGGTGCGGTCACCAATATCATCCTGGACCCGATACTGATTTTCGGGATCGGACCGGCACCCAGGATAGGAATGACCGGGGCTGCCATAGCGACCGTCATCGGCCAGGCTTTGGCGATGTCGGTGGTCGTCAATCTGCTCTTCAAGAAAAATCACGATGTGAAAATAGATTTGAAACAGAAGATGGAGAAGGATACTCTGGCGGAGATATATGCCGTCGGCGGACCGTCGATAGTGATGCAGGCCATAGCCAGCGTCCTCAACCTGGGAATGAACGGGATACTGGCGGGATTCTCGGATACGGCAGTAGCCATCATGGGAGTCTACGGCAGGATGCAGTCCTTCATATTCATGCCGGTCTTCGGCATCAACCAGGGAACAACTCCTGTCTTCGGATATAATTACGGAGCCCGGAACAAAAAGCGTCTCACCGAAGCTTTCAAGTTCGGGCTGACCATTGCGGTAATCATAATGGGCAGCGGACTGGTGCTCTTCCAGGTGATGCCGCAGGTGTTCCTCAGCTGGTTCAACGCATCGCCGGAAATGATGCGGCTGGGGATACCCGCTTTCCGTGCGATCAGCATCTGCTTTCTGCCGGCGGCATTCGGTATCATTTGCTCGGGCCTCTGCAATGCAACAAACCACGGAATGATCAGCCTCTTAAGCTCGCTGATCAGGCAGCTGGCAGGTACGCTGCCGCTGGCATTTCTGTTTGCCACTTTAGGCGGGTTGACCATGGTGTGGTGGTGTTTCCCGGCAGCAGAAATAATAGGCACAGCTTACTGGATCGTAATGCTGCGCCGCGTTTACAAGACGGATATCAATAGGCTGGATGATCCGGATGCCGCATAGCCCGGGAATCCAATTCCACAAGATCGCGGATCAGAGGATCGCGGATCAGGTGCTGCCAGACAGTGTATGTGGCCTTCACGAATCGGGGATCCAGAGGGACCTCGCCCTGCACCAGTGGACAGACGTAAGGCGTCTTTTGCGGGTAGAGTATCAGTGACAGTTCCCCGTCTTCATTGAGATAGGGCGCAAGGGGAAAAGTGCGGCACTGCAGCGGGCGCATCTCACGCAGGCAGTTGGGCGGATCTGTGCAGCGCACAGTGTAGACCCTGCCGTGCCAGGAATCGGGGAATTCGTATAATTCGGCCTGATCCCAATCCCACTTTAACCAGTCTTCTTTACGGCTGAACAGTTTCTCTTCTCCGGGGAGCATATAGATGACCATATTATCATCCCCGGGGATGCAGCAGGCACTCCCGCAGAGCCTGCCGCAGTCGCTGCTGATCGGCGATACTCTGTTGAGCAGCCGGTAGATGGCCTGATAGGTGCTTTTCTTGATTGAACTTTTCATAACAAAGACTATTATAACACAGGTTTTGTGGTATAATAACCAGGTATATACAATATGGAGTTTGTAAATGAGATTAGGAATAGATGTAGGATCGACCACTGTAAAGCTGGTCGTCATTGACGAAAACAATGAAATAAAATATAAGAGGTATGAGCGCCACATGTCGGATGTGTTCGAGAAAGTGGCCGAACTGCTCAAAGATCTTCATCGCGAGGCAGGCGATGAAGATATTCAGGTGACCATCACGGGCTCTGGCGGGCTTTCGCTGTCAAAGCTGCTCGGAGTCACTTTTGAGCAGGAAGTAGTCAGCTGCAGCAAAGCTGTGGAGACGATCATACCGGAGACTGACGTGGCCATAGAACTGGGAGGCGAGGATGCCAAGATCACCTTCTACGGACAGACCATAGAGCAGAGAATGAACGGTACCTGCGCAGGCGGTACCGGCGCTTTTATTGACCAGATGGCTGTACTGCTGAATACTGATGCCGCCGGTCTTAACGAAGCAGCCAAAAAGCACAAGCTGATATATCCGATAGCTGCCAGGTGCGGCGTCTTTGCAAAGACGGATATTCAGCCTCTGATAAACGAGGGCGCCTCGGTGCCCGACCTTGCGGCCAGCATTTTCCAGGCGGTAGTCAATCAGACTATCAGCGGCCTGGCCTGCGGGCACCCGATCAAAGGACATGTTGCTTTCCTCGGCGGTCCGCTGTCATTTCTGTCGGAATTGAGGAAGCGCTTTATCGAGACTCTGGATCTGAAGGATGATGAGATCATATTCCCGGAGGATTCAAAGTACTTCGTGGCTCTGGGCGCTGCCATGCTGTCTGATGACGAGCCTGTGATCGGGCTCCGGGAACTGATCGAGAGGATCGACAAGATCGATCCTTCGATGCTGAACGAGACCAAGCACATGGAACCGCTGTTCAGAGACCAGGCGGACTACGATGAGTTCAAGGCAAGACACGATAAAGATAAGATCAGGAGAAAAGACATCAAGAAAGCCAGGGGCAGGGTGTTCCTCGGTATTGATGCCGGATCGACCACCACAAAGGCTGCCCTGATAGATGATGAAAAGAACCTGCTCTTCGAATTCTACAGGGGAAATGAAGGAAACCCGATCGAAGCAGTCATGGAAATGCTGCGTCATCTTTATGCGGAGCTGCCCGAAGAAGCTTACATCGCAAACACGACGGTCACCGGGTACGGTGAAGGCCTCATCAAGGCGGCTTTCAAGGCTGACCTGGGTGAGATAGAAACCATGGCTCATTACAGGGGCGCCGAGGAGTTCCTGCCGGGCGTCGAGTTCATCCTCGATATAGGCGGTCAGGACATGAAGTGTATGAAGATCCGCGACGGCGCGATATACAACATTATGCTCAATGAAGCCTGTTCATCCGGCTGCGGCTCCTTCCTGGAGACCTACGCCAAATCTGTGAATATGGACACCGTTGCTTTCTCAAGGAAAGCGCTGTTCTCTGAAGCCCCGGTAGACCTGGGCACCAGGTGCACGGTGTTCATGAACTCGCGTGTAAAGCAGGCGCAGAAAGAAGGAGCTACGATCGGCGATATCAGCGCGGGCCTTTCTTATTCTGTGATCAGGAACGCGCTCTACAAGGTCATCAAGCTGCGCAACGTGGATGAAGCCGGCGAGAAGATCGTTGTGCAGGGCGGGACATTCCTGAATGAAGCCGTTCTGCGCAGCATAGAGAAAATACTGGGCAGGAATGTTGTCCGTCCGGACATCTCGGGTGTCATGGGAGCTTTCGGCGCGGCCATCATCGCGCGTGAGAATTATGTGGAAGGTACCAGATCTTCAATAATAAGCCTCGAGGAAATGGAGGACTTTTCAGTCAAGAACACTCACGCACGCTGCGGAAAGTGCGGCAACAACTGCCTGCTGACTATAAATATATTCAACGACGGTTCCAGATTCATCACGGGAAACAGATGTGAAAAGGGAGCCGGCAAAGGCAACAGCAGCAGCGAGCTGCCGAACCTCTATCAGTACAAATTCAAGAGGCTTTTCGGATACAAACCGCTGACTCTTGAAGAGAGCAAGCGCGGGATCGTAGGCATCCCCAGGGTACTCAACATGTATGAGAACTACCCGTTCTGGTTTACTTTCTTCACAAAGCTGGGGTTCAGCGTCAAATTGTCGCCGCCGTCCAGCAAGGACATATACGAGATGGGAATGGACACCATTGCTTCGGATACCGCATGTTATCCTGCAAAGCTGGTCCACGGCCACATAAAGTGGCTGGTGGAACACGATGCGCATTGGATTTTCTATCCCAGCATCAATTACGAACGCGAAGAAGACAAGACAGCGCCCAACCACTATAACTGTCCCATAGTAGCCACTTATCCGGAAGTTATAGCCAACAACATGGACGATGTTTTCGATAAATATCAGGTCAAATTCACACATCCTTTCCTGCCTTATGACGATGATCAGAGGCTCATACGCGAGCTTTCGCGAGTGCTGGAACCCAACGGGGTGAGCAGACGCGAGGTCGAGAAGGCCGTCAAGGCGGCGAGGATCGAAGACCGCAGATATCACGATGACGTGAAAAAACAGGGGGAATATTCCCTCAAGTACGCCAGAGAGCACGGAAAGAAGGCCGTAGTACTTTCCGGACGCCCCTATCATGTGGATCCGGAGATCAACCACGGCATGGACAAGATGATCGGCAGCTTTGACATGGTAGTCCTCTCGGAGGACTCTGTGGCCCACATGGCAGATCTGCCGCGGCCGCTGCGAGTGCTCGATCAGTGGGTCTACCACTCGAGATTATATAAGGCGGCGGAGTTCGTAGGTTCCACGGATGATGTGGAGCTGGTGCAGCTGAATTCTTTCGGATGCGGGCTGGATGCGGTGACCACCGACCAGGTCGAGGAAATCGCCAGAAAGCACAACAAGCTGTACACCGTACTCAAGATAGACGAAGGCAGCAATCTGGGGTCAGCGAGGATCAGGATCAGATCACTCAAAGCTGCCATGGATGAGCGTGTAAAGAACCATATCACGCATGTAGACAATGTGGAGCCTTATGAAAGGGTGACCTTCACGAAGGAAATGAAGAAAAATTATACTATCCTCATTCCGCAGATGGCTCCGATGCACTTCCAGTTCCTGGAGACGGCGCTGGCAAAGGAAGGCTACACTGCAAAGCTGCTGCCTCCTGTGAACACGCACGCGGTAGATGAAGGGCTCAAGTACATCAACAACGATGCATGTTACCCGACAATCGTATCGCTGGGGCAGATAATAGCTTATCTGAAGAGCGGCGAACTGGATCTGGACAAGACGGCTATCTTCATGAGTCAGACCGGCGGCGGCTGCAGAGCCAGCAACTACGTGGCCTTGCTGAGGAAGGCACTGAAGGACCTTGAAATGGAGCAGATCCCGGTTGTCTCTGTCAACATGGCAGGTCTGGAGACCAACCCGGGCTTTAAGATCACCGTGGGACTGGCCAAGAGGATACTGATGGGATTCGTATACGGCGACGTCTTCATGAAGGTGCTCTACGCTACAAGGCCTTATGAGAAGGAACCCGGGTCGGCCAATGCACTTTATGAAAAGTACGCGCGCCTTGCCAGAATGAATATCAACAACGGCAGCATGGTCAAGTTCAGGAGTCTGCTGAAGAAGATCGTGCGTGCTTTCGACAAGCTGCCGCTGATCGAGGGACTGAAAAAACCCAAGGTCGGTGTTGTCGGGGAGATACTGGTAAAGTACCATCCTACAGCGAACAACAATATAGTAGACGTGATCGAGAGCGAGGGCGGCGAAGCTGTAGTGCTCGATCTGATCGACTTCTTCCTTTACGGCTTCCAGAGCAAGACGTTCAACTATGAACATCTGTCCGGCAGCTTCAAGGAGATGCAGATCAACAAGGCTTTCATTTCATTCTTTGAATGGCTGCGGAAGCCGGCCAGAAAGGCACTGGAGGAGAGCAGCAGATTCAGACCGCCGGCATTCATACAGGATACGGCGGAGAAGGCTAAAGAAGTTCTCTCCATCGGAAATCAGTGCGGTGAAGGCTGGCTGCTGACCGGCGAAATGACCGAGCTGATCGATAACGGTGTTGAAAATATTGTCTGCCTGCAGCCGTTTGCCTGCCTGCCGAACCATGTGGTCGGCAAGGGCATGCTGAAGGCGATGCGCAAGAGGAACCCGCGTGCCAACATAGCGGCGATCGACTACGATCCGGGCGCCAGCGATGTCAACCAGCTGAACAGGATAAAGCTGATGATGGCCACGGCGCACAAGAACCTCAAGGAACGCGAGGCCGGGGAAAATAAGAAGAAAGAGGCTTGAGCCTGAATTTCACGGGGCTGCCGCGCACCATGCGCGGCGGCTCTTTAACGGTGCGATATTTTCGCCGCAAGTGACGCCATGCTCGGGCATCAGATACAGGAGGAACAAAAGCAAATGATACAGGATATAGAGCCACGAACTTTTTGTAATGATTACGAGCCGGGTGAAGCGGCAGCGGATGACAAAGTCTGCTGCTTCAGGACCGGTGAAGTGCTCATGCGGGAGGCGGTAGCGGACAGCAGACTGCCGCTGGTCGCCGAGCTGCGCAGTGCCGGCCTCAGTGAAGGAGACCTGCAGTATCTGTTTCGCATAGATGATGAACGCTATTATCTTTATCGGGGCGGGAGCGAGCCGGAGCTAGAAGGCTATTCGTATCAGAAAGTCAGGTTTGCCTGGGCAGGCGGGGAAAAATCCGAAGGGTTCGCCGTGATGACAGCTTACCACTTGTACGTGTGGTACAGTAAAACACAGTTCTGCGGCCGCTGCGGAGCCGGAATGCAGACGGGAACGGACGAGCGCGTCATGCGCTGCCCCGTCTGCGGCAATGTGGCTTACCCCATGATCGCCCCGGCAGTCATCGTGGGGGTGACCGACGGAGACCGCATCATAGTCACCAGATATGCCGGGCGTGAATATAAAGGGGTCGCCCTGATCGCGGGTTTCTGCGAGATCGGTGAGAGTGCTGAAGCGACAGTGAAAAGAGAGGTCATGGAGGAAGTCGGGCTGCATGTGAAAAACATCAGATATTTTGACAGCCAGCCGTGGGGTGTCGACTCCAATCTCCTGCTGGGATATTTTTGCGAAGTCGATGGGGAGCGACATCTCAACATCGACCATGAAGAACTGGCAGCGGGCAGATGGCTCAGCAGAGAAGAGCTCCCGGAGCAGGAAAATCTCTCCAGCCTCACAGCAACCATGATAGAGTTTTTCCGCCGGCAAAAGTAGTGCCGCCCGGAGCGCGGTCACTGTTGAAATTGTGGCCGGTTTGATATATAATGAAACAGCTGTGTAAACGGCGCTAATCAAAATACAAGGAGGTGCCCGATGGGCAGACATGGTACTATAGCAGGCAGGAAGGACGCGCAGGACAAGAGGCGCGCTGCACTGTTTACAAAATATGCAAGAGTTATTACTGTAGCCGCGAAGGACGGCGGAGACCCCGAGTACAACATCGCTCTCAAGCATGCGATAGATAGAGCAAAGAGCATCAACATGCCGAACGCGAATATCGACCGTGCAGTGAAAAAAGGAACCGGTGAACTGGGTGGAGCGACTTATGAAGAGATGAACTTCGAAGGATACGGTCCCAGCGGCGTAGCCGTGATCGTGGAAGCGCTGACGGACAACAAGAACCGAACGGCGTCATCAGTCAGGAGCTCTTTCGACAAATACGGCGGCAATCTCGGCACACCGGGATGCGTCTCCTATATGTTCTCCAAGAAGGGCGTCATCCTCATAGAAAAGACGGATGCCATCGACGAAGATGCACTGATGGAAGCTGCTCTGGAGGCCGGCATGGAAGATATGCAGACCTATGAAGATTCCTACGAGATCCTGACCGATCCTGAAGACTTCAATACTGTTAAAGATGCGCTGGCTGATGCCGGATATGAATTCGTAGAAGCCGACGTGGAGAATATACCTTCTACAGAGACGACCCCGAAGGACGAGGATATCACAAATCTGAAGAAGATGATCGAAGCCCTCGAAGACAATGATGACGTTCAGAAAGTATATCACAATAGCGCAGTGGATTTAGAAGACTGATAGTGGTATAATAACTACAGACGAAATGTAAAAATATCCTGAGATGTGCGTTAAGGATTGTTAATTCAACCTACATAATGACGCAGGGAGCATGATATCCGGTGATTATGCCGAGCCTCCTATGAGTGGAAGGCAGACGCATCGAATGAACGCACCCACCTAGTGAAACTAGGGCGTGAATTAAAATCCTGACGGCAGATCGGGATTTTTTTTATCTTAATGTTTTGTTTTGCGTTTGTGGATGCGCACCAGACCGGCGATGATAAAAAAGATCACCAGACCGATGAGGACGAGAGCACCGATATGCAGAACCAGAGCAAGGCCGCTGTATACTGTACGTGTAGCGTATAAGGGCGCAGTCCCTGCAGTGCGTCCGCCGTAGCTGGCGGTGACCGTGCCCACCTGCTCGCCGCGCTTGACCGGGAATCTGATATTCTTCTTCGGTGCTGCTGTGATCTTGACGTCGCTCTTAGAGGCGGCTTTGGGGACGATCACATCAAAGGTCGCCCCGTCGGATCTGACGGGTACATCGCGTCGGCCCGGCAGATCAATAGTCCTGATGTCGGACTTGATGGTGACCGACTTGTAGTTGTTCAAATAGTAGTCCAGCAGCTTTCTGGTGTCTTTCACCATGTCCACGGCAGTGATGCCGCGCATGGTCACAATGATGAGGTCCATGTTGTTCATTTCACCGACGGTCACCAGATTAAAGCCGGATTTGGTCACATATCCGCTCTTGCCGCCGATGACTGCAGGATGATGATAGTATTTGTATTTCACCATGCGGTGGTTGTTCCAGAGCACGCGCTTTTTCGATTTGTTTGTCCTGGGGATCGTGTACTTGATTGTGGTGAATATCTTGACGAAAGTCGGGTTTTGGAGACATGCACGCATGATCTTGGCCAGGTCCTGCGGTGTCGTGTAGTGATCGGGCTTGTAGAGGCCGTGCGGGTCTGCAAAGTGTGACCCCGTAAGCCCCAGCTCCTGTGCCTTTTTGTTCATCAGTTTGGCAAAGTCCTTCTGGCTGCCGGCGACACCCTCGGCTATGGCCACCGCCGCGTCATTGCCCGAAGCCAGCAGCAGCCCGTAGAGTGCCTGCTCCATGGTTATCTTTTCTCCCACCTGCAGAGCTATATGGCTGGATTCCGGATCTATCCCGTTAACGGCTGCATCGGAGACCGTCAATGTCTTTGAGAGGTCATTGCAGTTTTCCAGGGCTACCAGGGCGGTCATCAGCTTGGTGCAGCTGGCCGGGTAGAAACGCCGGGTGCTGTTCTTGGCGTAAAGGATGTTGCCGTTCCTGGCATCCATGACCACAGCGCCTTTACAGGCGACCTTTATATCACTGTTTCCGTCGACTTCTGCGGCAAAAGCAGGTGCGCTCATACAGATAATTGTTGTCAAAAGGACAACAAAAGAGACTATAATTGTTAAATACTTTTTCTTGATGATTTTATCCACGTTAATACTCCTACCTTTACATTATGGGGAGTGGACAGGCTCCCGTCAAGCAAAATATGGTTGAATAAAGAGGCATTAGCGATTAGAATATAATGCATGGAGGTTAGACATGGATAATGTAATATTGATAGGTATGCCGGGCTGTGGCAAGAGCACAGTGGGTGTTGTGCTTGCCAAGGCGCTGGGATACGATTTCATCGATTCCGACCTGCTGATCCAGCAGCATGAAAACAAGCTGCTGAGTGAGATACTGGAGAGCGTAGGCCCCTGGGGTTTCAACAAGATCGAAGATGATATCAACGCCTCGATCCAGGCCGAGAGGACTGTGATCGCAACGGGAGGAAGTGCTATCTACGGGGAAAAAGCCATGAAACACCTGGCTTCGTCGGGCACGGTAGTCTATATCAAGCTCAATTTCGAGGAAATCGAGCGCAGGATCGATTCAATTCATGGTCGTGGGATCTCCATTGAAGAGGGAATGGATCTAAAACAGTTGTACGATGAGAGGACACCGCTGTATGAAAAATACGCGGACATTACAGTGGACACTGAAGGCCTCAATGTGAGGCAGTCCGTGCTGCTGATAAAGCATGAGCTGGAAAATAAACGGTGAAGCTATGGGACTGAAACAGGCGATAATGACGAGATGCTCCAGGCGGAGCTATACGAAAGAACCACTCGACGAGGATACTCTGATCAGGCTTTTGGACGCGATTGAAGAGTGTAACCAGCGCGGCGGCCTGCACATACAGATGCATACGGAGGAGACAGAAGCTTTCAGCGGTATGAAGGCCTGCTTTTTCGTGGGTGTACGCAATTATTTCGTGATGGCGGGCAGAGCGGATGATCCGGATCTCGACGAAAAGCTGGGGTACTACGGCGAAAGCCTGGTTCTCCTGGCGACGCAGATGGGCCTGGGTACCTGCTGGGTCGCGGGCACTTATGATCCTTCAAAAGTCATCTGTGAACTGGATGAAGGAGAAATCGTAAGGTGTGTCATTGCTTTCGGCCATGTAAAGGACAGGAAAACTGCTCGGGAGCGCGCCATCGCAAAAACTGTGAAGAGAAAGACGCGGGAGATCAGAGAAATGCTCGTCAGCGAAGAAGATCCCGAGAACTGGGTCGTTGACGGCATGAGATGTGTTGTCAGAGCTCCGTCGGCAATGAACAGACAGCCTGTGAAATTCTATTTTTCCGAGGGAACAGTGACTGCTGCCGTGGATGAGAAAAGAGACACAGATCTTCTGGATCTGGGCATAGCAAAACTGCATTTTGAGATCGGTGCCGGCAGCGGCAGCTGGGAATTCGGCAACGGAGGATCTTTTGAATACGGCGGTCTGCCGTATGGATACTAATAGCGACAGATAAAAAAAGAATTATTTTTAAAAAGGGATTGACACGGCTAGTTAGTCTATGATAACTTAGTTATGCACGATATTTGATTTGAAGAAAAAGAGGTGTCATATGCCTTTAACACTAGCAAATGCAGGTGACAAATTAAAAGTAAAGAGAGTCGGAGGTGATCCGAAAACTAAGAAGTTTCTTGAAAACCTCGGTTTTGTGACCGATGCTGATATTACTGTGATATCTTTCATTGAAGGAAACGCTATCGTAAATGTAAAGGGAACCAGGATCGGCATCAGCAAAGAAATGGCTCAGAAGATAATAGTTTAGGGAAGGAGGTCGACAGATGAATTTAGGAGATGTGAGACCGAACAATTCGGTCAAGGTAGTCAAACTACGCGGAGAGAGTGCTGTCAAAAGACGTATCATGGATATGGGTATCACAAAGGGTACCGAAATATTCGTCCGCAAAGTTGCACCGCTCGGAGACCCGATAGAGGTAACTGTACGCGGGTATGACCTTTCGATAAGAAAGACCGATGCTTCGAATATCGAGGTAAACTGATCTGAATAGCGGCAGAGCCGCATTTATTTTTTCCATATGGTTAGTCGAAACTAAATAGCAGGAGGTAATAATGGCTATTACAATAGCTCTTGCCGGAAATCCGAATTCCGGCAAAACAACATTGTTCAACGCTTTGACCGGTGCCAACCAGTATGTGGGCAACTGGCCGGGCGTAACAGTAGAAAAGAAAGAAGGACGTTTAAGGAATCACAAGGATGTAACAATTACAGATCTGCCGGGAATTTATTCGCTTTCCCCGTATACACTGGAGGAAGTTGTCGCCAGAAATTATCTGCTCGATCAAAGACCGGACGCGATTATCAATATTATAGACGGTACCAACCTGGAGAGGAACCTGTACCTGACAACTCAGATCGCCGAGCTCGGTATTCCGATGGTAGTTGCCGTCAACATGATCGACCTGGTCCATAAAAACGGAGACCAGTTCGATATCGGCTTCATTGCAAAGGAGCTCGGCTGTCCGGTAATGGAAATCTCAGCTCTCAAGGGCGTTGGAATCAATGCGGTCGCCGGTAAAGCCATAGAACTGGCCAAAAGGGGCGAGCCTATGATGCCGACACACAGGTTCAGTGGATCTCTGGATCATGCATTGGCTCACATCGAGGAAGCTGCCGTTCATGATAAGCCGAAGGAGCAGCAGAGATGGTATGCAGTAAAGATATTTGAACGGGACCGCAAGGTGCTGGAAGCGCTTGACCTGTCTCCGGCCGTAATGGCTCACATCGAACAGGACATCGCTGATTGTGAAAAAGAGATGGATGATGATGCGGAGAGCATCGTCACTTCCGAAAGATATGATTACATCGGCACCATTATCGAGGGATGCTACAAGAAAAAAATAAAAAAAGCAATGTCGGTTTCCGACAGGATAGACAGGGTGGTCACCAACAGAATTGCAGCTTTACCTATATTCATTGGTATCATGTTCTTAGTTTACTACTTCTCGGTGACCACCATCGGGACCATAGTCACCGACTGGACTAACGATACCCTGTTCGGAGCATGGATACAGCCTGGTGTGCAGTCTGCGCTGGAAGGCGCCGGAGCTTCAGACTGGGTGGTATCTCTGGTAGTCGACGGTATCATCGGAGGCATAGGTGCACCGATCGGATTTGCACCGCAGATGTTCCTGGTATTCCTCTGCCTTTCGATTCTGGAAGATTGCGGATACATGTCAAGGGTAGCCTTCATTATGGACCGTATCTTCAGGCGGTTCGGACTTTCCGGCAAGAGCTTCATCCCGTTCCTGATAGGATCCGGCTGCGGCGTCCCCGCCATCATGGCGACACGCACCATTGAGAACATCAAGGACAGAAGGATGACCATCATGACGGCGACTTTCATCCCGTGCGGTGCAAAGCTGCCGGTCATCGCAACCATAGCGGGCTTCCTGATGGGAGGTTCCTGGTGGGTGGCACCTGTGATGTACTTCGCAGGAATAGCGATGGTTGTCATATCGTGCATCATTTTGAAAAAGACGAGGCTCTTTGCCGGCAAGCCGGCACCGTTCGTAATGGAACTGCCGCAGTATCATATACCGTCAGTGAGCGGCGTATTGATGCACACCTGGGAGAGAACATGGGCATTCCTGAAAAAGGTAGGTACGATCCTCTTCGTATGCTGCGTGGTCATGTGGTTCCTGGCAAGCTTCGGCGTAGTAGATGGAACCTTCGGGCTCTGCGATGCAGCAGACTCGCTCCTGGCAAAAATAGGAGGTGCGATAGCAGTCATCTTTAAACCGGCAGGATTCGGTACCTGGCAGGCGGTAGCTTCGTCATTATCCGGATTTGTTGCCAAGGAAGGAATCGTGTCCACGATGGGCGTACTCTCCGGACTCGGGGAAATCGAAGCGTATTCTGCAGGGATGCATGCTCAGTTTGCCGCATTCTTCCCGACCAGCATCGGCGCCATTTCATTCCTCTTCTTCAACTTGTTCGATTCGCCATGCCTGGCTGCGATTTCGACAATGGTCAGAGAAATGGGCAGCAAGAAGTTCGTCGCCTTTGCACTCGTATACCAGAACGTGCTTTCGTGGGTTGTCGCTGTGATCGTGTTCCGTATCGGCGGCCTGTTCACCGGAGAAGTCGCCTTTGGACTGTGGACTGTCATTGCATTCGTACTGCTGGCGTTGATTGCTTATCTGCTGGTACGGCCGGACAAAAACAGCAGAGAATACCTCGAGGCTTCAAGGGTAGGTGCTTAGATTGAATATCGATTTGGTAGTTAACAATACTGATATTATCGTTTTAGCGGTCATTGCGGTGATCGTGGTGGCCGCTGTAGTAACTATTGTTGGTTTCTTCAGGGGAAAATAAGGTATATAATAAACGTAAGGATTTTGTATCCGGGCATAGGAAAGGAGGCGTGTTCGAATGATCGTAGATATCATTGTAATCACCATAGTAGCTGCTATCGTGATACTCATACTGAGCAGGGGTGTATCCAATATGATCCACGGTGTCAGCGATTGTGCCGGAGGTTGCTGCGGCAGCTGCAGCGTATGCAGGCAGCTCGATGAAAAGGCAATAAAGAAGGCGGTAGCCAAAGTCGCCTCCAAGTCACAGTGATCGGTTTATTAAAGGGGGATCCCGGGGATAACGGTAATAGAAAAAAACTGCTGCACTGACGTTAGCCGGTGCAGCAGTTTTTTTCATTATTAGTTTTTGAGGCTCTGCATGGGTGCGGGGATGCGTCCGCCGCGGCTTATCATCTTTGCAGGTGACTTCCTGGATACCTGCATTACCGGACCGCTGCCGAGCAGTCCTCCAAAGTCCAGTTCTTCGCCTTCTTCGAGGCCCACCGCCGGGATCACTCTGACGGCAGTTGTCTTTGAATTGACCATGCCGATCGCCGCCTCATCCGCAATGAGGCCGGAGATGACTTCAGGTGTCGTATCGCCGGGGATCACGATCATGTCGAGGCCTACAGAGCACACGGCGGTCATAGCTTCCAGTTTGACGACTGAGAGTGCGCCGTCCCTGGCGGCTTTGATCATGCCTGCATCTTCGGTCACCGGTATGAAAGCGCCGGACAAGCCACCGACGTTGCTGCTGGCCATTACGCCGCCTTTTTTAACGGCGTCGTTCAGCATGGCGAGGGCAGCGGTCGTACCGCAGGCTCCGCACTGCTCGAGACCGATCTCTTCGAGTATGTAAGCGACCGAATCTCCGACTGCCGGGGTGGGGGCCAGTGAAAGATCGATGATGCCAAAGGGTACCCCGAGTACCCGGCTGGCTTCTGTGCCCACCAGCTGACCCATGCGGGTGATCTTAAAGGCTGTCTTTTTGATCCTTTCGGCAACTGCAGAGAGGTCTTCTTTATCGTCCATCTTTGCAAGGGCGGCCCTGACGACTCCGGGACCGGAGACGCCAACATTGATGACGCAGTTCGGTTCGCCGGGTCCGTGGAAGGCTCCAGCCATGAAGGGATTGTCTTCCGGTGCATTGCAGAAGACTACCAGCTTGGCAGCGCCGATGCATTGATTATCCCTGGTCATTTCGGCGGTCTTTTTGACTATGTTGCCCATCATGGCAACGGCGTCCATGTTGATGCCCGCTTTGGTGCTGCCGATGTTGACAGAGCTGCAGACAAATTCAGTTTCTGCAAGCGCGCGGGGAATGGATTCTATCAGTTCTCTGTCTCCCGGCGAAAAGCCCTTGTGGACCAGCGCCGAATAGCCGCCGATAAAGTTCACGCCTACTTTTTTCGCGGCCTCATCGAGCGCGTGGGCGTATTTGACGGGATCCCCGCCGCTGGCACCGGCCAGCATCGCGATCGGGGTCACCGATATGCGCTTGTTGACGATCGGAATACCGTATTTTTTTTCTATGTCTTCGCCTGTTTTCACCAGGTCTTTGGCGTATTTACAGATCTTGTTATAAACTTTTTCACAGGAGCGGTCTATATCGCTGTCAGCACAATCCAGAAGAGAGATCCCCATGGTGATCGTCCTTATGTCCAGATCCTCATCCTGTATCATGCGTATCGTTTCAAGGATGTCTTGAGTATTCAGCATAGCTTCCTCCTTATATCCTGTGCATTGAATTGAAGATATCTTCGTGCATTACTTTTATGGTCATCTCCGAGAGACTTTCGCTCATCTTCTGCTGCAGTTCGTCTAGTTTGCAGTTCAGCTCTGAGATATCGATGAGCATTATCATCGCGAAGTATTCCTGCAGCACAGACTGAGTCACTTCGATGACGTTGGCATTGGCCTGTGCGCATACCGTCGAAGCCCTGGCCAGTATGCCGACCATGTCTTTCCCTATCACTGTTACAATTGCTTTCATTAGTCCTTCCTCCTGTTTAATTACGGATTAATTCTAACATAATATCTATTGTCTTTTAAGTCGTTATTTTCAGCCCATTGAAATTCCGTTGACGGATATTCCGCAGCCAGCTTTTTCCGGTTGCATGCGTGGTGGCCGATCATCGATGAGAACGAGTGTGCATTGCTCTCCACTCTTATCGCGGCCGGGGCATGGCCCTGATCTTGAAGGCCGTCTTTGATAGCCGCTTCGATGCGCTCCAGCGCGATGCGGCCTTCTACCAGCTGCCGGAAAGCGGGGTGGTAGCTTCCTCCGAGGTCGACGTCGCGGGTCACCAGATCGGTGCTCTTCAAGCCTACCCTGAGGATCGTGATGCCGGCGTCGTCAAGTATCTTGTACATCTCCGCCGTTATGGACACGGCTTCTTCTTCGCTCAGCGGCCGGTAATCTCCCGCACGGCACATGGCAGCCAGTTCGGTGTCCGGGAGCACCACTGTAGGGTACAGCCTCGCCAATTCGGGATCACAGGACACCGCGCACTTCGCTGAATGCACCGCCTTCTCACGGGTGTCCCCGGGAAGGCCGATCATCAGCTGTATGCCCAGTGTGAACCCGCGGTCCTTTATCAGTTCACAGGCACGGTAGACATCGTCGACCGTGTGCCCGCGCTTGCAGGCTCTCAATACGTCTTCCGAAAATGACTGGACGCCCAGTTCGATGACATCGGCTTCGTAGCGCTGGAGATTGTCCAGTATGCGCTCGTCGATGTAGTCGGGCCTTGTCGACATGTGTATCCGATCGATCAGGCCGGCCTTTTTGAACCGGCAAGCTACCTGCAGGAAGGCGCTCTGATCTTCCAGTGGTATGCCTGTAAAGCTGCCGCCGAAGAAAGCCACTTCTATTTCTTCAAGTCCGCGTCCCTGCAGTGTCGTCAGGTGCTGCCTGATGATCCTCTCGGCATCCTGCGGAGTCACCTCCGCCGTCCTCGCTGTGATTATCTTCTGGTTGCAGAAGACACAGTCGTTGGGGCAGCCTCGATGCGGTATGAATATGGGAATTATAGCGTGCTTTTTCATAACCTACACATTCTATCATAAATGATGACATTCAAAAAGACCGGTAAGAGACCGGTCCTCTCTTTATTTTATGTTAACCGAGATAGCCCATTACGGCTCTCACAATGTAGAATACCAGTCCGGCTACAAATATTCCTGCCGCAACTAACATTATTTTTTTTCTCACCTTTGTTCACCTCCACTAATAATTATCGAACCTATGTCCATCAGCGGTAAGCCCCGGAAATACTTTGGCCTGCAACCGTGCGCCATAATGAATTCCTCGATGCGGCCGCAGTCGGGGTGCATGCTCAGGTCGCCGTTGAATATTATCTCGCGGCCGAGCTTTCCCGCTGTGCCTCCGATAAACCCGTATCTGAAGCCCGGGAGCACGATATGTCCCCGGCGGATAAGGAGTACATCCAAGCCGTGTTTTTTCAGTTCTCTTGCCATTCCTTCGTCGGAAAGGATCACCGAATCCTCATCGACTATGAGAGTACTGCATTTGGCATATCCCTGTTTCACATTTATCAGTTTCCTGCCCATCTCTTCGGCAGCTGCCAGGAGAAGGGGGTCGGTGTATTTCAGGTTGTGGATAAAGTAACGTCCGGTGCAGGCTGCGTTGTATATGATATCGCCGGGATACTTTTTTGTCAGCCTGGCCGGGTCGCCGTGCACGATCCTGCCGCCGAGATCACACATGATGATATCCGCATGGGTGGCAATCGCATCGTCAACATTGCTCAATGCCGTTGTGGTCACTATCTTTACGCCTGAATCCTTCAGGTAAGCAGTCAGCGGCTTCGCCGCCAACGGTGATATGTAAGCTGTACTCATTGGTATATCCTATCATAAACGTGGGCGGGTGACAATAAAAATACTTTGCGGACGGCGACTAAAATATTTTCAGTAATTTTGTGGAAATTAAGGCTTTTTGTGCTTGGATATTGAAAAACGTGGTATAATTAAAATATAAAATTAGTTAAAACTAACATTACATAATGACATTTGGCGAGGAACACGTTCCCCTAATGAGTTATTACATCTCCAAATGAGAACAGTTACACAAAAGACAGCCGCGGCAGCGGCTGCTTTTTGTAATAGTGTTTCATATTCTGATGATAGAGAGGGGGCTGTCGGGGCTTTGAAAAAACTCTTTCATTTTTTTTGTTGACAAGCATGGCGTTTAGAGTTATTATAATACCAATTTAAAAAAAGGAAACCGATGATCAAGAATAGTAAGTGCGTGTGAAGGCTTTCGAGAGAGCTGCCGATGGTGGGAGTGCAGCAGGCCGGACCGGACCGAATGGACTTGGGAGGGCAGGATGAAAGGCTGTTAAATTTCAGCTGAGTAGCACCTGACGGGATCTCCGCCCGTTATCAAGGGAGCAGATATCACGCTGTATCTGAAAACTCCGCAGTATTTTTGCGGCTGGGTGGCAAACGAAAACACGGGTTTTCGTCCCGAGGGGCGGAAACCCTTTTTATTTTCCCAAATGACAGCGTAGGAAAGAAAAAGGAGTAACCAAATGAGCAAGGACAAAATCCCTTACAAAATCTACCTCAACGAAAATGAAATACCGAGTCAATGGTACAATGTGCGGGCCGACATGAAGAACAAGCCGGCGCCGCTGCTGAACCCGGCAACGGGAGAGCCGATGACCAAGAAAGAGCTCAGTGCGGTATTCTGTGACGACCTTATCGATCAGGAGCTGGACAACGATACCGCTTATATCGACATTCCGCAGGAGATCCAGGATTTCTACAAGATGTACAGACCTTCGCCGCTGGTAAGAGCTTATTGTCTCGAGGAGAAACTGCAGACACCTGCAAAGATCTACTACAAGTTCGAGGGCAACAATACCTCCGGTTCACACAAACTGAACTCCGCTATAGCACAGGCTTATTATGCCAAAAAGCAGGGCCTAAAGGGAGTGACTACAGAGACCGGAGCCGGACAGTGGGGCACAGCGCTCTCAATGGCATGCGCTTACTTTGATCTGGACTGTAAGGTATACATGGTAAAGGTATCCTATGAACAGAAACCTTTCCGCCGCGAAGTCATGAGGACTTATGGCGCCAGCGTGACACCTTCTCCATCGGAGACCACTGAAGTGGGAAAGAAGATACTGGCGCAGCATCCGGGAACATCGGGTTCCCTGGGATGCGCGATCTCGGAGGCTGTCGAGGTGGCCACCAGCAACGATGGATATCGCTATGTGCTGGGAAGCGTGCTGAACCAGGTGCTGCTGCACCAGACAGTTATCGGCCTGGAGACCAAGACAGCACTCGACAAGTATGGCATCAAGCCTGATATGATCATAGGCTGCGCCGGCGGCGGCTCCAACCTCGGCGGATTGATCTCACCGTTTGTGGGTGAAATGCTCAGAGGCGAGAACGATTATCAGATCGTGGCTGTAGAACCGGCTTCCTGCCCATCATTCACAAGGGGCAAGTTCGCATATGACTTCTGTGATACCGGTCAGATCTGCCCTCTGGCAAAGATGTATACACTGGGCAGCGGGTTCATCCCCTCTCCGAACCACGCAGGCGGTCTGAGATTCCACGGCATGAGCCCCATACTTTCACAGCTGTATCATGACGGTCTCCTGGAAGCCAGAGCGGTAGAGCAGACTTCTGTATTCGAAGCGGCTACACAGTTCGCAAGAGTCGAAGGTATCCTGCCGGCTCCGGAATCCAGCCATGCAATAAAGGTGGCCATGGACGAAGCCATCAAGTGCAAGGAGACCGGAGAGGAAAAGACTATCGTCTTCGGCCTGACGGGGACCGGGTACTTCGACATGGTAGCTTATCAGAAGTACAACGATGGTCTCATGAGCGACGAGATACCGACTGACGAAGATCTCAAACCGGGATTCGACAGTCTGCCGCACATTGACAAATAGTGACCCGAGTAACCAGGGCGGCCCTTTCGGGGGCCGCCTTTTATCATTGATAAAAGAGACCATCTACCTTATAATGTAAATATGGTACACATAGGCAACGACTGGGACCAGCTGCTGGCAGATCAGTTCAAGATGGACTATTATCTGAAGCTGCGTGAGTTCCTGAAAAAAGAATACAGCACGCGCGTGATATATCCCGATATGTACGATATATTCAATGCCCTCAAATCGACACCATTCAGCAAGGTGAAAGCCGTTATTCTGGGGCAGGATCCCTATCACGGCCCGGGACAGGCCCATGGGTACTGTTTCTCTGTGCAGAAGGGGACTGAAAAGCCGCCGTCACTGGTGAATATTTTCCGCGAATTGCAGGATGATCTCGGGATCCAGCCGCCGTCACACGGCTGTCTGGTCAGCTGGGCGGAGCAGGGCGTATTGCTGCTGAATACGGTGCTCACCGTTAGAGAGCACCAGCCGAATTCCCACAGGGGCAAGGGCTGGGAGATACTCACGGACAGGATAATACAGCTGCTGGGTGCTCGTGAAGAACCTATGGTATTCATCTTGTGGGGCAGCCCGGCCAGGAAAAAGAAGGCCCTGATCAGCAACCCCGCACATCTGATCCTGGAGTCGGTACATCCGAGTCCGCTTTCAGCTAACAGAGGATTCTTTGGCGGAAAATTCTTCAGTCGCACGAATGAGTTTCTCAAAGATCCAATCAACTGGGAAATAGAGGATTAA
Source organism: Anaerovoracaceae bacterium (assembly GCA_050953405.1). Classification (GTDB taxonomy): domain Bacteria; phylum Bacillota; class Clostridia; order Peptostreptococcales; family Anaerovoracaceae; genus RUG100. Next base: position 286,457 of record JBMNMP010000002.1, on the reverse strand, counting down.
CAGGAGGAGTAAATGGGAACAGGATTATTGATCGCACTGATAGTTATTGTAATAGTTGTCATACTTGTGATCTGGTTCATTTCAGCTTACAACGGGTTCATCAAGTTAAGGAACCAGGTGGAAGAGAGCTTTTCTACCATGGACGTCTACATGAAAAAGAGGTTCGATCTGATACCGAATCTGGTGGAGACCGTAAAGGGATATGCGTCGCACGAGAAGGAAACGCTGGCCAGCGTGACCGCAGCCAGGAGCGCAGTCGCCGGGTCGTCGACAACAGAGGAAAGGCTGCAGAACGAGAATATACTCAGCGGCACGCTGAGGAGCCTCTTTGCGGTATCCGAAGCTTATCCGGACCTCAAGGCAAATCAGAACTTTCTCGACCTCCAGCAGCAGCTGCAGAAAGTCGAGGAGGATATTCTCAATGCGAGAAAGTACTATAACGCAGTGGTCAGAAAGTTCAACACCAAATGCGAAGTGTTCCCCAGCAATATCATAGCGGGGATGTTCCACTTTGAACGCAAGCCGATGTTCGAGGTGGACAATGAACAGGAAAGACAGAATGTTAAGGTCGAGTTTTAATAATTGGCAGGTGGACAGATAATGTGGAAATCAAAGAAAATGACAAAAAGGCTGATGCTGCTGGCTTTTGCAGCCGTGCTCTCGATCCTCACGGCAGTGCCGGCGACGGCCGGTGCGGCGAACTTCGTGACTGACAAGTACAACGTCAAGGTCAACGTGCAGGATGACAACTCGGCTTATATCAATGAACAGATATCGATACAGGCAACCGGCAGCATCCACGGTATCTACAGGTATATACCCATGAGTCAGAAGGTGGAATACAAGGACAACAAGGGCAATACCATCAAGAACGTGAGGAACCCCATGAAGGTCGGGGACTTTTCGGTGGATAACGAGCGCTGGAGCAGTGAAAAGGAAAACGGGAACATGGTCATCAAGATCGGCGATCCTGACAAAACTTTCACCGGCGACAAGACATATGATCTTTCATATCGCGTGAGGATGTACGACGACGGCATCGGCGACTACGACAGCTTTTACTACAATGTTCTGCCGTTCGAATGGGAGACTCCCATCAAAGAGTCTACGATAACTATCAACATGCCGAAGAAGTTTGACAGTAAGAACGTTGATGTATATGCGGGTCCTGAAGGCAGCCGCGGCGACAGCAAACTGATCGACTGGAAAGTCAAGGGACGGACGATCACGATCACCACCAAGGGACAGCTGCCGCAGGGCGACGGCATCACGGTGGGCATCAAACTGAAAGAAGGTTATTTCAGCGGCGAGCTGACAACTTTCTGGATGAAGATACTGGTCTGCGTCATCTCTGTGATCTTCGCGCTCCTGCTGCTGGCGTTCTGGTTCAGGTTCGGCAGGGACAGGAAGGTGATCGAGACAGTAGAATTCGAACCGCCGGCCGGAATGGGCCCGGCGGAAGTCGGCTATGTCATCGATGGTTCGGTAGACAAGAAAGACGTTGTCTCCCTGATATTCTGGTTTGCTCAGAAGGGATACCTCAGCATCAAGGAAGAGGGCAAGCATGATTACCTGCTGGTGAAGGAGAAAGATCTGCCTCTGAATGCAAAGCCATTCGAGATGACTTTCTTCAATGGACTCTTCCAGCGCGGTGATGGCAACCAAGTGAGGCTGAAAGAACTGGGACCGGAATTCTCGGAGACTTACGAGACTGTCAAGTCACAGATCAAGTCGTACTACGAAGACAACAAGGCACTGAGGATATTCCCGCCGGCGTCATCTCTGGCGCGTATAGGAGGCGTGGCCATAATTATAATCGGATTTGCGATCAGCGCACTGGTGGTAGCCTATATGTACAGAAACATCATGATGGCGATACCGACTGCGATCGTATGTGCACTGACTCTGACAGCCTGTGCACTGGGCGTTTCGGCTACAGACAAAAAGGCATCTCAGGGCAAGGGAAAAGTGATCGGGAAGGCGCTGCTCAGCATCATATTCCTGCTGGTCGCCATCGGGCTCTCCATCTTCATAGCCAAGATCAGCCTGGGATTCATTTACTGCGGCTTTGCAATGGCACTGATGGAGGCGGCCTCGTACTTTGCCGTCAGATATATGCAGAACAGGACGAAGTTCGGTGCCGAAATAATGGGAAAACTGCTCGGATTCAGGGAGTTCATCCGCGTGGCCGAAGTGGAAAAGCTGGAAGAACTGGTGGAGGAAAATCCATCATACTTCTACGACGTACTCCCGTATGCTTATGTGTTCGGCCTCTCTAAAAAGTGGGCCAAGAGATTCGAGAACATACCTACAGAACAACCGTTATGGTATGATGGATACTACGGGAATGATGTAATGTTCAACACCTGGATCTTCTACAACGTATTCCACAGCTTTGACAACTCAATGACTGCAAATATCGATATACCGGCCAACGATGGCAGCGGCGGGTTCGGTGGAGGAGGTTTCTCCGGCGGAGGCGGCTTTGGCGGCGGCGGCGGTGGCAGCTGGTAAGCGAAAACCGGTTGCAATCGGCAATGATAGTGATATAATAAAAAAGTCCTTAAGGCACCGCAGCTATGGGCGCGGCAGCCGATAACGGGGACCTCTGAAAATTGAATAGATGAAAAATCACGGCCTGTATCCTATCGGGAACGGGACTAACGAAAAATCATATCACCACGCAAAACTGGCGGAGGTGATGCTATGAAGACAGGATTCATAGGCGCGGGGAAGGCAGGCACTTCTCTGGGCGTATATTTCAATAAGCATGGAATACCCGTCTGCGGGTACTTCAGCAGGACAGAAGATAGTTCAAAAAAGGCAGCTGATTTAACAGAATCAACTGCCTTTACTGATATTAAGAGACTTGTTACTGAAAGTGATATGATATTCATTACGACTCCCGACGGAGTGATAGGCCGGATGGCACAGCAACTGTCGCAGTTTGATCTCGACGGCAAGTATCTGTGCCACATCAGCGGCTCACTCGGGTCGGGTGTTTTGTCGTGTGCGACGGAACGATGCGCATCGGCACACCCGATGATCGCTATGAGCGGCAGGAACACCGATCTCAGCCAGGCTTTCTTTACCATGGAAGGCGATGCACAAACCATGGCAGAACTGGAAAAATTATTTGCCGTTTGCGGCAACCGCACAGCCCGCATCCCTTCGGAGAAAAAGCCGGAGTATCACTGCGCGGCCAGTGTAGCCAGCAATCTGATGGTGGGACTGGCGGCGATGGCAGTCGATATGCTGTCGGATTGCGGATTTTCAAAGCCGGCCGCGTTAGAGCTGATATCGCCTCTGATGCGCGGGAATATAGATGCTGTATGCGAGAAGGGCCCGGCCGGTGCTCTGACCGGTCCGCTGGAGAGGGCTGATGAGGAGACCATCAGCAAACACCTTGCCAGCCTCGACGGCAGACAGCGGGAGATATATCGCTTGTTATCCCTGGAGCTTACCAAGGTGGCCCGGGAGAAAAACATAGATAGAAACTATAGTAAAATTATTGATTTACTGGAGGAAAAGAAATGAAAAACACAGTAGTCACATTCAGAGAAGCCAAGCAGAAAAACATAAAGCAGACCATGATAACTGCATATGATTATTCATTTGCAAAGCTTTTTGACGAGGCCGGAGTCAACTCCATCCTCATAGGGGATTCAGTGGGCATGGTATCCCTCGGATATGAGGATACGCTGCCGGTCACCATGGAGGATATGATCCACCACACTGCAGCTGTATCGCGCGGTGCCCGCAATGCCCTCATCGTTGCCGATATGCCGTTCATGTCCTATCAGACATCGGTTTATGACGCAGTCATGAACGCCGGCAGACTGGTGAAGGAAGGCGGTGCTCAGGCGGTCAAGCTTGAAGGCGGAGCTGCGGTGATCGATCAGATCAAGGCTATAGTGGCCGCATCGATACCTGTTTGCGCGCACCTGGAATGACACCTCAGTCGAAGAACGCTTTTGGCGGATTCAAGGCACAGGGCAAGGATATCGCCAAGGCACAGCAGATCATGGATGATGCAAGGCGTATCGAGGAAGCCGGAGCCTATGCGGTGGTCCTGGAGTGCGTTCCTGCAAAGCTCGCGGCCAAGATCACTGAAAATATTTCCATACCGACGATAGGCATCGGAGCCGGCAATGGATGTGACGCCCAGGTACTGGTTTATCAGGATATGCTGGGACTGTTTTCCGACTTTACACCGAAATTTGCCAAGAAGTTTGCCGATGTGGGCGCTCTGGTACAGGAAGGTGTCGGCAAATATATAGAGGAAGTGGGAAATGGAACATTCCCCGCTAAGGAACATGAATTCAAGATCGAACAGGAAGTTGTCGATCAGGTAAAGTAACATGAAGATACTGCATACGATCGAAGAGACGAGGAGTCTGGTAAAGGAGTGGAAGCGGGCTGGCGAGAGCGTGGGTCTGGTGCCCACGATGGGAGCGCTGCATGAAGGGCACGGCTCCCTGATAAAAAGATCCTGCAGGGAAAATGACAGGACCGTGGTCAGCGTGTTCGTCAACCCGATGCAGTTTTCGCGCGGCGAAGATCTTAACACATATCCGCGGGACATGGACAGTGACAGCGCCTATTGTGAAGAGCTGGGCGCAGATCTGATATTCAATCCCGCGGCGGACGAGATGTATCCTGATCAGTTCTATACTTTTGTGGATATGAAGAAAATCACAGAGCGGCTGTGCGGCAGGAGCAGGAAGAATATGTTCCGTGGAGTCTGTACTGTCTGCAGCAAGCTGTTCCATATAGTGGCGCCGGACAGGGCGTATTTCGGCAAGAAGGATGCCCAGCAGCTGGCCGTTATGAGACAGATGGTGAAAGATCTCAACATGGATCTTGAGATCGTGGACGGCGAATGCGTCCGCGAAGCTGACGGACTCGCGAAAAGCTCGCGCAATTCGTATCTCACGAAGGAAGAGAGAGCTGCGGCTCCCGGGATTTATCGTGCGTTGTGCGCAGCCAAGAAAACCGTGGCCGGCGGGAACGGAGACGTGGACAAGCTGATACGGGATTTCACAGCGGCCATCAAGGAAGAACCGCTCTTCCAGCTGGAATATGTGGAAGTCGTAGATGGGAAGACCATGCAGCCCGTGGGCTTCGTGCCCCCTGACGGCAGCTGTATCATAGCAACAGCAGTCAGGGTCGGCAAGGCTCGCCTGATAGATAATGTGGAACTTTAGTCTGTTTCCTGTACCTGGCCTCCGCCTGTGGCGGGGGCCTTTTAGTGTGCTATAATATAATCATGCAAACGATAGAAGAAGCGCTGGAGAAACTCAGCAGATCGAAGTTTCGTGCCGGCTTTCATCTGACAGAGAGCGACCGCGAATACGTGCGGAAAAAAGGTGAGCAGGTCATCCGTTCACATGCGAGAGATTTCATCAGTAAGAGGCTGGCGCCGGCTGTGATACCCAATGACGGCAGGCAGACACCCTGGAAGGGCCATCCCGTGTTTCGTGCACAGCATGCATGTGCCTGCTGCTGCCGGGGATGCCTGAACAAGTGGTACCGTGTGCCCCCTGGTGTTGAGCTGAGCGAAAACCAGCAGGAACGCATAGTTAATTTTCTCATGGCCTGGATAGAACGGGAAATGAGAAATGGTTAGGAAGTGATTTTATATGTCAATAGCAGCAGGCTTTATGGTGCCGCACCCACCGCTGATCATACCCGAGGTGGGCAGGGGTGAAGAAAAGGGAATCTCAGCAACGATAGAAGCTTACCACAGGGTGGCTAGGCAGGTGGCGGATATACAGCCGGACACCATTGTATTCACAACACCGCACTCTGTGATGTACCTCGATTACTTTCATATTTCACCTGGCAGTTCGGCAAGCGGGGACTTCGGCTCTTTCCGGGCCGGCGGCGTGAAGATAGAGACGGAATACGATACTGAGTTCGTGAGGGAACTGTCGGCGGCCTGCGAACAGAGCGGATTGATGGCGGGGACCATGGGCGAAGAGGATCCCGGCCTGGATCACGCTACCATGATCCCGATGTATTTCATAAATTAGGAATACAAGGACTACAAGTCGGTCCGCATCGGACTTTCCGGTCAGTCACTGATCAAACACTATGAACTGGGGCAGTTGATAGAGCAGACGTCGCGGCGGCTCGACCGCAAGGTCGTTTTCATCGCCAGCGGTGATCTCTCTCACAAACTAAAGGATGAAGGGCCCTATGGTTTTGATCCGGCAGGACCGCAATTCGATGAGAAGATAATGGATCTGATGAGCAAAGGTGACTTTGGAGGACTGTTTGAATTCTCTCCTGAGTTCTGCAGTAATGCGGGTGAATGCGGCCATCGCTCCTTTGTGATCATGGCAGGGGCTTTTGACCGCCGCAAAGTCAAAGCCGAAAAGCTGTCATATGAGGGCCCGTTCGGCGTGGGATACGGCATCTGCAGTTTTTATCCCGGAATGATAGACCCGCAGCGTGATTTCGGCCGTCAGGCAGCTGCCGCAGAGAAGAAGCGCCGCGCAGATATCAAAGCCGGTGAGGACGAGTATGTCAAGCTGGCGAGAAATTCGCTGGAGAATTATATCAAGACGAAAAAGGTCATCAGGACACCCGATATCCTGCCTCCGGAGATGCTGGACCGCAGGGCGGGAGCCTTTGTCTCCCTGAAAAAGGACGGACAGCTGAGGGGCTGCATCGGCACTATATCGCCGGTGCGCGAGAATCTGGCCCGCGAGATCATTGAAAACGCCGTCAGCGCCGCCGTGCGCGATCCACGTTTCAGCCCCGTGCGCGAGGACGAGCTGGATGATCTCGAATACAGCGTGGATGTTCTGGACGAGCCTGAGCACATCGACAGCCCGCAGCAGCTGGATGTGAAGAAATACGGCGTCATTGTCAGAAAAGGCGGGCGCACAGGGCTGCTGCTGCCGAATCTGGAGGGCGTTGATACTATCGAGGAACAGATCAGTATCGCAAAGCAGAAGGCAGGCATCCAGCCATACGAGGATGTTGAGCTGAGCAGATTCCAGGTGGTGAGACACAAATGAGAGGGAATTATGGCCGCCTTACATCGATTGCGCTGGACCCGATAGAAAAAAAGCCGCTGGCCATGTTTCATCCGGGGTCGAAGATCCTTTCCATCGGCAGTTACGGCTGCAACTTGAAATGTCCCTGGTGTCAGAACAGCAGTATATCGATGTCAGGCGGCAGTGATGTTCCTACGGTGGATGTCAGCCCCGGGCAGCTGGCAGATCTGGCGCAGGAAGCCAAAGAAAAACATGGCAGTCTGGGTGTAGCTTATACCTACAACGAACCGCTGGTCGGCTGGCGCTATGTGCGCGATGCCGGCCGCCTGATACGCGGGAGGGGAATGCTGAACGTTCTGGTGACCAACGGGTGCTGGGATGATCCTGTCATCGATGAAGTACTGCCGTACATGGACGCTATGAATATCGACCTGAAGGGCTTCCGGCCGGAAATATATGCCGCCATTGGAGGCAACCTTGAAAAGGTGAAGCACTTCATCACTCGCTGCGCCGGTGCCTGTCACGTGGAAGTGACCAGCCTGATAGTACCGGGCGTCAATGACAGCGAAGAGGACATGGAGCAGGAAGCCGTGTGGCTGGCAGGTATCGATCCCAGGCTGCCCCTGCACATATCGCGCTTTTTCCCGGCGCATCTAATGCGAAACACAATGCCGACCGACATCGGACTCATGAAGAGGATGCTGGCTATTGCCGGCGAACACCTGGAAAACGTATTTGCCGGGAATATGTAAGCAGGTTCGCGGCATGACCAGGCGTTGACGTTATTCAAAGCTGCGGATAACAGCCAGGCAGTAAAAAACCGCCGCAGGCCTCCAGGGGAACAGCTTGAAAGAATAATTGCAGAAGCGATCAAAAAACATGTTCAAAAATTCTCTCCGGGATTCTCTCCACCCCCGGAGAGAATAGGCAAATATAGCACTTGGATGCAAAATAATTCTTAGAAAGGAAAAACCTTGAAACTGTTGAAAATACAATGGTTTCAAGGCTTTTTTAATGGTCGGAGAGACAGGATTTGAACCTGCGGCCACTTGACCCCCAGTCAAGTGCGCTACCAAACTGCGCCACTCCCCGGCGACGATTGTCTGTTATTTATTCAGCGAATCTTATTATAAGATAAAATCGCTATTGTTGCAAGTGCTTGTTTATTTTTCCAAAATAAAATGTTAAAATTTAAAACGGAGACTAGTTAAAAATGGATATCAACATAATAATAGTAATCGTAATGGCATGTTTTGCGGTCTTTGGAGCAGTCGACCGCATTTTTGGGAACAAACTCGGAGCAGGCAACAAATTTGAAGAGGGCTTTATGGCTATGGGGCCACTGGCGATCGCCATGGTCGGGATTTTGGTCATGGCGCCGGTCATCGCACGCGTGCTCAGCCCGGTCGTGGTACCGGTGTTCGAATCTATAGGTGCCGATCCTTCGCTGTTTGCAGGAATATTCCTGGCAACCGACATGGGAGGAACACCGCTGGCTGAAGAGATGGCCAAGGACCCTCAGGCGGCGCTGTTCTCAGGGCTGATCGTTGGATCTATGCTGGGGACGACTATAGTTTTCACGATACCGATGGCTTTCGAAATCGCACCGGATGACAAACCGGCGGTGTCGCGCGGGGTACTGATCGGATTGATCACAATACCGCTGGGCTGCCTTGCCGGCGGAGCAATCGCTGGATTCAACATGGTGATGGTAGTCAAAAACACCATACCGGTGACCGTGATTTCACTGCTGATCGCCCTGGGCATGTGGAAAAAGAGGGATATGCTGACGCGTGGATTTATCGTCTTCGGCAAGATCATCATGATAGTGTCCACAGTAGGGCTGATACTCGGGATACTGGATGCCCTGGCGGGCTTCAAACCTGTACCCGACATAGCACCGATAAGCAGCGCTTTTAAGATCGTAGCCAATATCGCCATAGTGCTGGCGGGCGCCTTCCCGATGGTACACATTCTGACGAGGATCCTTCGGGTGCCTCTGATGATAGTAGGAGAAAAATTCGGCATGAACAGGGAAGCTGCCGGCGGACTGCTGACTTCTCTCGCCAATTCCATACCCACGTTCGAGGCACTGAAGAGCATGAACGAGCGCGGCAAAGTTGTCAATATGGCGTTTGCAGTTTCCGGAGCCTTCATACTGGGAGATCACCTCGGGTTTGTGGCCGGCTATAACGAATCGATGCTGGCACCGCTGCTGCTGGGCAAGCTGGTGGCTGCCGTCAGTGCACTGATAATAGCGCTGATAACAACGCGCGATCTGAACGTTGAAAGAGATGGGCTCAAAGTCGTGGGGAATGAGCAAACGCAGGTGAATGCGGAATAGATGAACAAATTAGTAGAGAGATTCGGGAAAGTTGTAGACAGTAATATTGAGAAAAGACCCGGCCTTGCCAGGAAGCTGCTGCAGGCCGGTTTTGCTTATGCCGATTTTAATTTCAATCACAGACCTAACAAAAAGCTGCCTCCTTCAAAACAGTACGCGGCTGCGGTATGCATGAAGGCATTGCGGGAGCCGCTGCGCGATCCGGCAAACTCGGCGATAGTAAATTTGTTCCTGCCCTGTGAAATGCTGCATATCGCGGGGATCAGGCCGCTGGTCGCGGAACAGGTCTCCTGTTATGTGGCCGGTGCCGCCAGCGAGCAGGGAGTGCTCAGAAAAGCGGAGGAAGCCGGAGTACCGCCGACGATGTGCTCTTATCATCGCATACTCAGCGGCAGCGCTTTTGCGGGCATCATAGGAAAACCGATGTTCACCGCGAACACGACCATGGTATGCGATGCCAATATCAGCACTTTTCGTTTTCTGGCAGATCATTTCGGTGTACCGCACTTCACTGTGGACACCCCGGTTTCCAGCTCACTGGACGCAGTGATGTATGTTGCCGATCAGCTGCGCGAGCTCAAGGGGATGATCGAGGATGTCAGCGGCCGCCGGATCAGCGATGAAGAACTGAGAAAAAGAGTACAGCTGAGTGAGCGCTCGCTGGCAGCTTATCGCGAATATATTCGATCACTGGCAGGAAAATATATGGCGACTGATCTCACTTCGGAGATGTACACCATTTTGCTCTCACACAATATGCTGGGCACGGGGCAGGCGGCTGCATATTTCGAAAAGCTGGTCAGGGACGTAAAGGCGGCTCCGGCTTACCGCGGCGGGAACCGGATCTTCTGGATACACACGATACCCAACTGCCAGAACTCTATGTGCGATATTTTCAACTACAGCGAGCAGAATCAGATGCTGATCTGCGACCTGACGACCGACTTCCTGGATGCGGGGACCGCCGATGATCCATATATTTCTATGGCCAGGCGGCTGCAGGAGTGCAGCTTTAACGGCAGGTTTGAAGTCAGGGCGGAGCGCGCCCTGAAGACCGCGAAGGAACTGAACGCAAACGGTATCGTGATGTTCACGCACTGGGGATGCCGTCATACATGCGGCGGCGCCCGGATCATGGAGGACATGGCCGGAGAAGCCGGCATACCAATGCTGATCCTCGACGGCGACGGCTGCGACCTCTCCAACATCAACGAGGGACAGATGATAACCAGGGTACAGGCTTTCCTGGAAATGCTGGAGGACAAGAGATGATCTATTACGCGTGCAGATATTTTCCGCTCCTGGCGGCTCAGGGACTGGGGCAGGAGGCGGAGATGATAAACGGCGCCGCGGAGGACTTTTCGCGGGCGGATGCCCTGATACACGAAAATACATGCGGCTATGCAAAGGCGCTGATCGGCAGTGTGCTCGAGGGGAACGTGAGGGAGCTGGTGCTCACCAGCTGCTGTGACTGCATGAAGCGTACTTTTGATGTGCTGCAGGAGTACGGCGATCTTGATTTCTTTTATGAGCTTGACCTTCCGCACGATGACAATTCCTGCGCGAAGGAATATTATGCCGCGCAGATCGAGGGCTTTATCCATGCTTATGAACAGTACAAGGGCGTCAGCTTCGATGCCGGCCTCCTGGAGGAGGTCACCGGGAAACCCCCGGCAAGCTTTGATCATGTCCTGCTGACGGGGGGACGCGCTTCCGATGAGCTGGTGGCTGATATCAAAAAGATCTCCGGACTGCCGCTGGTGAATACGACCTGCTCGGGAGCACATCCGTATACGGGACCGCTGCCGAAGTTCAAGGGTGTCCGGGATTTTGCGTCATGGTACGGCGACCTGCTGCTGTCGCAGCCGGGATGCATGAGGATGAACGACATATCCCTCAGGCGCACGGGCATTGAGGATCCTCATGTCAAAGGTGTGATATATCACACGGTCAAGTTCTGCGAGTTTTATCCCTTCGAATACAGCAGGATCAAAGGGCGGACACGGTTGCCGATGACCAGGATAGAGACCGATTTCACGAGGCAGTCTGCGGGGCAGATCAGGACCAGGGTCGAAGGCCTGATGGAAAACATATCCGGCGAGATCGGGATGACAGGACGCGTGAACAGCAAAGGCGGATATGCAGTCGGTATCGACAGTGGTTCGACTTCCACGAACGCTGTGATCCTCGATCTTGATGGTGGTTTTGTTGCCGCGGCCATAGTGCCCACCGGGGTGCGCATCAAGGACAGCTCGGCGAGAGCGGTGGCTGCAGCTATGGAGAATGCCGGCATCACAGAGGAGGATGTCTACAGCAAGGTGGCCACCGGATATGGAAGGAACGGTATCGCGCCGGATGGCAGTACGGTGACCGAGATCTCCTGCCATGCAAGGGGAGCGCGATGGCTGGACCCCGATGTGAGGACAGTGATCGATATAGGAGGGCAGGACAGCAAGGTCATTGCCCTTGACGACGATGGCAGCATCAGGAATTTTGTCATGAACGACAAATGTGCCGCCGGTACAGGCAGGTTCCTCGACAACATGGCCCGGGTGCTGGAGACAGACATGGACACCATGAGCGAGCGCGGGCTGCGGTGGCAGGAAGACCTGACCATATCCAGCATGTGTACCGTGTTTGCCGAATCAGAAGTCGTCAGTCTCATAGCCGATGGAAAGAATGAGAGTGACATCATCCACGGATTGAACAAATCGGTAGCCCTGAAGATATCTTCGCTGGTCAGCAGAGTGGGCAGGCGTGAAAAGATCATGATGACAGGCGGGGTCGCCCGGAACCGTGGAGTGGTGAAGGCCATCGAAGAGCAATTGGACTGCAGGCTGGTGGTACCCGAAAAAGCGCAGCTGGCCGGTGCTATCGGTGCTGCGCTGTATGCTCTCCAGTAAGTTTATTTCATTTCCCCGATCGTGGGGTGGATCTTGTATTCACGGCAGATGGCGGCGTATTGAGCAGCCGCTTTTTGGCTCCTGGCATCTTCCGGGTCACGTGTTTTGATGGCTTTTATCATTATGTTGCGCGCGGTGTGTTCCAGGCTCGTGAATTCTATCATAGAAACATCATAGCCTTTGGACTCCAGTTTGAGCCCGCGGACCCCGTCGGTCAGGATCTCGGTGAAGCGGTCGCGGATGATGCCGTGGCGCAGCATGGGATCGAGGACCGGGTTGTCGATCTGCGAGAAGAGTTCGTGCTGGCAGCAGGGCACCGAGAGGATCACCCTGGTGTTCCAGCTTACCGCGTTGATGAGCGCATAGTCGGTGGCCGTATCACATGCGTGCAGAGTGACCACCATATCGGCGCTGGTGTCCTCGTATTCGGCGATGTCGCCGACGCTGAACCTGAGGCCCTCGTATCCGAGATCATCAGCCACCTGCGAGCAGAATTCGATCACGTCCTCTTTGAGATCGAGGCCGATGATGTCTGCCTGGAGACCCTTTACGCGCCGCAGATAGTGGTAGAGCGCAAATGTCAGGTAAGCTTTGCCGCAGCCGAAGTCGATGATTTTGACACGTCCCTCTGGCAGACAGGGGAATACATCGTCTACGATCTCCAGATAGCGGTTGATCTGACGGAACTTGCTGTAATGCTTCTGGATCACGCTGCCGGAGGCATCCATGACTCCAAGGCGTATGAGAAAGTCGCAGGGCTCGCCGTCCGGGATGATATACTGTTTCTTCCGGTTGTGGGACAGCTACGGCATCTCATGACAGGCGCTGCTGCATGTTATCCTCGGCTTGTCGATCTTGTTTGCCAGCACCTGGATGTCTTCATCTGTCGTCATTATGTTCATCTGTTTGAATTCCAGACGCAGGTGACCCTCAATGGAATCTGCGGCCTCTGCCGGCGTCATATTCTCGTGGGTCACTTTTTTCTCAAAGTGATATTCGCATTGATAAGCGAGTCCGCCGTGCAGCATGACCGGCCGCATGCTGATCTTGCGGCAGGTCTGGCTTTTTTTGCGCGGCCTGCTCATGGTCAGCCTGATCAGTTTTTCATCGTGGAATGTTTTGTCTATCAGTTGTTTCAATTCTCTGTTCATAAGGCTATTTTAATACAGGCTGTATTCATTGACAACACCCGTTTGTCTATGGTACGATTACATCGTTATGGCGGTTTTCGCCGCGGCTTTAACGATGTAAAGCGGCATATCGCTAATGAGAGAACGGATTAATACTAAAGAGGAGATTCATGATGAAAAAGAGAATTTTGTTTGTACTGGTAGCAGCAATCGTTGCTATTACTTCTGTTTCCCTTGTCGGATGCGGCAGCAGCGGCGACAATGGAAAGGACGACTGGCAGTATATCAAGGACAACGGCAAGCTGATAGTCGGTCTTGACGACACCTTTGCCCCCATGGGATTCCGCGATGATGACAACAACATCGTCGGCTTTGATATCGACCTTGCCAAGGCTGTAGGAAAAGAGCTGGGCGTAGATGTTGAATTCAAAGCGATCGAATGGAAAGCCAAGGAACAGGAACTGAAATCCAAGAAGATCGACTGCATCTGGAACGGTATGTCGGTCAACAAGGACAGAGAAAAAGAGATGACGCTGTCAAAGGAATACCTGCTCAACAAGATCGTGCTCGTTTCCATGAAGAAGAACATAAACGTCAAGAGCGCTGCAGATCTGAAGAATGTAAAGATCGGTACCCAGGCTGAGTCCTCGGCGCTGGAAAAGATGGAGAGCAACAAGGAATACAAAAACTTCAAGGACAACATCAAAGAATACGATACTTACGATGATGCCATCATGGACATGAAAGCCGGCAGAGTCGATGTCGTTGCTATAGACGACGTGCTCGCAGAGTACAAGAAGAAGAACATGGACGATCCTCTCTACTTCTGCACTTATGATCTGGGCGCAGACTATTATGCGATCGGCTTCAGGAAAGGCGATACCGAGCTGGCAAACAAGGTCAACAAGGCGATCAAGGCTACCATCGACAGCGGTGAAGCCAAGAAGATCAGCGACAAGTGGTTTGGCAAGGACATAGTGGTATATAGAAGCTACAAATAAGCGATGATTAAATAAAACCGTGCGGCTGCTGGATCACTTCAGCGGCCGCTATAAATTTGGAGGATATTGGAATGAGCGATTTCCTATCGTACTGCGCACAGATAACTCCGCTCCTTCTGCAGGGAGCACTGGTTACCGTAGAATTATTTGCCTGTACGCTGATCCTGTCCCTGCCACTGGGACTGCCGATAGCGTTGGGTGAACAGAGCCGGATACTGCCGATCAGGTGGATATGCCAGGCTTATGTTTTTGTTTTCAGGGGAACACCGCTGATGCTGCAGCTGATGTTCTTTTACTTTCTGATACCGCTGCTCTTCGGCATCGGCAGAGACTGGGATCCCTTTACAGTAGCCGTGCTGGCATTTGTACTCAACTATGCGGCTTACTTTGCAGAGATCTACCGCGGCGGTCTGAATTCCATAGACAAGGGACAGTATGAAGCGGCTCATTCACTGGGGCTTTCCAAAGCCCGCACCATGATGGGAGTGATCCTGCCGCAGACTTTCAGAGTCGTACTGCCGCCGATCTCCAACGAATCGATCGTGCTCGTAAAGGATACTGCTCTGGCTTCGGTAATATCGCTCAACCAGCCTGAACTGATGCATGTGTCCGAGGGACTGGTCAACAGATCAGCCGGAAACGTGACCCCTTATCTGCTGGCAGCGGTGATCTATCTCATATTCACATTCCTGCTGACCAAGCTGCTGCGTTACTTTGAAAAGAAATATTCCAGCTTTGCGGTAAAGGAGGACTAAGCTGATGAAAGAGATATTGACGATGAAAAATATCGTGAAACAGTTTTCTTCGACCAGAGCACTGGACAATGTGGATTTCTCGGTGAGTGAGGGCGAAACGGTGGCCATCATCGGCCCTTCCGGTTCCGGAAAGAGCACCCTGCTGCGCTGCATCAACGGGCTTACACGGGTGACCTCCGGAAAGATAACCCTGGACGGTGACACCTTCGTGGATGCCGAGCCGGGCGAAGCGAACCGCAAAAAGCAGGAAGCCAGATATCTGCCGGAAAAGGAACTGCGGGCGATCTATGCGAAGACGGGAATGGTCTTTCAGCATTTCAATCTTTTCCCGCACATGACATGTCTCAGGAACATCACCTACGCACCCATCAAGGTCAAGGGCATCAGCAAAAATGAAGCTGAGGAGAACGGCATGAAACTGCTGGAGCTGGTCGGACTGCCGTACAAGAGGGACGAATTTCCCGGCAGACTTTCGGGCGGACAGAAGCAGCGGATAGCCATCGCGCGCGGTCTGGCCATGAATCCTGCGATCATGCTCTTCGATGAGCCGACATCGGCGCTGGATCCGGAGATCACAGGAGAAGTACTCAACGTAATGAAGAGACTTGCTCTGCAGAACATCACCATGATCGTGGTCACTCACGAGATGGGATTTGCCAGGGAGGTCGCTGACAGAGTGGTCTTCATGGATGCGGGAAAGATCGTGGAGCAGGGGACACCTGACGATATATTCAACGCCCCCGGGAGCGACAGGCTCAAGAGCTTTTTGAGCTCCATGATCAGGGCATAGAGCTCCATGATCTAAGGGCTGCGGGCTATTATGTTTTAGGAGGATAATGATGGCTGAATTATTTTCAAGAGTTTTTTTCAGATTGTATGACAGAAAAATAGCTGCCGGCGAAATAGTTTACCGCCAATTGCAGCTGGATAACAATGACTTCACTCTGATGTGCACCAGGCCGGAGCACGTACCCGATATGGAGACGGTGGAGCGGCTGGTGGTGACCATGAAATGCACCGATGAGGAAGCAGCTGAGCTGCGCCGGGCTGCCATAGAACATCGCAAAGAAAAATAAGTCATTTTGCGAGCTGCAGCGGGAAATTCTGATTTTTTTCTCCCTGCGGGAGCTGCCTGCTGACTGCTGAAATGACAGGGTCGGGAAACCAGTCCTTTTTTATTGCTCTAATGTAAGAAAATGAAAGAGATGGCTGATGGCGGAAGGCCGCCGGAGCCAAAATCATTGGTGATGCAGTTCCTCAGCAGGGAATAATTTTCTTTATACAGTTAAGATAAATTTCAGAATCGGCCGCTAAACTGTGCAAACAGTAATTTCTTTACATGATTTTATAGGAGGCCAAATGTATATTATCAAAAATGCATTGCAGAACATACGGCGTTCCAAGGGACGCTCAATACTGTTCGGAATCATAATCTTTATTATCGCACTTTCCTGTTGTCTGGCGCTGTCGATCAGGCAGGCGGCGCAGACGACGAGGGAAAACGGACTCAAATCCCTGAAGGTCACTGCAAACATAACTCTCGATATGGACAAGCTGTTCAGCAGCGGCACCCGGCCGGACAAGAGCACTCTGAAAGAAAATATGCAGAACTCATCTTTGTCTTTGACACAGCTGCAGAAATATGCGAATTTGAGCAGCGTCAACAACTTTTACTACACAGACAGTCTTTCAGCTGACGCTTCCAAGATCGATGCAGTCAGCAGCGACAGTCAGTTCGGTAACCGGGGACCGCAGGACTCCTCGTCCGGTGATTTCACAATTCTCGGCTGCAGCAGTGATGACGCGATGACCGCATTTACTGAAGGCACGGCCAAAATATCAAAGGGTTCGCTCTTCAAAGAAGGAACGACAGCGGCGCAGTGCGTTATCAGCAGCACTCTTGCCAGCTACAACGATCTATCTGTAGGAGACACCATAACTTTCAAAGATCCTGACAAGAGCAGCACGACTTACAAGGTCAAAATAGTCGGCATTTACAAGACGACTTCATCATCAGAGGCAGCGGGCTCCGGCATGCAGCCGGGCAGCGGCAGCAATACTATATATATGAGCTATGCGGCGCTCAAAAAAATCGCGGATGCAAAAGACCTTTCTATGAACACACAGGGCACATACGCCTTTGCAAGCTACAGCAAATACAAACAGTTCAAGAGCCAGGTGAAGGATGCCGGACTGTCAAGTAAATATACAGTTGAATCACAGGACGTTAACACATATCTGAGGGAGCTGCAGCCGCTCACTAACCTGAGCAAATACGCCAGGATTTTCCTGATACTTGTCCTTGCAATAGGCGGTACCATCATCGTGGTACTCACGCTGTTCAGTATCAGGGAGAGGAAATATGACATCGGAGTGCTGGTTGCCATCGGGATGAACAAGCGGAAAATAGGCGCTCTCTTTATCAGCGAGATCGCAGCCATTGCCATAGTCGCCATTATTGCCGGCGGGATCATCGGCGGTTTTACCTCAGTACCGGTGACCAACAAGCTGTTGTCTTCACAAAGCGTGACCACATCACAGGATTTCAGACACGGAAGTGCTGCGCCGCCGTCTCAGAACAGCAGCGACAGCAGTAATCAGAACAGGCCGCCGGACAGCTCCGGTTCAAAGACCGGCAAAGGAGGACCGCTGCAGACCATCAGCAAGGTAACTTCGGCAGCCAATGCGACCGTGATCCTGGAGCTGGCAGGCATAGGAGTCTTACTGGTTCTGGTTGCCGGCGGAGCTTCCGTCATCTGGATCACGAGGTACGATCCGCTCGAAATATTGACGAACAGAGACTGAGAAAGGAGAGCATACTAATGAGTATTTTACAGATAGAAAATCTTACATTTTCATACAACCAGGCGTCGGTGGAGATCTTTCACGATCTGAACCTGACTTTTGAGGCCGGCCGGGTATATGCCATACGCGGCCGGTCGGGTGCCGGCAAGACCACGCTGCTGTCACTTCTATCCGCTCTGGTAAAGCCTTCCGGAGGCAGGATCCTGGTCAGGGGCAATGACATCAGCAGGATGTACACTTATAGATATCGCTGCAGCGAAGTAGGCATCGTATTTCAAAGCTACAATCTTTTCCCGAAGATGGATGCTGTTGAGAACGTGGTCCTCTCCATGGATATTTCAGGTCACCGTTATGCGGACAAAAAGGCTGCGGCAACGGATCTGCTGAAGAGTATGGGCCTCGACGAACAGGATCTTGAGAGGCCGGTATTAAAACTATCGGGAGGACAGCAGCAGCGGGTGGCTATAGCCCGCGCTCTGTCCTATGAACCGGCTATCCTGCTGGCTGACGAACCTACCGGCAATCTGGACAAGGATACAGAACACGAGATCATGAATCTCTTCAGGGAACAGGCCCACGAGAAAAACAAATGCGTCATCATCGTCACCCACAGTGATAGCGTAGCAGGGGCAGCTGACAAAGTCATCGACCTGCAGGCTCTTACAAACTGAAGCCGCCCCCGGCCGCCGGACGGAACAAAATGATTGCTTGTGTTGCCTAAAGAGCCTGTCACGTGATATAATAAAAAGTCACGAAATAAAGAAGAAAAGAGGACTTTCAATGGCAGAAAGACAAAAAATCATTAATATAGCGGTCATCGCCCACGTCGATGCAGGTAAATCGACGCTGGTGGATGCCTTTCTTTCACAGAGCGGTGTCTTCCGCGAGAACGAGCAGGTCGTCGACTGCGTTATGGACAGCGACGACATTGAGCGGGAGCGCGGGATCACCATATACTCAAAGAATTGCTCGGTGATGCACGGGGACGTCAAGATCAACATCGTGGACACACCGGGACATGCCGATTTCAGCTCCGAAGTAGAGCGTATCATGAAGACGGTGGACACAGTAATACTCCTGGTCGACAGCTCGGAGGGACCGATGCCGCAAACCAGGTTCGTACTCAAGAAGTCGCTGGAGCAGGGTCTCAATCCGATCCTGCTGATCAACAAGATAGATAAGAGCGATGCCCGTATCGACGAAGTAGTAGATGAGGTATACGAGCTGTTCATGGATCTCAACGCCAATGACGAACAGCTCGATTTCCCTATCCTTTACGGCATCGCAAGGCAGGGGATCGTGGTCTACGATCCTAAGGATGCGGAGAACATCAAGATCGAATCAGGCGGCTCCAAGAGAAAGCGCAGCGCCAAGGGCGAGGGCGGCCTGGATATCACACCGCTGTTCGAGACCATAGCAAAGCACTGCACCCCGTACCCGGACAAGCGCGACGAACCGCTGCAGCTGCAGATATCGTCGCTGGCTTATGACGATTATATCGGCAGGCTGGGCATCGGCAGAATCACTCAGGGCACGCTGAAAGAGGCGCAGACTGTGGGCGTGTGCCGCGGTGATGCAGACCCGGTATCCAAAAAGATCAATCAGGTATTCGTTTACCGCGGTCTGGGCAGGGTACCCGTCGAAGAGGCGCAGTGCGGCGACATTGTAGTCGTCAGCGGCATCCCTGATATTTCCATCGGGGAGACGATAACTGACATGAACGACCCGCAGCCCATGGAGATGATCCATATCGAGGAACCCACGCTGTCGATGAACTTCATGGTCAACGATTCCCCGTTCGCCGGCAGGGTCGGCAAGTATGTGACCACGCGTCACATCAAGAGCAGGCTCGAGAAGGAGCTGGAGGTCAACGTAGGACTGGAAGTTGAAGAGACGGACTCCACTGATGTCTTCAAGGTCAGTGGCCGCGGGGAGCTGCATCTTTCGATACTCATCGAGAACATGAGGCGTGAGGGATACGAGCTGGCGGTCAGCAAACCTGAAGTCATCATGCGCAAGGACGAGAAGGGCCATCGTCAGGAACCGATCGAAGAAGTGGTCATCTCGGTGCCCGAAGAGTACTCAGGCTCTGTGATCTCAAAGCTGAACCTGAGAAAGGGCATGATGCAGGAGATGAGCAACGAGAACGGTTACGTACACATGGAATTTATGGTGCCTACCAGAGGTCTGCTGGGTTACCGTACCGAATTCATCAACGATACCAGAGGCGAGGGAACCATGGTGAGAAGGTTCGCCGCCTTCGAAGATTTCAAGGGCGATATCCCGAGGCGCACCAACGGAGTGGCTATAGCTCAAGAACACGGGACCTCGACGCCGTATGCACTGGCTAATATACAGGAAAGAGTGCATCTGTTCATCGGCCCCGGAGTGGAAGTCTACGAAGGAATGATAATAGGGGAGAACAGCCGTCAGGAAGACATGGTCGTCAACCCGTGCAAGGCGAAGAAGGCTACCAACCAGCGTGCAGCGGGAAGCGACGAATCCATCAAGCTGTCGCCGCCGATAATCTTTTCACTCGAAGAGGCCCTGGAGTTCATCGACAACGACGAACTGGTAGAGGTGACACCCGACGACATCCGACTGAGGAAAAAGCTGCTGAAGGAGATCGATCGCAGGAGGAACAGAAATAATGCTTGATTTCTTTGCGGCCCACAGGGATACTATGATAGATATAGCGACGACTGCAGCTATATTCCTCATCGGCCTGCTGGTCATAAAGATAGTGCTCACAGTGCTCAGAAAGGCATTGAAAAAGAGCGTCCTCGATGAGGTGCTCCACCGTTTTATTGTAAACGCGGTAAAATTACTGCTGTTCATCGTACTGCTGCTGATGGTGCTCAACAGGCTACACATACAGACTGCTTCGCTGATCACAGTGCTCGGTGTCGGCGGCGCGGCGATCGCTCTGGCGCTGAAGGACAGCCTGGGGAATATTGCAGGCGGCATCGTGGTCATGGTGACCAAGCCGTTCACGAGCGGCGACTATGTAGATATAGAGGGAACGACCGGTTATATAAAGCACATCGATCTTCTGATCACGACGCTGACCACCAATGACAACAAGGTGATAACTGTACCCAACGGAAGGGTGATCACTTCGGTGCTCACCAACTATTCGAGGCTGGACACCAGGCGTGTTGACCTGAAGTTCGGCATAGGATATGATGCAGATGTGGAGAAGGCCAGGGATCTCATGTTTGCTCTGGCGGAGAGCAATCCCATGATACTGGGGGATCCGGAGCCGTTCTGCGGGGTGTCCGCGAACACCGAGAGCGCTGTAGAGCTGGATTTCTTTGTGTGGACGAAGACAGAAAATTACTGGCCGGTGAAATACTTCATGGAAGAGAATGTCAAACGCGCCTTCGATGAAGCCGGCATCGCGATGCCCTACAACCAGCTGGACGTCCACATTAGAAAGAACTGATACCGGAGGCTGCAATGGGAAAAACACTGATGGGAAAAGTGATATACTTCTGGATCTTCATCATCGCCGGCATGTTCGTGTCACATCTGATCGGCATGCCTATGGAGCCCAGGAATATTATCATATTGCTGGTAGTGCTGGCCTGCTTTTACTGGGGCCTCGCTCTGGTCGCCGCTGCCGGCAGAAAGCACAGGGAAAAGAAGAGAAAAGGTTGATCATGGCTTTTACACATCTTCATGTCCATACTGAATATTCACTTCTCGACGGCGCAGCGCGCATCGAGAAGGTAGTTGCCCGTGCTAAAGAACTGGGCATGGATTCTCTTGCGATCACCGACCACGGCGTCATGTTCGGCGTGATCGATTTCTACAAAGAATGCAAAAAGAACGGCATCCGGCCGATCATAGGCTGCGAGGTGTACACCGCGGCCCGTTCGCACCTCGACAAGGATCCCGAAAAGGACAAGCGGCAGGGTCATCTCATCCTGCTGGCCAAGAACAATACAGGATACAAAAATCTGGTAAAAATCGTCTCCATCGGCTGTGTGGAGGGATTTTATTATAAGCCGAGGATCGACAAGGAGGTGCTCGCGGAACACAGTGAGGGCATCATCTGCCTCTCCGCGTGTCTTGCGGGAGATGTGCAGCAGAAGATGCTGGCGGGTGATTATGAAGGCGCCCGGAAGGAAGCTCTTGAATTCCGCGATATCTTTGGCGAGGAAAACTATTATCTGGAAATACAGGATCAGGGCCTGGAAGATGAAAAGCGCATCTACCCCATGATCATCAGGCTGCACGAGGAGACAGGCATCCCTGTCGTGGCCACTAATGACGTGCATTATGTCGACCGCAGGGACGCGGAAGCCCACGATATACTGCTGTGCATACAAACGGCCAGCAGTATCGACGACGAGGACCGCATGCGCTTTCCCAACGATCAGTTTTATCTCAAGAGCGAAGAAGAGATGCGGACCATCTTTGAGAAACTGCCGGAGGCCTGTGACAATACCAGCCGCATCGCGGAGCAGTGTGAGGTCGAGTTCACGTTTGGAGAACTGCACCTGCCGGAATTTCACGCACCGGACGGTATGGACAATGCCGTCTATCTGCGCAAACTATGTCAGGAAGGCCTTGCTGCACGCTATCCCGAAGGCGGCGAGGGCCTGCAGGAGCGCCTCGATTATGAGCTCAGTATCATCGAGCAGATGGGCTATGTGGAATACTTTCTGATAGTCTGGGATTTCATCAATTACGCACGTTCTCAGAACATCATGGTGGGACCGGGCAGGGGCTCTGCCGCCGGCAGCATTGTAGCTTATACACTGCATATCACCGATATAGACCCCATCAAATACAACCTCATCTTCGAACGCTTTCTCAATCCGGAGCGCGTCAGCATGCCGGATATCGATGTCGATTTCTGCTACGAGCGGCGCGGTGAGGTCATTGATTATGTGGTCAGGAAATACGGCGCTGACAGGGTGGCGCAGATCTGCACCTTCGGTACTCTGAAAGCCAAGGCGGCTGTGCGCGACGTGGGGCGCGTTCTCAATGTGCCATATGCGGAAACTGATGCTATCGCCAAGGCGATCCCGTTCGGCATCAAGATGACTATCGACGATGCTCTGAAGGCGAATCCGGAGCTGAAGGCGCGCTATGAAAACGACCCCGTGGTCGAGAAGGTGCTTGATCTTTCGCGGGCGATCGAAGGGATGCCGCGCCATGCTTCTACCCATGCGGCAGGAGTGGTCATTTCACGCATGCCTATCGATGATTATGTTCCCCTCTATCTGACAGAAAAGGGACCGTCGACGCAGTTCAACATGACTACCATCGAGGAGCTGGGACTGTTGAAGATGGACTTCCTCGGGCTCAGGAACCTGACCGTCATCCGCGATGCTCTCGTCATGATCGAACGCGAACACGGCGTGAAGCTGGATCTTTCGAGTATGGAGTACGACGATCCGGCGACCTTTGAGACGATCTCCAGCGGCAACACGCAGGGGATCTTCCAGCTGGAATCCGGCGGGATGACCCAGTTCATGAAAAACCTCAAACCCGACTGCTTTGAGGATATCGTTGCCGGTATCGCGCTCTACAGGCCGGGCCCGATGGCGAGCATACCGACTTACATAGCCAACAAAAAGGACCCCGGCAATATTAAATATTTGCATCCGCTGCTGGAACCCATTCTTTCGGTCACCTACGGCTGCCTGGTGTATCAGGAGCAGGTGATGCAGGTAGTCAGGGATCTGGCTGGTTACACTTACGGGCATTCCGACATACTGCGACGCTCCATGAGCAAGAAAAAGCGCGATGTTATGATGTCCGAAAAAGAAGTCTTCATCAAGGGAGCGGGAGAAAACGGTGTCGACCGCCCGACTGCAGAAGCCATCTTCAATCAGATGATAAGCTTCGCCGAATACGCTTTCAACAAATCACACGCTGTGGCCTATGCGGTGCTGGCTTATGAGACGGCTTATCTGAAGACACACTACCCTGTGGAATTCATGGCCGCATTGATGAGCTCCGTGATGGGCGATGCTCATAATATTTCAAATTACATCAGGAACTGCCACGATATGGGCATCGAGGTCCTGCAGCCTGACGTGAACGAGAGCGAAAAGAAGTTCACCGTGGTCGACGGCAAGATCCGCTTTGGCCTTCTGGGCGTGAAGAACGTGGGCGAGGGCGTCATCGACGCCATCATCAGCGCACGCGAGGAAAAGGGTCTGCCGCACGATATTTTCACCTTCATAGAAAACGTTGATATCAGCGAGATAAACAAGAAGGCGATCGAAAGTCTCATCAGGGCGGGAGCCTTTGATTCCATGAATGAGAATCGTGCACAGCTGCTGGCTGTATATGAGGGCCTGATCGATTCGGCCCAGAACGACCGCAAACGGAATGTCGCCGGACAGATGTCGCTCTTCCAGATGAACAACGATGTCATGGAAGCCGGCGATACCTCCGGAAAGCTGCCGGACATTAAAAACTTCAGCCGGGAGCTGTTGATGTCCATGGAAAAGGATATGTTGGGTGTGTATATAACGGGACATCCGCTGGACGACTATGCGGATATCATCAACCGCTACACGACGGCAGACGCCAGGGACCTGATGGAGGCCGCTGATGACGGCGGGAGAGCCAGGGTGAGCGATGGGCAGAAAGCGGTGATGGCAGGCATCATCACCGGAAAGCGCGTACTGATAACGAAGAGCAACCGGCAGATGGCATTCGTGCAGATGGAAGACTTTTACGGCACCACGGAAGTCGTCGTCTTTCCAAATGTCTTTGAAAAGTATGCCCATCTCCTCAAGGAAGATGCCATCATTGCGGTGAGGGGCACGATCAACTGCAGAGAGGACGAACAGCCAAAGCTGCTGGCGGACAGCATCAACGATGTCAGGAAGATGGAGACCCGCCCGCTGCTGAAGCTGAGACTGCAGGATGAAGAGCAGCTGACTGCGGTCCGCAGGGTACTCGCAGAAACCAGGGGCGGGACTGACGTGATCATATATCTTGGGAAAAAGCGTTTCCGCGCCGGCAGGGATCTCATGGTGGATCACGAAGCGGCGCAGGAAAAGCTAAAGGATATCCTCGGGGAGAACAATGTAAAGCTGACCCTGGGATTAGTAAAGTAAGCGGCGAGGAGGAAGAAAT
This sequence comes from Anaerovoracaceae bacterium, assembly GCA_050953405.1. Taxonomy (GTDB): domain Bacteria; phylum Bacillota; class Clostridia; order Peptostreptococcales; family Anaerovoracaceae; genus RUG100. Next base: position 261,405 of record JBMNMP010000002.1, on the reverse strand, counting down.
GAAACTGATAGTAACTGCCCCCAGGGGCAAAATGGATTCACTGATAATAGAACAGGCGGCGGCCACCGACGGCCTCGAGCTGGTGGGACTGATCGGCCCTGCGGGGCGCGATTACATCGGCAGCAGGATCTGCGGCGCAGAGGTGTTCGATGATCTTGAGAAGGTGATCGACAGATGCGATCTCGTGATCGACTACTCGCGGCCGCAGATATCCATGGATGTACTTGAATCCTGCCGGACGCACGGCAAGGCTCTGATATGCGGCACCACGGGCTTCAGTCCGGAACAGGACAGGTCCTTTGAGGAAGCCGCAGAAGAGATACCCGTTTTGAAGACAGCGAATACTTCTGTCATGGTAAACGTGATGATGAAGATGATGGCTCTGGCGGCCGAGAAGCTGGCCGGCCAATGCAAGATGGAAATACTGGACCTGCACGATGAGGACAAGCTGGATGCTCCCAGCGGAACGGCGCTCGAGTTCGGAGAGATCCTCTGCAAGGCGGCGCATATCGATCCCGCAGAAATAGGTTATCACTCGGTGAGAGCAGGAGACATACCCAGCAGCCATACGATTTATTTCGGCGGCACGGGTGAGAGAATAGAACTGACGCATCACGCTTACAACTGGAAGTGCTACGCAACCGGAGCCTGCAGGGCGGCACTGTGGCTGCAGGGCAGAGAGCCCGGTCTCTACAGTATGAGCGATGTAGTCGGCGATTGAGGATCATTCATCCTTCTTTTCATCAGTACGGATGCCGATATCGTTTCCGAGGATGCGGCCGAAGGTTATCGAGTCATCGCCGAACCGGTCACGTATATCGTCTATGGTGCGGCTGACTTTTTCCAGGCGCTCGTGAGCGGTATTTTTCTGATCGAAGATAGTCAGCTGGACTGCAGAGTCCTCGTCTGTGAGACTGATAGCGGTGATCGTCAGCAGGCGGATAGGCCTGCTTTTTTTCCAGCCGGCATGGATCAGTTCCATGGCGGCTTTTGCTATCTCTTCAGGTATGGAACTCGCGTATTCCAGCTGTTTTTGACGCGAGATAGTGTTGAATTGAGGATCTTTTATTTCCACCTTGACACCGCCGGCGCGCAGCTGATATTTTCTCAGTCTGGCGCACACCTTGTCAGCCAGCCCCAGGGTGGCGGTCCGCAGGTCTTCTTCTCCTGTCAGGTTGCGGTGGAAGGTGATCCCGTGGCCGACAGATTTGATCTTCCTGCGCTCTGACTGCAGGGCTACAGGCCGTTCATCGATCCCGTTGGCATAGTCGTGCAGATCGCCGCCAAGGGTGCCCAGCAGGGTGATGAGACTGTCGCGCTTACTGCATGCCAGCTCTCCGATAGTCTTCACGCCCAGGGATATCAGCTTTCTCTCTGTGGCTTTGCCGATCATGAACATATCTCCTATGGGCAGCGGCCATAGGAGGTCGCGGAAGTTCTCTTTGCTGAGCACGGTGGTGGCGTCCGGCTTTTTGTATTCGCTGCCCATCTTGGCGAGGAATTTGTTGAAGGAAACGCCGGCCGACAGGGTGAGGCCGGTCTCCCTGCGCACGGTAGCCCTGATGTCGTCGGCGATCTCTTTTCCACTGCCGAACAGTTTCAGGCTGCCGCTGACATCCAGCCATGATTCGTCAACGCTGAAGGGCTCCACCATGTCCGTGTAACGTCCGTAAATTTCATTTATTATGTGATGATAGCGCCTGTATTTGTCGTGGTGCGGGAGCACACACTGCAGCTGAGGGCATTTTTTCTTCGCCTGCCAGAGGGTCTCCGCCGTCTGCACTCCGCTTTTCCTCGCAAGGTCATTTTTGGCCAGAATAATACCGTGGCGGTTCTTCGGATTCCCGCATACCGCCATAGGTACATCGCGCAGCTGCGGATAGTCGAGCAGCTCGACGCTGGCATAAAAGCTATTCATATCACAGTGTAAAACAGTCCTTTCCATGAGAGTATTATATCATCGTTAAACGTGTTATCATAGAGGACAGTAAGGAGAAACAATGATACTGAACACGGGAAATCGCACTGACATACCGGCTTTTTACAGCAGGTGGTTCTATAATCGCATCAGGGAAGGCTTTGTCATGGTCAGGAATCCGTATGCTCCCTCGCGGGTCACGCGCTACAAACTGGATCCGGGACTGGTGGATGTGATCTGTTTTTGCAGCAAAGATCCCTCTCCCATGCTGCCGAGGCTCCATGAACTGGATGCCTTCAACCAGTTCTGGTTCATGACGATCACGCCGTATGGCCGGGAGCCGTGCCGCCGGTTGCCGAGGCTCTGGAGACGTTCCGCAGGCTGTCGCAGGCACGTGGACGTAGAGGTGTCAGCTGGAGGTACGATCCGATCTTTATCTCTGAAAAATATGATCTTGACTTCCATTGCCGGGCTTTCTCGCGCATGGCTGATGAACTGGCGGGATATACCTCTCAGTGCGTCATCAGCTTTATAGACCTGTATGAGAAGACCAGAAGGAATTTCCCCCGGGCGAGGATGGTCACCAGAGATGAGAGAGCCCGGCTGGGCCGGGAATTTGCGGCGATTGCCGGGAGCCACGGCATCCGCCTGCATACCTGTCTCGAAGGTCAGGACATGGCTGCCTTCGGCATCGATTGTTCCGGCTGCATGACCGGACGGGTGCTCGAGAGATATACGGGAATCAAACTGGAAATACCAGCCGCGGCCATGCACGCCAGGAGCGGATGCAGCTGTGTGCTCGGGAACGACATCGGCGTATACAACACGTGTGCGCACGGATGTGCTTACTGCTACGCCAACTACGACCGCGACTCGGTGGCCCGCAGCCGGAAACTGCACGATCCGGATTCACCGTTTCTCATCGGGGGACCTCTGGACAGCGACATAGTAAAAGATGCAGTGCAGGAATCCTTCATAGATGACCAGCTGCGGATGGACATATACTGAACCTTTTTACCGAGAGGTCTCTGATATAGATAACATGGACATCTGAGACATTGACAGGGCCACCTCGTTTTGATATAGTAATATAAGTATTGAAAATATCAGGAGGACACATAAAATGAAGAGAATAAAGACTTTGGAAACCAGAAACCTGGCTGCAAGTGCTGCAAAGGGCGGTTGCGGCGAATGTCAGACATCATGCCAGTCGGCGAGCAAGACATCCTGCAGCGTGGCTAATCAGAAGTGCGAGCAGCAGAAATAATCAAAGGTATTCATATCGCTGCAGGCCAATAGGGACTTGCGGCGATTTTTAATGTGCCGGCAAATGGAAAGTGGTAACATGATACACCAATATAAATTGAATGGATATAACATCGTGATCGATGTAAACAGCGGATCGATCCACGTCGTCGATGATGTGGCTTATGATATCATCGGTATGTATGAAGAGAGGCCGCGCGACGAGATCCGCAGGATCATAAAAGAAAAATACGACGTCAGCGATGAGGATATCGCAGAGGTCTTTGATGATATAGAACAGCTCATAGATGAAAAAAAGCTGTTTTCCGAGGACATATTTTACGATGCGGCCAAGGAATTCAAGGAGAGACAGTCAGTGCTCAAAGCTATCTGTCTCCACGTGGCTCATGACTGTAATATGGACTGTGAATACTGTTTCGCCGGCAAGGGTCACTATCACGGTGACCGGGGGCTGATGAGCTATGAGACGGGCAAACGCGCACTGGATTATCTGGTGGAGAATTCTCCGGGCAGACACAATCTGGAAGTGGACTTTTTCGGCGGTGAGCCGCTGCTGGACTGGGATGTCGTAAAAAAACTGGTGGCTTACGGGCGTTCTCTCGAAAAGGAAAACGACAAGAATTTCAGATTCACGCTGACTACCAACGGTATCCTGCTGGACGACGAGGTCATCGATTTCACCGGAAGGGAGATGAGCAATGTTGTCATTTCACTGGACGGCAGGAAGGAAGTCAATGACAGGATGAGGCGCACAAAGAACGGCGGCGGTACTTATGATCTGATCGTCGGCAAGTTCAAAAAACTGGCCGACGCCAGGGGACAGAAGGACTACTATATGCGGGGAACGTATACGGCGAACAACCTCGACTTTGCCAGCGATGTGCTGCATATGGCAGACCTGGGCTTTAAGGAGCTGTCCATCGAACCGGCGGTATCCTCACCTGAGGAACCGTATGCGCTGAAAGATGAACATGTGGAGAAGCTGTGCAGCGAATACGAACGTCTGGCGCTGGAAATGATCAGGCGCAGGAAAGAAGGGCGCGGCTTTACCTTCTACCACTATATGATAGACCTGACGGGCGGACCGTGTATTTCTAAGAGGATCTCGGGCTGCGGAGTGGGCACCGAATACATGGCGGTGACCCCGGAGGGCGACCTCTACCCGTGCCATCAGTTCGTGGGAGACAAGAACTTCAAACTGGGCACCATCTTTGACGGTGTGCAGCGTCCTGAAGTACTGCAGCAGTTCCGCAGCTGCAATGTCTATTCACACGAAGAATGCCGGGACTGTTTTGCACGCCTGTACTGCAGCGGAGGATGCGCAGCCAACGCCTTTCACTCCACGGGCTCTGTCTCCGGAGTGTACGAACTGGGCTGCAGGCTGCACCGCAAGAGGATAGAGTGCGCTATAATGATGAAAGTCTCGGAACTTTTCGAAAATCAGTAGAATTAATTCCGTTTTTGGTTTATACTGGTTACAATCGTTATTAGATATAAGGATGAGGAGCTTTAAGCGATATGAGGAATGTTTTAGTTTGCGTAACGCAGCAGAAAACTTGCGACCGCCTGATCAGATACGGCAAAGAACTGGCCGAAGGGGAAGGCGGAGACCTGTATATTGTACACGTAGCGCACTATGAACTGTCAAAACTGGGCCATAACAAGGAAACCGAAGCCTTAGAATATCTATACAAGAAATCCGTCGAGTACGGGGCTTATTTTACGGTGGTCAGATCGAACAATGTACTGGCGACTCTGGCGAGCATGGTAGGCAAGCACGATGTCAGCAAGGTCGTCATCGGTGAGTCCAAGTCCGATGATGATGTAAAGCTGGCAGACGATTTCAAGAAAATGGTCGGCAAGGCGGCAACGCTCATTATTGTCCCCGAGGAGGACGAACAGGATGATGATAACGTGCTTCACTGAGCACTACAGATCGAGGATAACGGACCGGACTATCAGTTTGTGTCCGTTTTTTTTATGCAAAGGATGAAGATGAATAAATGCGATATATGTATCATCGGCGGCGGAGCTGCCGGTATGACTGCGGCGATCGCGGCCGCATCTGAAGACAGCACAGCAGAGATAGTGCTGCTGGAGAAGAAAGAAAAACTGGGGAAAAAACTGTACGCTACCGGAAACGGCCGCTGCAATCTTTCCAACATGGCCTGCCGCAAGGTAGAAAGTGTGCTCGGCTTTTTTGATTCCATCGGGATCACGACTATGGCCGACGAAGAGGGCAGGGTATACCCGCGCAGTCAATCGGCTGCCGATGTGGTCTTTGCTCTGGAGAGTGCCGTAAAGGGAGCCGGCGTCAGGGTGATCGGGGATATGGCAGTATCCGGGGTCGTGATGCAGCCAGGAGCTTACCCTTTTTCACTGGGCGGCATAGAGGCCAGGAAGCTGATCATAGCGTGCGGCGGCAAGGCGGGTCCGCAGTATGGCTGCAGCGGGGACGGCTTCAAACTGGCCAGGGCGCTGGGACACAGCGTCAACAGGCCCTATCCCGTACTCACCGGGATGGAAACGGAGGGCACTTCGGAGCTGAAAGGTGTGCGCGCCAGAGGCACGGCGATACTGCAGAGAAAAGGGGTAACGGTTGCTGAAGAATCCGGGGAGATACAGTTCAACGATTACGGCGTCTCCGGGATCTGCGTCATGGATCTGAGCCGTTTCCTGACGCTCGATGAGGAGACCTCATTCAGCGACTACAATCTGCGGCTGGTACTGGGACCGGAAGACAGCGCCTCCATACTCGATCAGCGACGTCATATCGCGGGGCTGAAGGCCGGTGACATCCTCTTGTCGATAGTCAACAGAAAGCTGGCCGGGGTGATACTTTCCCGCGCGAATATAGAAAAGAGCAAGCGAATCTCCGAGCTCGGCGACGATGAGATCGCGGCCATAGCACAGAATCTGCAGGAGTTTGATCTCGCTGTGAGGGGCGCCAGAGGCTGGAAATACGCTCAGTGCACCGGTGGCGGCATTCCCTACAGCGAAGTGGATGAGGAAACCATGAGATCGCGCCTGGTCAGCGGCCTGTATTTCGCTGGTGAGATCATGGATTACGACGGACCGTGCGGCGGGTACAATCTCGATCACGCATGGAAGACAGGCATCAAAGCGGGGAGGGCAGCAACTAATGTATAGAATGCATCAAATAAAACTGGGACTGAATGAATCTAAGGGCTCCATACCATACAAGATCAAAAAGAGGCTCGATATGATGGGCCTCAGGATCACGGACTGGAAAATCGTGAAGGAATCGATCGATGCCAGGTACAAGAACAATATCAAGCTGGTATACAGCGTGGACTTTGAGTGTGACCGGGAGCTGGACTGCAGTAATAACGACTGCACTCCGGTCCCCGAGGATACTTTTGAGATACCCCGGGTGGTGCGCAGCGGAATGAAGCCTCCGGTGGTTGCCGGCTTTGGCCCTTGCGGCATGTTTGCGGCGCTGGTGCTGTCGCTGATGGGACTGTCCCCGATCGTGCTGGAGCGTGGCAAGAGGGTAGAAGAGCGTGAGAAAGATGTGCGCCGCTTCTGGGAAAGCGGTCAGCTGGATCCGGAGTCGAACGTGCAGTTCGGCGAGGGCGGTGCGGGCACCTTTTCAGACGGCAAACTGACCACCAACATCAAAGACATACGCATCAACAAGGTGCTCGAAGTGCTGGCGGAGGCCGGCGGAGACGAGGAAATAACCTGGAAGGCGAAACCGCACATAGGCACTGACAGGCTGAAGACGGTCGTCAGGAATATAAGGCAGCGCATAGAGGAAAACGGCGGGACCTTCAGATTCAGCAGCAGACTGGATGGTCTGGAAATCGAGGGAGGCAGGATAACCGCGGCGCTGGTGCGCAGCGAGAACGGCGGGGAAGAGCGCATCGAAACTGATGATATCATACTGGCTGTGGGACACAGCGCCAGGGACACATTTAAGATGCTGTCGCAGTCCGGTATACAGATGGAGCAGAAACCGTTTTCGATAGGCGTGCGCATAGAGCACCCGCAGACGCTGATAGACCGCTCTCAATACGGTGACTCCGAGCTGGCAAAGCTGCTCGGCCATGCCGATTACAAGCTGTCATACCACTGCCGTGACGGCAGGGGAGTGTATACATTCTGCATGTGCCCCGGCGGAGAGGTGATCTGCGCCAGCTCGGAGGAGGGCGGTGTGGTCACCAACGGCATGAGCCGCAGAGCCCGGAACGGGAAATTTGCCAACAGCGGACTTCTGGTCGATGTGCGCACTTCCGACTTTGAGAGCGATGACCCGCTGGCAGGAGTGGAATTCCAGAGAAAGTATGAAGAGCTGGCTTTCCGTGCCGGCGGCGGGGATTATACCCTGCCGCAGACGACCTGGGGCGAGTTTGCGGATTCCGAGGTAAAAAAATGCCTGCCGGATTTTGCCGGCAGGGACATTATCGAAGCTATGCCTCATCTGGGGAAAAAACTGCGCGGTTTCGATGACAGGCGGGCCAGGATGACCGCGGTGGAAACGCGCAGTTCGTCACCGGTGAGGATATTGCGTGACCGTGATCATATGATGTCACGCGTCAGGGGTCTGTACCCTGCGGGCGAAGGAGCAGGATACGCCGGCGGTATCGTGTCCGCCGCAGTCGACGGTATCAAAGCCGCCGAAGCCGTCGCCAGAAGGGATGATCATTCCTTTTGCAGCTCCCAGCGCGAGGAGTGAGCTGCGGCTGCAGAGCCCAGCGACATATCATCGCCGTCGATCTTGAATTTATAGGCCGCCTTGCCCTTGCGGTTGAAGATGACATAAGTGCCGTTCTCCAGTTTTTTGCAGGAGCCCTTGAAACCGTAACCGGATACTTGTCCGCTTACGGCGCCTTTTTCTTTGAAAGTTAGTTCGGCGCTGTCGCCCTTGCGCGCGGAAGAGTCGGTGGCCCAGGTCCCGTATACCTGGTCGCTGGCGCTCAGCCTGGTGTAGTGTTCTTCCTGCTTGCTGCCGCTGGAGACAAAGAGGAAAACACCTATCACCAGCACCAGTCCCGCGGCTATCGAAAAAATTATCAGTTTTTTAGACTTGCTCATGTCGACCTCATTTTTTCAGCAGGCTGTGACCTGTCATCTCAGGCGGTATCGCCATGTCCATCATATCCAGCAGTGTCGGTGCCAGATCGCAGAGGCGTCCACCGTCCTTCAATCCTGCAGGGTCCTTTGATATGTTCACCAGGGGCACCGGGTTCAGCGAATGTGCGGTGACAACAGCACCCTTGTCGTCCAGCATCTCGTCGGCGTTGCCGTGGTCCGCAGTCAGCAGTATCTGGCCGCCTCTTTCGAGTACTGCAGCCACGATCCGAGGCACGCATTCATCGAGGGTCTCGATGGCCGTGATGGCCGCCTCCATGCTGCCCGTATGGCCGACCATGTCGGCATTCGCAAAGTTGAGGATGATGACATCGAACTGATTGAAGGCGATCTGCTTGAGCACCTGCTCGGTCACTTTGGGAGCGCTCATCTCCGGCTGCATATCATAAGTGGCCACCTTGGGTGAGGGCACCAGTATGCGCTCTTCGTTGCGGTTCGGTTCTTCGACGCCGCCGTTGAAGAAGAAGGTGACGTGAGCGTACTTTTCGGTCTCCGCTATACGCAGCTGTTTGAGCCCGTTGTCAGAGAGATATTCACCGAGGGTGTTTTTGTAGTGTTCCGGGGGATAAGCCACGAGGACGTTCGGCATCTCGGCATCGTACTGAGTCATACAAACGTAGGTCAGTCCGCTGACTGTTTTTTCCCTTTCAAAGCCGTCAAAATCCTTGTCCACGAAGGCACGCGTGATCTCCCGTGCTCTGTCGGGCCTGAAATTGAACATGATGATGGAATCTCCGTCATTCACGGTCCCATTTTTGTCGATCACTGTCGGCAGCACAAATTCATCGTATTCTTCGCGACCGTAGGAGGCATCGATAGCCTCGTCGGCGTTGGCTGCCTGCTCGCCTTCAGCGATGGTCATCGCACGGTAAGCTTTCTGTACTCTGTCCCATCTCTTGTCTCTGTCCATAGCGTAGTATCGGCCGGAGATCGTGGCGATGTGACCGAGACCGGTCTCTTTCATGTAGTTCTCCAGTTTGCGCAGGTAAGTGCGGGCGCAATCCGGGGGCACGTCTCTCCCGTCCAGGAAGCAGTGCACGTAGAGATCTTTTACGCCTTTATTCTTTGCCATCTTTATCAGTGCAAAAAGATGGTCGATGTGGCTGTGTACTCCGCCGTCTGAAAGCAGACCCTGCAGGTGCAGTTTGCCGCCGTTCTCGATCACCTTGTCCATAGCGCGGTTCAGAGGCTCGTTTTCAAAGAATTTGCCGCTTTCTATCTCTTTAGTTATCAATGTGAGATCCTGATATACGATGCGTCCGGCGCCTATGTTCAAATGTCCGACTTCAGAGTTGCCCATCTGTCCCTCCGGCAGTCCGACGTCCAGACCGCTGGCCTTGATCGTGGTAAAGGGATATTTCCTGAATATTGCATCCAGATGGGGCTTTTCAGCGCGGGATATCGCGTTTCCCTCACCCGGAGGGGCTATGCCAAAACCATCAAGTATCATCAGCATTGTTGGCTTTTTATTGTTCATTTTATAGCTCGCTTTCTAAAAGATTTTGTTTTATAAAGACTCTGTTTCATTATATCATAACGATGATATAATGAAACAGAAAGGGAGAAAGTTTCAATGAAGTGGACAGACAGGCAAGAACGGGCAATAACCGAAAAAGGGCATGATCTCCTGGTTTCCGCTGCGGCGGGCTCCGGCAAGACAACGGTGCTCATCGAGCGCATCAGGAGATTGATCATAGATGAAGGAGTAGATGTGGATCGTCTGCTGGTAGTCACTTTCACAAAAGCGGCTGCCGACGAGATGAAAGAAAAACTGATACGGGCGCTGCAGAAGGGAATAGTGCAGGATCCGCAGCATGCGGCACGCATGAAGGCTCAGCTGGATAACATATACCGCGCCTCGATTTCCACATTTCACGCCTTCGCGCTCAACATAGTGAAGCGATATTTTTATCTCATAGATATCGATCCGGGGATCTCCATCTGTGATGATGCGGAATCTGTCATCATGAAGAATGATTCTATGGATCTGGTGTTCGAGGAAATGTTCCAGGCAGGCGACGAGGCGTTCATAGACTTCCTCGACAAGTACAGTGACAGCCGCAGCGAGGACGCTCTGAAGGCGGAACTGCTGAAACTGTATGAAAAGCTGCGCAGTATGCCGGATCCTTTCGGCTGGCTGAAGTCGGCGATCGAAGATCTGGATACTGATCGTGAGGAATTCCTGAGGGGTCCTGTGATGGAAGTAATCAGCAATGACATCAGGGAATTGATGCACAAAGCAATCGAAGCTTACACCAAAGCGAAGATGCTGCTGGATGACCAGGACCTTACGCGGATGAGTGAACTGGTCGGCATGGAACTCAATCAGCTGACTGCCGTGCGCGACAAAGGGTTCGATGAGACAGGGGCCGCCTGCAGAGACTTTGAGAGCTGCACGCTGCGGGCGAAAGATTATGAAAGACCCTCTTATAATTTAATAAAGGATGATGTCAAGGCCTGGCGCGCCAAGGGAAAAGAGATCGTCGATGATCTGAACGCGCGCTATTTTGCGAGAACGCTTGATGAACACCTTGAAAACATCCGCATGACCAGGCCGGCGGCCGAGAAGCTCTGTGATATCTTAGAGAAGTTCGATGGAGCTTACAGGGAGGCCAAGGATGAACGCGGCCTCGTGGACTTCAGCGATATCGAACACTACGCCATCAGGATACTGGATGACGACAGTGCAGCGGCAGAGCTCCGGGACAAATACGAGCATATATTCATCGATGAATATCAGGACAGCAACTACCTGCAGGAAGCCATAATCAGCAAGGTGCAGCGCGGCGACAACGTGTTCATGGTCGGTGATCTCAAGCAGAGCATCTACAGATTCCGTCTCGCCGAGCCCGATATCTTCCGCGAAAAGGCGAGGACCAGGGCGAGGGTGGATCTCAACATGAACTACCGCAGCAAAAAGCCTGTAATCGATGCCGTGAACATAGTCTTCGGAGAGATCATGGACGATTACGATGATGATGCGGCCCTGCACGCCGGGCTGACTGAGGACGGAGGGCTCAACGAGCCTATGCAGCTGATATGCGTGGATGGCAGCAAGTCAGATGATGATGATATCGATCAGGAGCTGTCAGATATGAAGACGCTGCAGTTAGAAGCCATGACAGCGGTGAAGGCTATCAACTCGGTCCTCGGAACTGACATTTATGACAACGCCACCGGCAGCGTGCGAAAGGTGATGAAAAAAGATATCGTGATTCTGATGAGGGGTGCCAAGAGAAACGCGGATGTTTTCTTCGAAGCCCTGCAGATGAACGGTATCGAAGCTTATGTGGATGATAACACGGGATATTTCGATACTCTGGAGATCCTCACATTCACCGATCTCCTGCGCGTTATCGACAACAGCAGGCAGGATATTCCACTGCTCAGCGTGCTCAGATCACAGATATTCGGTTTTGACATCGATGAACTGATCAGGATAAGGATGGCGCATGGAGAGGGCACTTTCCGTGATTCGCTGGACTATTATGCCGAAAGCGGCAGTGAGCCCGAACTGCGTCAGAAAGCGGGCGGCGTGCTGGAAAAGCTTTCGAGGTGGAAGCAATATTCAGCAGGCGTGGATCTCGATGTCTTTGTATGGAAGCTGATGCGGGAAACCGGTTACTATTCCTATATAGGTGCTCTGCCCGGCGGCAGGCAGAGACAGGCGAATCTTCGTGCGCTGGTCGATAAAGTGGCTGACTTCCGCGGAAACAAAGAGGCCACGATCTACTCTCTGCTGCGCTACATCGATGCTATCGGCAGCAACAAGATCGATATGGGCCAGGTCAAACTGGTCTCTGATAACGATGATGTTGTGAGGATAATGACCATTCACAAGAGCAAGGGCCTGGAGTTCCCGGTGGTCCTCGTCTGCGGACTCGGCAAGCGCTTTAATTTCGACAAGCCGAGCAAGCTGGGGATCATGCAGAAAGATCTCGGACTCGGTATGGCGGCGGTCAGCAAGAGCGGTCACTGGCGTGCGGAGACCCTCATAGAGGAGGCCATCGACCTCAGGGAGAAGAAAGAATCTCTGGATGAGGAAGTGAGGATACTCTATGTGGCCATGACCAGAGCCAAGGATCGCCTGATCCTGATAGGCGGCATGAGAGATCTGTGGAAACGTCTTGATAAATACGATATCGGGATCTCACAGAAGAGCTGTTATCTGGACATGATCTATAATGCCGTGAGAAAGGCGGGACTGCCGATAACATTCGAGGACAGGACGACGCTCTCCGAGTACGCTATGGAAAGGGAGCGGCACGGAGGTGAAGTCCGTGAGCTGCTCGACAGGGCCGCGGAGATAGAAGTACCCGAAGAGATCTCACAGAGGCTTTCGTTCGTATATCCGTATGCCGAAGATGAGAAGATCAAATCCAAGTATTCTGTCAGTGAAATCAACAGCGGCAGCAATAGGGACTTTTCTCTGAGAAGGCCTGCGTTCACTCTCGAGGAAAAGAAGTTCAGTGCTGCCGAACGCGGTACCATATATCACACTGTCATGGAGCATCTCGACTTTGCCCGGGCAGCTGCAGAAGGGGAGGGATATATATCCGGCCTCATTGAACAGCTCGTGGACAAAGAGATACTCTACCGGGAAGAAGCTGACATCGTGGAGACTGAGCGAATAGAGCGGTTCTTCGAGACCGGGGTAGGCATCAGGGCGGCGGCGGCCGAAAAAGTGAACAAGGAAAGCCACTTCAACATGCTTTACGACCATAATGGCAGGGAAGTGATCGTTCAGGGCGTGATCGACTGCTGGTTTGAAGATGCTGACGGTCTGGTGCTCCTGGACTACAAGACGAATGAATCGGTCAGCGGCATAGAGGCAAAATATCGTGATCAGATAGATATCTACGCCAGGGCGCTGGAGACGGTGACCGGGCATGAAGTGGGGGAAGCTTACCTCTATCTGTTCAGCGAAGACCGGCCGGTTGCCATGATCTGAAGTCTGTGATCAATAAAAAGCGTATAAAAAGACACGGCTTGAAAGCCGTGTCTTTTGGTTATCTTAATCTTCTATAGATTCTCTGTCGAGATTTATACAAGACCCTGTGCCATCATAGCGTCAGCAACCTTCAGGAATCCAGCAATGTTAGCTCCCTTAACCAGGTCATATGTGCCATAGTATTCTTCGGATGCTTCTTTGCAAGCGTTGTGGATGCCTACCATGATGCCTTCGAGCTGCTCATAAACCTGCTCCGGTGTGAAGACAGTCTTACCAGCGTTCTGGCCCATCTCGATGCAAGAGCAAGCTACGCCGCCAGCGTTAGCAGCCTTTGAAGGTCCAACGATGATTCCGCCGTCCTGCATGATCTTGATAGCTTCGTTAGTGGAGGACATGTTGGATCCTTCGCAAACGAACTTAACTTTTCTGTCAACGAACGACTTAGCATCATCAGCGTTGATTTCATTCTGTGTAGCGCACGGAATGTACAGGTCAGCATCAGCTTCCCAAGGCTTCTTTCCAGCATAGAATGTAGCTCCCTTGAACTTGTCTGCATAAGGTGCGCAGATGTTCTTGCCGCTGGCTCTCAGCTCGAGCATGTAGTCAACCTTTTCGCCGGAAACGCCGTCAGGATCGTAGATGTATCCGTCCGGACCGGAGATTGTAACAACCTTTGCGCCCAGTTCGTTCAGCTTTGTAGCTGTTCCCCAGGATACGTTACCAAATCCGGAAATAGCAACTGTCTTGCCCTTCAGCTCTTCGCCGTTAGCCTTCAGCATTTCTCTTGTGAAGAATACGATTCCGAATCCTGTAGCTTCTGTTCTTCCGTTCAGTCCACCCCATGTGAGGCCTTTACCAGTCAGAACGCCTTCAAACTTGTTGACGATTCTCTTGTACTGTCCATACAGATATCCGATCTCTCTTCCGCCAACGCCCATGTCACCAGCAGGTACGTCAGTCTCAGGTCCGATGTGTCTGTAGAGTTCAGTCATGAACGCCTGGCAGAATCTCATAACCTCTGCATCTGACTTTCCAGTCGGATCGAAGTCGGAACCACCTTTGCCGCCGCCGATAGGCAGACCGGTCAGACTGTTCTTGAAAATCTGCTCGAATCCGAGGAACTTGATGATTCCAGGATATACGTTCGGTGCGAATCTCAGACCACCTTTGTAAGGTCCGATTGCGCTGTTGAATTCGTATCTGTATCCCTTGTTTACCTGAACTTTGCCGTTGTCATCTGTCCAAACGACTCTGAAAGTGATTCCTCTTTCAGGCTCAGTCAGTCTTTCCAGCAGAGCAGCCTTCTCATACTCAGGGTGCTTTTCAAATACTGGAGCCAAAGAAGTCAGTACTTCTTCAACTGTCTGGTGAAATTCTACTTCGCCAGGGTTCTTTTTCTTGCACAATTCGATGCAATTCTGAACATAGTTTGACATTTTTAGTTCTCCTTTGTTTTAAAATATATTTAGTTAATTTAGTAATTAAACTCGCCAACTAAAAATATAGCAGAAATAAGCGTAAATTACAATATCAAAGGGGAAGTTAAAATTTTCTGAAAACATATTCTACTGCATGATTCTTGATATGCTGGAAATAAGAACAAATAATGTAATAAATTAAGGATACGAACTTGCTGTTGAATACATATTTATCCGGGTATAGTTAATATGGTATAATATAACAGCTTGTTGAATATGTTGCTTTGACCGGAGGTTTATGGTGAGTGGAGATAGATCGAAAGAACTGTATAAAGAGCTGAAATCAAATCTGACGCGCCGCGAATTTCTCACCCGGATGGGGTTTTCCCGCACCAGGATGAACGAATTGCTGCGTGTGCATGAATGGAACAGATTGTGCATCATGCTGACTGCGGATGCGGAGATAGATTGTGGTGACATCCTGGAGATCGCCAGGCCGACGCTGGAAAGCATGGGCCGGGAGCCTGAAGCGGGCTGGCTGCAGTATCTGTTCGACCGCATACTGGTATTCCTGTATCCGGGAGCCGAAGTATCCGATGATGAGAAGGATCTCCATGCGGGAGGTCTCTTCCTCTGCGAAGTGATGCATACGGTGCTCTGTTTCAACAGCAAGCGGCGTCCCTTCTCGCCTGTGAGAGATTTTGCTATGCTCGACAAGGAGGAAGCGGACACTTTTCAGATCGGGGAGGAATATCAGCGCATGATGCAGCTGATCAGGGATCACTATCTCTACGAGTTCATGAAGATAGGTGCCGAGATATCACCTTATAATACCCTGGGACACGTTGCCGGAGTGCATTTTGTGGCCATGCATGTTGCGCGGCAGATGCAGGTCCGTGACGTGCCCGTGGATCTGGCGATGGTTTCCGCAGCCGCGGCTGCTCACGATGTAGGCAAGTTCGGGTGCCGCAAATCGGAGGCCTCCCGTATTCCTCATCTGCATTACTACTATACGGACGAATGCCTGCGCCGCATGGGTCTGCCTGCGGTGGCCCATATAGCCAGCAACCATTCCACCTGGGATCTGGAACTCGAGAATCTGTCCGTGGAGTCGCTGTCGCTGATCTATGCCGATTTTCGTGTCAAGAGCAGCCGTGGAAGTGACGGCGCCGAGATCATACATTTCTATTCATTAGAAGAGGCTTTCGACGTCATTCTGAATAAGCTGGAAAATGTTGACGAGGCGAAGAAAAACCGCTACAAACGCGTTTACGCAAAGCTGGCAGATTTCGAGAACTACATGAAGAGCCTCGGGGTGTCCGTGGATCTCGATAATGATGAGGGCTCGGAAAAGCAGTGGAAGGATCGTGCGCTGCTGAACAGTGCACAAGTCGTGCAGCGCCTCAAGTATCTGGCCATCGAGCACAACATCAAAGTCATGGCCCGCTTCAGCGATCCGCTGCGCTTTGGCAACCTGCTGGAGGATGCGCGCAGCGAAAAACAATGGAAGAATATACGGGCTTACCTGAATACAATAGAAGAATATTACACCTATATGACGCCGGAGCAGAAACAGATGACTATCAGCTTCCTGCAGGAACAGCTGGTCAACCGCGAGGGCGACATACGGAGGCAGGCCGCTTCGATAATAGGCGGCATCATAGCTCGCTACGATGAGACCAACAGAAAGGAACTGCCCGAAGGTGTCGATCCCGTGAGGGCGGAGACAGACAGCCATCAGTTATGGGGCGATCACTTGAAGATGATCCTCTACCCGGATCTGCAGAGAACGGAAAGACAAAAACGCTGGATGGGTTATTCTTTAAAGCTCACTCTGGGGACCCTGCTCGACAGAGCTGTCTCCGAGGGCGGGCGCAGATCTTTCCTGCTGGATCTGCTGGAAATGCTGACGATGCGGGATATGGACGAGGCCACCTGCTTTATACTTCTGGATACTCTGCTGGAAGTGCCCCTGACGCTGTGCGGTCATGTGGAACTGGGCAAGATGCTCGCATTCTGCCGGCGGGCCATGGAGCGCGACAGTCTTGAGGTCAGGATCGCTGTTCTGCGTCTCCTCAAATACATCGCTGTCGATGGCAGGGAACTGCTGACAAACGAGCAGCGGGAACTGATGAGTTCTCTGCTCGCGAAAGAAGTCGCCGACGATGAGAGCGTGGCCGTTCTTTATCTGAAGGCAAAGACCGGGGAAGCTCTGGGCTGCTGCGGTGAAGATCCTGTACGTTACAGGGAGCAGATCAGCAAAATGCAGGAATCGACTTCCGACATCTTCAGGGAGAACCTCAAGGTGGGCACACCATGGGTCATCAAGGCTGTCAACATCGAAGTCATGCTGGAGGAACTGCGCCTGGGCAAGAGGAGTGAAGCTTATTACATAGCTACTCATTTGTCCAATTTGCTGAAGGTGAGTGAGAGAGTCACCGTGCGCCACCGTGCCGGAGACGCGCTGGTCGCCGTGTTCGATCTGCTGAGCATGGATCAGAGGAATGAAATAGTGATCGAGCTGACCAAGGGGCTGGAGATCGGGGAATATCAGTTTTCAAAGTACATACCCGCTTATCTCGGCGTTCTTATCATGCATATACGCCCCGAGGAGCTGGAAGAGATCCTGCGCGAACTGCAGAGCCTCATCAACAGCGGCAATGAAAAGGTAGCCAGCGTCGCCCTGGAAACGCTGGGAGTGATGCTGAACAACGAGCCCGCTTACAGCAGGAACCTTCATGAAGGAGATGCCGCGTCCGGCAGACTGCGTGTCCGCATGCTGGGGATGCTGATGCAGGGTCTGGCGGATTATCACGAAGTCATCAGCCAGGAAGCCTTCCTCGTGGTCGGCAAAAATATTTTCGGTTCTCAGGAGCTGGATCTCAGGGAAAAACAGCAGCTGTTCGGCGCCATACACAAAAAAATGCTCACTCTGATATCGGAGAACAGGGAAATGCCGCTGCGTTTCTTCAACAATGCAGCTTCCCTGAACCACATCTACAGATTCATATCCGACTATGAATTCAGCTATGGCAGGCTGGAGCCGGAAGAGAGCCGGAAGGTCGCTTTCTTCCCGGGCACTTTCGATCCGTTTTCTCTGGGCCACAAGGGCATCGTCACTGCCATAAGGGATCTCGGATTTGAGGTATATCTGGCGCTGGACGAATTCTCCTGGTCGAAGAACACGCAGGCCCGCATGTACCGCAAGCGCATCATGACTATGTCGTGCGCCAATGAGACCGGTGTCTATATTTTCCCGGATGACGAACCGGTCAACATCGCCAACGCGGCCGATATCCGCCACCTGAAAGAACTGATGGGCGGTAAGGAGACCTATATCGTTGTCGGCAGCGATGTCATCGCCAATGCCAGCTCGTATCGCAAGGAGCCGGAGCCCGATTCGATACACAGCCTGAATCACGTGGTCTTCAGGAGGGAAAGCAGCGAACAGGGCAGCCAGACGAATGCGCGCTATCGCGAGGGGCTGGAACAGATCAGCGGCAAGGTGCTGGAACTGACGCTGCCGACACAGCTGGAAGACATCAGCTCTACGCGCATACGAATGAATATCGACCAGAACCGCGATATCTCCAGCCTGATCGATCCAGTGGTCCAGAGCTATATCTATGACAATGCGCTCTATCTCAGAGAACCGATGTACAAGGAGATTATATCGGCCAAGGATCTGAGATTCCGCTTTGAAAAGCAGCGTGGCGCGCTGACCGGAGTCACCATCACGGACGGAGCCGCAAGAGGCCTGGTCATCGCAAGATCCAGGGTACATCAGGTGGGCACCGCACAGCTGTTTGAAGAGTTCCGGGACACACAGCTGACCGCGTACATCAGAGAAAAAGCGCTGGGCAAGATCCTCATCATCAAAGAACTCTATGCGGATGAGAGCATGGTGGAAGCCAACGCTCATCAGCTAATCCTCACGGAAACGCTGGCAGAAGCGCTCAAGTACGACTTTACATTTGCTGTTTATCATCCGGAAAACGCGGGGGATGAGGATGACGATTTCATCGGGACACTGAGAAGACAGGGGTTCAGGGAAATCGAAATCGAGGGACGCTGCACCGGCAGCTACGCTGTTGACATGCGCAATCCGGTCACCGTATTCCAGAACATGGCGACAGTACTGAAGGCTCCTTTCAATAAAAATGAAAGGGTGGGTGAGGCGCTGCGGCATGCGCACAGACGACTGCAATATGCGCTGACGAACCTGTATCCGGATTCGCTGATCCTGTCGTTTGACTCGGCTGTGATGCACCACAAGCTGATCAGGCGCATCACAAAAGAAAACGGCGTCCCCGCAGAGCCTCTGAAGAGAAGACGGCTGGGACCGTATATGTGTGTGCCTTTCGGCAAGATCCTCAACGGCATGGCGGTGCCCAACACGGTCACCAAGACACTGCATATGGAGAAGACGTTCTCGCCGGACCTCTCGAGCTTTCACATAAAGGAATACCCGTTCTATGCCACTATAGAGGATCAGGTGCGCACGATCAGATCTTTCGACAGGCCGGTGATCCTGGTTGATGATCTGCTGCACAAGGGTTACCGCATGCGCAGACTGGATCCGCTGTTGAATGAAAATGGTGTCGAGGTGCAGAAATTGATAGTAGGTCTGCTGTCGGGACGCGGAAGGGATCTGATGACGGTCCAGGGCCGCAGGGTCGACAGCGTATACTTCGTTCCCAACCTCAAGTCGTGGTTCGTGGAATCATCGCTGTATCCGTTCATCGGCGGCGACGGCGTCGAGAGACATACGGGCACTATCAATGACGCGTTCACGGCCATCAATTTCATCATGCCGTATATGATGCCGCACTTCATGGCGAAAGAGGCCGATAACAAACTTATTTATGAATTTTCCATGGTCTGCCTGGAGAACGCACGTGACATCATGAAGACGCTGGAAGAAGAATACCAAAAGCTGTTCCGGCGCAAGCTGACGCTGCAGAGGCTCTCCGAAGCCGTCAACTCGCCGAAGCTGACCGACGTGGGACAGTGCCTCGATTTTGACCGCGCGATAGCCGCCAGCTCTTATGTGGAAGATGATATAGAGAGGCTGAAGAGATTGAAGGAGATGCTATGAGGAAATTAGATGAACTGTTTGCGGACAGGGAAAATATGATCTTGAAAGATAACTCGTTTATCATACCGGGTCACCGCTCTCTGCCGCAGAAAAAATTAAAGATCAACATTCTGGCCATGGGCGATGTCGGCGGGACTCTGGCTCTGGCATTAAAACTCTGCGGTGCGGATGTTGTCTCCCGGATCGGTATCTGCGATCTCAACAAGAAGGTAGTCAGTCGCTATGAAGCCGAGTTGAACCAGATAACGATGCCTTTTGACTATGATGCCCTGCCGGTGGTGGTGCCCGTAAGTCCTGAGGAAGTGTTCTCCGGAGACGTGTTCCTCTTCTGCGCTTCCATGGGAGTGCCCAAGGTGCAGGAAAAAGGTATCGATGTGAGGATGGTCCAGCTGGACAGCAACCGCAGGCTCGTCGATCAGTATGCGAAACAGGCCCTGGAGGACGGGTATACCGGTGAATTCTTCCTGGTCAGCGATCCCGTGGATCCGCTCTGCAAAGCGGCTCTGGATGCAGGCCTCGATGAGGGACGCATCCAGGGGTTCGGCCTCGGTGTCATGAACGGCCGCGCAGCTTACTATGCCAAAAGAGATCCGGAGTTCTCACAATATCTCAGTGAGGGCCGGGCCTTCGGACCGCATGGAGAAGACCTGGTGATCGCCGACAGCCTGGAGAATTACAATGATGAGATTTCGCGCCGGCTGACCGCGCTCACGGTAAGCTCCAACATGAAAACGCGCGAACTGGGCTTCAAGCCGTATATCGCGCCCGCAGTGTCCTCCGGAGCTCTCTCGATACTGGAGAATATAAGGGGGCACTGGCACTATTCCTCAGCTTACTTCGGCAAGGGGGAAAAGGGTGCTTTTCTGGGCATGAAGAACCGCCGCTGCCCTCAGGGACTGGAAGTAGAAGACCTTCCACTTGATGATCTGTTGTTCGGGAGAATAGAGAATGCTTATGTGAATCTGGAAAAACTCGGATAGAGAAAGAAAGGAGCAGCATGGAAAAGATAACATTGATCAAACCGCACTGCAGCGACAGGAGCAAGACGGAGCGTCTCAACGATGTGCTCGATTACGGGTTGAAGGGTTACCGGGTTGAGGAGATCATCACGGGACAGGAGTTCCGCAATGCGCAGCTGCAGAACAAGAAGATAATATTTGCCATATCCCTGGGGGATTCAGGCATCAACCTGGAGTATTACGATCTCCTGAAGATGATACGGCTCAACAGGCACAAGTTCGACGGCAGTGTCGCCGGGATCATAATGGACGGAGACAGCGAGCTGTTCACAAAGTCTGTGTCCCGTGAGCTGGTGTTCAGCGCCAACAGCGCCGGCTGCACCTTCCCGGGAAGGCCTCTGGTCGAGGGCACGGCGACACTTTATAATTTCAATGTCATGGCCAAAATACTGAATACAGATAACGAGGGAGCTTACAGGGAATCGGTGCGCGACCTCATCGAACGGGTAGCCGGCTTCAGGCGGAAGAAAGTGCAGCATCCGAACATACTGATGCTGCATGCCGGGAACTCGGCAACTTCGAATACACTTGAACTCTGGGGCATGATCAGGGAGGGGCTGGATGCTGATATCAACGAGATCTCCCTGCGCAACGGCGAGGTCTACGACTGCCGCGGCTGTTCTTATGAGACATGTCTCCACATGGGAGAAAGATCAAAATGTTTTTATGGCGGGGTGATCACCAAGGAGGTCTATCCTGCCATTTTGAAATGCGATGGTCTGGTGATGGTGTGTCCCAACTACAATGATGCCATCAGTGCCAACATGGCGGCCTTCATCAACCGGCTCACCGCCATTTTCCGCGTGCATCGCTTTTTTGAAAAGCGCCTCTTCGGGGTCATTGTCTCCGGATACAGCGGCAGCGACATCGTAGCCGAGCAGCTCATCAGCGGCCTCAACATGAACAAGACGTTCATGCTGCCGTCGCGCTTTGCCATCATGAAGACGGCCAATGATCCGGGCTCCATCAAGCGTGCTGCCAACATCCGCGAGGAGGCTGCCGGGTTCGCGAAACACATGATGGATGAATTCCATGCTTGCAATGAGTTGAATGAATAGAGTATACTAGAAGTGTTTGTTTACAGGAAGCTGGCAGAAGGGAGGAATCATGGACGAAAAAAAAGAATTCGACCAGTTTGTTGAAAGAGTACTGGATCTGATACGACAAAAGAAATACATAGAAGTCCGCGAAGAACTCCTGAAGCACAATGCTGCCGATATCGGCGAGGTCATCGAGGAGATCCTCGATGAGATCAGTCTTGATGCAGCCATCATTGTATTCCGTATGCTGCCGAAGGATACTTCGGTAGATGTGTTCTCATATCTTCCGGCAGAAGACCAGATCGAGATCATCAACGGGATCACTGACAGAGAGATCAGCTACATCATTGACGAACTGGATTTCGACGATAAAATAGACGTCCTCGAAGAGCTGCCGGCCAATGTGGTCGATAAGATCCTTGAGAAGACGCCAAAGAGCGAAAGAAAGCAGATAAACCAATTCCTCAATTATCCTGACGACTGTGCAGGCACGCTGATGACGCCTGATTACATCAGCCTCCAGGAATATATGACAGTGGGGGAGGCTCTCGATTATATCCGCAAAGAAGGTATGGACTCGGAGACCATCTACACCTGCTATGTAAAAAAAGAGGGGCGCAAGCTGAAGGGCATAGTTTCCCTGCGAACCCTGGTGATCAACGATGCGGATACCCCGTTGACAGACCTGATACATGAGGATTTCGTATCCATCAATGTATACGAAGACCAGGAAGAGGTATACGAAAAGTTCAAAAAGTACGGCTACCTGGCGATACCGGTAGTCGATAATGAAGATAGACTGGTGGGCATCATCACAATGGATGATATCTTCGATGTAATCGAAGAAGAGACCACCGAGGATATGGAGAGGATGGCCGGCGTAGTCGACGACTCCAGCACATCCTATCTGGAAACCAGTATATGGCGCCACGTGAAGAACAGGTTCCCCTGGCTGCTGGCTCTGATGCTGGTCTATATCGTGACCGGTGCGATAATCGGCGGCTTTGAGGACACCCTCAAGCAGGTGATCGCACTGACAATATATATGCCGATGCTGATGGGCACGGGCGGAAATTCCGGCTCGCAGTCGGCGACGTTGATAATAAGAAGCATGGCCATTGGTGACCTGGATCTGAAAGACGGTTTCCGGGTACTTTGGAAGGAGATAAGGGTAAGCTTTATATTGGGGTTCCTTCTCAGCCTGGTGAATTTCGCCAGGGTAATGATAGAGCAGCACAACGACCCGCGGTGCGTGGGGATCGCACTGTCGGTGAGTATATCCACACTGGTCATCGTAATGGTCGCCAAATGCATAGGCAGTATGCTGCCGATGCTGGCAAAGAAGATAGGAATAGACCCCGCACTGATGGCATCGCCGATGATATCATCACTGACGGATATGGTGTCGGTTACTACGTTCTTTGTTCTGGCTACCACTATTCTGCATATACATTAGAAATATGAGAGAGATAACTAGAGAAAATCTGGACAAAAAGATGAGCCTGATGAACCGAAGACCTGCGGATTCCTACAAGAACAGTTTCGGCAGGGTGCTGGTGATGGCCGGTTCTCCCGGGATGGCCGGAGCGGCAGTCCTCTGCGGGAGCGCAGCCCTGAGGACGGGAAGCGGACTGGTCAGATACTGTGTCCCCGTTGAAATAAGGGACGTATTGCAGATCGCAGTCCCCGAGGCCACATGTCTGCCGCGTACAGGCGATACGCTGCAGGGAACATTCGAGGCCATGGCGGTAGGTCCGGGGCTGGGCACGGATGAAGGCGACCGCGGACTGCTGCTGAAAATGCTGGCTGAGTTCGAGGGTACTATCGTACTCGATGCGGACGGCCTCAACGATGTGGTCAGATTTGGTCTGCAGGAGGAACTGCGCAATGCAAAGCCGGCTGTCATCATAACGCCGCATGAGGGTGAAGCGGCCAGGCTGCTGCAAGTGGAGCGCATCCGGGACAGAGAAAGAGCTGTCTGCGCGCTGCAGGAAAATTTCGGTGTCACGGCGGTGCTCAAGGGCAGCAGGACGCTGGTCACCGATGGCACAGAGATCTGGATCAACACAAACAGCGGCAATCCGGGCATGGCGACAGGAGGCAGCGGCGACGTGCTGACCGGTATCATTGCAAGCCTGGCAGGACAGGGACTGACGCCGCTGGAGGCGGCAAAAGCCGGCGTGTATCTGCACGGGCTGGCAGGAGACATCTGCCGAGATGAAATGGGCGAAAGCGGTATGCTGGCAGGAGATATCTGCCGTGCGATACCTAAAGCTATAAATGAAATATCTTTATAATAAGGAGAAACTGAAAATATGGACAAAAATGAACTGGCGAAGATAGCCAACCAGGTGCGCATAGACATCATCAAGTCGACAAATGCAGCCGGTTCGGGTCATCCGGGCGGATCGCTCTCCGCAACGGATATCATCACTTATCTCTACTTTGAAGAGATGAACATAGACCCGAAG
Source organism: Anaerovoracaceae bacterium (assembly GCA_050953405.1). Lineage (GTDB taxonomy): Bacteria > Bacillota > Clostridia > Peptostreptococcales > Anaerovoracaceae > RUG100. The sequence continues at coordinate 237,109 of JBMNMP010000002.1, read as the reverse complement.
GATCCCCGCATGGCAGGACGGGACAGGTTCGTGCTCTCGAAGGGTCACGCAGCTCCAGCACTTTATTCGGTGCTGGCCGAACGCGGATACTTCCCGAGGGAAGAACTGCTGACACTGAGAAAGCTGGGGTCGAGGCTTCAGGGACACCCGAACAGGGACAAGGTCCCCGGTGTCGAGATGTCGACAGGATCACTGGGTCAGGGATTTTCCGTGGCCTGCGGCATGGCTCTGGCCAACAAGATGGATAACAGCAAAGCCCGTGTATACACTATGGTAGGCGACGGAGAGATACAGGAAGGGATCATATGGGAAGCTGCTATGTCAGCTGCTCACTATCATCTGGACAACCTGGTGGGTATCCTTGACTGGAACGGCCTACAGATAGACGGAAAGAATGAAGATGTAATGACAGTGACCCCGATAGACAAGAAGTTCGAGGGCTTCGGCTGGAACGTGATCCAGTGCAGCGGACACGACTTCGATCAGATAGCGGATGCACTGCAGCAGGCCAGAAAATGTTCCGGCAAGCCGACCATGATCATTGCCAGGACCCATAAGGGTCATGGAGTTTCCTTCATGGAGGATGCTGCGGAATGGCACGGCAAGTCGACCAATGAAGAGCAGTATGTTCAGGCGATGAAAGAACTGGGAGGTGAAATCTAATGGCAGAAAAAATGGCAACAAGGGATGCTTACGGCAAGACTCTGATCGAGCTGGGAGGCAAGTACGACAATCTGGTAGTCATGGATGCGGACCTTTCAGGTTCCACAAGGACAGGAAAATTCAAGGCTGTATACCCCGAGAGATTTTTAAACATGGGGATCTCGGAGGCCGATCTGATGGCGGAAGCTACAGGAATGGCTTTCTCCGGCAAGATCGTATGCGCCAGCACGTTCGCGATGTTCGCGGCGGGGCGCGCTTATGAGATAATCAGAAATTCGATCGGATATACAAAGGCAAATGTCAAAATATGTGCCACGCACGGCGGTATCACTGTTGGCGCCGATGGAGCCAGCCATCAGACGTTCGAGGATCTCGGCCTCATGAGGCTGATCCCCAACATGACTGTACTCTGTCCTTCGGACGGGATCAGTGCTGCAAAGCTGCTGGAGCAGGCGGTAGCCATGGAAGGACCGTGCTATATACGCTTTGGCAGGGCGCCGGTACCCTTTTTCTATGATGAGAACGCTGACATCAGGATGGGAAAGGGCAACCTGGTGAGAGACGGCAAAGATATCAGTATCATAGCCACCGGTATCATGGTTGAAAAGGCCGCCCTGGCTGCTGAGAAGCTGGCAGACAAGGGCATCGATGCCAGAGTTATCGATATCCATACTCTCAAGCCGCTAGACGAAGAGATCGTAATCAAAGCTGCCAGGGAAACCGGCGCTGTAGTCACCGCTGAAGAGCACTCCATCATCGGAGGCCTGGGCGATGCGGTAGCTTCAGTTCTGGGAAGAAAACAGCCGTGCCCCATAGCTATGGTGGGCCAGCAGGATGTATTCGGCGAATCGGGACAGCCCGACGAGCTGCTGAAGAAATACGGGATGACTGAAGATGATATCGCAGCTGCGGCAGAAGGGATCCTGAAATAGTGAAATCTGTCGGATCTGTAAAATCACTAGCGATTATTATTATCGCCGTACTTGTTCTTTCTATGAGCGGGTGCGGCGGTATTCATGTAAAGAAGGCTTCTCAGGATACGGATAAAGCGCGGCAGGAGGAGAGGACACCGGTAAAGAAGGTCTTTGTGACCAGTGATAAAAAGTACAGCCTGACTGCCGATTCCGACTGGAAAGACGTGCTTGCACAGCAGAAAAATGCTGAAAACGAGATGACTCTCATGCTGAAGGACCGCCAGATGTATATTGCCGTTGTCAGCAAGGACAAGAGCAGGTACGACGGCCTCATCAGGGTTCGCGAGGTCACCGATTATGCAGAAGTCGTCATTGAAGGCATGAGGGAGGACGTGGAGGATTTCTCCGGCGGCACCATCAAAAAAGGTGCCCGCATCTCGGGTTTTCCCTGCAGGACAGCCGACTGCCGCCTCAAGAGAGATGGCCTGTCTCTGGCTTACCGTATCTATTTCCTGGACACGGGAACGGATTACGTGGAGCTGATGCTCTGGAGCGACAGCAGTGTCTTTCGCGAAAACCAGGCGTATCTGGACAAGATAGCAGGCAGCTTTCGTGAGCCCGGGGAGAGCCGGTAATGTGAAGATTCTGTGAAGAAATAATGAAAAAAAGGCCGCTGATATCGAGTTTGCATGACAATAATGATATTATTGACTGTGCAGAGGTAAGATTATGAAAAAGATAGCAGCATTAGCAATAGCGGTGAGTTTGATGATCCCCGGCTTCGCAATGGCGGATACGGGAACGCAGACTGCCATTACGATCAAAGCAGCAGGCAATTCGTACAACAGCATTAAAGTCAGCTGGTCAAAAGTCGCCGGAGCCAGATACTATAAGGTATACCGGGCGACCAGCAAGACAGGCACCTTCCGCAGGATCAGTGTCGTCAAGCCGAGCGTTTTCAGTTACACCGACAGGAAACTCAGCTTCGGCAAGAGGTATTATTACAAGATAAAGACAGCTGTTTCCGGTTCCACGACAAGCAGCCTCAGCAGCACCAGGTATTCTGCCGTAGCCTCGGCAAAACCGGTAGTTGCTGCGCCGAGGAGTTTCAAGGCCGTAAAGAGCGGATATTACAACAAGGCGAAGATCACCTGGCTGAAGAGTGCCGGAGCCACCGGATACAGGATATATCGCGCGACATCACCGACCGGTAAATTCACCAGGGTGGTAACTCTGACACCGGATAAGCTGCAGTATACCAACAAAAATCTGACGTCAAGCGGCGTCTATTACTATAAGATGCGCGCACTGCGCATGAAAAACGGCAGGAATTATCTTGGCAGAATGACCAGCGTCCGCAAAGTGACCGTCAAGTATGAGATCTGCGGCAGCAGTACAGTGACTGCAGATCAGCTGGCCGCTTTTTACAAGAGCTCCGGCCATACATACCCCGCGTTCTATAAAAACACTGACGCGAAGACTTTGACGGCTTTCTGCCAGATGTACATCGATGAAGCCGGTGCAGAGGGCATCAGGCCTGAAGTACCCTTCGTTCAAGCGATGCTGGAGACCGGATGGCTCAGCTTCGGCGGCGACGTTAAAATCTCTCAGAACAACTTTGCCGGACTGGGAGCTGTCGGCGGAGGCGCTTCCGGCAATTCGTTCAAGACTGTGCGCTACGGGATCAGAGCCCAGGTGCAGCACCTCAAGGCTTATGCGAGCACCGCTCCGCTGGTGAAAAAATGTGTCGATAAGAGATTCGGATATGTCGACAGAGGTTGTGCTCCATATGTAGAATGGCTGGGAATACCGGACAATCCTACGCATCAGGGCTGGGCAGCCACCGACAATTACGGTTATATGATCGTGAAGATGATCTATAAGATCCAATAAGCGGACTGAGATGAATATATGATGATACAGCCCCGGCGAAGGCCGGGGTTTTCGCTTGCCTGCGCGTGATTGACAATTAACATTATATGACATATAATTTAATAAATTACAATCAACATCGATTCATCGTCACGGCAGCTATGAAGCGAAAATATGAAAGAGAATTCCGCAGCGATGAAGTTCGTCAGGTGAGGGAAAAGACCAAGATAGGGGTGATCGGCAGCGGCCGCGGGGCCGGGGCCAGCTTTGTGGCCACGTCCCTGGCGCTCAAGAGCGCTGAAATCAGGGAACAGGCGGTGGCTTTTTGTGAATTGAACGACGGCGTCGGCGGCAAGTCGTGGATATACGACAGCGTCGGTATGGACAAGCGCTTTGTGCACAGGAATTACATCAGTCTGCATGAAATGGTGCGCCGCGGTCAGTATATCAGAAATATCCACAATATGGATCTCATGGTCAACTGGGCACTGTGTACTCCCGGAGACAGGGGCGGCAGAGAAAGCGGACTGCATACGGCCAGGCTGATCAACAACATCGCCGGTGACATCATAGTCTGTGATTTCGGTCTGCTTGCAGATCAGGAACTCCTCGATGATATGGACATCATTGTTGCTGTCGTGGATCCCAAACCGTCGCGGCTGATCGGCGCCAGGTCTCTTTATCAGAAAATACGGCGTGAACAGGCGGACGGCAGGAAGGTAATCTGGGTGATCAACAAGATGAACGGCGGCGTCGGCAGAAAGTGTTTTGCCGACTATGTCAGAGTGCGCGACGCCTTGGAGATACCTCTCATCAAAGAAGTGCATTTTTATGCGGCAGAGTACAACTGCAGGTTCCCGGCCGAGGAGCGTGAAATCAGGAAGGCAAGCGACAAAGTATTCGAGGATATTGTTAATAAAACTGTGATATGATACAATATCACGATGATATACTTGTCTACAGGGAGTGGGGCAATGACAGAATTTGATCTTGAAAGAGCAGGAACCTTTTTTGTTCACAACAGTGAAGATACGCGGCAGCTTGAAGCAGGCACCGGTAAGCGGTGTCTTTCCTGCTGTGCGGAAAAGCGGGAAGGCAGGATATGACAAAGATAGATCCCATAGTATGGACAATAATGAAAAAAAGGGGCATCAGCACCAGGGAAGACGCCATAGAATTCCTTTCACCAAAACCGAAGAGGACGTATGATCCGTTCCTGTTGAAGGATATGGAAGAAGGAGTGCAGCTGATACTGGATACTGTCAATGAAGGTGGCAGGATATGCGTCTATGGTGATTACGACACCGATGGCATCACTTCCACATGTGTCATGATGACGATCCTGTCGCAGCTGAGCGATAAAGTCACTTACTATATACCGTCACGGTTCGAAGAGGGTTACGGCCTCAATAAGGAAGCTATAGCCGAGATCCGCGAACAGGGAACTGATCTGATGATAACTGTGGATTGCGGCAGCAGCTCCCGTGATGAAGTCGAGTTTGCCAAAGAGATAGGGCTCAGGGTGCTGGTAACCGACCACCATTCTATCGACGATGTGCAGGCGGACTGCCTGCTGATAAATCCCAAGCAGAGGGAATGCAATTATCCGTTCGACGGCCTTGCCGGATGCGGTGTGGCTTACAAGGTGGCACAGGCGCTGCAGCGCAGGGCCGATCTGCCGAAGTCTGTGATTGCAAGGCTTTTGGACATTGTTGCCATCGGCACCATAGGCGATATTGTCCCTTTGGTTGACGAAAACAGAACTATAGTAAAGTATGGACTTCGGGAGCTGAACAGCGGCAACCGGTTGAGCCTGAAGAAATTCTGCGAGGGCGTCTCCCTGAAACCGGGGAGCATAGGATCTGCAGAAGTGACCTTTATCATCGTACCCCACCTGAATGCGGCCGGCAGGATGAAGAGCGCCGATTACGGCGTCAAACTGCTGCTGTCCGAGGATAAAAATGAGATCATGCTGCTGACAGAGATGCTGAAGGGCTATAACAACAAGCGCAAAGAGATCCAGCAGGAGACATATGAAATGTGCCTCGAACTGATGAAAGAACAGTGTGCCGGAAGTCTCTTCCCCGTGATCGAGGCCGAGGAAGCACACGAGGGTATCACTGGTATAGTGGCCGGCAAGATCAAGGACAGGGAAAAAAAGCCGGTCATCATAGTCACCCCCAGCGACGGGATGCTGAAGGGTACCGGAAGATGCATAGAGAACTTGAACCTTTATGATATAATGAAGAAGCATGCAGAATTGTTCATCCGTTTCGGGGGGCATGCCGGGGCATGCGGGTTTACGATGGAACCTAAGAACCTAGATAAGCTGCGCAAATGTCTCCACGAGGATCTTGCAAAGATGGATCCTGCGCTGCTGGAACCGCCTGCGGATTTCGATCTCGACATCAATGCGGGCAATGCCGGTGTTCCACTGGCGGAGCAGCTGGAGATACTGGCACCGTTCGGCAACTGCAACCGGAGACCGGTTTTCCGGTTCCGGGGACTGCATCCGGATGATGTAAGACTGATGGGGAACAATAATCAGCACCTGCGCTTTCGCGGCAGCGATGCCAGCGGCAGCGTAAATTGTGTCCTCTTTGGCCGTGCGGGTGATTTCGCCGCTGCTCTGCAGTCGGGTTCACCGGTCAACGTGTATGGAGAACTGTCAATCAATGAGTGGAACGGCAGCAGAAACCTGCAGGTGCTCGTTAGGGAAATGACAGCGGTGAAATAAAATATAGCTGGAGGTAATGATGAGAATTAAAAAGCAGAGTTTCTGGATCCTGATGGTGATCTTCCTGGTAGTCGGCGCACTGATCGGCTTCATGATCGCGAACCTTACATATGCAAACGGCGGCGGGTCGGTGAGGATCTCACGCAGTGAATATAATGATCTCAAATACATGAAAGATAAATATGCAAAGCTCGAATCAATCTGGAACGAAACGGACAGTTCATTTTACAAAGAGGTCAACGATAAAAAACTGGAATCCTCGATGTACAAGGGGCTGATCGCCGGGCTGGGCGATCCCTATTCCGAATATATGACCAAGAACGAGTATGATAACTGGATAGCCAGTACGACCGGTTCATACAGCGGTGTGGGCATAACATTTGCCAAGGACAAGAACGGGAACATGGTGGTCGTCGGGATCACCAAGGGCAGTCCGGCCTCAAAAGCCGGGATCAAAGCCGGGGATCACATCCTTTCGGTTGATAGCAGAAAGTACAGTGACTCCAACAAGATGGCCATGGCCATCAGAGGAGACAAGGGCACCGAAGTGAAAATCAGGTTCTCCCGCGGGAGCAGGAAATACAGCAGGACACTCGTGCGTCAGGAGATAACTAACAAGACGGTCTCCACGCGTCAGCTGCCGCACAAGCTGGGATATATCAGGATCACAGGGTTTGAAGAAGCCACAGCCGATGATTTTGAAAAGGCACTGAAGAAATGCGAGAGTAAAAACGATCGCGGATTAATAATAGATCTGCGCGACAACGGCGGCGGATTAGTGAATTCAGCCGTTGATATCGCAGACGACCTTCTGGGCAAGGGCGTGGTCACCTATATGGAGGATCAGAACGGCAACCGTAAATACTACAAGTCCGACAGCAGCAAGATTGATCTGCCGTATGTGCTGCTGGTAAACGGGCACACCGCCAGCGCCTCGGAAATACTGACAGCTGCTGTGATGGATGACAGCAATAACAAGGTGGTGGGCACCAGGACATACGGAAAGGGAATCGTGCAGGATACAAAGCAGCTGGAGGACGGCTCAGCGCTCAAGCTTACTGTGATGCAGTACTTCTCACCGAAGGGCAGAGTGATCCACAAAAAGGGCATCAAACCCGACTATGTGATTAAAAAGCCGGCGGAGCAGCTGAAGAAGGCGGAGTCCATACTGGTTGACTAAGTAAAAGCCAGTTGGTATAATTCGTACTGTAAAGCGTTAAAGCGCCGGGAGAATAAGGAGTTAAGAAAGGAGCATGATTTGGCTTATAAATCGAAGTTCAAGAGGCCGGATACTGATGAACTCTTCAAGGCCATACTCAGTCTGAAGGACGAGGAAGAGTGCTACCGGTTTTTCGAGGACATATGCACTGTCAATGAAATACATTCGATCTCTCAGAGGCTGCAGGTCGCCAAGCTGCTGAACGCAAACAAGACTTACAGTGAGATCGAGAAAGCCACCAATGCCAGTACAGCAACTATCAGCCGCATCAACAAGTGCCTCTTGTACGGGGCCGATGGCTACAAGATAGTTTTGGACAGGCTGAAATAAATGGACATCTACATTTACGAGGGTTATGCCGGAAACAGGAAAAGGCCGGATTCGCAGGATCTCATCAGGGCTGCGGCCGGAGATCCGGGGGCGGTGATCGACAGGAATGAAAACGGCAAGCCGTATTTCACAGATCTGCCGCTGGAGTTTTCCATCAGCCATTCCGGACAGCTGTGGATATGCGCCATAGCAGACGAGCCGGTCGGCATCGATATACAGGAAGTGAAGGTCACCGACTACATGAAACTGGCCGGGAGATTCTACACCGAGGCAGAGCAGGATTTCTGCCGGAAATACGGAAGGAGGGGATTCTTCCGTATTTGGGTCAGAAAGGAAGCATTAGTCAAATATTCAGGTACAACTCTGGGGAGGGGTCTTTCAAGGATCGAAACGGTACGCGGAGGCGAACTGCTGGATCTGATAAAGTTGGATCGGAAAGAGATCAGCCTGAAAGAGATAGAAATGTCACCGGACATTTTTTGTGTGGTGGCCGCTGAGGATACAGAAGGGATATGCATAAAGAGCCTGAATTGAAAAAAGCATATCTTGCGGGAATAGTTTTCTCGCTGATGGTCGGATTCTCATTTTTGGGTGTCAAAGTTTGTACTCGATATGGGGATACACTGCAGATATTGACCATCAGATATGATTTCGCCATGCTGGCGGTATTCGTGGCCCTGGTGACCGGCCTGGGAAAGATCGGCTTTACTTCGAGGCCCGGGAAGAATCTGCTGCTCACAGCCGGCTTTTATATCGGCTTCATGATACTGCAGTGTCTGGGGCTCTTTTTCTCAACTTCGGCGGAAAGCGCAATTGTGTTCGCTATCATCCCCATCATGGTGAGAATCATAGCCGGAATTTTCCTGAAGGAAAAATCCACCATGCTGCAGAACGTATTCGTCATGGTCTCCGTGACGGCACTGATCGCGATGATAGTACTGGGAGCCACGAATCTCACGGTCAACTTTGCGGGCATGGTGCTCCTGCTGCTGTCCAGCCTTGCTATGGCTATCAACAATGTGTACATGAGATTTGTAAGGGATGATTACACTCCGTTTGAAATAACGTTCATGATATGTTTCCTGGGCTTCTGCGTCTTCAACATCGCGTCGCTGGCGCGTGGAGCGGCCGCGGGAAGCCTGGCATCCTATGTAGAACCCCTGGCTGACTGGCAGTTCGTGGTCTCCACGGCTTATCTGGGAGTATTCTGCATCCTGTTCTCTGCGCAGCTGATGGCTTATATGCAGGCCCATATGCCGGCTACCAATGCTTCGGTGTTCGGCAATGTGTCTACGGCGATCTCCGTGATTTCCGGAGTGGTGGTGCTCGGGGAAACGCTGCAGTGGTATCATATAGTATGCGGTTCGCTGATCGTTCTCGGAGCGATCGGCATCAACGTATCGGGGAGGAAATGATGGATATACGCGATGTGTCCTTCAAGTATCTGACTTACAGGAACAGGACTGTGAGTGAGATGCGAGAGCACCTGGCGAAGAAGAAGTTCAGTGAACAGGAAATAGATGCGGAGATCGAGAGTCTCCAAAGCATGAAATACCTTGGGGACATCGAATTCTGCAAATTATATATGTCCAGCTCGTTTGCCAGGGGCAGAGGCATGGAACGCATCCGCAGAGAGCTGAGGCAAAAAGGTGTCTCCAGGTTCGATATCGAAGATGCGGAGCTGGAATATGAAGAAGAGAATGAATGTGATCTGAAAAGGGAAGAAAGGGAGCGGGCTGCCCGCGCAGCCGACCGTATCATGAAGGGTACTGAGGTCGACCGCAGGAGTCTGTCGAGACTTGGCCGGAGACTGGCTTCGCTGGGGTACAGTTCAAGTCTGATATATGACATAATAGGTAAGTATCAGCGAGAATGATCGCAGGTCGTTTAGGAGGGAATATTGAGTATTAAGATCAAGAAGGGCGACATTACAAAACTGGAAGTAGAGGCAATCGTTAACGCAGCGAATGAAACACTGCTGGGCGGAGGCGGCGTCGACGGCGCTATCCACAGGGCGGCCGGTCCTGAACTCCTGGCGGAGTGCAGGACCATTGGCGGATGCCCCACAGGAGAAGCCAGGCTGACCAGGGGCTATCGTCTCCCGGCAAAGTATGTGATACATACTGTGGGACCTGTATGGCGCGGCGGCAGGAACAATGAACGCGAGCTGCTGGCTGCGGCTTACAGAAACAGCCTTCAGGTGGCCGCTGAGAACGGCATCAGGCAGGTTGCCTTCCCGGCCATATCCACCGGAATATACGCCTTTCCCAAGGATGAGGCCGCAAAAATAGCAGTTGATACAATCAGTGATTTCCTCAAGGATCACGACATGGAAGTGGTGCTCGTGGCCTTCAGCAAGGAGGATTTCAGGAGATACAAAGATTTAGCAGGTGATATTGCAGATGACTGAGCAGGAAAAACTGAAAGATATGTATGATACTTTCAGTTTCGATGTAATCGAAGACTACAAGATGACTACATTGCTGATCAAGAAGGATTCCAGCATAGTGTCCCTCTTCAGCAAAAAGCATTATGATGAGATCATAGAGCAGCTGCGGGCGCAGAGAAAGATATCCGGAGGCCTGCACCCCGACAAGCTGAAGCCTGAAAGCGAGGTTGACCGCGATATCGTGCGTCGCTTTTCACGTGCGCTGGATCTCTTCAATTTGATCTGTGATTCACAGATCAAGATGCAGGAGCTGCTGCAGGCGAAAGCTGAAAGAAAGAAGAAAGTGTACATGTCTGATGCCAGCGAAGTCAGGCACACCATTAATGAAAAGACAGATGAATTGAAAAAGGCCCTTCGGGAACTCGATATCCGATGGGCTGATTTTCTGGACGAAATGGATGAAATGGAAGAGGAACTGTAATGGATCTGATCAGCATCATACTGTTAGCGGTGGTCTGCATTCTGCTCCTGGTGATGATAATCACGACTTTGAATGGACGCAGGGACAGGTCGGGCAGCGTCAGCGAAAGCATCAGATATATGTCGGAGATGGTGGCTCAGAGCCAGCGCCAGGGAGCTGAGGCTCAGGACAAACGCCTCGCGGAGTTGTCGCGTCGGCTGGCCATACTGCAGCAGGAGAACAGCAGACAGATGCAGGAGGTCAGCCGGGGTCTCGGCGAGATGAAAAAGCTGGCCGGCGGAGTGGATGATCTCTCCAGGATCCTCTCGAACGTGAAGACGAGAGGCATCCTCGGAGAAATACAGCTGGGAGCCATACTGGATCAGGTCCTGGCACCTGATCAGTATGCAGAGAATGTGAGGACAAAGAGCAGCGGCTCTGAAAGAGTCGAGTTTGCGCTGAAGCTGCCGGGTGACGGCGGAGGCACGGTCTGGCTTCCCATAGATGCCAAATTCCCCGTCGAATCGTACCGCGCACTTGAAGAGGCCCTCGACAGAGGGGACCGCGTGGCGGCGCATGCGGCTGCCAGGAACCTGCAGGCCGTTATTATGAAGTCTGCAAAAGATATACACGAAAAGTATATAGAACCGCCATACACTACGGATTTTGGTATAATGTTCCTGCCTGTAGAGGGGCTCTATGCCGAAGTGGTGCGCATGGGCATGGTAGAGACGCTGCAGACGAAATACAAGATAAACATCGCGGGCCCGACTACTATGGCCGCGCTGCTGAACAGCCTTCAGATGGGCTTTCGCACCCTAGCGATACAAAAACACAGCAGTGAAGTGTGGCAGGTGCTGTCTTCGTTGAAGACTGAGTTCGACAAGTTCGAGGATGTGCTGCTGAAAACGCAGCAGCGCCTCGACCAGGCAGGCAGAGAGCTGGAGGAACTGGTGGGTCGGCGTACACGAGCGATAAACAGGAAACTTAGAGACGTACAAGAGCTGGAAGAGCGTGACAAATGAGCATATATGTGATAGGTGATGTACACCTGTCTTTTGACAAAAGAATAGAAAAGCCTATGGATGTGTTCGGCGGAGCATGGAAGGATCACGCACGGCGCCTGGAAGAGAACTGGCGTGCGAGGTGCACTCCGGAGGACACTATTATAGTGGCCGGAGATATCAGCTGGGGGCTGAAGCTGGAGGAAGCCATGGCGGACCTCGACTGGCTGTCGTCCCTGCCGGGCCACAAGGTCCTCATCAAGGGTAATCACGATCTGTGGTGGAGCGGCATCAACAAGCTGAATCGTCTGTACGATAATATGACGTTCATACAGAACAGCTGTTATGAAGCCGAAGGATGGTACATCTGCGGCACGCGTGGCTGGGTCTGCCCCGGCAGCGATGAATTCACACAGGATGATATGAAGATATATCTGCGGGAAGCCGGCAGACTGGAGCGCAGCCTCGACGCGGCCAGGGCCAGAGGCGCACAGCACATAATAGGCGTGACTCATTACCCGCCCACGAATGATAAAAAACAGGACTCAGAGTTCACGCGGCTGTTCAGCGAAGCCGGAGCAGAAGTGGCTTTTTACGGACATCTGCACGGCAGTGACGGGTTCGGCAAGGGCATGCGTGGTATATACAACGGGGTGAGATACGAGCTGGTTTCGCTCGATTATCTCGACTGCAAACTGAAATTAGTGAAATAGGTGATCGATGATGACAAAAAAGAAAAACAGAGTGATACTCATAGTACTGGACAGTTTTGGCGTCGGTGAACTGCCGGATGCCGGCAGATTCGGTGATGCCGGTGCGGATACGTTCGGACATATAGCTGACAGGGCGGAGGGCTTCGATGTCCCCAACATGAGGGAGCTGGGGCTCGGAAATATCCCCAACGCTGCCGGAGGGCGCTTTGCGGTGGCCTCACCGTGCGGAGCTTATGGCAGGCTGGCAGAATTGTCCTCCGGCAAGGACACCATCACGGGACACTGGGAGATAGCGGGCATCGAGACGATGCAGCCTTTCAAGACCTATCCTGACGGTTTTCCTGCGGAGTTTATCGCTGCTTATGAGAAGGCCATCGGCCGCAAAGTCCTCGGGAACTATGCTGCCAGCGGTACTGTTATCATCGAGGATCTGGGGGACGAACACGAGCGGACCGGGTATCCCATCGTGTACACCAGTGCGGACAGCGTATTCCAGATCGCTGCGGATACCGATGTAGTGCCCCTGGAGCAGCTTTACGAATTCTGCCGCATCGCGCGGGAGATGCTGCAGGGCGAGTATGCCTGCGGCAGAGTCATCGCAAGACCTTACATCAAGGTTGATGGCAAGAGGGTGAGAACTGCGGACAGGCACGATTATGCCGTTTCCCCTCCGGAGAAGACGGTGCTCGACTGCATCACCGGGGCCGGCAGGGAAGTGGCCGCGGTGGGCAAGATAAACGATATATTCAATGGCAGAGGCATCACGCGTACTGTACACACGGAAAATAATATGGACGGCGTCGATAAGACGCTCGATTTCATGCGTGATGATTTCAGCGGATTGATATTCACGAATCTGGTGGACTTTGATTCCAAGTACGGCCACCGGCGCGATCCTCAGGGGTACGCGAATGCACTGATGGAATTCGACGCCAGGGTGCCGCAGATCAAAGCTGCCATGAAGGAAGGCGATGTGCTGATGATGTGCGCAGATCACGGGAACGACCCCACGCATTCCGGGTTTGACCACACGCGCGAATACATTCCGCTGCTGGTCTATGGAGAAGGCATCAAGGCGGTGCAGATCCCGGACCGGAGGACATTTGCCGATATCGGAGAGACAATAGCGGATATGCTGGGAGTCCAGGGCACCGGTAAGGGAGAAAGCTTCCTGGATATTATCGAGGGAGAGTGACCGTTATGAACATGGTCGACATAATCACCAGAAAGCGGGATGGAGGAACGCTATCCCGCGAAGAAATAGACTACTTTATAGAGGGCTATACGGCAGGAGAGATACCCGACTATCAGGCCAGCGCACTTCTGATGGCGATATATTTCCGGCACCTGGACCGCAGGGAGACTTATCTGCTGACCGATGCCATGATGAGATCCGGCGATATCATCGATCTTTCGGGCATAGACGGTGTCAAGGTGGACAAGCACAGCACGGGCGGCGTCGGCGACAAGACGACTCTGATCGCGGCTCCGCTGGCTGCGGCGCTGGGAGTCCGCGTTGCCAAGATGAGCGGCAGGGGACTCGGCTTTACCGGGGGGACTGTCGACAAAATGGAATCCATACCGGGCTTTGAGACCTCGCTGGAAGAAGAAAGATTCACGGAACTTGTAAACAAAAATGGCATTGCGGTAACCGGACAGACGGCTCATATAGCGCGTGCCGACAAAAAGCTGTATGCACTGCGGGATGTCACGGCAACAGTGGATGATATCAGCCTGATCACCAGCAGCGTGATGAGCAAAAAGCTGGCTTCGGGTTCTGATGCTATCGTACTCGATGTGAAGTGCGGTTCCGGAGCCTTCATGAAGGATCTGGATCAGGCGAGGAAGATGGCTGAACTGATGGTTGAAATGGGCGACCGCGCAGGAAAGAAAACGATCGCGCTGATCAGCGATATGGATCAGCCGCTGGGCAGAGCGGTCGGCAATTCCCTGGAGGTCATCGAGGCTATAGAGACTTTGAAGGGAAAGGGCCCCCGGGATATAAGCGACCTTTCACTTGCCCTGGCGGGAGCCATGGCCTTCGCGGGTGGAGCCGCACAAAGCATGGAAGAAGGCAGGGCTGCCGCCGCACAAGCGCTGCAGAGCGGAGCCGGACTTGAGAAATTCCGCGCTTTTGTTGCCGGACAGGGCGGCAATGCAGCTATTTGCGATGATTATACGCTGTTCGGCGAGGCAAAGTTCAGCCGGGAAGTGTGTTCGCCTGCAAGTGGCTATATCAGCAGGCTGAATGCAGAGCGTATCGGTCTGGCTTCACAGCACACGGGAGCCGGCAGGGAGAAAAAGGATGATGTTCCCGATCTCAGGGCCGGCATCAGACTGAAGAAAAAAAGAGGCGCCCGGGTCGACAGGGGAGAAACTCTGGCGGTGCTCTATGCGAACAGCGAGGAAAGGCTGGAAACTGCCTGCAAGGAGTACCTGGATGCGGTGGAGATCAGCGATGAAAGACCGCGGCCGGGCAAGCTCATACTGGACATCGTATCTTGACATGAAAGATGCTATTTTCTATAATAGTAATAATGACATAGAGCTGGTATGAGAGTAAGTGTATATGTTCCGGGGGGAATAAAGGAATGAATCTGACAATCAAAAAAATAGCTTCTATCGGGATCTGTGCAGCGGTCGCGGTGACCATGCTGCTGACACAGCCCTTTTTTAATGAAAACGGTATAGCATCTGCGAAAAACAATCAGGCAGCTGCTGCCGCCGTGAAGGCCGAATCCAAGGCTATGATGGGCGATAAAAAGGATGAGACCAGGGTGACCTACAAGCTCAAAGTCAAGGACGGCCCGATACTCTTCAGGAAGAAAGCTGCTGCCATATGTTTCTCGAGGGGCTTCATCGATGAAGGCACCACGGTCTTCGCCGACAAAAAACTCAAGGGCGAGGATGGCAAGATCTGGTACAGGATCAAATACAGAAATCATACCGGATATCTCCCGGAAATTCACGTGTCGCTGAAGTACAGGGAAATCACTTACGGCGATGATTCTTATAATCTGGTGACCGTCAGGAGAGAAAGAGTAAAACTCTGGAAGGATCCGGCAAAGAAAGAGAGAGCTGGTGCGGTCTACTATGGAAAGATCTTGAAGATGACCGGATGGTATCAGGCATATAAAGGAGAAAAGGTCTACAAAGTCACCTACAGGGGCAAGCAGGCATATGTAGTGCCCGGGTATGTGAGGATCTTGTCGCAGAAGGAAGCCGCCGAGGTGGACTTCGAAGCTTATATGGATGTCCAGGGCTTCCCGGACAGCTACAAGCCGTATCTCAGAGAACTTCACAAGGCACATCCGCTGTGGAAGTTTGTTGCTCAGAAGACGGGCCTTGACTGGACCTCGGTCTATGAAAAGGAACTTAGGATCGGAGGCAATCTGGTAGAACCGACGGCGCCGGATTACTGGAAGTCCAAGGACAAGAAAGTATACAACAAGAAAAAGAAGGAATACAAGGTCTTCGACGGAAGATGGAACCAGGCTTCGGATGAGCTGATAGCTTACTATCTGGATCCGCGTAACTTCCTCAATGAAGACAGCATATATGAATTCGCATCACATTATTATGAACCGGATTCGCAGACTCAGGAGACGGTGCGCAGCATCACAGGCAGTTCCAGCGGCTGCTTCCTCAACAAGGGAAAGCAGATCGACTACATCATGGAAGCTGCTGCCAGGAGCAATGTGAACCCCAACGTTCTCACATCGATGATACTCCAGGAACAGAGCTGGAGCGGCTCGGTGCTGGTATCCGGCAAAGAGAGCGGATATGAAGGCGTTTACAATTACTTCAATGTCGGCGCTTACACTTCCGGCAGTATGTCATCGATCGATCGCGGACTCTGGTACGCCAACGCCGGTGATGGTGAGAAGACGTACGGAAGACCCTGGAAGGACAAGAAAAAGACCAAGGATGTCAACGAGGGACAGGAAAAGTCCATTGTCGGCGGTGCGGAGTTCTACGCCGATCAGTATGTGGCCAACAACCAGTACACATATTATACAAAGAAATTCAACGTCATGAACGGGCTGAAGAACGTAGCCTCTCATGAATACATGACCAATCTCAACGGTGCAGACGCCGAGGGCAGGATACTGGCTAAGGCTTACAGCGGGGAAACAGAGTATGCTAACACATTCTATATCCCTGTATTCGAGAACATGCCTTACGATGCTTGTCCGATGCCTGTAAAGCCTGCGAAGAAGCATAAAGAGAAAGGCAGCACGCAGCAAAACAACGCGCAGCAGTCGACGAACGGCAATGCCGCTTATTATGATCAGGGCAGCAGCCAGGGATCGAGCAGCAATGACAGCGATAACAACAGTGAAAAGGCGAGCGAAAAAACGCCTGTGAAGCCTGTGAAGAAGGACACTCAGGAAAAGAACCAGCCGACACAGGAAAAGCAGGCTCCGGCGGCGGACAGCTCTGCGGGTGCCGGCACGACTACGGAATCAGAATAGCCATATAAACGTATAAAAAAAACTGCCGCTTCAGGCGAAGCGGCAGTTTTTTCGTGAGCTTATTTGAGATTTTCCGGATTGAGCCCCTCGAGCTCCGGGAGCACGAAGATGCCGTCTTTACGTACGAGCACGTCATCGAACCAGATCTCTCCGCCGCCGTAGTCCCCGCGCTGGATCATGACGAGATCCCAGTGCACTGCTGACTTGTTGCCGTTAGGTGCGTCTTCGTAGCACATACCCGGCGTGAGGTGGAAACTGCCGCAGATCTTTTCATCGAAGAGGGTGTCCTTCATGGGGTGAAGGACATAGGGGTTGACGCCGATCGCGAATTCGCCGAAGTAACGTGCGCCATCATCGGTATCCAGCAGTTTGTTGATCTTCTCATTGTCGTTGGCTGCAGCCTTGATGATCTTGCCGTCCTTTACTTCAAAGCGGATGTCTTCATATGTGAATCCCTGCTCCAGGGAGACTGTGTTGTAGGAGATGACGCCGTTCATGGAGTCCTTGACAGGTGCCGTATAGACCTCTCCATCGGGGATGTTGCATTCTCCGTCGCATTTCACAGCATCGATGCCCTTGATGGAGAATGTGAGATCCGTGCCCGGACCCTTGATATGCACTTTGTCGGTTTTGTCCATCAGCTCCTTGAGGGGATCCATGGCCTTGCTCATCTTTGCGTAGTCCAATGTACACACATTGTAAAAGAACTCGGCGAAAGCTTCCGTACTGGTGCCCGCCAGCTGTGCCATCGAAGGACCGGGGTATCTGAGAATGACCCACTTGGTGTTATCAACCCTGTAATCGAGCACAGGGCTGAGGAGTTTGTTCCACATATTCAGCTTTTCGGAAGGTACGTCCGCCAGTTCGGCGCTGTTCGCCGAACCGCGCACCGCGATGTAGGCATCCATGCCTTTCATCTGATGCAGCTTGTACTCATTCATAAAGCGCAGCTGCTCTTCGTCGCAGTTCAGCAGCAGTTCGCGGGTCACCGGGCCGCTGCTGAGTTCAACAAACGGTTTTGCGCCCACGCTGTACGCGTCTTTGACCAGCTGGCGCACCAGATTTTCGCATTCAGTTCCCTGATATTCGATGAGTATTTTTTCATCCTTTTTCAGCCGGCAGGAGTAGTTGATCAGAAGATCCGCCAGCCTGATGTCTCTTGCATCCATATTTATCCTCCTTTACTTTCCGTATTCCGTGATGCTGTTGAATGCCTTGTCAAGAACGCCTTTCTGACTCTTACTGACAGAGCCGAGCGATTGACAATACACTCCGACCATCTTGTAGTCGCTGTATATGAAGTATGCGTGGATGTTCCTGTTTCCATTCTTCAAGACCGTGTAGAAAGTCTTGCCGCCCTTGACCGGGCTCTTGACTTTGGAGATGCTGACCTTGAAGTCAGGGAACATCGCGTTCATTGATCTTTTATATCCGCTCTGGAATTGTTCATCAGAGATGTCGGATACCTTGACGCTGTTATAATCATAGGTGGTGAAGATGTTTTCCTTCAGGGTAGCGTTACCCCCGGGGCCGTAAGCCTGGATCGAAGAACGGCTTCTGCTGCTGTCTGATTCCCAGGTGCGCGGTATTTCGATGGTGTATCCGCCGAGATATACCCGCTTTGTGCTGGGCGGATTTTTGGTATATTTTTCAGCCGCCGTTTCAGCTTTGTCTTTATCCCAGTACATATCGAACCCGTAGAAGGCAGACAGCTCTTCAAGGATTTTCGAGGTCTTGTCGTCAGTCTTGTCTGAATTGACTCTGATGACACCGGAAATCACGACATCGTCGCCGAGCCTGGCAAAGAATTCCGATATACAGGTGGCCACATATTTGTCATCTGATGCCGGAGCGACTTTAAAGCCTTTTCGGGTCACCATTTTGCCATCATTGATGACCTTTGGAGAACGGAAATTTTCTTCAGCGGCTTTCAGATCAGGAGCGGACATGGCGCCGTAATTTCTGATCAGTGTTTTCAGCGAGTTTTTCGCTGATTTGACGATGGTTGCCTCTTCCTGATGCAGGGTGACATCGACTCCATCGGCTACAGCATAGACGTAGTCATCCTTCGAGTACACGCTGCCTGCATCGGGAACAAAGACCTGTATCTTTTTCCCGTCCTTGCCGGGCAGTGATTTTTCAGTCAGATACTTGAACCCATCGTAATTATCTACGGGATTTCCCAGCGTGGGAGCTTTGCCGCACGCGGTGAACAGTGTGAACATCAACATGCATGCCATCGCAATAACGGCTATTGATTTGATTTTCTTTCTCATGATTATCCTCATTTCTTTATAGTAGTTACCATAAATATTATATATGTACCCGAAAACTCAATCAATGATGACAGTGTAAATTCGATGTAAAATATAAATTTTGCAGATGTGCTGAAAAGTACTGGAAATGGACTCTGAAATAGTGTATACTTTCAGACGTGGCGCAAAAGGCGCCGAAAAACAGACCTGGAGAAGTATCGAAGTGGTCATAACGAGCCGCACTCGAAATGCGGTTGTCCATTCTGGGCACGTGGGTTCGAATCCCACCTTCTCCGCCAAGAGACCGGAACGAAAAGCAAAAGTGCGGAAGTCCCGGTCTTATTTTAAAAGAAAATACAGTTTTATTAAAATTTATTCATAAAATTTTAAAATTATACATGACAAATGCCACCGAGGTGAGTATAATAGGTAAGGATAAAGACAGATAATAAAGAACTGTATATAACGGTATTAGGAGGAAAGCATATGTCACAGAGAAAAGACATCAAGAAGGTACTGATTATTGGTTCCGGTCCTATAGTGATCGGCCAGGCATGCGAGTTCGACTATTCAGGAACTCAGGCGTGCAAGGCTCTGAGGAGTCTGGGATATGAAATCGTCCTGGTCAACTCGAACCCGGCCACTATCATGACGGATCCGGACATGGCGGACAAGACATACATCGAACCGCTCAATGTGGAAAGAGTGGCTAACGTTATCGAAAGAGAGAGGCCCGATGCACTGCTGCCCAACCTCGGCGGACAGTCCGGGCTTAACTTATGCGCGGAGCTCTACAAGGCCGGAGTGCTGGACAAATATAATGTAGAAGTTATCGGTGTCCAGGTAGACGCTATCGAGCGTGGAGAAGACCGTATAGAGTTCAAAAAGACCATGGATATGCTGGGCATAGAGATGGCCCGCAGCCAGGTAAGCTACAGCGTAGATGAGGCCCTGGAAATCGCTGACAAGCTGGGATATCCGGTAGTCCTGCGTCCGGCTTACACCATGGGCGGCGAAGGCGGCGGCCTCGTATACAATAAAGAAGAGCTGAAGACCGTTTGCGAAAGGGGACTGCAGGCCAGCCTCGTTCATCAGGTACTGGTCGAAGAGTCGATCCTCGGCTGGGAAGAGCTGGAGCTGGAAGTTGTCCGCGACAAGGATAACAACATGATCACGGTCTGCTTCATCGAGAATGTAGACCCCATGGGAGTGCACACCGGCGATTCGTTCTGCACGGCACCGATGCTGACCATTTCTCAGGAAGTGCAGGATCGTCTGCAGGAGCGCGCTTACAAGATCGTAGAACACATTGGAGTCATCGGGGGCACCAATGTACAGTTCGCACACGACCCGGTATCCGACAGGATCATCGTCATCGAGATCAACCCGAGGACATCGAGATCCTCTGCTCTGGCTTCCAAGGCAACGGGATTCCCGATTGCACTGGTATCGGCGAAACTGGCTACCGGCCTCACGCTGGCTGATCTGCCCTGCGGCAAGTACGGTACACTCGACAAGTACAAGCCGGACGGTGACTATGTAGTAGTCAAGTTCGCACGCTGGGCATTCGAGAAGTTCAAGGGAATACACGACCACCTGGGTACTCAGATGAGAGCCGTCGGCGAGGTCATGAGTATAGGAAAGAATTACAAGGAAGCTCTGCAGAAAGCCATCAGATCCCTGGAGAAGGGCCGCTATGGTCTGGGACATGTCAAGGACTTTGATCAGAAGAGCAAGGAAGAGCTGCTGCAGATGCTGATAACTCCATCTTCGGAGCGTCACTTCATCATGTATGAAGCGCTCAGAGCCGGAGCCACAGTAGATGAGATACATGAAATCACCAAGGTAAAGAAGTACTTCATTGAACAGATGAAGGAACTGGTCGACGAGGAGGAGGAACTGGTCAAGAACAAGGGCAGCGTTCCTTCAAAGGAGGCCCTCATCCAGGCCAAGAAAGACGGCTTTTCGGACAAGTACCTCGGAGAGATCCTCGAGGTTCCCGAGGCGGATATCCGCAATGCAAGAGAAGAACTGGGCACTACGGAGACCTGGGACAGAGTACATGTAAGCGGGACCGAGAATTCGGCTTATTACTATTCAACATATAACGCACCCGACAACAACCCGATCAATAGCGACAAGCCTAAGGTCATGATCCTCTCAGGCGGTCCCAACAGGATCGGACAGGGCATCGAATTCGACTACTGCTGCGTTCACGCTTCATGGTCGCTGAAGAAGCTGGGATTCGAGACTATAATAGTTAACTGCAACCCGGAGACAGTATCCACAGACTACGATACTTCAGACAAGCTCTACTTTGAGCCGCTGACCCTGGAAGATGTACTCAGCATATACAGAAAAGAAAAGCCGGTCGGCGTCATCGCGCAGTTCGGAGGACAGACACCGCTGAACCTGGCTGCCGATCTGAAGAAGGAAGGCGTCAATATACTGGGAACCACACCGGAAGTCATCGACATGGCCGAAGACAGAGACCAGTTCAGAAAGATGATGGACAAGCTGGGCATCCCGATGCCTGAATCCGGCATGGCAACTACAGTTGAAGAAGCTATCGAGATCGCCGGCAAGATCGGATATCCCTGCATGGTTCGTCCTTCGTACGTACTGGGCGGCCGCGGCATGGAAGTTGTCAGAGACGATGAGAGCATGACCGACTACATGCAGGCTGCTGTCGGCGTCACCCCTGACAGACCGATACTGATCGACCGTTTCCTGCACAATGCACTGGAATGCGAGGCTGATGCCATCAGCGACGGAACGGACGCTTATGTACCGGCCGTGATGGAGCACATCGAGCTGGCAGGAATACATTCCGGAGACTCGGCCTGCATCATTCCGTCAAAGCACATCTCCGAGAAGAACCTGGATATCATCAGAGATTACACCAGAAAGATCGCCATCGAGATGAACGTAGTCGGACTCATGAACATGCAGTATGCCATCGAGGACGATGTAGTATATGTACTGGAAGCAAACCCGAGGGCTTCGAGAACAGTTCCTCTGGTTTCCAAGGTCTGCGGTATCAAGATGGTGCCCCTGGCAACAGATATAATCACCTCAGAGCTGACGGGAAGGCCGTCCCCGATCAAGAACATCGGCAAGCGCAAGATCCCGTATTACGGCGTCAAAGAGGCTGTATTCCCGTTCAACGTATTCCCGGAGGTAGACCCCCTGCTGGGACCGGAGATGAGGTCTACGGGAGAAGTACTGGGAATATCCACTTCCACGGGCGAAGCTTTCTTCAAGGCGGAGGAAGCTGCAAGAACCACTCTGCCGCTCGAGGGAACAGTGCTCATGTCGCTCAACTCTGCTGACCGCGCAGATGCACCGGAGATCGCCAGGAGCCTGTCGGATGATGGATTCAGGATCGTGGCTACCGGTCAGACATACGATGCCATCGATGCCGCCGGAATACCGGTAGAAAAAGTGAAGAAGAACTACGAGGGACGTCCAAACGTTCAGGATCTGATCACAAACGGCGAAATACAGCTGATCATCAACTCGCCGGCCGGCAAGGAAGACGAGCACGACGACAGCTACCTGAGAAAAGATGCTATCAAGGGCAGGATACCGTATATCACCACAATAGCTGCTGCCAGGGCTGCCGCAGACGGCATCCACCGCATGAAGAAAGAAGGATATGGAGATATCTATTCACTGCAGGAATGGCATGAAAAAATTGAAGTAGAGTAAGCTAACTGGTCAACAGCTGCCTATAGAAAGAGGCCGCCCCGCAGAAAACGGGGCGGCCCTTTTGCTGCAGGCTTGTACGCTGATAACGATCGTCGATAGAAGAGTCTTGACGCGTACCGCTAAATACCATATAATGGAAATACACCCCGGGAGGACCGGGGCAGAGAAAACACCTGTCGCTGGTGGAGACGCTCATGTGAACACGCCGAAGTGTTCGCGATGCAGCGCCTCATACGAGCGGGGTGATTTTTTTGAGAAAAAGATTATTTATTCTGAGTGTGATCGTTATTGTGTTTTTACTGCTGTGGGGAACCGCCCGGCAAGCGGATACTGCTCTGGCTGCCGGGGACGGCGATCCCGCGGTCTGGCTGCGGATGCACCGGGACCCGGGCAGCGGAGCATACATGCCCGCATTGCCGGACAAACCTTCAAAAGCCGCGCGGGTAAAAAGATATTGTGGCGTCGATGCCAGCGTCTGGGACGGAGGCAGCGTCAACTGGAAACGCGCGCGAAAGAAGAGCGGCCTCCGGTTCGCTATAATAAGGGCGGGCTACAGAACTTACAGTGCCGGCGGACGCCTGCATAAGGACAGATACTTTGCGCGCAATATAAAGAAGGCCCATGCCGCCGGAATGAGGACAGGAGCTTATATATTCAGTCAGGCACGGAACGTAAGGGAAGCGAGGCAGGAGGCTTTTTATCTCATCAGACAGGTAAAACCGTACAGAAATCTCATCGATATGCCGCTGGTGATGGATTATGAATTTGCAGGCGGCAGGAGCGGCAGGCTATACCGTGCTCATCTCAGCAGGGCAAGGGCCACTGAAAATGTCATTGCCTTTAACAAGGTGATCCGCAAAGCCGGATATACACCGATGATATACGCGAATACCAGCTTCCTCAGCAGTAACCTCTCAATGAAGAAACTGAAATGCCCCGTGTGGGTGGCCCAGTATGCCCGGAGGGTGACTTACAGGGGACGATATCAGTTCTGGCAGTATTCTGAACGCGGGAATGCGGCAGGATTTCCTCCGCGCGTCGATATGGATTACTGGTACACCAGTGATCTGAACAGGTATGTCAGGAAAAAGCCCGCTCCGTACAGGGGCAAAGTCACCCTGTCGGCCGGGAACGTCGGTGTTACTACGGCTCAGATCAAGTGGTCACCGGCCGGGGGAGCTACTGCTTATGCGGTTTTCCGTGCCCGGGAACGCGGAAAATATCGCAGGATAGCCAATGTGAAGGGTTTGTCGTTCAGGGACCGGGGACTGCGGGCCAACACACAGTACGGCTACAAGGTGCTTGCTTTCAAGGGCAGCAAGAGCGGGCTGTACAGCAACGTTGTCAAAATGCATACCGGAAAACGCTGAGGCCTGATAACGGGTTCTTGTAATAAAAAACAGCGGAGGATCGTCTCCGCTGTTTATCAGGATCTATTCGAGCGTCGCAGCGACGTTTTCAAGTTCCTTGATGATCTCGATGTGCTGTGTGCAGGCCTGTTCGCACTGACCGCATTTGATGCAGTCCGATGCTTTGCCGGCGTTGAGAGTGGCAAAGCCGTATTCATTTTTGGCAAAATTGCGGTCATGATACATGATTTCGAAGTTCATTGCCTTGAAGATATCCGGTATGCGGATGTTCTGAGGACATTCCTTGGTGCAGTAGCGGCATGAGGTGCAGGGGATCTGCGGCAGGGCTTCGATCACTTTGCGTGCCTCCGCAATGGCGGCCATTTCTTTTTCGTTCAGTTTCTCGAATCCCTTCATGAATTTCAGATTTTCTGACATCTGCTCGATGCTGGACATACCAGAGAGAACCGTGATGATACCGTCGAGGGAAGCCGCGAATTTGATCGCCCATTCCGCCATCGACCAGTCGGGATGCACAGCGCCGAAGATTTCTTTGACTTCATCGGGCACATTGATGAGGAGTCCTCCCTTTACAGTCTCCATGATGGTGACCGGAAGGCCGTGTTCTCTGACAACTTCATAACATTTGCGTGACTCGATGATGTCGCTGTTCCAGTCAGCGTAGTTTATCTGCAGCTGTACGAATTCCATCTCTGGATGGTCGGCGAGGATCTTTTTGAGATTGTCCGCCTTGTCGTGATATGAAAATCCCAGGTGCTTGATGAGACCGTCTTTTTTCAGGCCCTTGAAAAAGTCCCACATGTCGTAATTATCGAACACTGCGGTCCTCTCATTGCCCAGGTTGTGCGCCAGGTAAAAATCAAAGTATCCGGCGCCGGTGTTATCAAGAGAAGTCTGGAACATTTCCTTGGCCTCTTTCTCGTTTTTTGCACCCAGCCAGGCTGCGTTCTTTGTCGCCAGCTGGAAAGAGTCACGTGGATAGCGGTCTATGAGCACTTTCTTTATTGTTTCCTCGGAATCGCCATAAGCTCTGGCGGTATCGAAGTAGGTAAAACCAGCCTCCAGAAACATATCGACCATTTTGCATACCTGATCGACGTCGCTTTTTTCACCGATCTTGGGCAGACGCATGAGCCCGAATCCGAGTTTTTTGATATCCTTTCCTAACATATTGATCTCCTTTACAGAATAATATTATTGTATAACTACTTATTCACTATATTTTTCATTATATCATACATGGCAAGTGCACCGCACATGGTGATTTTAAGGTGGATTTAAGACAACGTCAATAATATATTGTGAAAATACATTGGAAACGGTGGTAAAAGTGATGGAAATAAGCAGAGACAGAATACTCGACTTTTTGGATTTTATTAATTTCGTCAGCGGCAGGCTGCCGCTGGATAAGTGGCAGTTACTGAATGTGGTGCTCGGTATCGCGATACTGGCGGTTGTCATCACCCTGGCAGTCAGGCATTTCACGCTGGTGCGCAAAATCAGCATCAGCCGCATCAGCAGTGATCTTTCATTCAAAAAGGCTAAAAAGTTCACTGTGAGAAAGGGAAGAAAGCAGTATACCGTCGATTGTGCCCGGATGCCTTTTTTGCTGCTGATATGCAAGGAGGGAGATCCTGAAGAAAATCTCAGAGATGGACTGAAACAACTTTGGCAGTCGCGTGTGGCCTCGGGCACCAGGCAGCGCGGCAGCCGTAAGGCTGAGCAGCGCTGGCTGAGAAAGAATGTCATCCAGATCTGAAAATATGATACGGGTGAGGGATACAGTCATCGCATAAATATGCCGAAATGTATGTTTATGTGATGATTTTTTTGTTCGTTTTTGTTGTTATTACAAAAATCTTCGGCCTTTAGGTTGCAGAAAATCTTTCGAGATGAGATACTATTGACATAGGAAGTTCGACAACAGAAAATGCGGAGAAGCGAAAATGAAAAAAATAAGATTGAATAAGTGGAAAAACGGCGCGGCACCGGCACTCCTGATACACTGTTCCATAGGAAGCGTGTACTGCTGGTCCACATTCAGCGAGGCACTGGCGCAAAAGGTCGGCGTGTCGCCAGGGATTCTCGGATGGGCGTTCAGTATAGCCATATTTTTTTTGGGTATGAGTGCGGCATTCGCTTCGCGAATAGTAGAACAGAATGTAAAGAGATCTTCCCTGATTTCGATGATATTCTTTTGCACGGGATTTCTGGGGACCGGTGTCATCTCGTTCCTGGGCGGCAGGATCCCTGCACCGATCGCAGCACTGCTGATATTCTTTTTCTACGGTGCAGTGATGGGAGTCGGACTGGGAACAGGTTATCTGACACCGGTGAAGACCCTGATGCTCTGGTTCAGAGAAAACAAAGGCCTGGCTACAGGAATATCCATCATGGGATTCGGCCTCGCGAAGGCGATAGCTTCCCCGTTCATGATACTCCTGCAGGAGAAATTCGGCATCACAGCAATGTTCTTCATCCTGGGAGCCGTCTATGCGTGCACTATGTATCTGGGACACAAGCTGATACACAAACCGCTCGACTGGAAGGAATCGGGAACCAATCAGGTCAGCAAGCTGGCCCTCTTCAAGGACACATTTTTCCTGCGCACCTGGATATGCTTTTATTTGAACATCACGTGCGGACTGGCTCTGATTTCTTACGAGCGTCCCATCCTTGAATTTGCAGGAGCGGGATTGGCACTAATAGGAATGATTCAGGTGTTCACAGCACTGGCGAATGCCGGCGGCAGGATCGGATATGCATCCCTGAGCGACCTTTTTTCAAAGAAGATGCGCATATATTTCGTTGTCTTCCTGACATCGATGGCCGCCTGTATCATAATGGAACTGCCGATATTCCCGGTACTGATCGGCTGCATCATACTGCTGATAGTCGTCAATGCCGGATACGGCGGCGGCTTCAGCACCTTGCCGACGATACTGGAACATCATTACGGCATGGAATCCATCAGTACGATCCATGGAGTGGCCCTGTCGGCATGGGCATTCGCCGGCCTGACAGGCAACCAGATCACCGCAGCCTGCCTGCGTATTTCAGAGGCTAACGGCTACAGATATATGGTAGCCGTCATTGCCGTGCTCTATATAGTGAGCATGATACTCTCGTTAACACTGATAAAGAAAGAGTAAAAGGAGTGATTTTATGTCTATTACAAAGAAAGCTGATCAGTACAGAGAAAAAATGCTGAGGGGAAATGACCCCACGTTGAAAGAAACCGATCCCGAATTCATTGAGAGATTCGAGAACTTCGCCTTCGATGAAGTCGTCAACAGTGATGATCTCGATGACAGGACTCGTTTCATGGCAATACTGGCAACGCTGCTGGGGTGCCAGGGAACAGATGAATACAGAGAAATACTGCCGGCCGCACTGAATTACGGAGTGACTCCGGTAGAAGCCAAGGAAATCGTATACCAGGCAGTAGCTTACCTGGGTATCGGCAGAGTATATCCTTTCCTGCGCATCACTGATGAAGTGATGAGGCAGAGAGGTATCAAGTTGCCGCTGGAAGGTCAGGCAACGACGACTGAGGAAACCAGACTGCAAGCCGGAGCGCAGAAACAGGTCGATATCTTTGGAGAAAGCATGAAGGACTTTTACAAGTCGGGTCCCGAAGAAACCAGACACATCAACAGATGGCTGGCTGACAACTGTTTCGGAGACTATTACACCAGGACAGGCCTTGACGACAAGCAGCGTGAAATGATCACCTTCTGTTATCTGTCGGCACAGGGCGGCTGCGAAGCGCAGCTAGTCGCGCATGCAGGCGGCAACATGGCTGTAGGCAACGACAAGGCTTTTCTGATCAAGGTCGTTTCTCAGTGCCTGCCGTATATCGGTTATCCCCGCAGCCTCAATGCGCTGACATGCATCAACAAGGCGGCAGAGGCGGCAGCTAAATAACATCTGCCGATATCCCGGGCGGGTCGTCTCGATTTCAAAGTACGGAAACGGATGCGGGTGGATCCTTGGATCTACCCGCATTTACAATGATAACAATCGTCTGTGCGACAACAAGTTCAAGAATGAGGGGGAACACCCCTTGAAATTATTAATATTTCTGTTAAGATTGCTATGAAGGATATTTAAGATGCCGGTATTTTGTGATTTTCAGATCGTAGTCGCCGAATGCGGCAAAATGCCTTGATGACCGGATCCCGGATCAATAGAAAATAATTAGAAGGAGAAATCAATCAATGTCTAAGAGGAGCAGATACAGCCAGCAATATAGTAGAAGGATGACCAAAGCTTATCAGCAGAACGTCTACCAGCAGGAACACAAGGGCGAGGGGATGAGCAAGAAGGAGCAAAAGCGCGAACGGATCGTGACTTTCGTTATCCTGGGAATAATCGTAGCCTGCATCGTCCTTTCGATATTGTTCGGAAACATGACGACCAACATCATCGGATTGGTAGTCCTGGGCGCATTCGTAGTCATCGTATTCCTGCGCGGCAACCGCAAGCAGAACAAATACCTGATGGGGCTCATGGATGACGGCATCAAGAAGAAAGATTTTCTCAAGATGCTAAAAGTGCGCAATACCAAAGAATCTCAGATGGACGCCATGGCAAAAGCATGGGACAGAGCTTACAAGAAGAGACAGAAAAAGATGAATAAAGAAGCGGCCAACTGATATTGACAAGAAACCGCGGCTGTGGTATCCTACTGAAGATTTAGGTAAAAACTGGTTACAGAAGGAGGCAGCGTTGAGAACACTTTTGAAGGGCGGCATGATATATATGCCTGACGGGTTCAGAAGAATGGATATTTCCATCGCTGAAGGAAAAGTTTTTGAGGTTGCCGGGAATATTAACGAAAACAATAATTATGAAAAAGTTATCCGCTGCGATAACTTTTTTATTATGCCCGGCCTGATCGATGTTCATGTGCATTTCAGGGAGCCGGGATTCGAGTACAAGGAGACGATAGCGACCGGCAGCCGTGCAGCTGCCCGCGGAGGATATACCACGGTCTGCACGATGCCCAATCTCAAGCCGGCTCCGGTCGACGAGGAGACTCTGAAGGTACAGACCGACATCATCAGAAAAGATGCCATCGTCAATATCGTGCCTTACGGTGCCATCACCTCGAACCAGAGTGGACGCGGCAGGCTGTCGGACATGCAGGCCATGGCGGATGATGTGGTGGCTTTTACCGATGACGGCAAGGGCGTACAGAAAGACACACTGATGTCGCAGGCCATGCTCACAGCAAAGAGCCTCGGTAAAATGATCGTTGCTCACTGTGAAGACGAGCATTATCCCACTGAGGACCCCAGGAGCGAATGGAACCAGGTGGCGCGCGATATTTCACTGGCGATGATGAACGACTGTGCTTACCATGTGTGTCACGTCTCCACCGGTGAGAGCGTCGATCTGGTCCGTGCCGGCAAGGGTGCGGGTGTCGATGTAAGCTGCGAGACGGCACCGCATTATCTGGTCTTCTCCTCTGAGGAGGTGCCCGATGAAGGACGATTCAAAATGAATCCGCCCTTGCGGACGGCCAAAGACAAGGCGGCGCTGCTGGCGGGAATAAAGGACGGCACCATAGAGATCATAGCGACCGATCACGCGCCGCACAGCGCTGAAGAGAAGAAAGGCGGCTTTGCCGACAGTCTCTTCGGGGTCATCGGCCTGGAGACGGCTTTCCCGGTGCTCTACACGCAGCTGGTCAAGAAGGGCGAGATCAGCCTGGAACATCTGGTGCAGCTGATGAGCGTGAATCCGGCGCGGAGATTCTCGCTGCCGGGCGGCAGCCTGCAGGTGGGAGCACCCGCTGATATTGCGGTCATCGACCTCGAGGCACAGTACAGGATAGACCCGCAAACATTCAGCAGCAAGGGGAGGAGCACACCGTTCTCGGGCATGGAAGTCTTCGGAGAAACCGTGCTCACAATGGTGGCAGGAAGGATCGTTTATGAAAGATAGCATATTCAGTATCCGGAGCAACGGAAAGATCGCCCGGGATACCTTTGAAATGAAGCTGGACGGCGATACATCCGAAGTATCGGCGCCGGGTCAGTTTGTCGATATAAAGCTGGAAGGCTTTTATCTGAGGCGCCCGATCTCTATATGTGACTGCGCCGACGGTGAGCTGACGCTGATCTACAAAGTCGTCGGCGGTGGTACGCGCCTGATGGCGGAACTGAAGACCGGTGAACAGCTTTCGCTGCTGTGCCCGCTGGGAAACGGCTACGACATCTCAGTGATGCCGCAGGAGGTCAGTCTGGCCGCGGGCGGTGCCGGAGTGCCTCCGATGTATGGACTCGCAAAGGAACTGCTGCGGAATGGGAAGACCCCGACTGTATACCTCGGCTTCAAGGATGAAGAGGAAGCCTTCTATGTCACCGAATTTGAGGCACTGGGCCTTGAGGTAAAGTGCCGCATCGGAGGATATATCAGCGACATCATGCCGCAGGGCGGTTACGTCTGTTCCTGCGGACCGGAAGCGATGCTGCGTGCTGTGTCCCGGAAAGCCGATGACGGCCAGTTCAGCTTTGAAGCCCGCATGGGCTGCGGTTTCGGTGCCTGCATGGGCTGCTCATGCAAGACAAAGTACGGAGCGAAGAGGATCTGCAAAGACGGCCCGGTACTGCAAAAGGAGGAGATCATATGGTAAGCACCAAAGTAAATCTCAGCGGCATAGAACTCGACAATCCGATCATACCGGCCAGCGGCACTTTCGGATTCGGACAGGAGTTCAGCGAGCTCTATGATCTCAATATACTGGGATCGATTTCTTTCAAAGGAACAACATTGGAGCCGCGCTTTGGCAATCCGCAGCCGCGGATAGCTGAATGCAGCAGCGGCCTCATCAATTCGGTCGGACTGCAGAATCCGGGTCTCCAAAAAGTGATCGCGGAAGAGCTGCCGGCGCTGAGCAAGATATACCGGAAACCACTGATCGCTAACATCAGCGGTTTCAGTATCCATGAATATACAGAGTGCGCCCGGGCGATGGATGCACAGGAGCAGGTGGGCATAATAGAAGTCAACATCAGCTGCCCCAACGTCCATGGCGGCGGCATGGCGTTCGGCCAGGATCCGCAGCAGGCAGCAGAGGTGACCAGAGCCGTAAAGCAGGTGACCTCAAAGCCCGTCTACATCAAGTTGAGCCCGAATGTAACCGATATAACGCAGATCGCCCTGGCCTGCGAGGAAGCGGGGGCCGACGGCCTCAGCCTCATTAATACGCTGCTGGGGATGCGCATAGATGTCGCCGGGAGGAAACCGGTCATCGCCAATAAGATGGGCGGCTTCTCGGGGCCTGCGATTTTCCCGGTAGCCCTGCGCATGGTGTATCAGGTCTGTCAGGCGGTCAGCATACCGGTGATCGGGATCGGAGGTATCCAGAAGACGGATGATGTGCTCGAGATGATAATGGCCGGCGCGCAGGCGGTGCAGATAGGGGCCGCCAATCTGACCGATCCGTGGGTCTGCAAGAAGATAATAGAGGATCTGCCGCACAGGATGGCGGATCTGGGAATAAGCGATCTCTCTGAGATCAGAGGCATAGTTTGAGGTGTGATATGAATGGAGAACCTATAATAGCACTGGACTTTCCTGATAGAAAGACTACCATAAACTTTCTGGATAAATTCGAAGGAAGAAAACCGTTTGTAAAGATCGGCATGGAGCTTTTCTACGCGGAAGGACCACAGATAGTGAGAGAAATAAAGGAGCGGGGACACCGGATATTCCTCGACCTGAAACTGCATGATATCCCGAATACCGTCAAACGCGCGATGGCTTCTCTGGCGGCGCTGGATGTCGACATCGTCAATGTGCACGCTGCGGGAACGGTGCGCATGATGAGCGCGGCACTGGAAGGAGTCACCGCTGAAGACGGCAGCCGGCCTCTGGTGATCGCGGTCACTCAGCTTACCAGCACGGATGAAAAGACCATGAACGACGAGCTGGGGATCGCGGGCAGCATGGAAGACGTAGTCTGCAGGTATGCCCGCAATGCAAAGGAAGCCGGACTGGACGGAGTGGTATGTTCGCCGCTCGAATCCCCGGTCATCCACGAGTGCTGCGGTGATGATTTTATGACGTTGACTCCGGGAGTCCGCTTTGCGGGAGACAGCGCGGGCGATCAGAAGAGGGTGACTACACCGGAGACGGCGAGAGAACTGGGGTCCACATTCATCGTCGTCGGCAGATCAATAACCGGGGCCGCCGACCCCGTGGCGGCTTATGAGAGATGTTTGAAGGAATTTGGAGGCCAAAGATGAAAAAAGAAATTGCAGAAAACCTTTTAAAGATTGAGGCGGTGTTCCTGCGTCCGGATGATCCGTTCACCTGGGCCAGCGGTATCAAGAGCCCGATATACTGTGACAATCGCCTGACTCTCTCCGCTCCGGCGACCAGAGATCTGATCGAAAACAGCATTGCCGAGGTGGTCAGCAGGGAATATCCGCAGGCGGAGATACTGATGGGTACCAGCACTGCCGGGATCGCACACGCGGCGATCGCGGCTCATATCCTGGGCATGCCCATGGGTTATGTGCGCGGTGCCGCCAAAGATCACGGCCGCACTAACAGAATAGAAGGCAAGCTGACGCCGGGCGAGAAGGCGGTCGTTGTCGAGGATCTGATCTCAACGGGAGGCTCGGCCATCGAGACGGTGCAGGCTCTGAGAGACGCCGGAGCCGAAGTGCTGGGTATAGTCAGCATATTTACTTACGGTATGCAGAAGGGTCTCGACCGCATGGATGAAGCCAACGTGAAAAATGTCAGCCTCTGTGACCTGGACACCCTGGTCAAAGTGGCCGTGGAAAAGAAATATATAGCGGCATCCGATGAGAAAAAGCTCCTGGCATTCAGAGATGATCCCTCGGATGAGAGTTGGATGAAAGGGGAATCAGATGAGCGATAAAATCAAGAATGTGATCAGCATCACCGATCTTTCGGTTGACGAGATTAATGATATGATCAAGCTGGCAGAAGATATAATCAAAAACCACGATGCCTACGCGGATGCCTGCAGGGGCAAAAAACTAGCTACTCTGTTCTTTGAACCGAGCACGAGGACGCGTCTCAGCTTTGAAGCCGCGATGCTGGAACTGGGCGGCAGTGTCCTGGGATTTTCGGATGCGGGTTCTTCGTCTACATCAAAGGGCGAGAGCGTTACCGACACGGTGAGGACTGTAGGCTGTTATGCCGATATCATCGCCATGAGGCATCCCAAGGAAGGCGCACCGGTAGCCGCTGCGCAGAAGACCATAGTGCCCATCATCAATGCCGGCGACGGGGGACACTTTCACCCCACGCAGACACTCACTGACCTGCTGACCATCAAGAGAGAAAAGGGGAGGCTGAGCGGTCTCACGATCGGGCTTTGCGGTGACCTCAAATTCGGGAGGACCGTGCATTCGCTGATCGAAGCTATGCTGCGTTACGATGACATAAAGTTTGTACTCATTGCGCCTCCGGAACTGCGGATACCGCAGTATGTACGCGATGCCATGAACAATGCGGGCGTTACCTGGGAAGAGACCGAAGAGATGGATCCCGTGATGGACAAACTGGATATCCTGTATATGACAAGAGTCCAGAGAGAGAGATTCTTCAACGAAGAAGATTATGTCAGATTGAAGGACACCTACATCCTGGATACTGATAAGATGAAGCTGGCCAAGGACAGCCTCTCGGTGATGCATCCGCTGCCCCGGGTAAATGAAATATCAGTAGCCGTGGATGACGATCCGAGAGCTGCTTATTTCAGGCAGGCGATGAATGGAAAATACATCAGGATGGCACTGATACTCAGCCTGCTGGGTATGGGAAAGGAGGCCAGAGCATGAATATTGATGGCGTAACCAACGGTATTGTGATCGACCACATAAAGGCGGGAAAGAGTCTGCAGATATACGAACTGCTTCATCTCGACAAACTGACGTGTTCGGTTGCTGTCATCCAGAACGCCGACAGCACCAAGTACGGTAAAAAGGATATCATCAAGATCGATGAGATGATAGACATAGACATGGATATCCTGGGATACATCGATCCCAATATCACGATCAACTATGTCGAGAATGAAGAGCTCACAAAGAAAGAGCACCTGGCACTGCCGGAGACATTGACAAATGTGATCAAGTGCAAGAACCCGCGCTGCATAACCAGCACTGAACAGGAGATCAAGCACATCTTCCGGCTGGCCGACAGGGGCAAAAGAGTATACCGCTGCATCTACTGCGATACGGAGTACAGCGGAAAATAAGTTGTCTGAAAACACAACAAATGAAAAATATATTTGTGAAATTACACGAAAGTTGTTGACAATGAAAACCAGATGATGTAATATGTTGACAACATAAATAATAACTTTGACGGAGACAGTAGGTCGCTGTGAACAGTCCAAGCGAGCCGGGGAATGGTGAGAGCCCGGAACCAATTAACAGCAAACCGAAGATCACTCCCGAGTTGCAGAACCGAAAGCGCTAGTCAGTAGGTGATGCCGGATCTCCCACGTAAACAGGAGCTCATATGATAGTATGCAGTAACAGGTGGTATAACGAGAGCTATGGCCTTCGTCCGGTTGCGGCGAAGGCCTCTTTTTATTACATGGAGGTATAGCTAATGAAAGACAGAGTGGAAATAAGATGGCACGGAAGGGGCGGCCAGGGTGCGAAGACAGCCTGTCTGCTGCTGGCAGATGTAGCCTTTAGTTCCGGCAAGTATGTCCAGGGGTTCCCTGAATACGGTCCGGAGAGAATGGGTGCACCGATAACAGCTTACAACAGGATCACTGACGATATCTGCAACGTCCATTCGAATATCTACCATCCGGACTACGTAGTGGTCGTCGATGAGACGCTGCTGAAGTCGGTCGATGTGACCAGAGGACTCAAGGATGACGGAGCTCTGATCATCAACAGCAGCAAAAAGCCGGACGACATCAGAAAGATGCTGCCGGGCTATGAGGGCAGGATCTGTGCCGTAGATGCTGAAAAGATCAGCATGGAGACGCTGGGAAAGAACTTCCCCAACACCCCGATGCTGGCGGCAGCAGTAAAGGTCAGCAATGTCATTGAAAGCGATCAGTTCATCAAGGACATGAGGAGCTCCTTCGAGCACAAATTCGCTCACAAGCCGCAGGTCATCGAGGGCAACATGAAGGCTCTGAAAAAATCTATGGAAGCAGTAAAGATAGGATAGGAAATGAAGAGAAGAGCACAGGATATAAATGAAAAGTCAACCTGGCAGGAGTTGACGGTAGGCGCGGAGATCTATGAACCGGCTACCAGCATGCAGGTGAATACGGGAGACTGGCGTGTCATGATGCCGGTGTTCAAGCCGGACAAGTGCACGCAGTGTCTGTTGTGTGCGCCGTTTTGTCCGGACAGCAGCATCCCGGTCAGGGACGGAAAGAGAGAGGACTTTGACTTTGTGCACTGCAAGGGCTGCGGTATATGCTACAAAGTATGTCCCTTCGATGCGATAGATTTCGTCAAGGAGGAGAAGTAATGGCAATAAGAGACAGACTTTCTGGAAACGAAGCGGTTGCGATAGCAATGAAGCAGATCAATCCGGACGTAATGGGAGCTTTCCCGATCACGCCTTCAACGGAAATACCGCAGTATTTTTCGGATTTCATCGCCAACGGCGAAGTGGATACAGAGTTCATAGCAGTAGAATCGGAGCATAGCGCTATGTCTACATGCATGGGCGCGAGCGCAGCCGGTGCCCGTGCGGTCACCGCTACATCATCGGCAGGACTGGCGTTCATGTGGGAACTGCTCTATGTTGCCGCCAGCAGCAGGCTGCCGATCACGATGGCGGTAGTCAACAGGGCGCTCACAGGACCGATCAACATCAACAATGACCACTCCGACTCTATGGGAGCCCGCGATTCAGGCTGGCTGCAGATATACGCGGAGACCAATCAGGAGGTCTATGACAACTTCATTCAGGGCATCCTGATCGCGGAAGCCACGAGACTGCCGGCGATGATATGCCAGGACGGCTTCATCACCAGTCACGGCGTTTCCAATATCGATCTCATAGAAGACGAAAAGGTCAAAGAATTCGTGGGAGAATATGAACCGGATGATTATCTATTAAAGCACGAGAACCCGCTTGCAGTAGGACCTTACGGAGTATCCCCGTATTACATGGAAATCAAGAGGAGTCAGGCGCAGGCCATGAAGGACGCCATGCCGGTGATCCGGGACGTGGCCAAAAAATTTGAAAAGATGACCGGGCGCAGCTATGGCTTCTTTGAGGAATACAAGATGGACGATGCTGACATTGCTCTGGTCCTCATAGGCTCTTCGGCCGGTACCGGCAAGGAAGCCGTGGATCGTCTCCGTGAAGAAGGCAAGAAGGTGGGGCTCATCAAGTTGAGAGTATTCCGCCCCTTCCCGAGGATCCCGCTGGCAGAGGCCATGTGCAAGGTCAAAGCAGTCGCCATCATGGACAAAGCGGAGAGCTTTTCCAACAGCGGCGGCCCGCTGTTCAACGAGGCCAGGAACTCGCTCTACGACCTGCCTGACAAGCCATATGCCATAAATTACATTTACGGCCTTGGCGGCAGGGATATAACGGTGGAAGATTTCTACAACATCTACCAGGATCTCTATGTTATCTGTGATAACGATGATCCGGGCGATGTTTACAGATACATTGGCGTGAGAGATTCGAGGTACTAAGAAATGACATACAGCTTGAAGCAGGAATTAAATAAAAAAGAGAGGTTCGTCGGCGGACACAGGCTCTGCGCCGGATGCGGCGCCGGAGTAGCCGTCAGAGGCGTGCTGCGTGCGCTGGAACCTGAAGACAAAGCGGTGATCACAAACGCTACGGGATGTCTTGAAGTCAGCTCGTATATATACCCGTATACGGCTTATACTGACAGCTACATCCACACGGCGTTCGAGAATGCCGCCGCCACATGCAGCGGAGTGGAGACGGCTTACCGGGCTCTCAAGAAGAGGGGCAAGATACACGACAATTTCAAGTTCATAGCCTTTGGCGGCGACGGCGGTACTTATGATATCGGCCTGCAGTCGCTCTCCGGAGCCATGGAGCGCGGGCACGACATGGTCTATGTCTGCTACGACAACGAGGCTTATATGAACACCGGTATTCAGAGATCATCATCGACACCGAGGTTTGCCGATGCGACCACGACTCCGGTCGGCAAAGAATCGTACGGCAAGATCCAGAACAAAAAAGATCTCACGGAGATCATTGCGG
This sequence comes from Anaerovoracaceae bacterium, assembly GCA_050953405.1. GTDB lineage: Bacteria > Bacillota > Clostridia > Peptostreptococcales > Anaerovoracaceae > RUG100. Next base: position 199,770 of record JBMNMP010000002.1, on the reverse strand, counting down.
CGCACAACATACCTTATGTGGCGCAGACTACCTTTATCGGCAATTTCAAAGATCTGCACGAGAAAGCACACAAGGCGATATACACTGAGGGACCGGCATTTCTCAATGTTATGGCACCATGCCCCAGGGGATGGCGCTATGAAGCTGCCAACCTGGCGGAAGTTTGCCGCCTGGCGGTGGAGACCTGCGTCTGGCCTCTGTATGAGATCGTGGACGGTGAGTGGCATCTGAGCTACCAGCCGAAAGAAAAGCTGCCGGTAGAGGAATTCCTCTCAAAGCAGGGCAGGTTCGCTCATATGTTCCGCGAGGGGAACGAATGGATGATCAGGGAAGCTCAGGATTATGTCGACAAGCAGTGGGACAAGCTGCTGAAGAAATGCGGCAAATAAGAAGGCAGCCATAAAAAAAAGAGGCATGTACCGGTTGGTGCATGTCTCTTTGCTTTCTAATCTTCGGTCTTCATATTGTGGTCTTCGACCAGATGCTTTTTGATCTGCCGGAAGGTCTGTTCACTGATGTAGTGTTCGATCTTGCAGGCATCCTCGGTCGCTGTCTTGGCGTCTACACCCAGGTTCACAAATGCCCTGGAGAGGACACGATGGCGTTCGTATATGGATTCGGCGACCTGCTCGCCGGAATCAGTGAGCGTGATGTATCCATCCTTGTCCATGACGATGTAGCCGTCTTCACGGAGCCTCTTCATGGCAACGCTGACGCTGGGTTTGCTGTAACCAAGCTCGTGGACCACGTCTATGGATCTCACGGAGCCGATACGCTCCTTGAGCATCAATATGGTCTCCAGATAATTCTGTGCAGATTCCTGTAATTTCATAAATACACTTCCCGTTTTCCTATCTGACTGCCACTTCGAGTGCCAGTTTCAACATATCCGAATTCGCAGTCGTTCGCTCTTCAGTGGTCGCCGTTTCACCTGTAATGAACTGATCGGTGATCGTCATCATGGCGAGCGCGTTGACATCGTTGTAAGCTGCGTTCATATAGAGAGCGGCGGCTTCCATTTCAACGGCCAGAACGTTCATAGCGGCCCATTTTTTCCACCATCCGTCGACTGTTTCGTAGAAAACATCACAGGAAATGGTGTTGCCCGCACGCAGCGGAAGGCCGAGTTCTCTGTTGACATCATATGCCTTTGTCAGCAGTTCCCAGCTGGCAGTCGGTGAATATCCCGCCGGCACATCAAAGGCGTGATGATAGTTGGAATCCGTACTGGCTGCTATCGCGCATACGATATCGCCCATCTTGATGTCGGATTTGAAGCTGCCCGCAGTGCCTACACGTATCAGATTGCGGCAGTCGTATTCGGTGATCAGTTCCCAGGAATAGATGCCCATGGAAGGCATGCCCATCCCGGTTCCCTGTACCGAAACGGGGACCCCTTTATAAGTTCCTGTATAGCCGTACATGTTGCGAATATCCGTATACAATCTGGGTGAGTCGAGATAAGTCTCTGCAATGTGTTTCGCTCTCAGCGGATCTCCGGGCAGAAGGACGCTCTCGGCTATGTCGCCGCGATTCGCAGCATTGATATGTGTACTCATAAATCTTTTTCCTCCATAAAATTTTCTTGTTTATTATAGCACATTCCCGAAAATTGTGTGAAGAAATGATGATATTTGTTGATTAATATGGCAGTACTGCTAAACTGTAGTCTGAAGCGAGGAGTAATTGATTATGAAGAAAAAAGTATTATCTGTTATCTTGTGTTTTTTGGTAGTCATTACAACTGTAATCAGTGTCGATGTGACCACAGCGCAGAAGGCATCAGCGGCCTCCGGGGAGGTGCGCGGCATGTGGATAGCATTCTGCGATTTTCAGCCGCTGGGTCTCAAAAACAAGAGCAAAGCGACTTTCACCAGCAATCTCGACAAAGTGCTCAACAGGGCAAAGTACTACGGGTGCAATACCATTTACTGGCACGCCAGGGCATTCGATGACGCCACATGGGCATCGAAGACGTTCAAGGCTTCTGCTTATCTGGATTCAGATGCCTGCGGAAAGACAGCTGCCAGGACATACAGCTACGACCCTCTGGCAATAGTCATACAGGAATGCAGGGAACGGGGGCTCAAGATAGAAGCCTGGCTCAATCCTTACAGAATCACCTACAGCAACTTTTTGAATCCGAAATCGACTTACAGCACATATAGAATAAACAGGGCGGTCAATGAACTGCAGGCTTATGACCTGGACGGCATCCATTTCGATGATTATTTTTATCATTCGTCCAGCAAATATACTTCGCCCAGCAGCGCCACCAGATATTCGGTATATGTAAAGGGCAGCACCACAAAATCACTGCCGTCTTCAGCTAACAAGAGGGCTTATGTAAATAAGATGGTGAAATCGGTGTACAAGAATGTCCATCAGATACGCGGAGACAGATTCGGCATCAGTCCGGCCGGAAATGTGGAGAACTGCATGGCTGACGGAGCCGATGTCAAAACCTGGATGAGCAAGTCGGGTTACATAGATTATATAGCACCGCAGATCTACTGGACGGACAACTGGGGCTACAGCGGCAGGACGAAGATGTATTCTAATCGCCTTGCACAGTGGAAGAGCCTCAACAAGAGAAATGTAGATATGTACATCGGACTGGCACTGTACCGCACCGGGATCAAAGCCAGCGACGACAGAGGCTGGGCGATGAGGATCACAAACCTGCGCACACAGGTGAAGAAGATGAGAAGCAAAAATCTTGAAGGGTACATACTCTTTGAAGCGAGCGATCTCTATCGCAGCAAGGCAAAGGGCGAGCTCTACAAACTGAAGGGCCTCGTATATCCCAAGTATGCAAAATCGATAACCATATCTTCCGGCAGCAGTGCATGGATAGGCAAAGGCATCACAACGAAAGTCATCTGGAACCCCTCGGACACCAATCCGAAGTCCGTGACTTATACGACCAGCAACAGTCGCGTGGCCACAGTCAGCAAGAGCGGCGTAGTCAAGGGCAAGCTGCCGGGCAGGGTGACCATCACAGCGAAGGCGAAAAAAGGTGCTCAGGCCACGAAGACGCTGACCGTAAAGCCGTGCAAGGTCAAGGTTTCCAAGCGCTATACAGCAGCACGTACCGGAGCGGGCAGCAAGTACAGAATCGTGACCCGGTTCATCAAAGGAAAGACATTCTATGTCAATCGTTCGAAGGGCAACTGGGGCAGAGTCAAAGGCACCAGCAACTGGGTATACCTCAAAAATACAGCCAGAGTCAGCAGATAGATCCGGATACAGAAAACAAAGGCCATCGCATCGCGATGGCTTTTTCATGAAAAAAGCCGGGAGACACTTCCGGCTTTGGTGTATTTAACTTATACACGTGTGGGGACGGGTGAGAATCAGGCGTTAGCCCTGTTGAATCTTTTCGTCAGTCTGGATACTTTTCTGCTTGCAGCGTTGCTGTGCATGATTCCTTTGGAAGCAGCCTGCTTGAGCTTTTTCTCAGCCAGGTCCAGCTGTTCCTTAGCCGCGGTCATGTCACCGTCTTCGATTGCAGCGTCAAAATCCTTAAAAACAGTCTTCAGACGAGATTTGATGCGTCTGTTTCTTGCTGTTTTTTTTATCAATGACTCTGATTCTCTTCTTTGCTGATTTAATATTTGCCATGGTATTAATTCACCCCACTTCTTTAATTAGCAATAAATCACAAAAACTCGCAAAACACATTATATCTGATTTGAAGATTGAAATCAACAGGGAAATCAAGTAAAATGTTTCAGGAAGAAGCAAATCAAGGGATAAGGATAATCAATTATAATGAACGATCATCAGAAGTATATAAGAAATTTCAGCATTATAGCTCATATAGACCACGGCAAATCGACACTTGCGGACAGGATCCTGGAAAAGACAGGTGTGGTCTCCAAGCGCGATATGAAGGATCAGTACCTGGACAATATGGAACTGGAGCGCGAACGCGGCATCACCATCAAGCTGCAGACGACGAGGCTTTCATACAAGGCCAAAGACGGCCATCAGTACATTTTCAATCTCATAGATACACCGGGACACGTGGACTTCAACTACGAAGTATCGCGCAGTCTGGCAGCCTGTGAAGGTGCGATACTGGTCGTCGACGCGACACAGGGAGTCGAGGCACAGACGCTGGGCAATGTATATCTGGCCTTAGATGAAGATCTTGAGATCCTGCCGGTCCTCAACAAGATAGATCTGTCGAGCGCAAGGCCCGATGAGGTGCGCCGGGAAATCGAGGATGTCATCGGTATCGATGCGGAAGAGGCACCGCTGGTTTCTGCAAAAGAGGGCACAGGAATCGATGAACTGCTGGAAGCCATAGTGAAGGTGATACCCGCTCCTCAGGGAGATGAGAATGCCAGACTGAAAGCTCTCATCTTTGATTCAAAATACGATAACTACCGGGGCGTGGTCATTTATGCCAGGATCTTCGACGGCAGGGTGAAGACCGGAGATTTGATCAGATTGATGAATACCGGAAAGAAATACGAAGTCACCGAGGTAGGTACTCTGTCGCCGGGGCCGACACCCTGCAGCGAATTGATTGCCGGAGAGGTAGGCTTTATCTGCGCCAGCATCAAGGAAGTCCGCGATGCCAGGGTCGGCGATACCATCACGTTAGATGATGATCCCGCCGGGGAACCGCTGCCGGGCTACAAGAGAGCGCGGTCAATGGTTTACTGCGGTATATATCCGGCTGAAGGAGAAAAATATGAAAATGTGCAGGATGCGCTCGAAAAGCTGCAGGTGAACGATGCAGCATTCCACTTCGAGCCCGAAACTTCACAGGCTCTGGGATATGGATTCCGCTGTGGATTTCTGGGACTGCTGCACATGGAGATCATCGTGGAAAGGCTGGAACGTGAATTCGATCTGGCTGTGATCACGACAGCACCGAGTGTAATATACAAGGTCATCAAAACTGACGGCACTGAAGTGATGGTGCAGAACCCGAGCAACCTGCCGGATCCCGTGGAGATAGACCACATAGAGGAACCGATCGTGAAGGCGGACATCATGGTCCCCAAGGATTATGTGGGCAGCATCATGGAAATCTGCCAGGAAAGGCGCGGCAGGATGCTGAACATGGAATATATATCGGAAAGCAGGGTGCAGCTGCACTATGAGATGCCGCTCAACGAAGTCATCTATGATTTCTTTGATGCCCTGAAATCGAAGACCAGAGGATATGGCTCTCTGGACTATGAATTCGTAAGGTATGAGAAATCAAACCTGGTGAAGATGGACATCCTGCTCAACAAGGAGCTCGTCGACGCCTTCTCTATGATAGTGCACGAATCGTCCGCCTATCAGCGCGGCAGGTTTGTATGCAAAAAACTGAAGGAAGTCATTCCTATGCACCAGTTTGAGGTGCCCATACAGGCAGCCATCGGGCAGAAGATAATCGCGCGTGAGACTGTCAGAGCTTACCGCAAGGACGTCATCGCCAAGTGCTACGGCGGCGATATTTCACGTAAGAAAAAGCTGCTGGAAAAACAGAAAGAGGGCAAAAAGCGCATGCGCCAGTTCGGCAAGGTCGAAGTCCCGCAGGAAGCTTTTACTGCAGTGCTCAAGTTCGACGACAATAAATAGATATGGAAAACATGGAAGATGCTATCAAGACGATCAGCGAGAGTCTGAAATATGAACTTGGCCTTTATATCCACGTGCCTTTTTGTGAGAGAAAATGCGCTTACTGCGGTTTCCTGTCTACAGACAAGAAACTTTCTTTTGATAAAAGAGAATTCTGCGAGGCGGTTGTCCGAGAACTGGAAATCGCGGCCGCCAGCCTGGACGATGAATTCAAGATCGACACTGTCTTTCTGGGCGGCGGAACCCCGTCACTGTTGGATCACGGCGATCTTGAGGTTCTGTCCCGGATAAAGGAGCAGCTGACATTTTCTACGGACCTCGAGTTCACAATGGAGGCGAACCCCAATTCACTGCAGGAACAGCTGATACCGGAGTACCGCAATTTCGGGATAACGAGGATCAGCATGGGTGTCCAGTCCTTCGATGACAGCGTTCTGAGGACTCTGGGGAGGCTGCACACTGCACAGCAGGCCATAGGCAAATACAAACTGCTCAGGGAATGCGGTCTCTACGACCTCAGTATCGATCTCATGTTCGGGGCCCCGGGGCAGACTCTGGAGCAGTGGCAGGAGGATGTCAAAAAGGCCATCGAACTGCAGCCGGACCATATTTCATTTTATGGCCTTCAGCTGGAGCGCGGTACACCTTTCTATGAGGAATACCGCCTCGACCGCATGGATCTTCCGGACGAGGACACCGAGCGGGCGATGTATCACCATGCTGTGGATGAATTCAAGAAAGCCGGTTACGAGCACTATGAGATCTCGAATTGCGCCAGACCGGGCAAGAAATGCCGCCACAATATGAAGTACTGGCATATGGATGATTTCATCGGCATCGGACCGGGTGCCTCTTCATATATCTATCCCGTGAGATTCAAAAACACCGACGACATAGAAAAGTGGTATAATCTAGTAAATGAAGGAAATTCGCCATGTGATTTTGATACTTATCATACGGAGACTCCCGAAGAGTCCATGGGCATTTTCTGCTTTACCGCTCTGCGCACGGCGGAGGGCATCGAGCTGGCGGAGTTCCGTGACATGTTCGACATGGATTTTTTCCAGGCGTACCCCGACAAGGCGGAGATGATCGTATCCTGGTGCCGGAAGGGACTCATGAGGATGTCGGACAGCAGGATAACGCTCACAGAAAAGGGCATCGACGTATCCAACGATATAATGTGCGAATTCGTTTAGGTGATATCATGAAAAAGTTAGTTATGGCCTTCGACCAGGGCACGACGAGCTCGCGCTGCGTGCTTTACGACGCGCAGGGCCGCTCCATGAGTATGGCTCAGAAAGAATACCGGCAGTACTATCCGCATGGCGGCTGGGTAGAACATGATGCCATGGAAATATGGTCCAGCCAGCTTTCGTGTGCTATGGAAGCCATGGCCAGGATCAATGTCAGTGCGGCGGACATCGCCTGCATAGGGATCACCAATCAGCGGGAGACCACTATTGTCTGGGACCGCCACACGGGTGAACCGGTAAGCCGTGCCATATGCTGGCAGTGCCGCCGTACGGCGGCATACGCCGAGCAGCTGAGCAGGGAAGGCTATGGCGAAATGATCAGGGAAAAGACAGGCCTGCTGCCGGATGCATATTTCTCGGGCACCAAACTGAAGTGGATTCTGGATCATGTAGCCGGCGCCAGAGAAAGGGCACAGCGCGGTGACCTCCTGTTCGGTACCGTGGACAGCTGGCTGATATGGAAGCTTACCGGAGGCCGGGTCCATGTCACCGATTATTCAAATGCCTCACGTACCATGATGTTCAATATACACACTCTGGAATGGGACGATGAACTGCTGGATATGCTGGAGATACCAAAATGCATGCTGCCGCAGCCGATGCCATCGTCTGCTGTTTACGGGATGACCGAGGAGAACGTGATCGGGGCCAGCATACCTGTCAGCGGAGCGGCCGGCGATCAGCAGGCGGCGCTCTTCGGGCAGACCTGTTTCCAGCGGGGAGAGAGCAAGATGACTTTTGGCACCGGCGGATTCATGCTGATGAATACGGGCACCAGGCCGGTGGATTCCGGGCACGGACTGCTGACTACTATCGCCTGGGGCCTTGATGGCAGGGTCAACTACGCTCTTGAGGGTTCCGTCTTCATGTCGGGGGCCACCGTGCAGTGGCTGCGCGATGAACTCGGGATCATCAAAACAGCACCGGAGACTGAAGAAATGGCGCTGCGTGCCGGAGATAACGGAGGCGTGTACCTCGTGCCTGCACATACGGGCCTGGGAGCACCTTACTGGGATCCGCACGCCAGGGGAACTATCTTCGGCCTCACCAGGGGTACCGGAAGAGACCACCTGGCACGCGCAGCGCTGGAATGCCAGGTCTATCAGACTTATGATCTCCTGAAGGCGATGAGCGAAGACAGTGAAACCTCGCCGCAGAGCATCATGGTAGACGGAGGCGGCTGCCTCAACGGTTTTACGATGCAGTTCCTTGCCGACATACTGGGTCTCAAAGTCCTTCTGCCGGACTGCATCGAGACCACATCGCTGGGAGCGGCTTACCTGGCCGGCCTAGCCTGCGGCTTCTGGCATGATCTCGAAGAAATCAAAGAAAACCATCATCTGGAACGTGAATTTACCCCGCAGATGAGCGGTGAAAACAGAGATAAATTATTGCAGAAATGGCACAAAGCTGTAGAATGTACCATGTTATTTACAAGGAGTTGAATTATGGCTGAGAAAAGGGTATGTGCCGTGTTTTTCACGGGCACAGAAACTACAAAGAAAATCGTGACTGCGATTGCGCGCGAACTGGATCCCGATTATGTGGAGATGGATTTCTCGCCGCTGGCAGCGCGTCAAAAGCCACTCGTCTTTCGTGAAGATGATCTGGTGATCTTCGGCACCCCGGTGATCGCCGGCAGAGTGCCTAACCTGCTGCTGAAATACCTGGCAACGATAGAAGGAAACGGAGCTCTTGCGGTACCCGTCGTATTGTTCGGCAATCGCAATTTCGACGATGCGCTCATTGAACTGCGCGACATCCTGGAAAACGGCGGCCTGCACACCATAGCGGCCGGGGCTTTTGTGGGCGAGCATTCGTTTTCGTACACACTGGCGGCCGGTCGTCCCGACGAGGAAGATATGAAGACAGCGAGGGAATTCGCCGCTCAGATCAGGGAAAAGGTGGCCGCGGGAGCGGACACCAGCAAACCGATCGCAGTCGCGGGGACACCGTATCCTTACCGCAAGTATTACACGCCGCGCGACAGGAACGGTAAAGGCATCGATATCCGCAAGGTAAAACCGAAGACCAACGACAACTGCAATGACTGCAAGCTGTGCGCAGAGATCTGTCCGCTGGGTTCCATAGACTATGATGATGTCACCAATGTCAAGGGCATCTGCATGAAATGCAACGCATGTGTCAAGAGATGTCCGCAGCACGCCAAGTACTACGATGATGAAGGGTATTTATATCACCAGCACGAGCTGGAAGCCATGTACAAGAGGAGGGCGGATATAAGCCTCTTCATTTAACAGTCTGAATAATCAAAAGGCCGTTCCTTTACATGGACGGCCTATTTTATTGACTGCTGTAACGACAGGCTTTTAAAACCAACGTGTGAAGTTAAAATAAAACGGTAAAAAAAGTTAAAAAATTATCAATTATGTTGCGATGGCAACTGTTAGTTCTGCGGTTCTGTGGTATATATATTAGCGAAGACATAATACTTCTTCTAAAATGATATAATGAATAACGTTGTTAAAACAGCAGGCCTAAAGCCTGCTGTTTTACGCTCGCTTTTCAGTTAGTACCGATTTCGGGTACGGGTTCTTTCTTTTTATATATCTTGTTGATGATGAACAGCAGTGCCAGCAGGCAGATGACGCCTGATGCCAGTGTAGCCACCAGATTGAAATGTGTCAGCGCGGAGACAGCGTATCCGGCTGCGCAGGACACGGCAACAGTCAGTGCATAAGGTATCTGCGTGGATACGTGATCCATGTGAGGACAGTAAGCTCCGGTGGATGAAAGTATCGTGGTATCCGATATCGGAGAGCAGTGATCTCCGAATACGCTGCCGCCGAGTGTTGCTGCCAGGGTGACTGTCATCAGCTGAGGATTTGTACCTATGTAAGGTTCGCAGATGATGATCACGAGCTGTACCCATGGCGAATGACAGGAAAGCGGCAACTACGAAGATGACCAGAGGCAGCAGCATCAGCGGGAAGTGTCCGTTCTTGACGAGATCTCCCACATACTGACCGGTCGACAGCAGGTCTCTGCAGACTCCGCTGACTGTCCATGCGAGTATCAGGATCGTTATTGCGGGAACCATGATTTTGATACCCTCGGTGACCCCGAGCATGAAATCTTTGAAAGTCATGATCTTTCTCGGCAGGTAGAGGATGAATGTAAGCACTATAGCTCCAAAACCGCCTATAGCCAGTGAAAGCGATGAATCGCAGTTACCGAAGGCCGCAGCCACGCCAACTCCTTTGCCTGAGAAAAGTCCGCCGGTGTACAGCATTGCCAGTACAGAAAGGATGATGAGACCCACAATAGGGATCGCCAGATCCTTGACCTGACCTTTGGAATCGTCATCTGTTTCCTTCGGACCGGTTTCCCCGTCGGCCTGTCCCAGCTGTCCGTTCATGGCAGCGATTTCCAGGTGACGCATGGGGCCGTAGCTCAACTTGGTGGCGCTGACGATGAATACCATTATAATGGTCAGTATAGCATAGAGGTTGAATGGTATGGTCGATATGAAAGCCATCATATCGCTGTCGAAGATTTTGGCGCCGGCCAGTGTGGCGCCGACAGCAGCTGCCCATGATGAGATGGGTGCGATGATACAGACAGGGGCAGCGGTAGAGTCGATCAGATAAGCCAGCTTGGCGCGGGCGATGTTGTATTTGTCGGTGACCGGCTTCATTACAGTACCCACGGTGAGGCAGTTGAAATAGTCATCTATGAATATGATGATTCCCAGAATGCCCGTCATGATTTGCGCTGCAGCCTTTGATTTGATCTTGGTGCTCGCCCATTTTCCATAAGCATAAGCCCCGCCGGCATTGGTGACCAGAACGACCAGAATGCCAAGAAAAGCCATGAACAACAGCATAGTAGCGTTGTCTCCGATCTTAGCAGCCATCAGATTGAAGGTCGTGGTCACGCCCTTCATAAAGCCGTGTCCGGAGGCAAAGGCATAGGTGAACGTGCCTACGAGCGTTCCTACGATAAGTGATGAAATGACTTCTTTTGTAATCAGTGCCAGCACAATCGCAATGATTGGAGGCAAAATAGATAGAAAGCCACCTTGAATTGGATCCATGATTATACTCCTCTCACAGATAAAAAGAAATTCCATTGGAGTGCGATTCAGTCGCACTCCATTATTGTACAGGTGGCAGACAGCACTTGTCAAGACAGGCAGTAAAGGTCCCTGATCAGGTTCTCTTCGGTAAACTTGAGAATTTTCAAGGAAAAACTGTTGACATATGAACCCTGCGGGATTATATTATAAATATGGTTAGCACTCGGATATCTTGAGTGCTAACAAACTGAAAGAGGTGAGACTATGGAGTTGAGTGAGCGAAAACTGAAAATACTGCAGGCCATAATACGCGACTTCATTTTGACTGCCGAACCGGTGGGCTCGAGGACTCTTTCGAAAAAGTATGACCTTGGAGTCAGCGCAGCTACTATCAGGAATGAGATGAGCGACCTGGAGGATCTGGGTCTGCTGACGCATCCGCACACTTCCGCGGGAAGGATGCCTTCGGAAAAGGCTTATCGGATGTATGTCAATGAAATGATGAAGAAGACAGAGCTCAGTCCTGAAGAAAAGAACATGATCGCCAGCAAACTGTACGATAATGTCACTGAGCTGGACAAGACGATAGAACATGCGGCAAATATACTGTCGGAGATCACTAATCTCACGGCATTTGCGATGACTCCCCGTCAGGACAAGGACCTGGTCAAATTTGTAAAACTGCTTCCTGTCGATGAAAATACGGTGTTACTGATGATCGTATCTGACAGCGGCAAGGTGTCCAATCAGGCTGTACGTCTGAAGGTGCCCTATACAGATGAGGCGTTGAGGATACTGTCCAAATCCATGACATATGCTTATAAGGGGAAGACCCTGAGCGAAGCTCTCAAGATGGATATAGTAGAGAACTTCAATACAGATATTGAGGCCATGATGCGCCTGGCAGAAGGAATCATGCCGGAATTCATGAAATCGCTGGAAGATATGCTGAACGTGAACCTGTATATGGAGGGGCTTACCAACATATTCAACCTTCCGGAGTACAACGACATCGACCAAGCGAGGATGTTCATGGAGATGATCGACAAGAAGGAAGAGTTCACAAAGCGGCTGATCATGAGGGACGACGGACTGCTGATCACCATCGGCAACGAAAATCATGATGAATCCATGAAGGACTGCAGCGTGATAACGGCGACCTACCGCGTAGACGGCAAGCTGGTTGGAAAACTGGGAGTCATTGGCCCCACGCGGATGCGATACAGCCAGATCACATCGGTTATCGAGTATCTGACAGACAATATCAGCAACGCATTCAAATTAACAGGAGGTAACGATGACGAAGACGAATGAAGAAAACATCAAAGATAAAGAGATAGATATAGAAGATGCTAAAGAAGGGGAAAAAGAAGACGAAAAGGAAAAAGAGCAAGTAGAAGAGACTGGGCAGGGAAAGGATGCTGAGTCCGAAGACGAAGATAAGGAAGAAAAAGCCGAAGAGAAGAGCGACGACGAAGACATCCAGACAAAGTACCTGCGGCTGATGGCTGACTTCCAGAACTTTAAAAAGAGGGCTGAGAAGGAACGGGCGGACATACACGCGTTCGCCAACGAGAAAATCGTTGTTCAGCTCCTGGAGGTCATGGACAACTTTGAGAGGGCGCTTGGTCATGACAGCGATGATAAATTCAAAGAGGGAATGACCATGATATTCGACCAGCTCAAGGATGTGCTGACAAAATCAGGAGTTGAGGAGATAGAAGCTGAAGCAGCAACCTTCGATCCTAACTTCCACAATGCGGTGATGATGGAAGAAACCGACAAAGTGGAGAGCGGACAGGTTTCAGAAGTACTGCAGAAGGGGTATACTATGAACGGCAGAGTGATTCGGCCGAGCATGGTAAAAGTAGCGCAGTGATGCGCATCCGGGAGACCGGTATGAAAAAGCAAACAAAAAAACAACTATAGAGAAAAGGAGAAAAAAGAAATGGGAAAAGTAATAGGAATAGACCTCGGGACTACAAACTCATGCGTAGCCGTACTTGAAGGAGGAGATCCTACAGTAATAACTAATGCGGAAGGAAACAGAACTACACCATCTGTTGTCAGCTTTGCCAAGAATGGCGAGAGACTGGTCGGCGAAACGGCCAAGAGACAGGCGGTAACCAATCCTGAAAGGACAGTTTCTTCAATCAAGAGATACATGGGTACCGATCACAAGGTGACCATCGATGGAAAAGACTATACACCGCAGGATATTTCGGCAATGACTCTGGGAAAGCTGAAGGCTGATGCCGAAGCTTATCTGGGAGAGACAATTACCGAAGCGGTAATCACAGTACCGGCTTACTTCACTGACAGCCAGAAACAGGCTACCAAGGATGCCGGAAAGATAGCAGGCCTCGATGTAAAGAGGATCATCAACGAGCCTACAGCTGCGGCTCTGGCTTATGGCCTGGATAAAGATGAAACACAGCAGAAGATCCTGGTATACGACCTCGGCGGCGGCACATTCGATGTCTCCATCCTGGAACTGGGTGACGGAGTCTTCGAAGTACTGGCTACCAACGGCAACAACAAGCTGGGCGGCGATGACTTCGACGAAAAACTGATCAATTACATGGCGGATACCTTCGGTAAGGAAAACGGTATCGACCTCAGAAACGACAAGATGGCGATGCAGAGACTGAAGGAAGCTGCTGAGAAGGCCAAGAAGGAGCTCTCCAGCTCGACGACTACCAACATCAACCTGCCGTTCATCACGGTCAGCGATGCCGGCCCGCTGCATCTGAACATGGACATCACCAGAGCCAAGTTCGATCAGCTGACAGGCGACCTGGTAGAAAAGACAATCGAGCCTATGAAGAAGGCAATGGCAGATGCCGGCGTTACCAACAGCGACATCAGCAAAGTTATCCTGGTAGGCGGTTCCACAAGAATACCGGCCGTACAGGAAGCTGTAAAGAAAGTTACCGGCAAAGAGCCGTTCAAGGGCGTCAACCCGGATGAATGCGTAGCCATAGGTGCAGCTATTCAGGCAGGCGTGCTGACCGGAGAGGTAAACGATGTACTGCTGCTGGATGTCACCCCGCTGTCACTCTCCATCGAGACACTGGGCGGAGTAGCTACCAAGCTGATAGAAAGAAATACCACGATACCTACCAAGAAGAGCCAGATATTCTCCACAGCGGCCGACAATCAGACAGCTGTAGACATCCACGTAATGCAGGGTGAAAGAGAAATGGCCAGCGGCAACACCACTCTGGGCAGGTTCCAGTTGACAGGTATTCCGCCGGCACCGCGTGGGGTACCGCAGATCGAAGTAACCTTTGATATCGATGCCAACGGTATCGTAAACGTATCCGCCAAGGATATGGGAACCGGCAAAGAACAGAGGATCACAATCACTTCTTCGACCAAGCTGTCGGAAGACGAAATCAACCAGAAGGTCAAGGAAGCCGAGCAGTATGCGGCTGAGGATAAGAAGCGCAAGGAAGAAGTCGATGTCAGGAACCAGGCGGAGACTCTGGTCTATGAGACAGAGAAGAATGTCAAGGATCTCGGCGACAAGCTGAGCGATGACGAAAAGAATCAGATAAATACTGCCAGGGAAGATCTGCAGAAGGTACTGGAGAACGGAACAGTCGATGAGATCAAGGAAAAGACTGATAAACTGACTGAGCAGTTCCACACCATTTCCGCGAAGATGTACGAACAGGCTCAGGCACAGCAGGGAGCTGCCGGCCAGGCAGGTCCGGGAGCCGGTCCTAACATGGGCGGCGCAGGCGGCCAGGGAACAGGTGCTGCAGGCCAGAGTGCAGGCGGAAACGACGATAACGTTGTAGATGCCGACTTCGAAGTGGTGGATGATGATAAAAAGGATGAAAATAAATAATGGCAGATAAAAGAGATTACTATGAAGTGCTGGGTCTGCAGAAGGGCGCTTCGGATGCCGAAATAAAACGGGCATTCAGGAAGCTGGCCATGAAATATCATCCGGACAAGAACCCGGGCGATAAAGAAGCGGAAGCAAAATTCAAAGAAATCAATGAAGCTTACAGCATTCTGGGTGATCCTGAGAAGAAAGACAAATATGACAGGTTCGGCCACGCCGGCGTTGATCCCAACGCCGGTTTTGGCGGGGCCGGAGGTTTCGAAGGATTCGGTGGATTCGACGATATCTTCGATATGTTCGGCGGTATGTTTGGCGGCAGAGGCGGCGGCCAGAGGCGTAACGGCCCCAGGAAGGGCCGCGACCTGCAGCAGAGCATGACCATTTCTTTCGAAGAGGCGGCTTTTGGTGTCAAGAAAGATGTCAAGCTGACAAAGTATTGTCAATGTGACCACTGCGGTGGTTCGGGTGCAGAACCGGGAACCAACAAATCCACATGTCCCAAGTGCGGAGGATCCGGAGAGATCCATACGCAGCAGAAGACTCCGTTCGGCGTGTTCCAGAGTTCACAGCCCTGTGACCGCTGCGGGGGCACCGGGGAGATAATCGAAACGCCGTGTCATGAATGCGGGGGGACCGGAAAAGTCCGCAAGACGCAGACCATCTCAGTCAATATACCGGCTGGTATCGATAATGAAAACGTGATCACCCTGCGCGGACAGGGAGAACCCGGAGAGCACGGCGGGCCGATGGGCGATCTTTATATCGTCATTAACGTAAAACCGCACAAACTCTTCAGGCGCCGCGGTCAGGATCTTCAGATCGAAATCCCGATCACTTTCGAGCAGGCAGCCTTGGGTGACGAGATAACCGTGCCCACTCTGGAAGGCAAGGTGAAATACAAAGTACCGGCGGGAACACAGCCGGGTACTATTTTCAGACTCAAGGGCAAGGGAATCACTCACATGCATGGCAGCCGTAAAGGCGACCTTTATGTGAAAGCAAACCTGGAAGTGCCCAAAAAGCTGAACAGCAAGCAGAAGAAGGCCATTCAGAAGATGTCCGAGGCCGTGACCACAGACTGTTACAAAAACAAGAGCGGCTTCCTGGACTCGCTGAAGGAGCTTTTCAAATAAAGTCATATAATTAAATGGTAGATGACCGCTGTACCGGCAATGCCGGCGCAGCGGTTTTTGTGTTTGCGATTATAGCTGTTATTTGCCGTCGATTCTGCTATAATGTAACGTGAGGTAATTTGATGGATAGTTTTGATCAATATCATGAAGAGAATTTAGGTGAAATAAAGATATCAGACGATGTGATGGCTGTGTGCGCCATCAATGCCACTCTGCGCACTCCGGGCGTTGCTGAACTGGCAGGCGGATTCACGGATGCAGTAGCCGAGAGAATAACAGGAAAAGAAGCTCTTTCCAAAGGAATCAAGGTAGACCAGCGCGAAGACGGGGTATATCTTGATGTATATGTTGTAGTCGAATACGGGGTCAAGATACCTGTCGTGGCCTGGGATATACAGACTAACGTGAAGAAAGAACTGGAGACGATGACAGACCGCCCTGTCAAAGAAGTCAATATCCATGTACAAGCTGTGGCGGAAACTGAAGATACAGAAAAGACAGATGAGGAAGAAAAATGAGCAGGACCGAAGCAAGAGAACTGTTGATGCAGGCAGTCTTTCAGATGGAAGCGCAGCATAACCAGACAAAAGAGCAGTTGGATCTGTTCCTTGCTGACAAGAAATTGTCCGTAAAGGACAGGCTTTACATAGAAAATACGTTTGCAACCATGTGCGATAAGCTGGCAGAAGTCGATGAGCTGATCAACGAGAATTCAAAGAACTGGAAGGTCAGCAGGATGCCGAAGGCCGATCTCGCGATCTTGAGACTTGCAGTGTGCGAAGCAAAATACTGCGATGATATTCCGGCTGCCGTAGCCGTTAACGAAGCGGTCAACATGGCCAAAAAATATTGTGGTGACAAGGCGCCGGGGTTCATCAACGGTATACTGGGATCGATCATTAAATGAACTGTATCCTCGGTATAGACACCAGCAACTATACGACTTCTGCCGCGGTGGTCACTGAGGACGGCGTTGTGATTGCGGATGCGCGCAGGATGCTGTCAGTAGCTAAAGGACGGCGCGGACTGCGCCAGTCGGACGCTGTCTTCCAGCACGTCAGGAACCTGCCGCAGGTGATCGAAGAGGCCATGGAGCAGGCACGGGCAGAAGATGACAATTTGCAGATATCTGCTATCGCTGCCAGCAGCAGACCGAGGCCGGTCAGCGGTTCATACATGCCCTGTTTTTTGCCGGGCGAGAACTTTGCGCGCAGCATGGCACAGGTCCTCGGAGTACGATTCCTGGCAACCAGTCATCAGGAAGGACATATAGCAGCCCTGCTGCCCGAGTGCGGATTCGATGCAGAGGAAGGATTCCTCAGCTTCCACCTCAGCGGCGGGACCTGCGAACTGCTGGATGTCGTGCAGACGGCGCCCGGGAGACTGCAGATCGAGATAGTAGGCGGCAGCAGAGACATATCGTTCGGGCAGCTGATCGACAGAGTCGGAGTCGCCCTGGGGATGAGCTTTCCGGCGGGAGCTCAGATGGATCGCGTTGCCATAGCCGGCCCCACAAATCTTGCGGAGAACGAGATCGCTCTTCCGAAGATAAAGTGTATACAGGGATACGTGCATGTATCGGGAATAGAAGCGGCGGCGATGCGCCTGCGGGATGCCGGATATCCGGAGGACAGACTTATTGAAGAGATATTCTATCGCATGGGACAGGCTGTAGTTGAGATATGTCGCCATGGAAGCAAGATGACCGGAAGGGACAAGGTGATGCTGGCAGGGGGAGTTTCTACCAGCAGGACACTTGGAAGATACATAAAAGCTTATAACATGAGGACGGCGGCGACCACGGAGGAGCCGTTCATCTGGAAATGTGATTCGGACCGCGGACGTGACAATGCAACGGGGGTCGCGCTGACAGGTCTGGCACTTTACAACAGTGGAGACAGAGGGATTTAGAAATGGCAATCAAACCTGTAAAGGTTTCACAACTGAACGGATATATAGGCAGGATCCTTTCCACCTATCCCCTGCTGGGGAACGTGACCGTTATCGGAGAGATCTCCAACCTTAAATACCACAGCAGCGGACATGTTTACTTCAGCCTCAAGGACGAACGCAGCAGGATCAGCTGCTTCCTTTCGGCGGCGGTACTGCCGCGCATCCGCTATGAGCTGGAAGAAGGGATGGAGATCATCATCGCCGGTTCTATATCGGTATACGAGCGCGGCGGTTATTATTCGCTCAACGTGAGAGACATCGAGGTCGAGGGGCAGGGAGACCTGGCCGTGGCCTTTGAAAAGCTGAAGAAAAAACTGCAGGCAGAAGGTCTCTTCGATGCGTCGCGAAAAAAACCGATCCCGGAATACCCGAGGAGGGTAGCTGTGATCACCGCAGAGACCGGGGCTGCGGTGCGCGATATCATGAAAATAATCACCGGCAAAAATAAGGTCACCGATGTGATCCTGTACCCGGTCCTCGTGCAGGGGCCCAGGGCAGCCGCAGAGATCGCGGCCGCTCTGAGGGATATAAACGAACAGAAAAAAACAGGAAGCGGCTTTACGGATGTGGATACGATAATATGCGGACGCGGCGGCGGTTCCATGGAAGACCTCTGGGCCTTCAATGAAGAAGTCGTTGCCCGTGCGATCGCGGATTCCGAGATCCCTGTTATCTCTGCGGTGGGCCATGAGACCGATGTGACCATTGCGGATTTCGCTGCCGATTACCGCGCGGAGACACCGACAGCGGCTGCCGACAAAGCGGTGCCGGATACCGCAAGGCTGCGCCAATACATTGATGATATCAGGAACATGATGCTGTCGGCGATAGAAAGAAAATATGATCTCATGGAACGGCGGCTGGCCGCCATGAATCTCGATATTTTCGGGAGGATGATCGAGAGGAGACTTGATATTTCGAGCATGCGGGCGGAAAAAAGCAGGAGCAGCCTCGAGAATTCTCTGATGCAGCTGCTGACCGCGAGGACTGCGGACCTGGAGCTGGCAAGATCAAAGCTGGAGGGTTCTTCACCCGAAAGGATCATGAGTAAGGGATATGCGGCCCTGACAGATGAGAAAGGGAGTTTCCTAAGGAGCATAGCTGATCTGGAGGCCGGAGATAAGATCACGATTACGGGGCATGATGCCAGGGCGCGTGCCGCCATCGAGGAGGTAGAAAAGAGATGAACAAGAAACTGACATTTGAAGAAGCGCTGGAAAAGCTCGAAGATACAGCCGCCAAACTGGAGGATGAAAACGTCTCCCTGGATGTGGCCATGAAAAACTACGAGAAAGGCCTCGAATATTACAGCCAGTGCGATGCCATTCTCAAAGAAGCAAAGCAGAAGATCGAAACATACCGAAAGGAAAAATGATGAATAAGGATTTTGAAAGATACAAGGAGATCATAGACATGCATCTGGTGGATCTGCTGCCGGATGTCGATCACAAGAGTATCACTGTTTATGAATCGATGAAATATTCACTGACGGCAGGCGGCAAGCGCATCAGGCCCTGCCTCCTGATGGGAGCCTGTGAATTCTGCGGAGGCGATGTGAAGTCGGCGCTGCCTTATGCCTGTGCCCTGGAATATGTGCACACTTATTCACTGATACACGATGATCTGCCCTGCATGGATGATGACGAGTTCCGCCGCGGCATGAAGACCAATCACATAGTATTCGGTGAAACCATGGCTACGCTGGCCGGCGACGGCCTGCTGACCACCGCTTTCGAAGCCATGATGAAGGACATGTTCCTCTATTTCGACGATGAGAAAGAACTCAAAAAGAGGGTGCGTGCCAGCTATGAGATAGCCAAGGGTGCCGGTTGTGCCGGTATGCTGGCGGGACAGGTCGCCGACATCGAGAACGAAGGCAAGAGCTGCAGCGGCGAGATGCTGGACTACATCGACCTCAACAAGACAGCGGCGCTGATCGTGGCTGCGGTCAGGGCGGGGGCGCAGATCGGCGGAGCCGATGAAGATACCATGAAGAACCTCACCGCCTATGCAGAAAATCTGGGACTGGCGTTCCAGATCGTAGATGATATCCTGGATGTCGTCGGCGATGAAAAAGAAATGGGCAAAAAAACGGGAGTGGACGCCGGCAGGAACAAAGCTACTTATCCGGCGGTATACGGGCTGGAAGCGGCCAGAGAACGTCTGCAGGAACTGACGGATAACGCTCTGGCAGCGATAAGCGAATATTACGATAACGCGGAATTCTTCGCGGATCTGGTTCGCGAACTGGCAGAAAGGACGAAATGAAGAAACGACTGGAAGACTATGATTTTCCACATGACCTCAAGGAAATGACTATACCGGAACTGGAGCTGCTGGCTGTTCAGATCAGGAAATTCCTGCTGGACAAGGTATCCAGGACAGGCGGTCACCTGGCTTCAAACCTCGGCATCGTAGAGCTGACGATTGCTCTGCACAGGTTTTTTGATACGCCGAAAGACAAGATAATCTGGGATGTGGGACACCAGTCATATGTACACAAGATACTGACCGGCAGAGCCGGACAGTTCGATACACTGCGCAAGATGGGCGGCCTCAGCGGGTTCCCCAAAACAAGTGAAAGCGAGTACGATGCTTTCGATACGGGACACAGCAGCACTTCGATTTCTGTGGCTGCCGGCATGGCTATAGCCAGAGACCTCAAGGGCGAAGATTACGAAACCGTGGCCGTCATCGGAGACGGTTCGCTGACCGGAGGGCTGGCTTATGAAGGGCTCAACAACCTGGGCGCTTCCAAGTCAAAGGCCATCATCATCATCAACGACAACGGCATGTCCATCGACAAAAACACCGGAGGCATGTCTTCACATCTAGGCAAGCTCAGGGTCTCCAAAGGCTACTACAAGTTCAAGCGCAATATCAGCGACAAGATGAAGAAGGTCCCCTACGTCGGCGACAGCATACTCAAGGGCATGGAACTGTTCCGGGACACACTGAAATACGCACTCGTAGACGGCGTGCTCTTCGAGGAGCTGGGCTTCACATATCTGGGACCCATAGACGGGCACGACATTCGACAGCTGCTGGACAATCTGGAGCTGGCCAGGGCTGCTGACAAACCCGTGGTACTGCACATCAAGACGCGTAAGGGCAAGGGTTACCGGAATGCGGAGAAGGACCCGGGCAAATTTCACGGTACCGGTCCCTTCGACCTGACTACAGGAGCACCGCTCAAGAAAAAATCCCATCCCACTTACTCCGACATCTTCGGCAGGAAACTGATCGAAATTGCAAAGAAGGATCAGCGCGTTGCAGCTGTATCCGCCGCCATGATCGAGGGTACTGGGCTGGCGGGCTTTCAGAAGCGGTTTCCGGGCCGGACATTCGATACCGGTATCGCGGAGGGATATGCGGTCACCTTTGCCGGCGGCATGGCAGCCTCCGGAATGAGACCGTTCGTGGCCGTGTATTCATCGTTCCTGCAGAGGGCTTACGACCAGATCATGATAGACGTCTGTCTCCAGCACCTGCCTGTGGTATTTGCCATCGACAGGGCCGGGATCGTAGGTGCGGACGGACCGACTCATCACGGGATCAATGATATTTCCTACATGAGTCAGATGCCGGGGATGACTGTGCTGGCGCCGTGCGATGGCACAGAGCTGAAGCAGATGATGGACTATGCGCTGAAACTGGACGGGCCATGCGCCATAAGGTTCCCGCGCGGTGAATCTCTGGAACTGGATATAAAAAGAACGCCCCTCGAGGATGGTGCACAAGTCATTTCTCAGGGCAGTGATATAGAAATATGGGCCGCCGGCTCCATGGTGAAGACGGCGCTGGAAACGGCTGAAATGCTGCAGGCCCGCGGCTTTGACACAGGAGTTGTCAATGCGCGCTTTCTGAAGCCCATAGATCGTGAAGCTCTGCAAAAGAGTGCCTCTTCATGCAAGCAGATAGTCACCCTCGAAGACAACGCTCTCGCCGGCGGCTTCGGGGAAAAACTGGCACTGAGCCTTTGTGACAGCAACCATCTGGCGGAAGCCATAAATTTCGGATGGCCGGATGAATTCATACCGCAGGGCAGCGTGGACGAACTCTATGATGCTTACGGTCTCACAGCGGCCAAACTGACAGAAAGGATAATTGAGGCTATTGAAAACAAGGCTTGATCAGATACTGGTAGAAAAAGGGCTCTTCCCCAGCAGGGAACGGGCTAAGGCTTCCATAATGGCGGGAGTGGTGTTCGTCGACAATCAAAGGATAGACAAGGCGGGTACCAAAGTGGATCCCATGTCGGAGATCGTCGTCAGGGAAGACGTTTGTAAATATGTGAGCCGCGGCGGATTGAAGCTGGAAAAAGCGATCGAGGAGTTCGATCTCGATCTGGACGGCTGTGTCTGCGTCGACATGGGCGCCAGCACCGGAGGTTTCACCGACTGCATGCTGCAGAACGGAGCGCGAAAGGTCTATGCAATAGACGTAGGCTATGGACAGTTCGATTACGGCCTGCGGATGGATGAACGTGTCGTCTGCATGGAAAAGACCAATATCAGATATATGGATACCGGTCTCATCGAGGAAGCTGCGGACTTCATCAGCATAGATGTATCTTTCATATCTCTGAACCTCATTTTCCCGGTGGCCGCCAAAGTGCTCAGCGAAGAGGGCGCGATCGTTTCCCTGGTGAAACCGCAGTTTGAAGCCGGCCGTGAACAGGTGGGCAAGAAGGGCATAGTTCGTGATCCCGCCGTCCACAGGGAAGTACTTCACAAAGTCTGCGGCTACGCCCGGGATGCGGGACTCTGCCCCGTCAAGCTGACATATTCGCCGGTGACCGGGGCCAAGGGCAATATCGAATATCTGCTATATATGAAAAAGATGAATAATAACGAGGACATTGAGGGACTGATAGAGGATACAGTCTCGGCTGCACACAGGCAGCTGAAATGATGTGGGAGAAAGGAGCTGACATTCCCATGCTATTATCCGAACGGATAAACAAAATACATGAATCACCGATCAGAAAATTCAACCCCATCGCTCTGCGCGAAGAGCGTTCGGGCAAAAAAATATACTGGCTGAATATAGGGCAGCCGGACATCGAGACGCCGAAGTGTTTTATGGATGCCATCAGAAATTTCGATGAACCTGTGCTCGAGTATGCACAGTCTCAGGGATATGAGCCCCTGAACATGGCCATATGCTCGTATTATGAACACTATGGGATAGATCTCGATCCCGAAGATATGATAATCACCACCGGAGGCAGTGAAGCCTTGAGCTTTGCCTTCGAATGCGTTCTCGATGACGGCGACAAAGTGATGACGGCAGAACCGTTCTACACGAATTACCGCACCTTCGCCGGAGGGTGCGGTGCCGGCGTGAAGCCCATCATGACAGGCCCTGAAGAGGGATATTTCTACGCCGACAGGAGGAAACTCGAGGAAGCTTATGACGACAGCGTCAAAGCGATCCTGTGCACAAATCCGGGAAACCCCACCGGGGTGACCCTGAGCCCGTATGATATGGATATCATTGGAGAGTTTGCCAGGGATCACGACCTCTGGATCATATCCGATGAAGTATATCGTGAATTCTGCTACGACAGCAAGCCGAATTCCTTTGCGATGAAAAAGGATCTTGCGGACAGGCTGATCATCATCGATTCAATATCCAAGCGCTTCTCGGCGTGTGGTGCCCGGATTGGAGCTCTGATCAGCAAGAACAAAGAACTGATAGCTGCGGCTTTGAAACTGGCTCAGGGCCGTCTCTGCACGGGGACGCTCGACCAGATCGGCGCCGCCGAGCTCTTCAAGCTGCCGGCTTCTTATTACGATGCCGTGCGGGCTGAATATATGGGGCGCCGCGACGCCTTCTATGAAGAAATAATGAAGGCACCCGGTGTGCTCTGCGAAAAGCCGGGCGGAGCTTTTTATATGACTATCAAACTGCCGGTGGACAATGCCGAAGGATTCCTCATGTTCATGCTGACGGAGTTCACAGACAACAACGAAACAGTGATGTTCACACCGGCGGAGTCTTTCTACGGTACGCCGGGACGCGGCAAAGATGAGATCCGCATCGCTTATGTATTGAAAAAAGAGGACGTCAGGCGCGCGGCCGAACTGCTGCGCATGGGTCTGGAGGTATATAACAAATGACTTTATCACCGATGATGCAGCAGTACATGGATATCAAGAAAGAGCATGAGGACTGCATACTCTTTTTCAGGCTGGGGGACTTCTATGAGATGTTCTTCGACGATGCGGTCAAGGCCAGCAGGGAGCTGGAACTGACGTTGACGGGGAAGAACTGCGGCCTTGAGGAGAGAGCTCCCATGTGCGGGGTTCCCTACCACAGCGCCGATTCATATATCAGTAAGCTGATAGAAAAAGGCATCAAGGTCGCCATATGCGAACAGGTCGAGGATCCGGCGACTACGAAGGGCCTTGTAAAGCGCGAAGTCGTCCAGATCGTGACCCCGGGCACCATCACAAACGGAAACATGCTGAAGGAGAAAGAAAACAACTATCTGGCTTCGGCTTTCGTCAGCAAGAAGGCCATCGGGTTCGCTTACTGCGACATCTCCACCGGTGAGATGAATGTCACCGAGTTCTCAGGCCTCTCCGCTGCAGAGACGCTGCTCAACGAGCTGGTGCGCATCAATGCGAGAGAAATAATAATCAACGAATCCGCGGAGACCTATCTCGATATCAGGGATATGGAAAACAACCTGGATTCATATTTCGATATCCTGCCGGACAAGTACTTTGGCCGGGTCTCCACCAGAAATGCGGTATACCGCCAGTTCGGAGTCAGCAACATGGACGCCTTCGGGCTCGGCGACAAGAAAAACGCCGCGGTCGCCCTCGGGGCGCAGCTGCTCTATCTGATGGAGACACAAAAGCAGAACATGTCCCATCTCGTAAAGCCGAACATCTACGAGATCGGCAATCACATGGCACTTGACAAGGCTACGATCCGCAATCTTGAGCTGACGGAAACTCTGTATGAAAAAAAGCTGCAGGGTTCGCTTTTAGGTGTCCTGGACAAATGCAACACTGCTATGGGCAGCAGGAAGCTGAAGCGATGGATCCGGGAGCCCCTGAATGAGAGCGGCCAGATCAACGAACGGCTGGACGCCGTGGAAGCCCTCGTCAATGATCCGCTTTCGCGGAACAATCTGCGCGAGAATATGCGCGCAGTCTATGATTTTGAGAGGCTGGCGGCCAGGATCGCCTGCGGCAACGCCAACGGTAAGGATCTGATCGCACTGCGCAACTCGCTGTATGTGATACCGGAAATCAAACTGGACCTCGAGGATTCACGCAGCAAACTGCTGCGGGATCTGGGCGCCAGGATGGACACTCTGACCGGAGTCTTCGAGAAGATAGATAAAGCGATCAGTGAAGATCCGCCATTCACTATCAAGGAGGGCGGTGTCATCAAAGACGGATACTCCAAGGAGCTGGATGACCTCAAGGGCTCCATCTCAGGCGCGCGGCAGTGGATCGCAGACCTCGAAAACACGGAGCGCGAGAGGACGGGGATCTCGAATCTGAAAGTCGGCTACAACAAGGTGTTCGGATACTATCTCGAGATAACCAAGTCCAACTACGACAAGACACCGGACAATTATGTGCGCAAGCAGACGCTGACCAACGCGGAGCGTTACATCACGCCGGAGCTGAAAGAAAAAGAGTCCCTGGTTCTCAACGCGGAGGCCAAGATCAATCAGCTGGAGTACGATCTGTTCACCGAAGTCCGCGAATATGTGAAGAAATTCACGCCGCGCATCCAGGACACTTCGCAGTGCATATCCAGCCTCGATGTGCTCACCAGCTACGCCGAGATCAGCGACAAACTGGGCTACGTCAAGCCGATAGTCAACGACGGCGATGAGATAGTTATTGAAAAGGGCCGCCATCCGGTCATCGAACAGACCATAGACGACGGAGTCTTTGTCAGCAATGACACCTATCTGAACAGAGATGATGAATCACTGCTGCTGATAACGGGACCCAACATGTCGGGAAAATCGACTTATATGAGGCAGACAGCGCTGATCGTGCTCATGGCGCAGGCGGGTTGTTTCGTGCCTGCAGAGAGCGCCAGGATCGGTACTGTCGACCGCATATTCACCAGGATCGGAGCTTCCGACAACCTGACACAGGGGCAGTCGACCTTCTTTGTGGAAATGAGCGAGCTGGCTTATATCCTCAATTCGGCGACCGAGAGGAGCCTTGTGATTCTGGATGAGATCGGCAGAGGCACCTCGACATACGACGGGCTCTCTATCGCCTGGGCGGTGGTCGAGTACCTCTGCAGTGAGGAACATCAGATACGCACGATGTTCGCCAGCCATTATCACGAGCTGACGACAATGAAAGTGCGCGGTCTCCAGAATCTGAATGTCGATGTAGCGGAGGAAAACGGAAACGTGGTCTTCCTGCATAAAATAGTAGAGGGAAGTGCGGACCGCAGCTACGGCATCCAGGTAGCCAAGCTGGCGGGTGTACCCAGGAGCGTGCTCGAGCGCGCCTCGGAAAAGCTGGAACAGCTGGAAGAAGAAAGCGAGGAGATGACCTCGGGAGACGGTCATCAGATCAGTTTCAAGCTATGATAAAAGTACTGAAAAAACAAGTTGCCGACAAGATCGCGGCCGGCGAGGTCGTCGAGCGTCCGGTCTCCATAGTCAAAGAGCTGCTGGAGAATTCGCTGGATGCCGGCGCTTCGAATATAGTCATCGAGATCAAGAAAGGCGGCAAGGAATATATACGGGTGACCGATGACGGATGCGGCATACCTGAAGATGAAGTGGAAACGGCCTTCAAGCGCCATGCGACCTCCAAAATAGAGGAAGCCGAAGATCTGGGCAGCCTGGAGACGCTGGGCTTTCGCGGTGAAGCTCTGGCCAGCATAGCCGCTGTCTCCCGTGTCGAGATGATCACAAAACCGCGCGGGCAGAAGACCGGCCTCAAGATAGATATCGAAGGCGGCATCGTCATGGAGAGCGGAGCCACCGGATGCCCTGAGGGCACTACGGTAATCGTGAGAGACCTCTTTTACAACACTCCCGCGAGGGAAAAATTCATGAAATCAGACAGCAGGGAGAGCGGTATGGTCACCGGACTGGTGGACAACGTGGCGTTGGCTTACCCGGATGTCAGGATTCGCATGATCAACAACGGCAGGATCCTTTTCGCCACGCGGGGAACAGGCGACAGGCTGACAGCCATCGCCTCCGTCGAGGGCGCCGAACACGTCAGGGATCTGGTCCCTGTGAATGCCGAAGAGAACGGTATGCAGCTGGAGGGTTACGTTTCCGGACCGGGCGTCAGCAGGGCCAGCCGCAGATTCCAGGTATATTTCGTGAACGGAAGAGCCGTGGCCAGCAAGGTCATGGAGAAGGGTGTTTCTCTGGCTTACTCCGACAGGCTATTTGCCGGCAGGTATCCTGAAGTCTATCTCTTCCTCACGATCGATCCCGGCATCCTCGATGTCAATATACACCCTAACAAGCGCATGGTGCGCTTTGATGACGATGTGGCCGTCTCTGCATTCATCAGGAATGCTGTGGTCAGGGCTCTGTCGCTGAAAGATGCCGTGCCCGGTATCCACACGGCTGCTTTGAAGACGTCCGTGGCGCCGGGGGCGGAGGAACCGTCTGCCAACTCTGTCCGCCATCCGGCGAAGCATGAACAGCAGGGACGTCAGACCGACTTCCGCGAAGTACTGCAGCAGGCGGCAGAGGAAAAAGAGAAAGTAAAGGAAGAACGTCAGCAGTATCGCGCCGCTATCGAAAGGAAAAAAGATCCCGCCGTGGAGCATTTTGATTTTTCAAGGCTCGATATCAGGGGAATCGCCTTTGACACATATATTATGGCGACCGATGATGAAGACCTCTATCTCATCGACCAGCACGCGGCACACGAGAGGGTCAATTTCGAGCAGATCCTCGGGAGACTGGAATCTTATGACGGTGCCGGTCAGCTCATGTTGTCGCCGCGCGTTATTGAGGCTCCCTTTCCCGATGAGGAGTGGACACTGCCTCTGAACAGCATCGGATATCAGATCGAAGATTTCGGACCCGGATGCTTCATCGTGAAGGAAATCCCCGCTTTCATGCCGCCCGAGGTGGCCGAGGCTTTCCTTGAGGAATTCATAGACACGGTTGAAGAGGGTGAGGACTGGCACAGCCCCACCGTGATGGAAAAAGCCGCTCAGAAAGCCTGTAAGGCCTCCGTAAAGGGCGGCGATGTGCTGACAGCAGCAGAAGCGGAACACCTGCTTGACGACCTTTCACAGTGCAGAAACCCGTTTTCATGCCCCCACGGCAGACCGACATTCATAAAACTGACGAAATACGATATAGAAAAGAGATTCAAGAGAGTATGAGCAAGGACAAGATCCTGGTCATTGCGGGACCCACCGCAGTGGGAAAAACTGAATATGCCATAGATACGGCGCTCGCTCTGGACGGAGAGATAGTTTCCTGTGATTCCATGCAGCTGTACAAATACATGGACATCGGCTCCGCAAAGCCGACAGCTGAAGAACGCGCAAAAGTGCGCCACTGGCTGGTGGATGAAATAGATCCGGCGCAGGATTTTTCGGTAGTCATGTACCGTGATATGGCAAAGGCCGCTATCAGTGATATAATGAGTAGAGGCAAGCTGCCGATCGTCACCGGAGGTACCGGCCTCTATCTCAATTCACTTCTGTATGAGATGGATTTCGGACCTCAGAAGAAAGATCCCGAGTACAGGGAAAAGCTGGAAAAAATGGCCAGGAACAACGGCCCCGCAGCGCTGCACAAGCGCCTGCAGAAGGTGGACCCCAAAGCGGCAGAACGTATTCACCCGAACAACGTCAAGAAGGTGATCCGGGCACTGGAGGCTGTGGAGCTCGGCGGCAGGGAAATAGATGACTTCGGCAGTGTGAGGACGAAGACAAAGGATTATGATCCCATACTTATAGGACTGACTCGTGACCGCGAGGAGCTCTACCAGCGCATCAACATGAGGGTCCTCATGCTGGTGGATCGCGGTCTGCTGCAGGAAGTGCAGCACCTGATGGACATGGGATTCAACAGCGATGATATCGCTATGAAGGGCATTGGCTACAAGGAGATAATCGACTACTTCAACGGTTCCTACGATCTGAAAACAGCGATCGAGCTGGTACAGAAGAACACGAGACATTATGCCAAAAGACAGCTGACCTGGTTCAAGAGGTACGATGACATGAAGTGGTTCGACCTGACGGCTTACATGACACATGAAGACGCTTTGAAGGATATAGTAGATTGGGTAAGAAAAAACAGGTAAAGATTCATAATAAGAGTGATAAGCCGGACAATATCGTTTACCGGGAGCACGAGATCACGGCACAGTGCAGTGAGCTCGAGAGTGAGCTGCCTTCTTTTCTTCACGGTTATTTTGTTTATCTGAAGAGCAATGTACTGCCGATGACCAGACTGGCTTACCTGCATGATGTCAAATTCTTCTGCCGGTACCTGACGCGAGAGACTGATCTTACTGCTGCAGATGAGATCGGTGACATAAAACTGGATGAATTCCGCAAAATCAAGGCAGTTGACATAAATATATTTATAGACTACTGCAGAAAATATGAGAAAGAAACCGAAGATACGGTCTATGTTTATGAGAACAGCAACAAAACGCTGGCCAGAAAGAAATCATCTCTTTCTGTGATGTTCAAACAGCTGTACAGGGACGGGCTTCTCGATGAAAATATCACTGATGGATTTGACCCCATCAGGGTCGGCAAGCCCGGAGAGCACGAAATCAAAGCTATGCAGGACGATGAAGTCATGATCATGCTGGATGCGGTGACCAGCGGCAGCGGTCTTACCAAAAAAGAACACGAGTTCTGGGAAAAGACAAAGCTCCGCGACAAAGCCATACTGATACTGTTCCTGACTTATGGATTGAGGCTGTCAGAGCTGCAGCAGCTGAACATCAGCAGCTTCAACTTCGGGCGTGGTGAATTCCGCATCTACAGAAAGCGCGGCAAGGAAGCAACCATGCCCCTCAATGTGTCTGTGATGGAATGCGTGACCGATTATATCGATAACGAGCGTGCAGCACTGGCAAAGAAGACTGACGCTGACGAAGACGCCCTCTTTCTTTCACTTCAGGGCAACAGGATGACTTCGCGGCAGATACGCAGCCTTGTGAAGAAATATACATCCATCGGTATGCAGACGAGCCGCGATGCCGGATACAGTCCGCACAAGCTGCGGGCGACTGCGGCCACAAGCCTGATAGGGCGTGGAAACTCGATATACGATGTGGCGGCACTGCTCGATCACGAGCAGGTGACCACCACTCAGTTATATGCCAGACATCAGCTGAATGTAAAGCGCGATCTGGTCAAAGGCATGGAATGGGAAGAAGAGAGAAAAGACAAGAACAACAAGTAGAGGAGAAAAAATGAAGAGCAACACTTATAATCTGTTGAAAGATGAAATGAAGATCGCACCTGAGATCCTCGATCTTATCGACGATGCGGAAAACGATATAGACAACGTCTTTGAGGATCTGGATGATATCATGACCTATAACCAGTACAAGGTCCTCTCAGCTTTCCAGAAAAACAGGATCAGCGACAACCACTTCAACTGGAATACAGGTTACGGTTATGATGATCCGGGGCGCGAAGCGCTGGAGAAGGTTTACAGCGACATCTTCGGCACGGAAGCCGCACTTGTACGTCCCATCATAGTCAACGGGACACACGCGTTGACACTGACTCTCACCGGCATCCTGAGGCCGGGAGACGAGTTGATCTACTGCACCGGGGCTCCGTACGACACATTAGAGGAAGTCATCGGCATCCGCGGTGAAGGCAAGGGCTCCATGAAGGAATTCGGCATCACCTACAAGCAGGTGGAATTGAAAGCCGACGGGTCCATCGATCTTGATGCCTTGAAAGAAGCGATCTCGGACAAAACGCGCATGGTTAGCTGTCAGCGGGCTACGGGATACGGCTGGAGAAAGGCGATAACCATCGATCAGATCGAGGAGCTGACGACTTTTGTAAAGAATATAAACCCCGACATTATCTGCATGGCAGACAACTGCTACGGCGAATTCCTGGACACTAAAGAGCCTACTCAGGTGGGCATCGATGTCTGTGCGGGATCGCTGATCAAGAATCCCGGCGGCGGTCTTGCGCTTTCCGGCGGGTATATAGCAGGCCGACAGGATCTGATAGACAAGATAGCTTATCGCATGACCTCACCCGGCATCGGCGGTGAATGCGGCCTCATGTTCGGTCAGAGCAGGACCATGTTCCAGGGGCTGTTCCTGGCGCCGAAGACGGTGAATGCGGCGGTCAAGGGAGCAACTCTCTGTGCACGCGTGTTCGAAAAACTTGGATATGATGTCTGCCCGTCATCGACGGACAAGAGAAGTGATATAATAGAAGCTGTCAAGCTGGGAGATCCGGATGCAGTTGTTGCCTTCTGTCAGGGTATCCAGGCTGCGGCGCCTGTGGATTCGTTTGTGACCCCGCTGCCGTGGGATATGCCCGGATACGAGGATCAGGTGGTCATGGCTGCCGGTGCGTTCGTGCAGGGCTCATCTATCGAGCTCTCGGCTGACGCGCCTATCAGAGAACCTTATATCGTTTACTTCCAGGGAGGGTTGACGTACGAGCATTCGAAGTTTGGAGTCATCAAGGCACTTCAGGCTCTGAACGAAAAGGGACTGCTCGAACTACGATGAGCAAGGAAAAATTATCAGAGAATCAGTCACTGAAAAAAGTATTAGCCATACTCAAATTTGCGATCCTGGCAGGGATAGTTATCGGAATACCGTTATATCTTTATTTCTGCCAGCATGATTTTATTGCAAAAATGTCATCACTGCACGCCGTGCAGCAATTTTTCAAGAAGTACGAGACTCAGAGCGTCCTCATCTATCTCGGCGCGCAGATACTGCAGATCGTCATCTGCTTCATACCGGGCCAGGTGCTGCAGATAACGGCCGGTCTGGCTTATGGCTTTTGGGTGGGCTTTCTATGGTGTATGGTGGGCTGTGCCATGGGCACTGTGATCACCTTCTATCTGGCAAAGTTCCTCGGCCGCGATGCCATGCATCTGTTTTTCGGCAAAGAAAAAGTCCAGAAATATGAAGCCATGTTCAACAGTAAGCGTGCCTTTGTAGTCGTCCTGCTGGTTTATCTGATACCAGGCATTCCGAAGGACCTCTGCTGTTATCTGGCCGGCCTTTCGGAAATCAAATTAAAGCCGTTCCTGATCCTTTCCCTGATCGGGCGCACTCCCGCGATGATGGCCAGCCTTCTGATAGGTATGCAGCTGGGCGTGGGCAGATGGCAGGTGACGGTAGCTATCCTTGCCGGAGGTGCCGTGCTCCTGATACTGGGATTGATATTCCGCAAAAAGCTCATGTCCCTGTTCAACAAGATATATGAAAAGCTCAAGAGTGATTAGCCGTGTGAAAGGGCAGGGAACATATAATAAGCTGGATCAGCTGGCAAGTGATATACTATAAAATTGTATCGTATACCACATGTCGCGCAAATTGCAATCAGGCAGCCGGGTAAACAGCCCGGCTGTTTCTTTATGGCCTTGATATTCTATCGAAATAAAAAAAACGAACAATTGTTTATTATTCTCTTGACAGCGAACAAAGATTCGTGTATATTTTAAGTATAGAACAGATGTTTGCTAAATAGGGAGGCGATACAATGGAAAGAAGAAAGAACTTCAGGATCAAATCCAAATTCAGGTTTATAATATTCGTAGTCATCTCACTGCTGATTGTATGCGTTGGAATATCAACGATGATGGGTTTTTATAACGCCAGCGGCGGCACACCGCAGCAGTATGTAAAAGTCAAGGTATCCTCAGGGGAAACACTGTGGGACATTGCACAGAAATATACGGATAACAGCAGCGATGTTCGCGAAACTGTGTTCGCAATCAAAAATGCGAACGATATGGAGACTTCGGATCTGGCAACCGGCCAGACAATCAGGATTCCGGTAGATAAATAACGGAAACAACGATCAAAGCTTACCATACATATGTTCACATAAGAACTGGTCCAAATAAAAAGCAGCTGTCAGTATAGTCGGCTGTTTTTTATTGAATTGCATCAGATCGCATATCGAACGACTTTGAAGGCAATTTTAAAGGTATTATTACACCAGATCACAAAAAAAAGCGGCTTAAATCGCAAAATAGAGCCTCGAGGGCTGCAAACGTTGAAATTCCAAGGTTTGTACGAGACAATCATTGCCGGGAACACCATTTTGACAGCTGCAATGTGGAGCTGTGCACATGTTGTCCACAGCTCCAGTCATAACTATTCCCAAAATTATGATTTTAGGAATAGTTATATAAATTTTGGTGGATAACTCTCATATATCCCTGTTGATCATTCCTGGTGCCAGTCCCCCTCCGCGGCAGCCGTGCATCTCTGATTTTACACAAAAAAATAAATGCAGCAAACAGGAATATTCCTATCTGCCGCACTGAAAAAATTTCACGGGATATTCTTCAGAGTGTTTTTTCTACGCTGTGCATGCGTTCATCAAAATCCGGACGCAATTCCTTCAGGCACCACAATAAAATCAGCAGCTGCGCTCTGGCGCCTATCTGGACTTCCGGATCCAGGCATCTGTTATAAGCTTCTTCATAGCTGTACCATTGATACGTTATATCTTCATTATCATCGAGTTCCTGTTCCTGGTGGCCTTTAACGGTCACTATGGCGGCGTTGACTTTTTCGTCCGTCAAACCGATGCATGAATATGAAGCCGGCAGGATGAATGCCTTGTCAGCGATATAGCCGGTTTCTTCTCTCAATTCTCTGCCGATGGCATCAAGGGCATTTTCGCCCGGATCGATGAGACCGGCAGGTATAGATAACAGGTAGCGGTTGACTGTCATCCGGAACTCTTTAGTGAGCAGGATCCTTCTCTTTTCACGGTCGACAACCAGCAGGGCTACCGCGCTTGAAGGAACGTCCCTGCCGACAGTATCCGCAGTCAGATGGCGATTCCTTGAAATAAAGTCATAGCGCTTGTCTCTGCCTGTCATATTGTTTTTGTAATCCGCCTTGTATACTGCGATATAAGGCGTTTCTGATTTTTTCTCCAGATTTTCCAGTGATAGCTTACTCATATATGGCCTCCATTTTACTTGCTTTGTCTCATTCCTCTTTCAATCAGGTCATCCCAACGGAACCCGCAATCCCTGCATCTGTATTCTACACCTGAAAATGTACCATGACATCCGCAGGCTATTTCTGTGATGCCCTGCTTCACTTCATCTTTGATCTCCGGTATAATAAGGCTCTTTGCGCCTACAACTTTTACATAGTTTTCAGAGCCGCATTTTGGGCAAGTTCTCATTTCATCCACCTCCTGCTGTTAACAATGTGATTTTTATATACCCCGAAAGCTGCCGCGATACACTTATAAGTGAGGCATCACAGCAAAACCCGGGAACCGCTGTGCACGTAGTTCAGCTGGCTGCCCATCATTTCTTTGAGCACGGAATAAGGTTCCCTCCCTGTGCAGTGGCATGTAAAGAACTCAGTGCTTTTGTATTTCATCAGTTCTCTGGCGGTTTCTGTTACATTTTCCATATCCTCTTCCGTATATTTACCGCTGCGCCTGAACATGTGGAAACCGCTGATCACAGCATCGGGAGCCGCGCCGTAGCGGCGGCGGTACTCTTCGAGGATGTTTACTATACCGTTGTGTGCACAGCCGGAAATGAGGACCTTCCTGCCTTTTTCACTGATGATCAGATACTGTTCGTGATCGAAGTTGTCTCTGATGATGTCGTCGCCGCTCTTCCGGAACATGATCCTGTTCCCGGCCGGCTGCAGCCGGCTGCCGGACACACCGCTGAATATTTCAAGTGTATCATCTATGTGCAGCGAACCGGCGACCGGATGAAGGTTTGACAGACCTGCAATACATTTGTCGATTCCGATGTAGCGGGTCTTGCCTTTGGCGACCGAATAATAATCGCGTGCAGCCAGTCTGCTGATATATATCTGTGCCCTGCTGTTCAAGTGTGCAAAGCTGAGCAGTCCTCCTGCGTGGTCATAGTGCCCGTGGCTGATAAAGCAAACGTCCACTGCCGTCAGATCGACTCCGAGTGAATCCGCGTTCTCGAGGAACTTGTCCGAGGCGCCGGTGTCTGCCAGTATCTTGTGATTGCCGGCCTCGATATAAAAAGAAAGCCCGTGTTCGCAGAGACAGTCCTTGTTTCCCTCTGTGTCTTCGATCAGATTTATTATTTTCATTATTCCTCCAGAAATTCGAAAAACTCGCGGCGACGCTTGTCATAGTCGGAAATGCCCAGATGATATATCTCATCATTGGCCTTCTTGTCCATGGTATAAGTCCCGATGGTCAGCGGTTCGCTGGCGGAAAATATAAAAGCCCTTCCCTGCCGCTCCAGCTCGAACATCCGTTCCTGACACTGCTTGTACATTATGTGTCTGCAATCGATTGCCTCAACGGTCTGCGGCCACTTCCTGCAGGCAAAGCTGTAGATGGCGCGGTGTTTTTCAGGCTGGCGCACAAAGTCGCGATTCTTTGACAAGAGGACCACCAGCTTGTCGCATCCGGCATCCAGTGCCCTTTGTATCGGGATAGCATCAGAAATGCCGCCGTCATAATAGTAGCGGCCGTCTATCTCTACAGGCCTGCAGACCACCGGTATCGCGCTGCTGGCCATGATCTCGCGGTAGTCATCGCGTCTCAGCCCCTGCTTGTCAAAGTAAGCCGGCTTTCCTGTCTCCGCATCGGTAGCCACTATCTCAAAATCCGTATGATTCGACATCATGGCATCGAAATCCAGGGGATCGCTGCCTCCGGAATTGGTGATCGTGCCGTATATGTATTGCAGCCCGAAGAGGTTTCGCGTTTTCAGGAAACTGCTGATGCCGAAATATCCCGGTTCCTTGATATGATCGACGTAGAACCTCCTGCTCCGGCCACGCTGTCCGGCCAGGTATGACGACAGGTTCGCCGATCCGGCGGAGACACCGACAGCATAGTCAAAGAGAATGTTGTCATCTATAAAGCGGTCGGTCACGCCCGCTTCATAGGCGCACTTCATTCCCCCGCCTTCGATCACCAGTCCGATCTTTGTCATTCGTTCAGCCTCCTATTTCCTGAAATACTTGTCGATACCGTTTGCGATGCCGGTCGATATTTTCTGTTGATATTTTTTCGTGTTCATCTTGCGGTCTTCCCCGGGATTGGAAAGGAATCCGACTTCGACCAGGGTCACCGGTATCTTGCTCCAGTTATTCCCGGTGAGGTCGTTTCTCGTGAAGAGTCCGCGGTTATAAGCTCCCGTCTTCCTGCACATGCTGTTGAGTACACATGATGAAAGCCGCTTGCCGTTTTTGACATCTTTAGTACTGTAGTAGCTGTTTTTCCTTGGCTTGTAGAGCGCACTCGCACCGTGCGCGCTGCTTCCATAGGAGTCCGCATGGATGCGGATGCAGATATCGGCTCCGCTCTTGTTGATCTTCAAAGCCCTGGCCTTGCATCCTATATTAACATCATTCCTGTTTCTGACCATGTAGACCTTGTATCCCCGCTTTTCCAGATCCGCCTGCAACAGCTTTGAGATCTTGAGGTTGAGCGCATATTCCTGCTGATGAGTGGAAACACCCGTTGCTCCTCCCGCCATCTTGTATTTGGTCCTCCTGGTGTTGGGGCCGATGCGCTCCATACTCAGGTTCTGTTTCTTCTGGTGACCGGCATCAATGGCAACGTTGTATTGCCTGGCAGCCCGGGCGGTTTTCCCGGGCCTGACGTCGCTGACAGCAGAGTGCACAATGCAAACGTTCACCACGAGCGCGAGCACACAGACCGCGCTTACTACTTTCAGAGCTGACTTTCTTCTCATCTTTCTTCCTTTCATTCGTTTTTACAACATAAATATTCTACCACTTTCGCCGAGGTGGCGTAAAGGTGGAAGATCTGGCAGCTTCTTTGTTTTTCGGGAATAATGACGCCGGACACTGCGGGCAGCAGTGAAGCCACTGCACCGCATAGATTCAATAATGTTGTAATGAAGTTTGGAGAATGATTGTCAGCTTACTTGCACACTGCTGAATATGGGGACTATGACCATCGACAGCGCGGTCATCAGGGCCAAAGTGATCAAAGCGACTTTCAGCATGGGTGCCGGGTGTTTCCTTTTCTCATTCAATTTTTTCATCTCCTCTCGTAAATTGTATGATACTTGAAATCTACAGTTTCATGGTAGCAGGATAATGTTAACGGAAGAGGTTCGTTTCGGTTAAATCCCGGTAAACTCTCGTATCCAAAAAGC
This sequence comes from Anaerovoracaceae bacterium, assembly GCA_050953405.1. Classification (GTDB taxonomy): domain Bacteria; phylum Bacillota; class Clostridia; order Peptostreptococcales; family Anaerovoracaceae; genus RUG100. The sequence goes on along the minus strand of JBMNMP010000002.1, from coordinate 162,617 downwards.
CCCGGCACTGGAGCCGGGGCTGATAAAAACTCGTTATATTTCCTTTACTTCTGTCTGCAGCGTGATCCCGAGTTCAGCAGCATAGTCAAAGTATATGTCTACTTGTTCCTGGGTTATCATATCAGATGAGATGAGGCCTTTCTGATCGTACTGATCATTGACGAACATCTTGGAGAAGAGATACCCGCCCTGTCCAGTGAGGTACATCTCGGCCGTGATGCCGGCTTTCTCAAATGATTCAACCAGCCCCGGTGCAAACACGTGGGTCTCCACCATGACATTTTTTCCGTCTTTTTTGCCGTAAGCTTCGATGACCATGCATCCGGAATCCGAGATCAGTCCTTCATCAATGATATCCTTGATCTCTTCCTTGTATTTGGGAGCCGGCGGTATGTGCTTTAGCACTACCTTGAACGGGGATACCCGGACACCATCGATGTCTTCCTCCTCATGGTTCAGCAATCCGGCTCTGTACAACGGCTTTGCGAAGTCCATGCCGTCGCCGGCATACTTGAAGTAAGCGTTTTTGCAGCCCTTAAAGTATTTCTCCGCGTTCATGCCGTAATGCAGCGGCTCGTCATGGCTGTGATTGAGGAACGTGATTTCGTGGTCCATGTAATCGTACTGCCTTTTGATCGGTTCTTCGAAGGGCGGGACATTCTTGAGGATGCCGCCGTCATAAGCTATAGCGGTCTCGCTCATGTCCGTCAGTGCCGTGATCGGGGACCACCAGAAGGGAATGAATCTCCTGGGGCTCACCCCTTCCCAGACGATATTGTAGATCGTGTCACAGCTGTCGAGATACTTCATGGCATTTCTCGTTGCTGCGCAGATCAGTCCCGGAGCGGAGCCTGTGCCCACGATTGCAAGGCGGTCTATAGCCTCGAACTTGGGACCGTATATCTCGTACTGGGCCTTCAGGCTGTAATACCAGTTTTCTGTGTCAGGGTTGCTGAAGTCAGGTGCACCGGGGCCCTTGTCCTTCGGATGATCAGCATACCAGACGTCATACATTTCCGTCGTCGATGCGTAGTCCTGATAGTTGGCCTTTACTTCGAGAGCTGCATCGAGCACATTCTGTGTGCACTCGAGAGGCAGGGCATTCAGAATGAGGTCGACGCCCTCCGCAGCTTTGACGATGCTGTCCTTATCGTGGGCATCCACCCGGACACCGTGTCCTTTTCTTGTCTCCGAGACCAGAGTATCCACAGCTTTCATGTCGTAGTCCGCAATGACTATTTCTCCCACGCCGGGTTCTTCATCGAGTCTGCGGCATGCTGTGCTGCCCTGTGCCCCCGCACCTAATACTAAAATTTTCTTCATAATGTCTCCTTCCTGAGCTGAGTATATAATCAGACAGCATTTCAGTTATCGTGCCGACAGCTGAAATGCTGTATTCATCAGTTATAATTCTTTAACTTCTACTTCTAATGTTATATCAAACTTCGCAGCATAGTCAAGGTATTTATCGACCTCCTCCTGCGTCAGCATATCAGAGGATATCAATCCTGTCTGATCATAATCCCCTTCTACGAACATCTTTGTGAAGAGGTATCCGCACTGACCGGTCAGATACTGTTCTCCGGACAGCTTCGCACGCTGATAACTCTCTTCACATCCCGGAGCGTACAGATAAGTCTCCACGAGCACTTTTTTGCCGTCTTTGTATCCGGTCGATTCGACTACGAAAGCGCCTTCGTCTTTTACCAGCCCCTCGTCGAGTATCTCCTTCACTTCTTCTGGTAATCTAGGTGCCGGGGGCAGATGTGAGAGGACTACATCGAAAGGTATGAAGGTATGGCCTTTGAAAGTCTCCTCTTCTCTGTTCAAGAGCCCTGCCCTGTACAACGGAGTCGCATAATCGATGCCGACGCCGCCGTATTTGAAGTTGACGTTCTTTACACCCTTGAAATGTGTGTCTTTGTTGAGTCCCAGGAAGACAGTTTCGTCATGTGCGTGCTCTACCAGGGTCACCGGCTTTTCGCAGCCTTTGAAGTGTCTGGTGACCGGCAGACTGTGCGGTTCTGTTTCCACTAATTCTCCATCCACCAGTGCAAAAGTGGGATCCACCATGTCCGACAGCGCTGTGAACGGCGACCACCAGAACGGCAGAAAGCGTTTGGCTTCCACACCCTCATAGACCATCATCAGAATGTCATCGCAGCTATCAAGATACTTCATGGAGTTTTTGGCAGCCACACACATCATGCCGGGTGCCGAGCCGGTGCCTATGACAGCCATCTTGCCGATCTCCTTGAATCTGCTGCCATAATCATTGTAGAGCATTTCCACACATGTGGGCCACCATTCGTCGAGGACATCAGTAGTCGCAAAGTCCTGATAATTAGCCCCCACCCTGATGGCCGCTTCGAGCACATTGGGTGCAAACGCTATCGGCAGAGCATTAACGATCAGATCGACACCGTCTGCCGCTTTGACGATGCTGTCCACATCGCTGCCGTCCGCGATCGCGCCACGGCCCTTTTTCAGCAGGTTCACGATACCGTCGACTGATTTCCGGTCGCGGTCCGCACATATTATTTCCTCCACATTAGGTTCTTCATCCATTCTTTCAGCTACCGTCGAGCCCTGAGCACCGACACCAAGTATCAATATTTTCATCGTTGACCTCCTTTATTTCAAAATATATTCCGGTTTTTCTATCTTTTTTCCTACGGCGTACAGGATGATGCCCAGTGCGATCATCGCCAGGCCGGCCCACTGCAGTATCTGCAGTATCGTTGGTATCATCGTGCCGAATGAATCGTAATCCGAGGGCCCCCATTCGCCGAAATCGATCTCGTACCATTTGAGCCAGAACTTGCCGAGGAAGGAAAGTGCTCCCATGCAGATCAGATAAACACTGAATCTGAAAGTGTCACGATAAGCCAGCTTTGTCCTCTTATTGAGCGGATTGTTCCGGGGATCGTTCTTGTACATGCCTCCGTATACTCTCTTGATGATGAGATAAGCTATAGGGCCGGTACTGATTCCGATGACGCCCATGAAGAGGTAATCGGTTCCGTTTATCAACAATGCGATTATCGAGATCACGATCGGCAGTCCGCAGTAGAACACCAGTCCCGGTTTACCGCCCTTCATGTAATAAATGCCTTTCTTCTTCCTCTCTTCCAGAGGTATCTTCTTGCGCAGTTTGATAACGCATATCGGCAGCAGTATATAAAGTGCCAGAATGAAGACTACTTCCATGGATACGAGAGTCGTAAAATCTGACTGTGCCAGTATCAGGGTTACCACCGCCAGAGAGATTATGCCTACATAGGGGACGCCCTTATTTTTGCTTACCTTGACCAGAAATCTGGGGCACAGGTTGTCATCCGCGAGTACGAAGAATCCGCGTGATCCGGATGCCAGATAAGTGTTAAAGATAGCACACTGCGATATTATAGCGACTACCAGGAACACATAACCCCAGGCGCTCCCTAGGTTCTCTGTGAGTACCGAAGCATAACCGACTCCCTTGCCGAAGCCGCCATCGGTAGCCCAGTTCATCCAGCTGCCTTCCGGCAGAGATGCGATACCGCCGATCGTCGGCAGTACGTATGTCAGTGCGATGATAGGCATTGCGATCATGAGCCCCTTTGGGATCACCTGCGGGTTTTTCACTTCGCCGGCCATGTTGGAAATGCATTCATAACCGCAGTACATCCAGATACATATGCAGATGCCGCCGCCTATGCTCTCGAGAGGGCTGTAGCCCTTGGGCATGATCGGCTCCATGGGATTGGTTTTCCAGTTGATGAAACCCACGACAGCGACCAGAGCGAAAGCCAGAATTATGAGGATCGAGAGTATCGTGCTCACTTTTTCTACTTCTTTGATGCCCAGCAGGTTGATAATAGTAAAGATAAGAATCATACCGACTTTGACTGCATGCAGAGCCAGCGTCGACATGGGGATCATCTGGGAAAGATAGTCGGCTACCAGCGCCACATATACGCCGTTGGTGATATAGGTGGAAACAGTTCCCCACCATCCGGCCTGGAACCCCCAGAATTCACCGAAAGCCTCCCGGGCCCAGACGTAAACGCCGCCTTCCGAGGGAAGGACCGCGCCGCATTCGGCTACCAGATTACTGATAGGATAAGCCCATATCAGTGGGAATACGCATAGCAGTATGATGGTCATGCCCGGTCCGGCTGCCGGTATCATTTCCTCTATACCGAATGCACCGGCGGCTACCAGACAGTAGAGCATGAAAACGATACCAGCTGTTTTGACATCGTACTTTTTCAATCCGGCAACGCCGTCTGCACCTACTTGCTGTTGTTGTGCCATTTTTCTACCTCCTTTTTGTCATTATTGTTTCTATATTCTGAATTTTATCATCAATTCAGGGTGAGAAAAATAGCACCATGGTGTTAGAAGGGCAACATGGGTGTAAAATAACCAAAAATAAGCAAATCAATAAGACCGATCTGCAAATTTGTCTATTTGATGTTGGAAATCTTGAAAATCACTTCGTGTCTGCTCTGGGTGTCGCTTTTTTTGAAGATATTGTTCACATGCCGCTTGACTGTATTCAGAGAGATCTTCAGTTCTGCGGCGATCTGTTTGTTGCTGAGTCCGTTGTTCAGCAGCTCCAGTACTTCCCTCTCTCTATGCGTCAGTGAATATTGTTCTGCGAAAAGATCAAGGGATCGATCACCGGCCACCGGGGAATCGGAGAGACGCAGCGGATCTTTTTTATAGAAATAATAAATCAGCAGTATGCTCATGATAGCATAAGCCAGGATCAGGGGATCTACGGCATAGATTTCCAGCAGATTTTCTTCGGTCTTGTACCAGGTATTGTAATCCCAGATGAATATCCAGACCATGTAAGCTACCAGACCCGCCGCGGTGGCCGCCAGCAAGTTCCGGCGCATATTGTTGGCCGCTTTCGTGAAGAGCAGCAGGAGACACCTGGCTCCGGCTACCATCATATAAATGTCAAATGTGGCATCCACTACCATGAGCACGGTCTTCTCGATGCCGCTTTCTACCATGAGTGAGTAAGAGTCCAGGCGGCCGATCCGTATTGAGAGCACCTGAGAGACGACAAGGTAGATCAGTGTTATGATGACCACGCGTTTCATGGGAATGCCGGACAAGCCGTTCATCATGGTCACCAGCATGTACAGCCATGCCAGGACCAGCACCGCAAAGAGGATATCCGAGATTGTCATCATCATGAAGACCAGGTCGCTGGCAACGCTGTTTTCACCCAGACAATAATAGGTCACAAAGTCGGCTGCCATATAGCAGAACATGGATAAAACAAAATACAAAATCGCCCGGTGCCGGTCGTCCCTTTCCCGGGCGTTCAGAATCACAGCCAGTGTGAGTGTGACCCCACCGAGGATGATTACTGCAATGTATATGAAATCATATATAGTGTTGCTGACCTCGTTCATTACTATTTATTCGTCATCTTTTAGATAGCCGAGATAACGCCGGTTCCTGATCTTGTCCTCCCTGTCGCGATAAAGGTCTTCATCGTCATACGGTTCATCATCAGGTTCTACGTTATATACATCTACAAAAGGCACGTCTTCCGGTTTCCTGACCGGCGATTCCGTCTTCCCGGATACGTCTTCCCAGTCGCACTCGATCACATAGAGATCTATTGCCTTCATTCCTTTGGGATTTTTGCAGGATGTACGATGAGCCTTTTCGAAGATGCTGTGGATGGCCGCCTTGCAGTCTTCAGTCTCCGTCCTCAGATCCAGCTTGCGGATCTTGCCAAAGGCCATTACTGAGCGGAAATCGTGCACGTGTCCTTTGTATTCCCTGTCGGGATAGTTGCGGAATGCAGAAAAAGAACAACATACCAGCGGGTGTTTTTCCATCAGCCTCAGCTTGTAACCGGTCTTCCCGGAGTGTACAAATATCAGCAGCTTGTCTTTAGTCACGGCATAGCCGTAATTCATGGGCACCACATAAGGGTTGTCTTTATCCTAAAATCCGACATGCACCACATCGCAGAGGTCGAGTATAGCCGCGATGATCTCCGGCTCGTAAACGTATCTTTCGTATCTGACCATTAATGAATACCTCCTAAAATATTAACTGCTTACATTCTACCACGATTTACTATTCAGCAAAAGTATCCTTGCGATCATCTTTTGCGGTCACTGTGAAGCTGCCGCCTGTCAGTGACAGCTCGAAAATGGAGCAGTTCCCGACGCGCTGCTTCCAGAAATCCGCAAGGTCGATGCCTTCTATATAAGCCAGCATCGCGTGTATGGCACCGCCGTGAGAGACGACCAGTACCGACTCGCCGGGCCTTTTTTCAGCCAGCTCGTCCAGAAAATCTCCCACGCGGGCGATCAGGGTATGATAGTCCTCCCCTCCCTCAGGAGGCTGATAATGCTCGGGATCCTTGAAATAGCTGTGCATGAAGGCTTCTCCGAGATCCTCGTATACCAGCGTCTCATAAGCACCCATGTTCATCTCGATGATGCGGTCATCGATGATGAAATCATCCCTGGAGACTCCGCTGACCAGTTCGCAGGTTTCCAGAGCTCTGTCGAGCGGACTGCAGTATATGCGGTCGCAAGTCACGCCGCGCTGCTGCAGCTCCTTTCTGGCTCCCCTGGCCTGCCGGCGTCCGTTTTCGTTCAGCGGCCAGTCCGTGCGGCCCTGAAGCCGGTGTTCTATGTTCATGTCTGTTTCACCGTGTCTGATAAGGTAAACTTTCATAATCCTCCTATATAAATCTCGCTATTTCCTCCATGCTCAACTTGGGGACATAGTAGTTGCGTTCTTCATCCAGATAGTAAGTTTTGCTTCCATCTTCCGGTATTTCTACGATGGTGCTCCTGTGCGACGGCTTTCCCAGAGCGATGACCAGTTTCAGTTCCTGATCATCCGGGATCTGCAGCAGATCTCTGATGGCAGCAGTGTCGATGGCACCCATGATGCAGCTGCCTATGCCTCGTGCCCAGGCGCTGGTTGCTATGGTATTCACAGCGATACCCATGTCGATGTAATTCATCGCTGAAGGCTTTCCCTGGCAGCTTACCGTGATGAAAGCCGTTGGCTGTTCACCTTTCTTCGGGGTCCCCAGCTCTTGCGGCAGCGAAGCAGCCCAATGGACCAGTGGCTGCATCCTGTCGACAATGTCGCTACTGGTGACCACTACGTAGCGCACAGTCTGCGAGTTCCGCGAACAGCTGGCAATGCGCGCATTTTCCATGATCTGCATCAGATCATCAGAGGAAACCGGCTCCTGCGCGAATCGTCTGTAGGAACGGCATCCCCTGTAAAGTTTCTTGATATCCATAATATTCCTTTGCTTTTTTACTATTTTTCCTTTCGGTGTCACTGAGGGTGTCACACTCGGCAGGGTTTGCATCTATTTTTCGAGATTTGCTTTTTTGATGCTGTTTCTCACCGCACGCACAACAAATTCGTTTACGCTCTGCCCTGCTACTTTTGCGGCATTCTTTATGATCTCCTTCTCTCCTTTGGGCACCCGTATTTGTATACGATCATAGTGTTCTCTATTATATTCATCCTGGTATTCTGTCTGATTGAATTTTTTCGCTTCTGCCATTAAATTGAATCCCGCTTCCTTTCTCTTGCCGGATGATGTATACTTAAATCGTGTATGGGCGGTGGCAAGTACCGCCCAATGATTTAATATAAGCTTTGGTGTTAGTCCATCAAAGCTTTTATTTTTTCTTAAGATCTATACTAACTGTCTTAATTATATAGCATATGACGTCATATATCAAGGGGATTCTGCAATGGTTCAAGAAAACAGGCTTTACAGCTCGCGGGTCACCGTCGGCGTTCCTGTAGTTTCACCACTGCCAAAAGAAAACTTTAATATAAAAGAAGACACCGGATTAGTTGAAATTCCAACATTTCCGATGTCTATTTCTCTGGTGATCCGTGGCAGACTTGAACTGCCGACCTTCTGGTTGTCACCCAGACACTCTCCCAGCTGAGCTAACGGATCATCACAATAAACCTATTATGCACTAAAATGATGCCGATGGCAAGGAAATTTCATCAAATTCCTCGATGAGAGCACAAGAAAAAACCAGGAAGCAATATCCCGGCTTTTTCCGTTGTTAATGTATTATTATATTAGGAAAACGATCTAAATCATCTGACCCATGTACTTGAGTGTGCGTATCAGCTGGCATACATAACTCATCTCGTTATCGTACCAGGAGACTACGCGGACTTCATATATCTGCGTGCCGCACCTCTGTGCGAGGGTCTGTGTGGCATCGAAGAGCGAGCCGTAGCTCATTCCGATCACATCGCTGGATACGATTTCTTCTTCGGTATATCCGAAGGACTCGTCGGCAGCCGCCTTCATGGCTTCATTGATGCCCTCGACGGTAACTGTTTCACTTTCATCCTTCAAAGTAGCATCGAGAATGGTTATGGAGCCGGAAATCACAGGAACTCTCTGAGCGGAGCCGATCAGTTTGCCTGTCAGTTCCGGGATCACAAGGCCGATAGCCTTGGCTGCCCCTGATGTGGTGGGTACGATATTCATAGCGCCGGCCCTTGCCCTCCTGAGGTCGCCCTTCCTGTGCGGCCCGTCGATCAGTTTCTGGTCGCCGGTGTAAGCATGTATAGTTGTCATGAATCCGGTACGCAGTTCCCTGTAGCCAGCCAGTGCCTTGGCCATCGGTGCCAGGCAGTTCGTGGTGCAGGAAGCTCCGGATACGATGAGGTCATCCTTTTTCAGTGTTTCATGGTTTGTGCCGTATACTATAGTCGGCAGATCGCTGCCGGCAGGTGCTGAGATGAGCACTCTCTTGGCTCCGGCGTCGATGTGCGCCTGTGACTTTGCCCTGGAGGTAAAGAAACCGGTGCATTCGAGGACGATATCGATATCGAGGGCCTTCCATGGCAGATTCGACGGATCCGATTCTTTGTATATTCTGATCTGCTTGCCGTCTACGGTAATACTGTTATCATCATTTGTGATTTTGTGATCTTTGGAATAACGTCCCTGTACTGTGTCATACTTAAGCAGATGCGCCAGCATACGTGGATCTGTCAAGTCGTTGATGGCTGCGATCTCGAATGACGGATCTTCGAACACCTTTCTGAAAGCAAGTCTGCCTATCCTGCCAAATCCATTGATTGCTATCCTTGTCATGTGATACCTCCTCTAAAAGTTCAACGTTTCTTTTATATCCTCAGCAGTCGCCCGTCCGGCTCGGCACGCCGTGGCTGTTCCTGCCGCGATCCCGAGTTTCAACGCATATTCGTAGTCACGCTTTCTCATAAAGCCTGTCAGGAAACCGGCTACCATAGCGTCTCCGGCGCCCACAGAATTCTTGACTTTCCCTCTTATCGCCTTTGCAATGTGAATCTCCCCGTCCTCGTCCATGAGGACAGCTCCATTCCCGCCGCGCGAAACCAGTATGTTTCTGGCGCCCATCTCCCTGAGCTTGCGCGTTCCGGCTATTATCTCGGTGGTGCTCTCCATTTTCTCGCCCAGCATATCCGCCAGTTCGCGGTTATTGGGTTTGATGAGGAAAGGCTTGTACTCCAGCATCTCCATCATCGTGCTTCCTGCGGCATCGATGATGGTGACCACACCTTTATCCGCAGCCTCTTTCATTATAATATGAATGAAATCGGCGGGTACCGAATCGGGAATCAGACCTGAGATGACCAGAATGTCGTTGCTGTCCAGCTTGTCCAGCCTGGTCTTCATCTGATCGAGCGAATCGCTGTCGATCTCCGGTCCCCGTCCGTTGATCTCTGTCTCCGCATCGCTCTTCAGTTTTACATTTATCCTCGTGAATCCCGCGGGAAGCTCCACAAAATCTGTGGCCACCTTCATTTCAGAGAGGCCGCTCTGCAGCACCCGGCCGGTAAAGCCCGCGATGAACCCGAGAGCCACTGATTCGATGCCGAGTGTGTTCAGCACAACGGATACATTGATACCCTTGCCGCCAAAATAATAAGCTTCTTCACTGGCTCTGTTAACGGTTCCCTTTTTGACGCCATCCACATGCATGACATAGTCGATGGCGGGATTGAAGGTGAGTGTATATATCATTTCATTACTTCCTTTATCCGGGTGATCTTTTTGTATTTTATATCTTTCAGTGAATCTGTGATGATAGTTGCCGCTACCAGCGGCGCAAAGGTCACTGAAGTAACCAGGTTGAACTTTTCACTGTCAGCGAGTACGAACGCCTGCGATGACCTGCTGATGGCTGCCGCTTTCACCATGGACTCGTCGATGTCCGGCGTAGTGAAGCCCTTATCGATGTCGATGCCGTTGGCGCCGATGAAGCACTTGTTGAAGTTGTATCCCCTGATCATCTCCACTGCGCTGACGCCGACTATAGCCTCGGTAGTCTGTTTTATCTGGCCGCCCACGATATAAACGTTCATGCCTCTTGAGGCGAGCCTCATGCCATGGGATAAGCCGTTGGTGACATAGACCGCTATTTTGCTGCTCAGCTGATCAATCATCTTGAAAGTCGTGCTGCCGGCGTCGATAAATACGAAATCACCGTCGGCGACCAGCCCGGCCGCATACGCGGCGATACGGCTCTTCTCCTCCACCATCATCTCCGACTTGGTTTCCATGTCGTATTCGGTATTGATGACGCTCGGCGATATTTTCACTGCGCCTCCGAACACCTTCCTCAGCCGGCCGTCCTTCGCCAGTTCTGCGATGTCCCGCCTGATGGTCGATTCACTGACTGCAAGAGCCTCTGCCAGTTCAGTAACTTTTACAGCCGATCTCATATTCAGTTCATTCAGTATCCTTTCGTACCGTTCAACCTGTAGCATAAGTTACCTTCCTCAATTACGCTATCATAATAGCATTGTAGTTGAGCAAAGTCAATCATAGTTTATCAAATTCGGTCAAATGGCTGCACTCTTCCTTAGAGTATCTTGCCCCCGCCGATCACATAGTCATCCTTGTAAAATACCGCCGATTGTCCGGGCGTGATCGCACGCTGCGGCTCGTCGAAAACAACGTGTATCCTGTCCCGGCCCTGATTGGTATACACAGTTGCCCACTGCTCCTTCTGATGGTATCTCACTTTTGCAAGTGCGCGAAATTCACGCGGAGGTTCCTCGAACTCGATCCAGTTTGTCCTGTCGACGTCGAATTCCGTAGTGAATAAATCTTTATTGTCACCCAGGGTCACCGTATTGTCTTCAATAGACTTATCGATGACGAAAGCCGGCTTGCCCAGAGCTATGCCCAGGCCCTTGCGCTGACCCAGCGTATAGCGGATAATTCCCTTATGTCTGCCGAGTACGTTGCCCTCCTTGTCGATGAAATTCCCGGGAGGGTATTTCCTGCCGGCCAGCCGCTCAATGGCAGCCGCATAGTCACCATCGGGCACAAAACATATGTCCTGACTGTCCTGCTTGTGTGCGGTCACCAGTCCATTTGCTTCCGCTACTTGACGTGCATGGTCCTTACTCATATCACCGAGCGGCAGATATATATGGCGCAGCTGTTCCTGGCTCAGCGTGTACAGAACATAGCTCTGATCCTTGCTGAGGTCGGCTGCTTTGCGCAGGTGCATACGGCCATCCCTCTCCTCGATGCGCGCATAATGCCCGGTCACGATGTGATCGCAGCCCAGTTCTCCGGCGCGCTCGTAAAGGCGGCCGAATTTGAGAAAGCGGTTGCAGTCGACGCAGGGGTTCGGTGTGAGTCCGTTTTCATAAGAATCGATGAATCTGTCGATGACTTCAGTCTTGAAATCACCCTTGAAATCATATGTATGATAAGGAATATCCAGCTTTGCGGCAACTTCCCTGGCATCTTCTATGTCTTCACTGTTGCAGCATGTATCCGGAATCTCATGATCTCCCTCTGCCTTGTTGCAGAGTATCATGGTCACCCCGACACAAGCTTCTCCGGATTCCTTCATTAAATAAGCAGCCACGCTGGAATCAACGCCTCCGCTCATTGCTATCAGTACCTTGCTCATGCTCCCTGTTCCTCTCTTGCGCGCGAAGGATGATCCCCGCGACTCACAGCCAGTTCGTATCCTATCATATCCATGCGTCCCGACAGGCAATGACGACATTCAGCCGCCTCTTCGCCTGTGCAGATCTTATCATCGTAGAGCAGATATTTCTTGCGCACTGCCGGCGGTGAAAGGTTCGGCATGACGACGTTGGCACCGGTCATGATGCCCTTTTCACGTCCGGTGGGGTCAATAGTCCCCAGTGCGGTCGTCGCCGGCAGCAGTACCTCCGGGAACATCAGGCGCAGCACGCCCAGCATACGCAGTGTTGCCTGCAGGGTACCGCCCTCCCGGTTCTCAAACGGTGTATTTTCGCAGGGAATGAAGGGCCCGATGCCTATCATGTGCGGCTGCAGGTCCTGCATGAATCTCAGGTCTTCTATCAGATTTTCCGTAGTTTGCCACGGTGAGCCGACCATGATGCCGCATCCCACCTGGTAACCGATATCGCGAAGATCGTAGAGACAGCGCTTGCGGTTTTCCAGTGACATCTCGCCGGGGTGCAGGCGGGCATAATGCTCTGCGTTGGCAGTTTCGTGGCGCAGCAGATAGCGATCGGCCCCACTGTCAAAGTAAGCCTGGTAAGCTTCCCGGCTCTTTTCACCTATGGACAGAGTCACTGCGCACTGCGGCAGTTCTTTCTTGATCCTGGAGACGATGGCACAGATGTCATCATCACTGTACTGCGGATCTTCTCCGCCCTGCAGCACAAAAGTGCGAAATCCCAGCTGAAGTCCTTCGTGGCAGCAGCTCATGATCTCTTCTTCACTGAGCCGGTATCTTTCAATGGTGCTGTTAGATGCACGCAGTCCGCAGTAATAGCAATCATTCTTGCATACGTTGGTGAATTCGATCAACCCTCTGGTGTAGATCTGGTTGCCGAAAACTGAACGCGCCGTACGGCGAGCCAGGTCAGTCAGCAGCTGGTCGGCTTCCGGGTCATCGGTTTCGATCAGTCTCTTCAGAGCCGCATCCTCTAAATCATGTTCTGTATCCAGAGTTCTTATATCCTTTAAAATATCCACAATAGATCCTCGTTTATTTCTTCTCGCGGTTACAATTCCCACTCTATAACTATGTAATTTATTTTATGGTAATTACCCTTTTCTGTCAACAGTGAAACACAACCGGGGAAAGCGGCGATTTCCGGCAACACAAAAGCCCGGATATAAAATCCGGGCTTTTGATTCCAAGTTTTGATTTATCTTCAGGATGCTTTATTCGCAGCTTTTTTCTTTTTACGCTGGAATACAATTGCTCCTGTTGGACAAGCTTTTGCGCACATGCCGCAGCGTTTGCACTTATCATAGTCGATAACGGCAAGACCGTCGATGACATGAATGGCGTCAAAGTTACAGGCCTTCTCGCACTTTTTGCATGCGATGCAGGCAACCTTGCAGGCCTGCATGGCCTTTTTGCCTACGTCGTGGTTGCTGCAGGAAACCTTGATGCTCTCGTTTTCATCGTGGATCATCAGGATGCCCTGCGGGCAGGTCTTGGCGCATACTCCGCATCCGACACAAAGATCGTGATCGATGCCGGGTATTCCGTCAAACATTCTCATTGCATCATAGGGGCATGCTCTGACGCAGTCTCCCAGTCCCAGACAACCGGAACTGCAGGACCACTGTCCGCCGTAGAACTGCTTTGCAGCTTCGCATGTCGGCTTACCTGTGTAGTTGAGCAGATCCTGCTTCTGATTGCAGTCGCCTGAGCACATGAGATAAGCTTTCTGCGGAGTCACGTCTCCAGCCGCTACTCCCAGGATATCAGCGATAGCTTCAGCTACAGCTGCAGCTCCCGGTATGCATGCTGTTGTGCTGGTACCTTCCGGATCGGAGGCCAGAGCAGCCGCATAATCATCGCATCCGGCAAAACCGCATGCTCCGCAGTTAGCGCCGGGCAGGACGCCTCTGACTTTCACCTGTGTCTCATCTACAGGTACAGCCATCACCTTGCTGGCAACGACCAGTACGATTGCAAAGAGCAGGCCTATAACTGCTGTCATTACTATTGGAACTACCATGTATACCCTCCTTTCTAACCGAATATACCGTCTACCATTCCTGAGAATCCCATGAAGGACATAGCCAGGATGCTGGCAGCTACCAGTGTTGACGAAGCACCCTGAAATGATTTCGGGATGTCGTTGAATTCAATTTTCTGTCTAACGCCTGCGAACAGTACCATGGCTACCATGAAGCCAACGCCTGCGCCAAATGCGTTCACGATGGATTCGATGTAGTTGTATCCGTTGTCGATGTTGGAAATAGCAACACCGAGTACAGCACAGTTAGTAGTTATCAGCGGCAGATATACACCCAGCGACTTGTGCAGTGCAGGTATGTATTTCTTCAGTGCGATTTCTACCAGCTGTACCAGAGATGCGATTACCAGGATGAATACAACAGTCTGCATGTATCCGATCCCGTTAGGATCGAGCAGGAAGTGCTGTATCGGCCAGGTGAATATGGTTGCCAGAACCATTACGAATATAACAGCTATTGACATACCGCTTGCTGAGTCCAGCTTCTTGGATACTCCCAGGAAGGGGCAAATTCCGAGGAACTGTGACAGAACGTAGTTATTGATCAGTATCATACTGAATAATATCATCAATATCTCTTTCATTAGTCCTCACTCTCCTTTCCTTCAGCTTTTGCCGCGGCCGCAGCCTTCACTTCTTCGTTCTTGGCGGCGTCTCCGGCTACCACTTTGGAAGCCTTCGGCTGATCGTCAGCCTTTGTTTCTATTTTGTTGGCTTCAACTTTGTTGTCTGCTATAGCCTTTTTCATGTCGTTCTCAAGGCTGCCAACGTTTGCAGCAGCACATGATTCAGCCATCAGGCATCCGGAACAACTGAATTCGTTTACCTTCGGAATGTTCTTAGCTGTAGTGATCTTGGTGACCAGTGCATTGAGAACTCCGAATACGAAGAATCCACCTGCTGGAAGCATGAAGAAAATCATCGGATGTGCAGTCATTCCACCCAGCGCAATGCCGAGGATAGTTCCTGCACCTAGGACCTCTCTGATGCATCCCATTACGAAGCATGCCAGTGTGAATCCGATTCCCATGCCGAGTCCGTCCAGTGCGGAGTCGATAACTGTGTTGTGGTTAGCGAATCCTTCAGCACGGCCGAGGATGATGCAGTTAACTACGATCAGAGGAATGTACAGACCAAGTGAAGCGTTGAGGTCAGGCAGGAATGCCTGCATCATCATCTGTACAACGGTTACCAGTGATGCGATAACTACGATGTAGCACGGTATTCTGACATTATCAGGTATAGCTTTTTTCAATATGGAAATCAGTATGTTGGAGAAGAACAGTACCGCTGTGGTACATCCTCCCATGCCGAGGCCGTTGATTCCCGATGTTGTAGTCGCCAGGAAAGGACAGCAGCCCAGAAGAAGGATCAGCGTCGGGTTCTCCTTCAAGATACCCTTAGTAAATACTTGTAGCTTATTCATTATTTTTTCGCCTCCTTCATCGCATTTTGAATGGCATGATATATACCATTGGATGAAATGGTTGCGCCCGTTACTGCCTGCACCTGAGGATCTTTCTTGATGCTGTCAGCTTTCAGTTCAGTCAGGCCTTTGTACTGGCTCAGGTACTGCGGGGTCATAGCTTTTGTTCCCAGACCCGGAGTATCATGGTGACTGGTAACGGTAACACCTGTGATCTTTCCACTCTTGTCGATTCCGACCATCAGGGTAAGGTCACCGCCAAAGCTCTTGGCAACGCCCGTATAAGCATCTCCTTCAGTTCCCTTTGGAAGAACCTGAGCTTTAGCATCTGCAATAATTTGTTTGTTTACCTTTTTAATAGCGCCTTCCGTCTTGCTGTTCGTTACCGCCAGCGCTGCGCTGGTGATGAGACAGATGACAGTCAACACTATTATCGGTTTTGCCATTCCGCTCTTCATTTTAAACCACCTCCACAGAAGTGCTTGTTGCACCAGTTGTCAATGAACGGTGTGATGATGTTCATCACGATGATCGAGAAGGAAACGCCCTCAGGATACGAACCGAACAATCTGATGCCCATGGTAATGATTCCGCATCCAACTCCGAAGATGATCTTTCCTCGCCAGTCTGAAGGTGTCGTCGCATAGTCGGTAGCCATGAATATAGCTCCCAGCATAACGCCGCCTGCCAGTATGTGGAACAGTGGATCCTGTCCTGCGATGAGTGCCAGAACGAACACTGTTACGATGAAAGCGATCGGAGTCGCCGGAGAAATAACTTTCTTTATCACCAGGAAGACTCCGCCGATCAGCAGTGCCAGTGCACTGACTTCACCGAGCGAACCTCCGCAGTTACCAAGGAACAGGTTGAGATCTGAAGGGAAACCGCTCTTAGCTCCCTCGTTCAGCAGACCGAGTGCTGTCGGACCTGTTGTAGCATCACCCATTGTTCCCATCAGTCCCCTTGGCAGCGGCCAGGATGTCATCTCTGTCGCAAAGGATACGAAGAGTACGATACGTCCGGTCAGCGCCGGGTTGACGAAGTTCTGTCCGATTCCGCCGAACAGGTTCTTTGCTATGAAGATCGCCACGAAGCAACCGATAGCAGCCATCCAGAACGGAAAACTCGAAGGCAGGTTGTAAGCCAGCAGTACGCCGGTGACAACCGCCGACAGATCGCCGATGGTACTTTCTTTCTTTACTATTTTACAGAACAGCCATTCGAAGAATACGCAGACTACTGCACAGAATACTGTGAGCAGCAGCGCACGAATGCCAAATTCATATACCGCCACAATCAGAGCCGGAACCAGTGCGATAAGAACATAGAGCATGATCTTTCTGGTGTTTGGTGACTCTATTATATGAGGCGAATAAGTTACATTTAATTTGTTCATTTCTTGCTAGCCTCCTTCTTTATCGCATTCTTGCCAAGCTTGTTGACAAAGCTGAGAGGGCGGCGAGCAGGACAGATATAAGAGCAGCTCCCGCATTCCATGCACTGCATCAGCTTCAGTTTCTTCAAGGTGTCGATATCTCCTCTATTGTAACAATCATAGTAAGCCTTCGGCAGCAGATGGAATGGACATACTTCATGGCATTTGCCACAGCTGATGCATGCTGTTTCCTTCTGTGTTTCAGCTTCCGGACCACTGAAAGCCAGAATTGCGTTGTTTGCCTTCAGTATGGGTGTATCCACTGTAGATACGGCTCTGCCCATCATAGGTCCGCCCATGATGATCTTTTTCGGTTCGTTCTTGAAACCACCGGTCGCCTGGATTACATCAGAAATACTGGTACCGATAGGTACTCTGATATTCTGCGGGTTTTTGATAGCAGTTCCGTCAACAGTCAGTGTTTTGCTGACCAGCGGCATACCCGTCTTCATGTAATAATTGATCGAGGCAATAGTAGTAATATTAGAAACAATTACGCCAACATCAGCGGGAAGTACCCCTGCGTCGGTTAATATTCCGGTTGTTTCATAGATGAGAACACGCTCGGCACCCTGCGGGTAGCGAGATTTCAGTGTCTGTACCTTGATCTTGTCTGACAATCCCTGCTCGCTGATATATTTGTTCAGCTTGCTGATTGCCTTTGGTTTGTTGCTTTCAATACCTATGATGGTCTCTTTGAGATCAAGATACTTCATCACGGTCAATGCACCGTTGATGATCGCCTGAGTGTTCTCCAGCATCAAGCGGTAGTCAGTCGTAATGTACGGCTCACACTCCGCGCCGTTAACGATCAGGGTATGTACCTCATCGAGATTCTTAGGATTGAATTTTACAAATGTAGGGAATGAAGCTCCGCCAAGACCAACGAGTCCGCTGGCTCTCATCGCACTGATGAAAGAGTCCTTGTCGTTGATTTCCGGTGGTTTGATTCCTTCCCACTCCTCGTGCTGGTTATCTGATTTGATAACCACCTGTTTTTCAGTCGCACCCATCATGTTACGCACTTCGCGGATTTCCGTAACATCTCCGCTGATGCTGGCATGGATCGGTACGCTGAGGAATGCATCACTGTCTCCAATGACCTGCCCAATCTTTACGTGGTCACCCTTTTTGACCGTGGGCGTGCATGGAGCACCGATGTGCATAGACATAGGAATAGCTACGAATTCAGGGTCATCCATGATTACAGAATGCTGATTTTCGGTATTCTTATTATGCCTCACCTTGATGCTTCCCAAAGCATGTTTGAATTGATTCATAATGGCCAAATCCTCCTCCGAGTACTATAATACTCAAAATTTAGCAAGTTTAGTTATATAAATTAAGCATGAAGGTATAATGTATCCTTTATGCAATTACGGGCTAATTCTCTTCGAATTCGTGGTACGTAGCAATAATAGTTTCCTTCAGCAGTTCTATCATTCTGGCATCCAGCGGATTCTCCAGGGTTTCTTTGCTGAAAATAAGGCAGTCCCGGTACTCGTCGTCCGCCTCCGGACATTCGATCTTGCGGATCTTGTTGTATTTCAGCATTTCCTCCGACATTATCGAGGACCACATGTAGGTACCTCTCACATTTCTCAACAGGCTGAACTGGCTGCCTCTTTCGAACACCGCCAGCTTTCTGGGGCTGTTCTGCGAAGGCGTCAGATCCTGTATATTGTTCGCCAGTGAAAGATACGGCACAGTCATATCGCCGCGTATTATTTCTATGTAGTCGCGCAGTTCATCCAGAGTGCACGTTTTTTTCTTTGCCAGCTCGCTTTCGGCCGAAGCGACTACAATGTACTTCAGCTTCACCAGGTTGATGCTTTCCAGTTTTTTACCTTCCAGCAATGTCTTGAAATATGTTTCATACATTATCGGATATCTGATGACGCCATAGTCATAGCCGTGTTCCGTTATATTGTTAACAGCGTCTATGGCGTTGGTTTCCTTCACTGTCAGAATATAGTTGTCTCCCAGCTCGTGCTCGATGGTATCGATTGCCTTGGAGACGGCTTCTGCTATGTAGCTGGCCCTGGGTATGGAAATCGCGAAAGTCACTTTTTTGGTGCTGGATTTTCCAAATTTCGCTTCTATGTCATCCATGTGCTCCAGCAGCCTTCTGGCATATTCCAGGAATTCGGCCCCTTCCGGTGTAGTCACTACCCCGCGCGAGGTCCGCGAAAAAACGTCTATATTAAGAGATTCCTCGAGTTCCTTGATGTCTCTGCTGAGATTTGGTTGTGACATAAAAAGATTCTCTGCAGCTTGTGTTATGGAACCAACCTTCTGGACTTCCAATGCGTATCTGAGATAGTTGATATTCATCGTTTCTCAGACTCCTTCCTGAACACGATCGTGAGATCGGCCGACAGCTTATCCGAATCTTCTTTCGGATAGACCAATTCCAGCTGGCCTTTATCTCCAATGCTGCATTCAAGTTCCTGTTGTCCGTCATCAATGATATACTTCCCGTTACTGCCGGTCCATTTACCATTCGGGTCCACACCACGTCCCAGCCCTGTGAATCTCACCTTATTATCCTCAGTAAAAGATAATGCCGGCAAAACTTTGGCTTCTGCAGACTTCATATATTCTTTTGATGAAATTGTCGAGGATCCTGAGGAAATCCTTGTCATTTCCCAGTTACCTACCACCTGATCCTGTTTTGCCTCCGTCCCGCCACAGGCTGTTAATACGGAACACATAAAAGCAAGACATATGACCAGGGCAATCACGCTTTTCTTCATGATTTACGCTCCTGATAAATCAAAACTAAATCAAAACTTGTTGCCTGTGTATAACGTTTTTTATTTTAAAGCAGCCAGGTAGCCCTGCATTATGAGGACCGCTGCCTGCTTGTCAATAACATCTTTTCGCTTACTGCGGCTAACATCCGCAGCAAGCAGCACCTTCTCGGCCTGCACCGTTGTAAGGCGCTCATCCTGATACACCACGGGCATTTCTGCCATACCCGTGCTGCGCAGTTTGTTCTTGAGCTTTTCGGTAAATTGTTGAACCTTTTCAGTCTGAGGACTATCAGTGCCATCGAGACGCTTTGGCAGGCCTACAACAACTGTATCACATTCATATTGTTTGATATATTCTATTACTTTGGAAGTGTCTTTCTTGATTCCGATGCGCTCGATTGTAGTGACTCCCTGAGCAGTTATACCCAGTTCGTCACTGACGGCCACACCGATCGTCTTGTCACCTACATCCAGTGCGATCTTTCTCACTTGTTCAAATAGCTCCTCACCAGTTCCTCAGTCAAGTCATCACGATCTATCTGTCTGATGATATTTCTTGCATTGTTGTGACTGGTTATGTATGAAGGGTCTCCTGACAGCAGATATCCGACGATCTGATCGATTGCGTTGTAACCACGTTCGTCCAGTGATTCGTATACCTGCGTGAGGATCTCTTTCGGAGTTTTCTGATCTTCACGTGCTGCATTTCCAAACAGCAGAGTATTTTTATCGTCCATTGTCGACTCCTTCCATATGTATTTATTATAACTTGCTTTCCATGTTAATACAACTGTTTATTAAAGCAGATTCTCGGCTGCCTTGAAGGCCTCCGGGAGTCTGGCCGCGTCCCGGGCACCGGCCTGAGCCATATCGGCCTTGCCGCCGCCGCCACCGCCGGCAGCCCTGGCAACTTCTTTGATCATCTTTCCCGCGTGGTAACCTTTTTCCACCAGGTCATCAGTCAGCGACATCAGAAGGGTCACTTTGCCTCCGTTTTCAGCCGCGAAGAGCATGGCGACATTTTTGTGCCCGGCCTTGATATCATCCGATATCGTCCGCAGTCCATCTATGCTGATGTCTTCAAATTTGTGTGCGATAAAGCTGACTCCGTTGACGTCTTTTGCTTCTTCTATCAGCTTGTCGGCCTCGGAACCCATGGACTCTTTGCGGAAAGCCTCCAGTTCTTTTTTAGCTTCCTTGTTTTCGCTGATCATCTTGCTGATCCTGTCCGGGATGCCGTCTCTGCTGACCTTCAACAGCTTGCCGGCATCACTGATGATGGCCTCCATGCTGTTCAGCCTGTCGAGGATGCCCTTGCCGGTGATCGCTTCGATCCTGCGAATACCGCTGGCGATACCGCTTTCTGAGATTATCTTGAAAGCGCCTATCTGACCTGTGTTAGCCACATGCATGCCGCCGCAGAGTTCCTTGCTGAAATCGCCTATGCTGACCACGCGAACACGGTCACCGTATTTTTCGGTGAACAGTGCTGTGGCGCCCTCCGCATCGGCTTCTGCTTTGGACATTTCCCTGGTATCCACGGGCAGGAACTGATATATTTTTTCGTTTACTATTCTTTCTGCTTCCTTCAGCTGATCATCGCTCATCGCTTCATAGTGACTGAAGTCAAAGCGCAGCTGTGTGCTGTCCACAAGGGAACCTGCCTGGGCGACGTGATCTCCGAGCACTTCGCGCAGTGCCTTGTGCAGCAGGTGAGTAGCTGTATGGTTGCGCCTGGAGTTATTGCGCACTATCTCATCGACCGCGCAATTGACCGCGCTGCCTTCACTGCAGACGCCGTTCTTTACTTTGATAGTGTGCACGAACATATTCTGCACCTTTTGTACATCGAGGACCTCGGCCGTGAAATCATCGTTTTCGATGATGCCGCGGTCAGCAGCCTGTCCGCCGCTCTCGGCATAAAACGGTGTTTTATCAAGGATGAGGAGACCCTCCTGGCCCTCTTCGATCTTATCGGTCTGCTTTTCATCGCGGACCAGAGCCTCGATAGTTGCCTCTTCATGGGATTTTTCATATCCAGTGAACCAGCTGCGGCCTTCAAAGAGATGGGAGATCTGACTGTCCTTCCAGGCAAAATCTCTCTTGGCGGCATCGCTCTTGCCGCGCTGTTTCTGCTCGGCCATAGCTTTTTCAAATCCTTCGCGATCCACCTTGTAGCCCTCGTCTGCCAGTATTTCCTCCGTTATATCGATGGGAAAACCGTAAGTGTCGTGCAGCAGGAATGCTTTCTCCCCTGCCAGAGTATCCGAGCTGTTGGCTTTCATTTCTTTAATATATTCGCCGATCCTGTCCATACCCTGATCGAGAGTCTGGTCGAACTGATTCTCCTCGGCGGCGACTATTTTCTTGATGAAAACGCGCTGTTCCTCCAGTTCCGGGTAAGCTCCGGCGGATACGTCGACTACCGGGTCTACGAGTCCTGAGAGGAATCCGCTCCCGGCACCCAGCTTTCTTCCGTGTCTCACCGCACGCCTGATCAGGCGGCGGAGCACGTAGCCTCTGCCCTCATTGCCCGGCATGATCTTATCACTGATCATGAAAGTTGCCGATCTGATATGATCGGTGATGATGCGCAGAGAAACATCGCTCTCCTTCTCGCCGTCATAGTATTTGCATCCCGTTGTCTTGACGACTTCATCGAGCACCTGTCTGATGGTGTCCACATCAAATATGGATTCCACGTCCTGCATGATGCAGGCCAGCCTCTCAAGGCCCATGCCCGTATCTATATTCTTCTGAGCCAGTTCTGTGTAGTTGCCATTGCCGTCGTTGTTGAACTGAGTGAAGACATGGTTCCAGAATTCAACGTATCTGTCGCATTCGCAGCCCGGTTTGCAATCCGGCCTGCCGCATCCATGTTCCTCACCGCGGTCAAAGTATATCTCGGAGCACGGTCCGCAGGGGCCGGCACCGATCTCCCAGAAGTTATCATCCTTTCCGAGGCGCACGATCCTCTCCTCCGAAAATCCGATATCGTCCTTCCAGATGTTATAAGCTTCGTCATCGTCCTGGTACACGGTCACCCACAATTTATCTTCGTCCATGTGGAGCACCTCAGTTAGAAATTCCCAGCCCCAGGTAATACTTTCTTTCTTGAAATAGTCGCCGAAAGAAAAGCTGCCCAGCATTTCAAAGAACGTTCCGTGTCTTGAAGTGATGCCCACGTTTTCGATATCCGCGGTCCTGATGCATTTCTGCACTGTAGTCATGCGCCTTGAGGGCGGTTCTTCCAGCCCTGCAAAGTACGGTTTCAGCGGTGCCATGCCCGAATTTATGATCAGCAGGCTCTTGTCGTTCTGCGGTATGAGGGGAAAGCTGCCCCTTCTGTAGTGACCTTTGCTCTCGTAAAAGTCCTGAAAGAGTTCTCTTATTTTGTTTAAGCCAAGTTTTTCCATCGGTTCCTCCGTAATTTTTACTCAATTAAAACATAATACCATTTTTCGATAGCAGTGGCAAGGAATAGCTGATATACTGAATATTACGGGAGTGAATTATGAAATACACAGAATTGGGAAATACAGGAATGAAGGTGTCCCGCATAGGTTTTGGAGTTCTCACTGTGGGCAGGACCCAACTGAATCAGTCCATAGAAGAAGGCGCCGAACTGATCAGGTATGCCCTCTCGCGCGGTATGAACTTTCTGGATACCGCACAGTATTATGAAACCTATCCTTATATACGCGAAGCTTTGAAGGACGGCAGATACGACCCTGTCATAGCCAGCAAGACACTTGATTACAGCGCCCGGGATATGCGCTTTGCCATCGAAGAAGCGCGCCGCGAACTCAATCGCGATGTGATCGATATATTCATGCTGCATGAAGTGCGTGTCCACGGAGATTTCGAGCTCCGCGCCGGAGCCTGGGAAGAACTGCAGAAAGCCAAACTTGAAGGCAAGGTCAGAGCCATAGGGGTATCCACGCATCACATAGATGTCTGTGAGCAGATGCTGCAGGTGCCTGAATGCGACCTCATCTTCCCCCTGATCAACAAATTCGGGCTCGGAATCCGGCGCGGCGATGATCCGGGCACAGCTGAAGACATGGCGGACGTTATCCGCCGCCTGTCCGCAGACGGCCGCGGCATTTTTTCAATGAAAGCCTTCGGCGGCGGCAATCTGACTTCACGTTATATGGAATGTCTCGATTATGTATCCGCCCTGCCGGGAATCGACAGCATCATGATGGGATTCGGAAAAAAGGAAGAAGTCGACAATGCGTGTGATTACGTCGATGGCAAGCTTCCCCCTGATTTTCAGCCCGATATAAGCGACAAAAAAATTCAGATCGACCAGGGCGACTGTGAAGGATGCGGCGCCTGTCAGAAGAGATGCCCCAATCATGCTATTTATATGAATGAAAAAGGCCTGGCAAATGTCAATCATGACATCTGCCTGACCTGTGGTTACTGTGCTCCGGTATGCCCGGTGCGGGCTATAATAATGTTCTAGTTGTGTTCATCTTCATCATCAGCATCGGGGTCGAATCCCTCGAGGCCTTTGTAGTGCTTGCCATGCTTCTGAGCATAGTCGTAGATCGCTGACTTGATCGCGTGGCTGGCGAGTACACTGCAGTGCAGTTTTACCGCCGGCAGTCCGCCCAGTTCATCTACGATCTGCTGGTTGGTAACTTCCAGAGCTTCGTCTACGGTCTTTCCGATGATCATATCCGTAGCTATCGACGAGCTGGCAATTGCAGAACCGCAGCCGAAAGTCTTGAACTTTGCATCCGTGATCTTATCGTTCTCATCTACGTTGATCGATATTTTCATCATATCTCCGCAGACAGGACTGCCATATGTTCCCTCTCCGTCAGCATTCTCTATTTCTCCTACATTGTGTGGATTCAGGAAATGATCCATCACCTTGTCATTATACATTGCCATAATCTATTACCATCCTTTCTCTGCGCTCACCGAGGAGATCTTCCTCAGCTTGGTAACTATTTCCTTCAGTGCATCAACCGTATAATCAATATCTTCTTTAGTCGTGAAATCTCCAACTGTAAATCTGATTGTTCCGTGGATCATCTCTACAGGCACGCCCAGCGCGCTTAGCACGTGGCTCGGTGACAAGCTGGCACTGCTGCAGGCCGATCCCGTGGAAACGTAGATCCCCTTCTGATTCAGCAGCAACAGTATCGATTCGCCTTCAATGTATTCGAACGTGATGTTGGCGTTGCCCGGATGTCTGTGTTCCATGGAGCCATTTACAAAGGTGTCCGGGATCTCTGTGGTGATCCTCTTTACCAGATAGTCCCTCAGTTCGCTCACATGTTTTACATGCTCGTCGAAGTTCTTCTCAGCCAGTTCAGCAGCCTTGCCGAATCCTACGATACCGGCCACATTTTCTGTACCGGCACGGCGCCTGTTCTCCTGGGCTCCGCCGTGAAGGTAGTTGTTGATCCTGGTGCCCTTCTTTATATATAAGGCGCCAACACCCTTCGGCCCGTAGATCTTGTGGCTGGAAAGCGACATCAGATCCACACCCAGTTCTTTCACGTCGCAGTCCACATTCCCAAGTGCCTGAACAGCGTCCGTGTGGAAAGTGATCCCGTGCTTGTGCGCGATTTCAGCCAGCTGCCTGATCGGCTGCACTGTTCCCACTTCGTTGTTCACGTACATGATGGACACGAGTACGGTCTTCTCCGTAATTGCATCTTCCAGATCCTTGGGGTCGATCAAACCGTCTTTGCCTACCGGAAGATAAGTCACATCCAGACCGTGCTTAAGCATGAAATTACCGGAATGTATTATCGCATGATGCTCTATGGAAGTGGTAATGATGTGATTGCCTTTCTTCTGCATCGCATCAGCTACTCCGAACAATGCCCAGTTGTCCGATTCGGAACCACAGGAAGTAAAATACACTTCGCCGGGGTTCGCATTTATTAATGATGCTACCCTTTCTCTTGCTATATTCAACGCTTGTTTTGACTCCGCTGCTATATCGTACAGGCTCGAGGGATTTCCATAATGCTGCGAGAAATATGGCAGCATTTCGTCGAGGACTTCCTTCTTTACCGGTGTTGTAGCAGAATAATCCAAATATACTTGTCGCATTTTCTGTCTCCTCTGATCTTTAATGATTTCATTATACCACTTGTTTAGTATGAATAAACATGTTTACTTTTTTTCACAAACAATATGGCAAATTTATTGTTTATTCTTTTTCCTATGCGGCATCCCGTCCTTGTCAAGCTTGCCGGCTCTGATCAGTTCGTCCCTTTCCCGCGGCGAAAGATCTTCTACAAATTTGACATCCTTCAGCTTCTGGCGCACGTTCTGCTTTACCGCTTCCACATACTCGCGTCTCAACTTGTCGCGTTCTCTGATCTCTTCATCGGTAAGGCCTTCGTCCGTTCTCGCCTTAGCTGCAAGTTCGTTAATCCTATCGATTTTATTTTTTCCAATCATAGTAAAAAACTTCTCCTATTACAGAGAAGTATTTTACCCTATATTTGCAGTTTTAGTCAAGGAAAATGGAGTTTACTTTCCTCTCTTTGCCAGTGTCATCACCACCGTCAGCCCTCCGGCGAGGATCAGAGCCACTACCAGCATCAGGTTGAAATCATCTCCGGTCTTCGTTTTTGCGGCATTTTTACTGTTCTTCCCGGCACCCTCTTTGGTTTTCTTCACGATAATTTTGTCTCCTTTGTCGACTGTTATCCCGGCATCAGCATACCGCTCGCCTGTTTCTCTGGAGCTGACTGCCGCCCTGTTGGGTATCTTCCTGCCGGCAGCCTTTTCAGTCGCCCGGGCACCGAACTTTACGGTCACCGTATCCCCGTAAGCGAGCTTGTCCAGCTTCAGAGTCCATCCGTTACCTTCTTTGGCAAGCGTATAATTCTGGGGGCCATCCACCTCTGCCGTGTCTTCCACGTATACCAGACAGGAAGGCAGCGAAATATCTTTGATGACAACATCCGTAGCTTCGGCATCAGAGACCGTCTGCCGCACTTTGACTTTGTAGGCGACGATCTCACCAACCTTCCATCTGTAATGGTCGACGACCTTTTTGATCTCCAACTCGGGTTCACGATAGTTGGTGACTACTTTTTTAGTGTAATGCGGCTGGTCATTGATGGTCAC
This sequence comes from Anaerovoracaceae bacterium, assembly GCA_050953405.1. Taxonomy (GTDB): domain Bacteria; phylum Bacillota; class Clostridia; order Peptostreptococcales; family Anaerovoracaceae; genus RUG100. The sequence goes on along the minus strand of JBMNMP010000002.1, from coordinate 135,850 downwards.
CTGAGCCATGTTAGAAAAAGCACATGTTCCCTTGTCATCTTTATACTTTTTCATATCGTAACCATCCTTCACTCTGGCTGTTATCGTGAGATCATACATTTTGTCGTAGAACGAGATGCGTTTAGTATCTTTTGCTGACACCCTCACAGCATTGCCGTCGATATCAATGTCGAACTGATTGCTGATATTCTCACCGGCATCGTTCCTCACATCGACAGATACGATATCGAGACAGGGGTCCAGTTTGTCGTACATGGTAAAATCATGGAAATAGCTGGCTTCTGTATACCCTCCGGGGACCATCTGCTTTACGTGATAGGTGAATTTTTCCTGCGAGTTCTGCAGCGTATTGGAGGTCACCTCCTTTTCATCCGTATCGGACACGGTCTTCACAGGTTCCGGCGGTTCAACGGGAGCCATATTGCTGTTGAAGAAGCCGAAATGTGCCATGGTGTAATTTCTGCCATCATCATACATATGGGCATTGCCGAAGATCAGTTTCAGGGAACTCGCCGAATACACCGCGCCGGCAGCCAGATCCGGCGTTCCTGTGGTATCGTTCCCCGGAGCCGGGCAGTAGAAGATGTTAGTGCCCTTGTCGCCGGAATACAGTAGCCTTGAAGAACTGCTGACATACTGCTGTCTGGTCGTCTTCTGATCGAAACCCAGGTACTGCTGGCAATCGATATCGTTGAAGGTAAAGTTGCTGTTCACCGTGTACGGTACATCGGTTCCCGCCTTGAAGTAGTCGATCCTCATTTCCGCTTCCAGAATTCCCCACATTTTGAATGACGGCTTTACACCTCCGGTGTACTGCAGAAACATATATGATGGATTGTCGATGGCCTGCCAGTCGGCAAGAGTCACCTTTACATCGAGCAGATCGTATCTGCCGGTTTCTGTATTGTATATGCGGAAATTGGTTCCCTTCCAGCCTGCTGCATTCTTCGCCGCCGTCCTGGCATCGAATCCCAGATACGAATTTTTACTGATAGTTTGTCCCTTATCAACTGCGAATTCAAAGGCCTCACCTGACTGTTTACCAAACGGCGTGATCTTCATTGCCGCTGTGGGCATCGGATAAAATCCGTACTTGGAAGCAACCGTGAAACCGTCTTTGTCCTTCCAGCTTGAATAGCGGCCGCCGTTGGCTGCAAACTGAGCACTGCCGTCGCCTCCCTCCCTGACCGCTTTAGTCGGCAGGGAGGCAGCTGCTCCTGCGATACCCGGCAGCAGCGATGTGATCACCAGTAATGCAGCGGTAATAATCAGGCATATGATGCTGCCCTTTGAGATAATTCTTTCCTTCATCATTTCATTTCCTTTCTTTAACACATCAAATAGTTATATACGGCTTTAGTTTCTCGAATGTCTTCTCGCCGATACCGTTGACATTCATCAGATCTTCAATGCTCTTGAAGCCTCCGTTTTGCGAGCGGTAGAGCAGTATTTTCTCGGCTGTGGCCGGGCCCACTCCGTTCAGTGTCTGCAGCTCGCTGCTGCTGGCAGAATTGATATTGACTTTGGTCACGGCACCGGGCCCCGATGTCTGTGCCGACGTACTCTGATCCGCCGTCGTCTCCCCTGACGGCTGTACGGCCGTGCCGCTGCTCCCTGCAGCTGCAGTGTCCTTTTCACCCCTGGCGGGGATATATATCTTTTCTCCATCTTTGACTTTGGCTGCCCGGTTGATATTGGATATATCGGCCTTCGCAGTCAGCCCTCCCGCCGACTCTATGGCATCGGAAATGCGAGCACCCGATTTCAATTCCACGACCTGAGGAGATCTGACCTGCCCCGAGATATCTACGATAATAGTCGTCTCCACCTGCTGTGACTGACTTGCGTGAGCCTTTGACTTGATGTCCGCTTTGTTCACTTTCAGATCATCGGGCTGCCCGGTGCGGAACAAAAAAACAAACAGAGCTGTCACGGCGATAGCTACTATTATGCACCGTTTCAGCACTGTCTTTTTGTTTTCAATGATGTATTCCTTTGACAATATGCTCTTCATTAAAATCACCCTCCCGTCGTTTGTTAGTAAAATTTACCATTTTAGAGAGTGATTGTCAAATATTGTCAGCCGGTATTCAAAGTATGATTTTTTTCCTTAAAATTTCAACGTTTTCACGCTGAAAGTCGATGTCTGCCCACTGCATGAATGCATTCAGCAGCAGCTCCGGACTGAGGTTTGAATTGCTGCCGGCGTCCAAAGTGGTTGACAGAAATATTCTATCGTCTGCTTTATAGACATACAGCTCGCGTATCTGCCCCTTTATATCTACTTCCCTGAGGCCGCCGCCCTTCTTTTTCTTCTGCTTTTTGAGAGCAGTTATCTTGTCCTGTGACAAAAAGTCCTCAGCAGCCGAAGGGGATATCTGTACGCCGGGAGCTACCGGTACCGCAATGATGTATTCAGCCGCCGTGCACCTCGATGCCAGCGTTTTCTTGTCCTCATCGCCCTTGCAGCATTCAGTGATCGTGATCCCTTCCGGCATCATCTGCTGCATGCGTTTCTTAATGACCGCCGGGTCGTGATCTTCCTTTGTCTCAAAGTCCATCAGTTCACAAATAGATGTATATCCAAGAGACAGCGGCTGCGCAAAGCTCAGTTTGGGATGCGGGTTGAATCCGCTGGAGTATTTGAGATCGATGCCCGCCCGTTTGAATGAACGCCGGAACAGTCGCATCATATCAAGGTGTGAAGTGTACTTTATGTAACCTTCTTTGCTGAATTTCATGATATATTTAGCCATTGATTCCCTCCAGCTCACAGACTGTCATCCTGTTGATACCGCAGCCCTGGCATACTTCCCTGCAGTCCGGAGTCGTCTCCGCCGCCATAGCTTTTTCGTGTTCACGGATGAGAAACTCCTTGCTGATGCCGCTGTCGATGATGTCCCATGGCAGCACCTCATCGTGGGGCCGCCGCCTTGAAGTATAGAACTCTATGTCGATGCCGGTGTCTCTGACAGCCTTCTGCCACGCCTCCCAGTCGAAGGCCTCGCTCCAGCTGTCGAAGGTGCATCCGTTCTTGAAAGCTGCCTCCAGCAGTCGTCCGGTGCGCCGGTCACCGCGTGCGAACACGGCCTCCAGCGTGCTCACGGGACTGTCGTGGTAATTGAAATTGACGCCCTTTATATGAAGCAGCTTTTTGAGATAATTGTGCTTTTCATAAAAGTCGTGATCCTGCGGCTCCCACTGGAAGGGAGTGTGCGGTTTGGGCACGAAATTGGAAACGCTTACATTTATATTGAAGCGGCCGCCTTTACGGCCCATTATCTTGAAATTCAGATCCATGATGTTTCTTGCGATCTCAGCAATGCCCGCCAGGTCCTCCATGGTCTCTCCGGGGAGGCCCATCATGAAATACAGTTTTATCTTCTTCCAGCCCAGTTCGATGGCCTGCCTCATAGCCGAGTAAATGTCATCGTCGGTGATATTCTTGTTGATGATGTCGCGGAGCCTCTGGGTGCCGGCTTCGGGGGCAAATGTAAGCCCGCTCTTCTTGTAGCGCTGTATGCGTTCCAGCACATCAAAGCTGAACGAATCCAGCCTCAGACTCGGCAGCGATATGGAGACATCCCTTGCATTGCACATGTCCAGGAGGTCCATAGTCAGATCCTGGAAGCGTGAGTAATCGGATGTTGACAGGCTCAACAGGGAGAGCTCCTCGTGGCCGGTATTATCGAGCTGCTGCTTTACAATATCTTTGATCCGATCGACGGAACGTTCACGCACCGGCCTGTAGATCATGCCTGCCTGGCAGAATCTGCAGCCGCGCGTGCAGCCGCGGAAAGTCTCCACGACCGCCCGGTCCTGAGCCACTTCGATCAGCGGTACCAGCGGCTTTACAGGATACGGCTGGCTCTCGATGTCGTCGAGGAGACATCGGGTCACCCTCTCAGGGGCTCCCTCGTAGTTTCTGGTATAAGCTTTCACGGTACCATCATCGTTGTAGCTGACATCGTAAAACGAAGGCACATAAATGCCCTGCATGTTCACAGCGCGGCGCAGGAATTCATCTTTGCTGCTGCAGTCCTTCATCAGATCTGCCAGCGCCGGAAGCGACTGCTCACCATCGCCGATGATGAAGATATCGATGAAGTCAGCCAGCGGTTCCGGATTGAAAGCGCAGGGGCCGCCGGCCACGACCACGGGATACTCATCGCCGCGCTCGCAGGCGTGCAGAGGGATACCCGCCAGATCCAGCATGTTCAAGATGTTTGTATAAGACATTTCGTACTGCAGCGTGAAGCCCAGAATATCGAACTTTTTGACGTCTGTCTTGGTCTCCAGTGAAAAGAGGGGCACTCCTTCTTCGCGCATCAGAGCTTCCATGTCCCGTGCCGGCGCAAAGACGCGCTCGCAGTAAATATCATCATCTTTATTGAGTACATCATAGAGGATCTGCAGTCCAACATATGACATTCCGATCTCATAGATATCGGGAAAAGCAAAAGCGAACCTGACTTTCGCCAGGTCCTCGTCTTTTTTGACGCAGTTTATCTCTCCGCCGATATATCTTCCGGGTTTCTCAACTTTTTTGAGCAGCCTCTCGAGGTGCTCGATCATTTCCAGTTTTTCCATTCAACTCATCCAATGTCACGCCCATCAGCTCTTCCAGCCTGGCGACGTATTCTTTCAGTTCTTTCTTTTTTACTTCCAGTCTTGCCAGCACTTCGGGCAGAGCGTCGCCGGCATTCCTCCTGGCCTTGTCCTTGATGTATTCCATGCGTTCTTCGGCGCCCACGTACTGGTCTTCCCTGACAGTGCGGTCTCCCAGGCACACCAGGTCGGTCTCGTTGGTCTTCTCCGCAGGAGAAAAGCCGGGATAAAACATGTGTACCGCCACAATGTCAGCCACCTCCGGGTAGCCCAGTTCACGAATATAATCTGCAGCTACCTTTGCGTGGTCCTTTTCCACACGCGCGATGTCGTGCAGCAGTCCGGCCGCCCGGACGAGCCCGATGTCCAGGTCGAACCCGACCTCGTTGAGCCGCCGCCCCGTGTTCACAGCAACATCGGCTACCGCCCTGCAGTGCCCGATCACATGTGCCGGAGTTCCGTATTCCTGCAGCAGACGCATACATTCTTCTTCATCTGGATATCTCTTCATATCATAACCTTTTAAAATTCGTCTATATACTCGAATTCAAAATCATCTATCTTTATAGTATCACCCTCGTCAAGCCCCAGCTTGCGCAGCTCGTCGAGAGCACCGCTCTTCTCAATATATTTGTACAGGTATCGCAGCGAACCGATATCGTTGAAGTTCGTCGAACGGAAAATCTTCATCAGCTGCTTTCCTTCCAGCCGATAAGCATTCCCGTCCCTCGAAGCATATACTTTTCGAAAATCGGGATCTGTATCGTCGCGTTCAAAGTCAAAAGTCTCTATGAATTGATCCGGTTCAGCCTCAGTCTGCGCCAGCAGTCTGGCAGCCGCCTGGATAACTTCCTGCACACCGTAGTTGATCGGTGCCGACATCGGATAGACTTCATATCCTGCCTTTTCGACGTGCTCTTTGAATCTGGCATATTCTTCGCTGTCTTCGTCGCTCATATCGATCTTGTTGGCGGCCACGACCTGCGGTTTCCTCGCCAGCGCCTCTGAATAATTCGCCAGCTCGGCATTGATCTTGTCGAAATCTTCGATTGGATCCCGGCCCTCACTGCCTGATACATCGACAACGTGGATGAGCACGCGCGTCCTCTCGACGTGCTTCAGGAAATAGAATCCCATTCCCGCACCCTGAGAGGCACCCTCGATCAATCCGGCAATATCAGCCATCACAAAGCTGGTATCCGCCACCTGCACCACGCCCAGATTCGGTTCTATGGTAGTAAAGTGATAATTGGCTATTTTCGGCTTTGCCTTGGTGCACACCGAAAGGAGAGTGGATTTTCCCACGTTGGGGAAGCCTACGAGTCCCACATCCGCAATAAGCTTCAGCTCCAGGATGACGCGCCTTTCTTTGGCTTCGCCTCCCGCTTCTGCAAAGTTCGGAGTCTGCCTCACAGAGCTCTTGAAGTGGACATTGCCCTTTCCTCCCTTGCCGCCTTTTGCGGCAACAAAAGAATCGCCCGCCTTCACGAGATCTTTCATCAGCTTGCCGGATGCTTCATCGATGACCATGGTCCCCGGCGGTACCTTGATGACCAGATCCTCGCCGGCTGCGCCATAGCGTTTTTTTCTCATTCCATTGTGACCGTTCTCGGCCACATATTTTTTCTTGTAACGGAAATCCATCAAAGTCCGCAGGCTGTCATCGGCCTGGAATATGACATCCCCGCCGCGTCCGCCGTCACCGCCGTCGGGACCGCCCTCAGGTACATACGCTTCCCTCCTGAAGGTGACCGCTCCGTCGCCGCCCTTGCCTGACTTTATCAAGATCCGCGCTCTATCTACGAACATTCTGCCCCTCTGTTAAAAATGCCCCTGCAATGCAGGGGCGTTTTCGTTATGCTTCTTTAGGATATACACTTACCTGTTTTTTGTTCTTGCCTTTTCTCTCGAACTTTACAGCTCCATCGATCTTGGCAAACAGAGTGTCATCACCACCGAGACCCACATTGTTTCCCGGATGGATCTTAGTTCCTCTCTGCCTCATAATAATGCTGCCGGCGCTGACATATTTTCCGTCGCCTGTCTTTACTCCAAGTCTCTTGGATTCACTATCGCGGCCGTTCTTGGAACTACCTACACCTTTTTTACTTGACATGATTCCACCTCCTTGTATGGGTCCTTATTTGCTTTCATTTATCTTGTCGATGATTTCCTGCTTGGTAGCGGACTTGTTGATCTCGATGTTGTGCTCTTCAGCATAAGCGATCAGCTCGTCCTTCTTCATCGACATGGATACTCCGCCGCTCTCGGTTCCAGCTGCCTCTTCGGCTGCCTCTGCCTTTGGAGCTTCCTCAGCGGGTTCAGCCGCCGCTGCCTTCGGTTTGTCTTCTCCGATACCGGTGATCTCAACCTTTGTGAACGGCTGTCTGTGTCCCTGCTTTGTGCGGGAATCTTTCTTGGATTTGTACTTGTAAATGACTACCTTGTCTCCCTTGCCGTTTTCAACTACCTCACCGAAAACAGCAGAGTCCAGATACGGTGTTCCGATCTGAATATCGGATCCTTCACCCATTACGAGCACATTTTCAAACTTTACTTTTTCACCGGCCTCAATACCGAGCTTTTCTACGGTGATCACGTCACCTTCCTTGACTCTGTACTGTTTGCCGCCGGTTTCAATTACTGCATACATTGTATTCGTTTCCTCCTCATACCAGTCTCGCCATCACGGGCAGCATACCCCAGCGGTTTGCATTTCCAGCCCGTTCTGTGCGGCTTACAGAATAGTATGATACCATAACAAAACCTGGTATGTCAACCATTTCCGGGCTGTGACAGCCCATATATTTCCTGTATCCTGACGGCTCAGCGTCTCCTGCTGTAATTCCAGAGAACCAGTATCACACCGGCCACTATCAGTATGCAGGCCGCTGCTCCCAGCGGATTGTGATGCAGTAAGTTGAAGAACAATCTGGTTATCCTGATCATGACTCTATTATAATCTCCACATGCGAAAAAGCAACGAATATAACAGGCCGGGTCTCCACCCGGCCTGCTTTTGCAGATTGACATACATTTTTTACTACTACTACTTTTTAAGAGATGCTGTCAGTCTCCATTAACACTTTTCGTCAGTGCACCAGTCTGATACAGTCATCTCCGCAGCCCGCAAACTGTTAGCTGCTATACTTGACGTGCAGCAGTCTATGTGCATCATCTTTAATTATAACATCATATGCCCTGTCAATGAAAGGATTTGCTTCAGAATATCTGATTCTCGAAAGCTTGTCGTTCATGTACAGTGCGTCCGAACGCTCTTTTCTGATCTGACGATCTGAATGCGGCTGGCCGCCGCCGTTGATACAGCCGTTCGGGCATGCCATTACTTCTACAAAGTGATATTCCGCTTTGCCTTCTTCCATCTGCTGGATCAGGTGCTCAGCATTCGCCAGCCCGCTGACAACGGCGATCTTTACATCGATGCCCTTATACGGGATAGTCAGTTCTTTGACTCCTTCCAGTCCGCGCACGCCGCTGAAACTGATGTTGTTGAAGGAACGGTTGTCCTTCTGGTCGACCAGTTTTCTGATTACGGCCTCGGTAACACCACCGGTTACTCCGAAGATTACTCCGGCACCGGAATACATTCCGTAGTTCAGGTCTTCGGCTTCCGGATCCAGGCTGTCAAAGTCGAATCCCGCCTGGATGATCATGTCTCCCAGTTCCTGAGTGGTCAGTACCAGGTCTGTGTCCGGAGTTCCATCATGTTTGAATTCTTCTCTCGCAGCTTCATCCTTCTTTGCAGTGCAAGGCATGATAGCTACTATGAACGGCTTGCGCAGATCAGTCATATTCTCTGAGTTCACCTTGGGCTCTTCCTTGATCACCGCCGAGAACATTCCCATCGGTGATTTGCACGATGAGATCTGAGGCATCAGTTCCGGATGCCTGTATTCAGCATATCTGATCCATCCCGGGCAGCACGAAGAGAACAGCGGGAGCTTTTCTCCCCTCTCGATCTTGCCGACCAGTTCGTTAGCTTCTTCTATGGTTGTCAGGTCAGCGCCGAACGAAGTATCATATACTTCATCAAAGCCCAGCTTGCGCAGTGCCGCAGTGATCAGCGGCATCACGTTCTCCTTATGGCTGATTCCGAACATCTCACCCAGAGCACTCCTGACAGCCGGGGCAACCTGAACAATGGTTCTCAGGTCCGGATCATCGATAGCATTCCATGCGTACTTGATCTGGTTCCTGATAGCGATAGCAGCCGTCGGGCATACTGCCGCGCACTGACCGCAGTTGACGCACTCTGTGGACGCGATAGGGTCGCCGAAAGCCGGTCCGACCTCCATGTCGTATCCACGTTTGATGAAGTCGATCGCACCTACGTTCTGGATTTCAGAACACATACGTACGCAGTCACCGCAGTGGATGCACTTGTTCTCGTCGCGAACGATGGAATGCGAGCTCTTGTCGACCTCGAACCATGTCTTCAGTGCTTTTTCACTCTTGTCGAACTGTACCTTGTCGATGCCGAGCCTCTTGGCCAGTTTCTGCAGTGAGCAGTCGCCGCTCTTGGAGCAAGTGGTACATTCTCTGCAGTGGCTCGACAGCAGCATCTTGAGTATGAGTCTGCGATGCTTGTGCAGTCTTTTAGTGTTAGTCTTGATTATCATGCCGTCCTTTGGAGGTGTGGAGCAAGATGTCATCACCCTGCCCTTATCATCCTCTACGATGCACATTCTGCAGGCACCGTAAGTCGACAGATCCGAGTAATAACAGAATGTCGGAATATCGATTCCTGCTTTTCTGATTACTTCCAGTATATTCTTTTCATCTGTGAAGGGAGCAAGTTCCCCGTTCACTGTTATAAATTTCTGCTGTTCCATGCCGGGTCTCCTTCCTACTCTACTAATATGGCATCAAACTTACAGTTTCCGATGCATGCCATACATTTAATGCATTTGTCATTGTCGATAACGTGAGCCTTTTTGTATGAACCGCCGCTGATAGCATTGGCCGGACATGCCTTCTTGCACAGTCCGCAGCCCACGCATTTGTCATCATCAATGATGATGTGCTTGTAAGCCTGGCACTGACCCGTCGGACATACACCGTCGCGTACATGTGCCATATACTCATCCTTGAAGTGCGTGATCGTGGAGACGACAGGGTTAGGTGCTGTCTTTCCGAGTCCGCACAGGGCTGTCGCCTTGATGGTGTCAGCCAGGTCGAGCAGTGTGGTGACCGTGTCTTCGTTGGCTCTGTTCTCAACGATATCGTCCAGCATTTCGAGCATGATATGAGTTCCCTCTCTGCAGGGCACGCACTTTCCGCAGCTCTCGTTAGCAGTAAAGTTCATGAAGAACTGTGCAATGCTGACCATACATGTGTCCTCATCCATGACTACCAGTCCGCCGGAACCGATCATCGCACCCGCCTTCTTCAGGGAGTCGAAGTCCATCGGCAGATCGAGGTGCTCTTCTGTGAGGCATCCGCCGGAAGGTCCGCCGATCTGTACAGCCTTGAATTTCTTGCCGTCCTTGATGCCGCCGCCCAGTCCGAAGATAACTTCACGCAGCGTAGTGCCCATGGGTACTTCTACCAGTCCGGTGTTCTTGACCTTGCCGGTGAGAGCAAATGCCTTGGTACCCGCATTCTTCGGTGTGCCGATAGCCTTGTAAGCTTCAGCTCCGTTGTTGATAATGTAAGAAACGTTCGCATATGTCTCCACGTTGTTGAGCACTGTAGGTCTCTCGAAGAGTCCCTTTTCAGTTGTACGAGGCGGCTTTACACGCGGCATTCCGCGCTTGCCCTCGATACTTGCTGTCAGTGCAGAACCTTCGCCGCAGACGAAAGCGCCTGCTCCGAGGTTGATGTGGATCGTGAGGTCAAAGCCGCTGCCCATGATGTTATCACCAAGGAAGCCTCTCTCCTCTGCCTGAGCGATCGCTGTACGCAGTCTGGAAACTGCGAGCGGATACTCAGCCCTGACATATATGTAAGCTTCGTGAGCTCCGGTAGCGATTGCCGCGATGATCATACCTTCGAGCATCTTGTGCGGGTCGCCCTCCATGACAGATCTGTCCATGAATGCGCCCGGGTCTCCCTCGTCGGCGTTACATACGACATACTTGACATGGTCTTTCATATTTTTTACCTGAGTCCATTTTTTACCTGTGGGGAATCCGGCACCGCCGCGTCCTCTCAGGTCTGAATTCAGTACTGTTTCGCATATCTCATCTGCAGTCATCTTGTGGAGAGCTTTCTCCAGTGCTTTGTATCCGCCGGCAGCGATATAGTCATCTATATCCTCCGGATTGATGATTCCGCAGTTTGCCAGTGCGATTCTGGTCTGTCCTTCCAGGAAGTGTTTTCCCGATTCCGGGATCATGTACTTCTTGATGGGATCTCCGGCCTTGAGATGTATCTCTACGATATCCTCAGCCTTTTCCTCATCAACGTGGACGTATCTTGTCAGATTTCCGTCATCATCATATACATCGACGATCGGTTCCAGATAGCATGCTCCGATGCATCCTGTCAATCCAACAGGTATATCAAGGTTATCGGCAGCGATGACGTCCTTCATTCTCTTTTCGACTTTCTTAGCGCCGCTGGCGATTCCGCAGCTGCCCTGTCCTATAGCGACTCTCATACTGCATCCTCCTCTCCGTTTTCTTTAGCGGCGATACCGCGCAGGATTTCTTTAGCTTTATCCGGTGTCAGATTTCCATAAGTCTCCTCACCTTCATCGGTGCGGATCATCATAACAGGAGCCAGCGAGCAGCATCCGAGACAGGCAACATTGTTCAGAGTGAACATTCTGTCCTCGGTCGTCTCCCCGTCAGCGATTCCCAGCTCTTCAGTCACGGCTTCTTCTATTTTCTGTGAGCCGCTGACATGACAGGCTGTTCCCTGACAAAGCATGATCAGATATTTTCCTATTGGCTGCAGTCTGAACTGCGCATAAAATGTAGCTACACCATAAATCTTTGCAATCGTGTAGCCCGTAGCGTTCGAGATTCTTTCGATGACCTCTCTTGGCAAATAGCCATAGATGTCCTGGGCCTTCTGAAGTATTATAATAAGGTTGCCCTGCAACCCCTTATACTCGTCCAGGACCTCGTCGAGCTCGGTGAAGTCCAAGCTTTCGCCAGTGCATGAACACATATATAATTACCTCCAAACTTGTTCTAGAAACAACATTACCATTAAAATATATCAGACTATTCGATACTTGCATACAATTTTTAATTATCCAGATGCCAAAATTACATTTTCAGAATTTTCATTTGAACAAATTAGTAAACGTGCAATTCTGCGGTCTGTTTCGTACCTGAGAAAATCGCCTGAAATTTTCAGTGACCGCCTCATAAAAGTGAGAATTTTAACGTTTTTTGAAGATTGTTGTATTTTTTTGTGTACAATATACAAGAGACAAAAAGCAAAATAGTACTTTTTTTGATGTTTGAAATCTATTTGTCATCAATTTGCTTATTTTGGGTGCATTTATTTGCCGTTTTTGAGCCCCGTCAAAAACCTAGTATTCCAATAGAAAAACGAAGCGTCGATGCCGCTCCGAAATATATTTTTCTTACTTAATTGCTATTCGATGATGACTCCGTCGGCATCCGTCTTGACGCCGGATTTGCTGCTCTTATTTTTCTTTGCAGTTCCCGCGGTGTCCTCTTCTTTTTCTTCATTATCTTTTTCATCATCTTTCCTGATGATGTCCAGCAGCATTCCTTCAACTTTGTCCATGACGTCCGGATGCTCGGCCAGGAAGTTCTTCACGTTTTCCCTGCCCTGTCCAATGCGGTCGCCGTCAAAGCTGAACCAGGATCCTGCCTTTTCGATGATGCCTTCGCTGACTGCACAATCCAGCACATCGCCTTCCCTGGATATGCCCTTGCCGTACATGATATCGAATTCAGCCTGTTTGAAAGGCGGAGCCACCTTGTTCTTGACCACCTTTGCCCTGGTCCGGTTGCCCAGCATCTTGTCGCCCTGCTTGATCGTTTCTATACGTCTGACATCTATTCTCATCGATGAGTAGAATTTCAGAGCACGTCCGCCGGTGGTCACTTCGGGATTTCCGAACATGACGCCGACTTTTTCACGCAGCTGGTTGATGAAAATCACTGCGCAGTTCGATTTGTTGATAACGCCGGTCATCTTTCTCAACGCCTGTGACATCAGACGCGCCTGCAGTCCGACGTGCGTGTCCCCCATCTCTCCCTGGATCTCGTTCCTGGGCACCAGCGCAGCTACTGAGTCGATGACCACGACGTCCAGCGCGTTACTGCGCACCAGCATTTCGCATATCTCGAGGGCCTGTTCGCCCGAGTCCGGCTGGGAAACCAGCAGTTCATCGATATTGACCCCCAGGTTCTTTGCATACTCGGGATCCAGTGCGTGCTCGGCATCGATAAAGGCGGCGCGTCCTCCCGCCTTTTGTGCTTCGGCAATGATGTGCAGTGTCAGCGTAGTCTTTCCAGATGATTCCGGTCCGAACACCTCGGTCACCCTGCCCTTTGGAATGCCGCCTATTCCAGTCGCCAGGTCCAGGGAAATCGATCCGGTCGATATGGCATCTACATTCATTTTCATACTGTCATCGCCGAGCCTCATAACAGCTCCCTGTCCGTACTGTTTCTGTATCTGTGATAAGGCTGCTTCCAGAGCCTTTTCTTTATCATCTTTATTGATTCCCATTTTCTTACCTCCGAATAGAGAACATCTGTTCTTGTCTCAGTATATTACCTGCCACAGTGTTTGTCAACCCCCACACTTCGGGCAGATGTCTCTTAGTGAACACAAGCTTATTGTAATATATTTCCATTTGTGCTGTCAAGCCTCGTATGCCCTATATTACTACATTATTATACCTGGTTAAAATCATTTTCTTATTTGACAGCAGGCACCCTATATCTTATAATTTCATAGGTGCACTTTCATGTGCACAATTTATAACAGGGCAAGGGAAATCATGGCAAAATCATTTAGCTTTAAAGACTCATTAACAACACGGAAAATCGTTCTGGTGCTCATTCTGATCGCCTGTCTGATTTTCATTTTCATGCAGAAGGACAGCTTCCTGAAATCAAGGGTATTCCTGAACGACGTCAAAGTGCCCTTCATATCGGAGACGCACAGATCGAACATCCAGGATCATCCGGAGACGGTCACCAACGATATGAGGCGCTACCAGGCGCGTGCAGTCACCACAAAGAAGATCTCGATGAAGGGAACAAAGACCATCAAACAGCGCTTTATTGCTCAGGAGAGCAGGCTGAGCCTGACGAAGATCTTTTTCAACAATCCTGACAGCTATCAGAGCAGGGGCACGGTGACCGTATCCCTTGAAAACAAGAACGGAAAGACGCTGGCTGAATCCCATCTGGATACCAACCTCATAGCGCACAACGATATCACGCGCTTTTCCTTCAACGGTGACTCCGAAGCCTTGAATTCCAATGTCATCGTGACTACCATGCAGTCCGGGCAGACGGACAGGAGCCTGGATGTCAAAAAAGGCGATGCCTATTATCTAGTCATCAAATCAAAGAACGTGAAGACCAACGACGCTTTCGACGTCTATTTGCTGCAGCAGAAAGTCAACGATGAAAACACCTTGACTGTGGACGGCAAAGCCGTCAAGGGTGAACACCTCATGGCTTCGATCCAGTACAACCACTTCACATTGTCGGTGTTCCTGATCTTCATACTGGCTATCATCGTGGCTATAGCGCTGATACTGCTGCCGCTGAAAGAAATACAGCAGGCGTATGACAGGAGAAGAGCACTACGGGGCAAGAAACCGCTCGACCTCAACAAACTGTTCCTGAGGATCATGTTCTTCCTGACACCGTTTGTTTCTTACTATATTATTGCAAAAATTACAGGCCTGACTACAAAGACGGCCATTCATCAGCTGCTGTCTCTTGAAGGCGCACTCAACATGATGATCATCGGCTTTATATGGCTGCTGGTATATACCTGCTGGAACCGCACAAAATACACCATCATGGTCACCATCTCAGTGGCCTTCGGTTTCGGCCTTGTGAATTACATGCTGCTGCTGTTCAGGGACTCCCCCTTCATCGCCACAAACCTGAGTTCCGTGGGCACAGCTTTCGATGTCCTGGGCACTTATCATCTGACATTTGATAAAGTCAGCCTCTGGGCGATCATGCTGACGACGATCTGGATCTGTCTCACACTGAGCCTCAAGCAGTACAAGGGTCTTCCATTGAAGAGGCGCCTCGCAGTGCTCGCACTGCTGGCCGTATGGGGCTTTACGTTCAATTATGTGATTTTCCAGAGCGATATTCTGGAGAAGAACAAGATCGAAGTATCTGGATTCAAACCGAAACTGAACTACAAGGACAACGGGTATGCCCTGTCGTTCCTGGTTACCGTGAGGACTTCGTTCGTCGATAAGCCGGATAACTATTCAAAGGTAGCTGTTGCTGAAATCACTAAAAACTATAAATCTGACAAGATAGTCAAGGTCAGGAAAGCGACCAGAAAAACACCGAATATTATATGCATCATGGATGAAGCTTACTCCGATCTCAGGGCAGTCGGCAATTTCCAGACCAGTTCGGAATATATGCCTTTCTACAACAGCCTCAAGGAGAACACCATCAAGGGAACCATGCATACTTCCATATTCGGAGGCAGCACCGCGGATACTGAATTCGAATACCTGACAGGATTCTCCATGGATTTCCTGCCGTTCCACTCGGTCCCCTACACCAACATGGTGAAGAGCAAGACGCCTTCTCTGGCCTGGGATCTCAGGGCGCGCGGGTATGGCGGCAACATCGCTTTCCATCCGGGCATGGTCAACTCCTACAACAGGTACAACGTATATCCCCTGCTGGGCTTCCAGAAGCACCTTTCGATCGATGACATGAAAAATCCTGAAAAGATCCGCTCATATGTATCCGACGAGGCCGACTTCACCAGGGTGGAACAGGAATATGAAAAGTACAAGCAGTCCGGTCAGCAGGCTCCTTTCAATATGTTCAATGTCACCATACAGAACCACAGCGATTACAAGATCTCTAACGGTGTGGTCAAGACCAGCCTGACAATATCTGATGACAGTGTCCGTGAAGAGGAAGCCGAGCAGTATCTGAATCTGATCAAGCTGACCGATGACGCACTGCAGGGCCTGATCGAATATTTCCAGAACGTAGATGAACCTACGGTCATCGTTCTGTTCGGCGATCATCAGCCGAGGGTCGGTAGCAGCTTTTATGAAAGCCTCTATGGCAAGAGCGACGATGAACTCACACTGGAGGAGACCGACAGGAAATATCAGGTGCCCTTCATGATCTGGGCGAACTACAATATAAAATCGAAAGAAAACGTGGAGATCAGTGCAAACTATCTTTCTTCCTACCTGCTGCAGCAGACCGGAGGCCAGATGACCGGATACAACAAGTATCTGATGAATCTGTACAAGAAACTCCCGGTGATCACGGCCATCGACTATCAGGACAGAGCCGGCAATGTATATTCACCAAAGCAGAAATCCAAGTACAGCAAGCTGCTGAGGCAATATCAGAAAGTGCAGTACAACGGCTTCATTGATAAGAAAAACATGGTGGATGATTTCTTTTATCTGACCAAATGATATAATTATCAAACAGAGGTGTGATTTTGAGGGCTTTAAGAGATAAACCGACAAGAAAAATAGTTTTGACACTGGTGCTCGTCGCCTGTCTCATCTTCGTGATTTCGCAACGTGCCAGCTTATACAAAAATGTGTACGGCGGCATACCGGACGTGCCCGCAGCCAGCGCAAGGCAGATATCTATCAGGGGTAATCACACGATAATCCAGCCGTTCAGAGCGACAGAGGACCGCATCAGCATGGTGGGTCTGTACTTCACGAACCCGGACCGTGCCAGCGACAAAGGCAAAGTAATGGTCACCCTGGAAGACAAGGATCACAAAAAGGTGGCCGGCGCTGCTCTGAAGACGAGTCTGCTGTCGCACAATGCAGTCACCCTTTTCTCCTTCAACGGTGACACTGAGGCACTGAACTCCAGTCACATCGTAGCCTCCGAGAAGGGGGCCTCAAGCAGCATCGGCGTTCCCTTAGACAAAGATGAAAAATATTTTCTGATCGTCAAAGCCAGGAACGTCGCTTCAGATGAGGACATTGCTCTCACCATCAGCGATGTCTCCGTAAACGGCGGCCCCGGGATCACTGTAGACGGAAAGCAGATCAGTTCTCAATATCTGCGGACGACGGTATATTACAAAGAATTCAACACTAATCTTTTCAGTTTATTTGTCGCCGGTATCCTGTTTGCTATAATTTTGATATTGTTGCCCTGGGGCAGACTGCAGGATGCAGTCAACAGACGGCGCAGAGCAAAGGGAAAACGCGAGCTGGAACTGGCAGCCATACCGCTGCGCATCATGTTTTTCCTGACGCCCTTCGTGTGTTACTTTATCATCAGCAAAATAGCAGACGAAACCACTTCGGAATTCTTCGAAAGTTTGCGGACCGTGGATGGATGGCTGAATATGCTGATCATAGGACTGGTATGGTGGCTGGCTTATACGTGCTGCAACCGGGTCAAATATACTATTATTATCACCTGCGGCATTTCTCTGTTCTTTGCGATCACCAATTACGTACTCATACTGTTCCGGGATTCCCCTCTGGTAGCCAACGATATCGCCAATGCGGGCACCGGCTTTGCGGTTGCCGGCTCTTATGAGGTCGTCTTCAACAAGGCCGCTCTGTGGGCGATCGTGATCACGGCTATCTGGGTGGCACTGACACTGCGAATGAAGAGCATCAAAGGCCTGCCGAAAAAAAAGCGCCTCATTTCAATCAGCATACTCATCATCTGGTGTCTCGTTTTCAACTATGTGTTCTTCCAGAGCAGCATTATCAGCGACAACAAGATCAGGATATCCGGCTTCAAACCCAAGGCAACTTATACGGAGCACGGGTACGCTCTCTCCTTTGTGGTCACCCTGACTACTTCGATCGTGAAAAAGCCGGGCGGATATTCGGAGAAAGCCGTAGCCAAAGCCGTTTCCGATTACAAATCAGACAAGATCGTCAAGGCGACCAGGGCTACCAGGAAAACGCCGAATATAATCGTCGTCATGAACGAATCATATTCCGATCTGCGGGAATGCGGAGACTTTGATACCAACCGTGATTATATGCCGTTCTATCACAGCTTGAAGAAAAACACCATCAAGGGAACCCTGCACACCTCAATATTCGGCGGTTCGACTGCGGACACCGAATTTGAATTCCTCACCGGTAATTCCATGAAGTACCTGCCCTTCCATTCGATACCCTACAACAACATGGTCAAGGAACGCACTCCGTCGCTCACTTATGCCCTGAAAGCGCGCGGATACGGTGGCGACATTGCTTTCCACCCGGGCCTGAAGACATCATATAACCGCAATGTGGCTTACCCCAACATGGGGTTCACTGATTTCATCTCCCTCGAGGATCTCGATGATCCTGACAAACTGCGCGACTATGTGTCCGATGATCAGGATTACAGGATAGTTGAAGATGAATATTCCAAATACCGCCGCAGCGGCAGGAGCGCTCCGTTTTATATGTTCAATGTGACCATACAGAACCATGCGGGATACAAAAAGCAGACCGGAATTGTCGACGCCGGGATCCGCATCACGGATACCGACAAGGACTACGAGGAAGCGGCGCAGTTCCTCAATCTGATGAAGAAGAGTGATGATGCGCTGCGCGGATTGATCGATTATTTCAGCAAGGTCGATGAACCGACAGTCATCGTACTCTTTGGCGATCACCAGCCTCGAGTCGAAGGCGCATTCTACAGTGCAGTCTTCGGGAAAAAGACTACGGAGCTCACCGAAGACGAAGCTGAGCAGCGCTTCCGTACCCCGTTCATGATCTGGGCCAACTACGACATCAAAGAAAAACAGGATGTAAATATAAGTGCCAATTTCCTTTCGGCTTATCTGATGCAGCAGACAGGAGGCCAGATGACCGGGTACGACAAGTACCTGATGGACATCTACAAGAAGACACCTGTCGTCGATGCCATGTGCTATATAGACAAGAACGGGCGGCGCTACGATGCCAACGCCAAATCAAAGTACAGCAAAAAACTGCAGCAATACGAGATGGTCCAGTACAACGGTCTCCTGGACACCGGGCACCGGCTGAACAAATTCTTCTTCCTGCAGAAATAAGGCATTAGAAAAGCGGGCCTTTGAAGCCCGCTTTAGATTACTCGTTTACATAGCTGATATCGACGCCTTCTGATCTGAGGTATTCATCCATATTCTGCTTCAAGTGTTCCGGCGGTATCAAATCGCGCAGTTCGCCGGCATAATCCTCTCTGCCCTGCGCCTTCAGCATCTCGAAGACTGCTTCCGCAATCTGCACATCAAAGCAAAAGCCCAGTTTTTTCTTTCTCCAGTACTCGGCACGCTGCAGATAAGGCTCCATCAGCTCTGCCAGTTCGTCCCACTTCTGTTCCTTCTGCAGCTGCAGGATCTTGTCCTTCTGCGGATAGTACTGCTCCCAGTAGGAGATCCTGTCTGAAGTCCTCTTGACCACCAGCCAGTGATTTTTGACCTCCAGATCGAGCGGCCTTATCTTCAGGCCTCTCCAGATGCGGTAGCGCATCCTGTATTTGATGAGATGCTTCAGATCCACATTGTTTTCTTCCGCATATTCAAGGTAATCTCTGTATGGCAGAGTCGTGTCGGAAACCACTTCAAACTTGTCCTGCTTTTCCTTGCGCTTCTGCAGAGTCTTTTCCCAGTTCTCACCGAACCTGCTGCGGAAAAATCCTTCAGTATCCGCCGGCAGCGGATAATCATGCCCCGCGAACTCCATCTCTGTCATATTTTCAAATATGTCTCCCTCAAATGTGCGCTCTCTTCCGCGGGGGACTTTGTAGACAAAATCATGAAGGCCGCCGTCCCGCATGACGGCACGGTAGACTTCTGCGGCCGCCTTTTTTTTGCCGATGAACTTCATCCTGGGCACGATCTTCAGCAGCTCTTTGACTACCTTCTTGGTCTTCTTCTCTACGCCGAGCGCTTCCAGATCGTGTTCATACCCGGCCAGCCTGCTGTTCAGTTTCACATTGCGCAGTATCCTGATCTGGACGAACATCCCCAGGCACCGGTACCGCGGTTCATGGCTGGTGTCCAGCAGTGTAGTCGTCTTGTCGACATATCGCAGATACATGCCCGGCATATCCGGGTTGTTGAGCCACGACTCTATCTCCCTGCTGCCGGACTGGTCACGCTCCACGATGTCCACCAGCCTGGCCGCATCAGCAGCCGGCATGGCAATATCTATGATGTAGCTTTCCCTATCAAATTCATGGGTTATATAAGCCTGATAAGCTGTCTTCTCAAAGAGTGTGAACCTGAGATCATTCTCCCTGCAGATGCCTGCTATTTCCTCCAGGAGTTCAGATTCTCTCTTCTGTATCTCGTTCATCTTTTCCGTCCTCCCTTTTGTGCTTGATATCCAAGTGGACCAGTCCGTTCAGAGTATGCTCCAGCGCCTCGTCATAGATCTCATTGGCTTTGTCCTTATCGCCTCTGGCCCAGTACACATCTCCAAGACACTTCTCGATCTCTCCGTCCTGCGGGTATTTCTGCAGCAGCTTTCGGGCCTCGCCTTCTGCGGCCTCGAGAGCCTCTGCGTCGTCCGCATTGTTAACAGCCACGCGCAACGCGCCGAGACTGAAGTCGTGAGTGTCCGGCCATTCCTCCAGCCCGATTTTCACCAGTTCTTCCGCCTTGTCCCAGTGACCGTAGTCTATATGCAGGTTCATGTCGGATATCAGTCCGACCCACTGCTTTACCTTGCGCATTTCACGCGTCAGCTCGCGTCCGCCGTTCTCCCAGACCTGTATCAGCTCCGCAGCCTTGTAATACTGGAACTTTCCTTCAATGAGAGCGTAGAGCGCCCCCAGAGCCTGATCATCGCTGACCTCTATCACCTGGTCCGGCCACTGTTTCAGCGATTTTGTCAGCTGCAGAGAACAGTAAGGCGCAAATATTTCCACCAGCTGCGCGTAATGTTTCTCAGCGATCAGCTTCCTGATATCGACGCCTTCAGTCGCCTTGCGCAGCCGTGCCTGCTCCTTCATGATCTGAGCCGAGTTGACAGCTTTCAGCTGCTTTTCACGCTTTTTGAGGTCTTTCCTCACCAGAAAGTCGGCCCTCTTTTTCCGTGTCTTCAGCATTTCATCGCGGTCGAGGAAGTTCATGTAGTCGTCGCTGTAAGCCATGGAGGGTACGTGAAGATTGCTGATGTATCCGTTTTCTTCCTGCTCTTCCGGCAGATATCTCCAGCCGTCGGTGTAGGCGTTCCTCATCACTTCCAGATATTTCTCGGGCACCGAAACTTCGATGCCGTCATTCATCTTCCTGACAGTGTGCTCTATCCACTCTTTTTTGTAAAAGTGATGCCATCTCCTGCCGGCGCTGGCCTGGATATAATCCTCGCATTCTTCATCGCTGCAGCAGTATATCTGCTTTTCCAGCCACTTGATGACACGCTCCTCGCCGAAGATCTTGCCGGCCAGCCAGCACTTTCTATAAGCTCCGTGGAATTCTTCAGGCCTCTGTCCGCAGTGTCTGTATATATTGTTGATGTATTCATCGTAGACCAGATACCACTTGAGCATCCTGCTGCGCTCCGGTTCCTTCGGCGGTACCGGGATCGCAAAAAACACATCCATGCAGATGCCGGAGGGGCCCATATCCCAGGACCTGTTGCCGGTTATCTCGGCTGTGTTGATATCCATGTAACGTCCGAACACGGTGGGATAGTCCGGATTGGTCTCGTGACACTGTACCAGCCGCTCACCGTTATAGTAATTCTTGTAGACCTTGAGGAATTTTTCAAAGTTGGATCTGGTCATCGTGATGTCGCAGTCATCATCCCACGGTATAAACCCCTCGTGTCTGAGGCAGCCCAGCAGAGTACCCCAGTCGATCCAGTATTCGATATCATTTTCTCTGCAGATATGATCGACCTCCGACAGCAGCCTGGTGAACTCAGCCTGCTTCATCTCGATATATTTCAATGTTATTCCTCCTCGAAAAAGTACGTCAGTGCCAGCTTTTTGAATATCTTCATGTCTTTCTGATATGTTATCTTGAGGTTGACGACATTGGATTCAATCACCTTCATCTTGATCCTGTTGGCCAGTGCGATAGCTCCTGCGCTGGTCATGATCTCAAATTTTTCCTCCGGAGTCTCTGAATAGATCTTGAAGATCTCACCGAACCTGAACGCTTCCGGACTGGCCCCGGAAACTATCTCCTTGCGGGGTACCACTTCGATGAGAACATCATCGTCTGATTTGCGGTACATGGTATCATACTGAAACTGCGCCAGTGTGGCCCCGCCGTATTCCCTGACGCCTTCAATCACCTTCTTGGTGCCCTCGACATCTACATACGGATGTGTCGCATCGTGGATCAGAACAACGTCGTCCTTGTCTGCGAACTTTGAAGCGGCGGTCAGTCCGTTGAGCACAGAGCCCGATCTGGTGTCTCCGCCCTGGACCACATCGCGGATCTTGCCGATATTCATGGTCTTGATCCACTGGTTGACGAAAGAGATCCAGTCCTGATGGGAAACGACTATGATGTCATCGATCTCGTCCATCAGAGAGTATTTCTTCAGTATATAAGCAAAAATCGGTATGCTGTTTACTTCGATGTACTGTTTTGGAATATCGGCACCGAACCGGGTGCCTTTTCCCCCCATCATCAGCAGCAGTATGTTTTTCATCTCGTTCCTCCGTTTTATTTATTGAGTTCCTTTTTGAAATCTTCGAGGTCGGCAGACCAGGCGACAAGATCGTGTCCGATCTGCAGGTGCGACGGCGGAGGCGTCATATAGTCTCCGTACTGCATCTCCAGGAATTTTTCCGGCTTGTTCGGAATCATAGCCTGTACGCCTTCGAAATCTACTGTCCTGTACGGGAGCAGGGTGTCCAGCTTTGCCCATGTATAGGTGGGCACAAAGCTGCCCACCATCGTGAGTCCCTTTTCCTCGGCCTTGTCGTTGTACTGGGTCACGAAATCATCGTAGTATTTCTGCGTGATCTTGAGAGGAAACATCCTGAACAGGCGTCTGTGCGCATTGCCCAGCATGCGGTACCACTTGTCCTCCAGCGTCTTCGGCTTGTCATCTTTCGGAGGATCTCCCTTCTGCCTGTTGGCTATGAAGTGATGGACCCTGGCGTGCTGCTTCACTCTTATCAGGTGTTCCCGCTGTTCCCTTTTCCCTTCAGGTATATAATCAAAGGGGAAAATATCCATGCAGATACCCTTGTGGAATTTCCTCAGTTCGTTGTATTCAGTCATGTAGAGCGAATTGTTCATCCTGATCTTGGAGAACAGATACGGTATCGTGGGGTCGCTGTCCCTGGTCTGCAGGAAGAACTTTTCAGTGTCCAGATACTTTGGCGCTTCTGCGAGGAATTTGTTGTAGTCACTGCGCAGCATGCCGCAGTCCACATCGTCGTCCCACGGTATGAAACCGCCGTGTCTCACATATCCCAGCATCGATCCTCCGCAGATGAAATAACCGACGCCGATCTTGCGGCAGACTCTGTCGAATTCCGCCAGGATCTTGAGGTCGATCTTCTGTATCTGCTGTATCTGTTCTTTCTGTTCACCTCTGTAGATCTCCGTCCATGGAGTATAGTCGTGAGGCGCGGGTACTGTAATGTCGCCGAAAGGCAGCCTCTGAAGAGGAAAGAGCTGATCCTCCCTGATCACGGCCGAACGCCCGACCACTACTCGCTGGTATAGCGGGCTGTCGCTATCATCGTACTTCGTTGCCTTGAAATGCATGTCCCGGAAAGACTTCTTTGAACTGCGCAGGCGGTATCTGATGTTGTCCCAGAGGAACTGGTGAAACTTTTTGCCTCTTTTTTCCTCTTTCTCGGTAGCTCCTTCCAGAAAGACCCTGCAACCCATCGTCTTGTTGTGTCTCACGTTGGCTCTCTTCATGGTGCGATAGAATGCCCTGCGTGTATCTATGGGTTCCGGCACCTTGTCGAACGGAGAGAGTCTCACAAAGAACTCTTCAGTCAGCTTCAAGTCGCCGCAGTCTATGGTGTGCTCCCTGCCGATGCGGATGACCCTGTTCTGATACTTCTTTTCCTCATCCCAGACAGGATGGTTGTCGACAATAAAGTTGCGTTCATCGGCATATTTTGAAAGAGAATGTATGAACTTTTCGTAGTCGTCCCTGAGAAAGCCTACGTCGTACATTTCTTCATCGTTGTACGGCAGCAGGCCTTCATAGTGCACAGTATATCGCAGCAAATCGGAGAACACGAAGTATTCTACGTGCTCCTGTTTGCAAATGTAATCTATATCTTTGAGAATCCCTTCTATGATCCCGGTTATTACCTTTGAAGATATGGTAAATTCAGTTCTATCAGATTTTGGTAACATATCAGTTCCTTTCCCAGTGTAATATCCAGTTAAGTATACTGTAAATACCCATTGTTTGCAAGCATATCGCATCTTCATATATAACATACTTTATGTTATAATAAGCTTATTTGGAGGCCTTTATGATCACTAATATATTTTGGCGCCGGACATATCTCTTCATCGAGTATCAGTCGCCGGAGACAAGGGACATTATCATAGAAAACATGGAAAGCGGACGCAAGCACCAGCTGCATTCAAAGAAGATCACGGACGGTACCTGCCGTGCCAAGATCAACCTGACGATTGCCGAAGGCAGACGCATGCTGGGAGAAGGCAGCTGGATCATCAAAGACGGTGAGACAGGACAGCCCCTGCCCGCCGGCGATGAGGTGCTCTTCCGCATCGAGGATTTTTCGCGGGTGTTCCGTTACAGCAAGGACAGATTTGCATATGTGGTAAGCTTCCACATCGAGGATGCCGCAGACATGCATCCGTATATCAGGATGTACACCAGCTATATGCGCCACAACAGGAAGCCGCAGGTGCAGGAAGGAAAACTGCGCCCCGTCAAGGCGGTCCTCAACGCTTACTATCAGGTGATCTCACATCTGATCCCCAAGCGCGGCAAAAACATCATGTTCATGTCCGAGAACATGGAACACATCAGGGACAACCTGAAGGCCATCGATACGCGCATCAAAGAGCGCGGACTGGACCGGGAATTCAAGATCACGTACAACTTCCGCAACATCTTCGGTCATCCGCAGGACCCTGTTTCCTGGCTGAAGACCATCAACAAGATAGCGAAGCAGGATTTCATCTTCGTCGATGACTACGTGCCCATCTTCGGTTTTCTGAATCTGCACCCGGGGACAAAACTGATACAGGCGTGGCACGCCGGGTTCGGCTTCAAGCTCGTGGGCTACGGCCGCTTCGGCATCGCAGGCTCACCGCACCCCTTCGTATCCTGCCACCGCAAATACGACTATGCGCTGATCGGCAACGACCATCTGCGGGAAATCTATTCCGAAGTATTCGGGATCGAACCGGGCGCTCTGCTGGCTACCGGCATGCCCAGGCTGGAGCATTTCCTTGACAGCGATCACATGGAAGAATGCAGGCAGGCGTTCTACCGTGAATATCCGCGCATGAAGGGCCGCCGTATCATCATATTCGCACCCACTTACCGCGGCATCGATCAGGCCAGTGCCTACTATGACTACGACCAGCTGGACATGAAACGGCTGTACGATTACTGCTGCCGCAGCAACAGCGCAGTGATCTTCAAGATGCATCACTTCATCAGAGATCCGTTCCCCATAAGGGACGAATACATGGACAGGTTTCTGGATCTGTCGGATAAGAACCTCAACGATCTGTTCTATGTATCCGACCTGCTGATCACAGACTACTCGTCGTGCTTTTACGACTATCTGCTGCTGGGCAGGCCGGTGCTCTTCTTCGTGTATGACAAGGCTCGTTATTCGGCCACCAGGGGCGTACACAGGCCCATAGACAAGGTGGCTCCCAGGAGAGTATGCAACGACTTCGACGAACTGATGGAGGCCTTGGAGACCGGAGACTACGGCGAAAAAGAAGCGGCTGAAATGCTGACCGACAAATGCAGGACCAATGAGGTGACCGCATCCGACAAGGTCATCGACTATATACTGCTGGGCAAAGAGGTACCCGACATATGCGAAAAATAAAGCATGGAATACTGCACATCATGATATTCTTTCTCAAGATCATCTACGCTTTTATCAAGCTGGCGCCGACCAGAAAGAAGATCACATTTATCAGCAGACAGAGCAACAGACCGTCTATCGACATCCTCACTCTCCAGAAAGCGCTCCGTGAGAGGCATCCGGAATACGAAATCGTGCTGCTGCCGAAAAAGATGGATAACAAGCTGGCTTATATACCACATATGTTCACCCAGATGAGACACATTGCCACTTCCAGGGTCGTACTCCTGGATTCTTATTGCATTGTCATCAGTCTGCTGCACCACAAGAGCGATCTGCAGGTGGTGCAGATGTGGCACGCCATCGGCAGCATGAAGAAGTTCGGTTATGCCATGGTCGGCAAAGAAGAAGGCCGCGATCCCGATATCGCCAGGATACTGAAGATGCATCGCGGCTATGACAAGATACTGATCTCATCCATGAGCTTTATCAAAGATTATCAGGAAGGCTTTGACATGGATCCGGCCACCGTTGTCGAGATACCGCTGCCCAAAGCAGACCTGCTGACCGATCCCGCTTACAAGGAGAAAAAGCGCCGGGAACTCTATCTCAAATACCCGCAGCTGCAGGAAAAGAAAAACATCCTCTACTGCCCCACTTTCCGCAAGGACGAGTCGCCGGACACTGTCGACAAAGTCAATGAACTAATCGACCTGGTCGATTTTGAAAAGTACAACTTTATATACAAACCGCATCCCCTCAGCATCATGGAGATCGATGATGAGCGTGTGATGACCAGGTTCGACCGCGCCTTCGACATGTTCTTTATCAGTGATTACGTGATCAGCGACTATTCCAGCGTCATCTACGAGGCCGGCCTCGCCGGATGCCCCGTATTTCTCTATGCTTATGACTGTGAGGAATACCGCACCAAACGCGAGCTGAACATCGATCTTGCCAGCGAAGTGCCCACCGTCTTCAGCGGCGACCCCAAAAAAATCATCAAAGCCATCGAAGATGACGACTTTGATGAAGCTGCTTTCAAAAAGTTTATCGATCACAATGTCACCATGCCGGCGCAGGGCACCTGCTGTGACGCGATCATCGATCTGCTGGATTTATGATCACCGATCTTTGATCATGAATCTGTACTTCTGTTTCATGACCCAGTCGAACGGGTAACTGAATACCTTCAGTGACAGTACGAATGTCGTGATCACGCCGCAGGCGATCAGAATCAGGGTCCAGTATTTTTCTTCCGGGAACATTGTCTGTACCGCCGTATAGAAACCGAAATAAGCTATGATATAGAGCACGAATCTGTGCAGGAAGTAGACCGCAAGGGTCCGGCTCCCGAAATCGCTGATCAGCAGTAACTTTCTTCGCGGTATGATGCTCATCACGCCCAGCCCTATGAAGGCGATATACGGGAAATACACCAGTCTGAACCACGGTTTGAAAGGTTCACAGACGGATGATATGGATGCATAGCTGTTCCTTCCGGTGAACAGCTGACCGAGGCTGGCATACTGATCCAGCTTTGCCCAGGCGACTATCAGCAGTGCCAGGAAAATGGCGATACCCACGATGCGTACCGCCGGCTTGTTGATGACTTCCAGGGTCCTGTCTCTGTCAAAGTAATATCCCAGCAGGAAGAACGGCCAGTAGTTGACCATCCTCGCCAGGGCGAACACGTCTCCCACCTTGTCATCAAAACCGATAAAGAACGACATCGCTATGGCGATGATCATCATCCAGACCGGATTGACGTTCCTCACCAGATAAGTACTGCCCAGCCACGCGGCCATGCACAGCATATACCACGGCAGATCATCCACCACAAACAGGTGGAATCCGACGCTGATATCCAGAGCATAATTGAGCAGGAAATATTTTATCACCTTGTAAGCTACATACAGCAATATAAAGCTGAACATGCGCTCCAGCTTGAATCTTCTGCCGTTGATCGCCGACTTGCTGAACATGCCGCTGACGAAGATGAACATGGGCATATGGAAGGTGTAAATCACCATGAATACATATCGCGGCCAGAAATACTGATGATGCGCATAAGGCGCTACGAAGTGTCCCACCACTACCAGAGTAATGAGAAAAAATTTAAGGTTGTCCCAGTACGGTGATCTGACCTTCTGCAGTGTCTCAGTCTTCATTTACCAGCAGTACCCTTCCCTTCACTTTAGATCTCTCGTGGAACAGTGCAAAAGCACTGGCGGCATCTTTCATGCTGTACTTTGCATAGAAGAGTTCCTCGTCAAATCTGAGATCGCCCTTTGCAAAGTGCTCCGCTGTATCCGTCCAGTCGTCTCCCGGGTATGGAGCGCCGCCGCTCATCCAGGAACCGGTCAGCCACATCTCCTTGCGATTGATCAGCTCCCACTCTTTCTGAGTCAGCTCTACGCTGCCCACCGGTGTGCCTATAAAGCATATAGTGCTCCTGTTGGCAGCCAGCTGCAGAGCCATCTTGATGGTGGCCAGCGACCCGGCTGTTTCAAAGACGTAATCAAAACCGCGGCCGCCCCCGGTCTCCGCCAGAGCTGCTTCCATATATCCCTCATCATCGGTGCTGATGATGACATCGGCACCCAGTCTCTTGTTCATCTGCAAACGCTTTTTATTGCGGCCGAAGACCACTACTTTCTCTGCACCGCGTATCCGCGCCCATTGTGCCGCAAAAGCGCCAATGGTGCCGCCGCCGAGGATGGCAACTGTTCCGCCCGGTTTCATGCGGGACAATTTGACGCCATGAAGGGCCACAGTACTCGGTTCAAAGAGTGCCCCCTGCTCGAATGGAATCGAATCCTCGATCTTGACCGCGTTCTTTTCAGGGAGCACCACATAATCTGCAAAGCCTCCCTGGATGCGTGAACCTACGAAGACATAATTCTTGCACAGCGAAAAATGTCCCGCCTTGCAGTCCTCACATTCCATGCACGGTATCAGGGGTACCGCGGCTACGTGGTCACCTTTTTTCAGTGAGCTGACCCCCTCTCCCACTTCATCAATATAACCGGAAAATTCGTGCCCCAATACTATCGGATAGTAATGAGCGCCTCCCGCCAGAACACGCGGTACATCGGAGCCGCATATCCCGCAGGCTTTGACCCGGACGCGTACCTGTCCCCGCTTTACCTCCGGGGTCTCATATTCTTCATATCTTATATCGTCATCGCCGTACAAAACAGCTGCTTTCATATCTGCCTCCATTAATGATTGAATACGCCGCCGATCATATAATTGAACTTGACCGCGTAATTGTAATCCTCGACCAGTATCTTTACATTGTCTTTCGCCAGTTCTCTCGCCTTCGGTTCCAGAGCTCCGTCCCTGACCTTCGGATACTGGAGCGGCAGATACTGATGGATCATCATCACCGGTATTTCGATCGAATCGAGGTTGGCAAACAGCCTGTTCATCGAATCGACAACCTCAGGAAGAGAAGTATAGTATCTGCTCCTGTCGGAGAAGCTGTATTTGCGCTGTATCTTCAACTGACGTTCATCTCCGTAATAGTACTTTTCCCATTCCTTCGGATCCTCAGTCATTACCTTTTCAACAGTTTCAATGTAGTTGGCCCTCTGCTTTTCCGGTATCAGTTCTTTCTCGATCATGGAGAGAGCAAACAATGCCTCCCGCAGAGCATAAGTCAGAGCCGGTCCCACCTTCAGGATAGCGATCCCGTCCTCGACCATCTGCTTTAGCAGCTCCGGCGGCTGATAGTCGGTAGAATGTCCCTCGAACACAATGTCCGGATACTCTTTGAGCTTCTGGCAGAGCTTCCTGGCGTCCACCCTGTCATACTTGTGTATGTCTTCATTGCCGAATTCAACTCCCGGCTGTACAACGACTGCGATGATGTGCTCCCAGGCATCGTCCATGCCCAGTTCGTTGAACTTCTTCTTGTAAGCCAGCAGCGTGGCTTCAAAGTCTTCGGGGTCCGTGACCTTCACAGTATCTTCTTCCTCCTGCGAACCTCCCGGTATGGGGACTTCAGACCCTATTACATAAACTGGATGCACAGCATCCGGATCTTTTTTCTTGAGCTCTTTGAAGGCATCATCGGCCACTTTGTAGAGCACAGCACCTCTCTCGGCTATGGTTTCATTGGGCAGTCTCACGCTGCGGTCGTCATCACCGAGCATCATCGAAGTGTCCAGGTGGACCTTCTTGTAGCCGGCCAGCACGCACTGGCGCACCAGTTCCTTGGCATTCTCCATGGCTTCCGCGGCCGGTCTGTCTGCCCAGGGGAGCGGCCCCAGGTGATCTCCGCCCAGAATGACCTTGTCTCTGCTGAAACCGATCCTGTCAGCGATACGGTACACATATTCTCTGAAATCTTCCGACTTCATCTTTTTGTATCCGCCGAATTGGTTGACCTGGTTGGATGTGGCTTCAATAACAGCATAGTCATCGAACCTCAGTGCCTGTTCCAGGATAGCCTCGATGACAAGTTTGTCCGCACTGCAGAAATCCGGTATGCCACTGTGGATCCCGAGCTGTCTCTTAGTTACCATCTCTCTTATTGGATTTTTCATTTGTCCCTCGCTTCCGTATATCTTGTAGTCATCATATTTTCTATATTATTCATCATGCTATTGTAACATTATTATCATCTTTTGTCTTTATCTTTGACCGCAAAGTTATTTGTCGCTAACTTCAAAGCCGTCGATCATCTCCGCGCTCAGCGGCTGGCCGAAGGAAACATCGCGGCTGAATCTCTTCCCGAGCACCTCTTCATAATACTTCGGAGCCAGTCCGTCCGAGGGGCGGATACTCCTGATATTTTCAGCGCTGATAAGGTCACCCTTTTTGACATCGCGGCACACGAAGAGCGATCTGGCATACTTGCGGCTCGCCATCTTGGCTTCAGAGAGGCTGTAATCGACCTTGCCCAGTGCCTTCTCCACCAGGCGTATCCGGGCGACCATCTCTGCAAATTCATCGGGCTCCATCGAGAATGACGAATCCGGCCCGCCGATCTTGCGGTCGAATATGAAATGCTTTTCGACGACCCTGGCTCCCAGAGCCACGGCGGCCGCAGCCACTTCAATGCCCTCTGTATGATCCGAAAGGCCGACCTCGACTCCGAACCGTTCTTTCATATCGACCATCGTAAGGAGGTTCGCGTCCTCGATTTTCGCCGGGTACTGCGAAGTGCACTTCAGCATGTATATATCATCGTTGCCGACACTCCTGCAGGCCTCGATCGCCGCGCGTATCTCATCCTGCGTCGCGATCCCTGCAGAGATGATCATCGGTTTTTTCTTCTCTGCGGCGTATTTGATCAGGGGGATATCGTTGATCTCAAATGAAGCTATCTTGTATACCGGGTTGCCGCATTCCTGCAGCAGATCGACCGCCGAAAAATCGAAGGGCGTCGAAAAGAGCATGATGCCGGTTTCCCTGGCATAGTCAAAGAGCTCCTGATGCCATGACCACGGCAGTGAAGCTTCTTTGTAGAGATCATAAAGGGTGACCCCGTCCCAGATGGTGCCCGTGTCGATCTGAAAGTATTCGTTGCTGCACTGCAGGGTGATGGTATCCGCCGTGTAAGTCTGTATCTTGACCGCATCGCAGCCTATTTCCTTTGCCCTGGCAATGGACTTTTTCACTATATTTATATCGTGTCCGTGATTAGCAGAGATCTCCGCAACTATGAATGTTCCCTCTTTAAGCATCCTGACCGTCCGTCCTTTCCATCAAATCTATTATCACATCCGCAGCGTTCTTGTCCGAATAGAGATCGGCAAGCCCGTCTGCAAGACGCTTTCTTTCCTGATATGCAAACAGATCTCTGATCGCCGACATATCCGCAGCGTCAAAGGTCCTGATCGTTCCGTGCTGCGACAGATATTTCAAGTTGAGCACCTGATTGTCAGCCACCGCCATCAGAGCCGCCGGGCACTGCATCCTGATCAGCTCATTGCTGGACTGACCCCCGCTGGCGGCTGCAAAATCGGCTTTCTCCATCAGAGCGGCCATCTCCTGCGCCGTTATGCCTATGTGCAGCTCATCGCCGGCACCCATCGCATCCCGTATGGCCTCCATATTGGGGAACACCGGGGTGGCCACAACATCGAGGTGGACACTGCTGTCGATGCCCTTGATAAAAGCGATGACTTTATCCGTCATCTGGAGAACATCGGTGCCCCCGAATGTTATCAGTATATTTTCCACCTTCTCCCTGATCACCTTAGGGCCGTTCCTCTTGAACTCCCTGCGCAGCAGAGTGCAGTCCTTGCCCAGGTAATATCTGTTGCCGCGATCCTGAGGGTAATCGAGATAGACGCCGAAATAGTTCGGGTTGATGATCGTCATCTCCTCATAAGGCAGGCGCATATTATCATCGATCACTATCAGGCGGCGGCAGCTCTCGTTGACCTTCCGCAAAAGCAGCATATCCACATAATAGGAATCGATGAGCACATAGTCATCTTTGTCGATCAGATCGAGTATGTGATCGTCCTCGATCCACTTTTCGAACACGGTATAATCCCTGCGCAGCAGAGACCGCGTTTCTTCCTCATCAGTATCCAAATACAAAGACACTTGCAACTCGCGCTGCAAGAGCCTTTCGCAGATCCCGGACATCCGTGTGAAATGTCCCAGTCCCTTTACTTTACTAGCTTCAGAAAATATTTTCAAAACTTTCATCTTCAGCCTTCGTCCAAATTCTGTTTTATTATCGCGGCGGCCCGCTCCATCTCCTGCTTTGTCAGCATCCGGTAAGCGGCCTCCAGTTCATCTTTCTTGCTGTCGTATTTTTTCTTTTGTACGATATCGCCGTTTATCAGTTTCAGATAAGGCTTGTCCTCATACAACTTCAATATCGACCTGTAGGATGTATCCTCTTCACCCAGCATATCCTTGAGGACGCAGGAAAGCGTGTAATCCTGCACGGTGTCCACTGTGATGCGCAGATCACTGTAATCTTCACCGGAGAGCTCCAGGCTGCCGAGTCTGAATTCATCCGGGTGAGTGTATATATAGCTGGTCACGTGTTCGCGGTAAAAATCATCTTCGGCCACGCTGTTGACCTTTTCGAGCACTTCCATACTGAAGATCTCGCAGTCGAGCCCGTGCGGGTAGGTCCTCTTGAGAGCGTTGCTCGCGTAGTCGTAGTTTCCGCCGCGGAATTTTTCGATGAGATCGCTGACCACCTGAGGATCTATGAACGGACAGTCGCTCGTGATGCGTATCACTTCATGGAGACCGCTCTCGACTGCCGCCCCGTAGTACCTCGAAAGGACATCGCTCTCACTGCCGCGATACGCCTGCACACCCAGCTTTTCAGCTTCGGCCACCAGCACATCGTCATTTGCATTTTCAGTGGTTGCTATTATTATCTCATCGATCTGCGGTACCCTCTGCAGCCTTCCAATGACTTCTTCTATTATCGTCTTTCCCGTCTTGAAATCCAGTGTCTTCATGACTTTGCCCGGAAGGCGCGTCGAAGTCATCCTTGCCTGTACGATACATCCCAGCTTCATAGTATGCCTCCTATGCAAGGTGATATTCCTGCAGCAGTCTTCTGATATCTTCCACGCTGAGCCACTGAGTGTTGTTGCCGGATGAATATTCGAATCCATCTTCCAGCTTTTTGCCGCCCGGCTGGAACGATTTTTCAAAATCGAACCATTCAAAGTTAGGATATATCACGTAGTAGTCGCCGTAGTCGTAGGTGGATCTGGAGTCGTCCTTTGTGATCATGACTTCGTGTATCTTCTCACCTTCGCGTATGCCTACGATCCTGGTCCCGATTCCCGGTTTCATGGCTTCGCATATATCGATGACCTTGTAAGACGGATTCTTGTATACGAAAGTCTCTCCGCCGGTCATCTTGTCAACAGCCATCATTACCAGCTTGACAGCCTTGTCAAGTGTCATCCAGAAACGAGTCATCCTGGCATCGGTCACCGGCAGCTCGGTTTCGCCTTTATCGATGAGGTTCTTAAAGAAGGGGATCACCGAGCCTCTGCTGCCGGATACGTTTCCGTAGCGCACGAGTCCGAAGATGGTCCCGCTCTGTCCCGAGTAAGCGTTGGCGGCTACGAACAGCTTGTCGGATACCAGCTTTGTACCGCCGTACAGGTTGATGGGGTTTACTGCCTTGTCCGTCGACAGGGCAACCACCTTTTCTACACCGCGGTCCAGAGCCGCGTCGATGATGTTCATGGCGCCGACCACATTGGTCCTCACGGCCTCTGTCGGGTTGTATTCACATGCGGGGACCTGCTTCATGGCCGCTGCGTGTATTACGATATCCACACCGTGGAAAGCCCTTCTCAGCCTGTCTTTGTCCCTGATATCTCCGATAAAGAAGCGCATCTTCTTCATCTTTTCCGGGCCGTACTTGAGCATGAAGTCTTTCTTCATGTTGTCCTGCTTGAACTCATCTCTGGAAAATATGATTATTTTCTTGAATTCATAATGGTCGAGCAGCTCTCCCGAGAATTGTTTTCCGAATGACCCCGTGCCTCCGGTTATCAGTATAGTCTTATCCTTGAATATCATCGTGTTTCTCCTCTATCGTGAATTGAATTTTTTCAGTCGATTCCTGATTTTGTTTAATCTGGATTTTTTCAATCGTTTCTTGATTTTTTCAAATTCGCTACTAATTATAGCAAGTTTCTTGAGATTGTTCAATATACCATGCTTTTCGGCCACCGACATCGTTTCCCTGTTGGATTTATAGTAATCATAATTCTGGAACACGAAACTGCTCTTGGCCGCTTCTTTTTCTTTTAGTGCCGATACACTGATGGCACTGAATATCTCAGCCCGCTCCTCAGCGGGGATCCCTGCCGCTTCGAGCAGCTTCTCCGCGCTCTCATCTTCATTGTACCTTTTCGATATCTTTCTCCAGTCGAAGTAGTCGTACACCGTCAGAGCTATCTGCGAGGTCTTGAAATCCGACGGCAGTTTATCATTGTTCGTTATTTTTTCGATTTCAGAAAGATAGTGACCGAATCCGTCTTCGATCTCCGTATATTCGGTGACCGGGACATAGAGATTGATGGTGAACTTTCTGGACATGGAACTGCTGTACTTGTTGATCATCAGTGCAAATCCCGCTTTGTCATACTGCTCGCCGATCCCTTCGATGAGATTGCGGTGCCAGACACGGTTCCTCAATTGCGGAGCAAGCCAGGCGTTGATATATCCCGGTGAAAGCCAGACCTTGGTATTTTCCTTCTTTTTGTCGATGCCATAAGTAAAATTCTGGCATAACTGAGCCGGCCTCACTCTGGCTCTGAGGCTCTTGACGATGCTGTCTGTAAGGCCGAACATATCATTCTCAATGTCCACCAGCATCGTAAAGTCGCTGACCTCATTCTTATTGATAACATCCTTGAAGATGTCCCAGTCGCTCTCCACTGTCGATGGCAGCACCTTTACACCCGGCTGCCTGCTTTTCACCAGCTTATTCAAAGCCCTGATCTCATTGAACCACAGCGACTGCTCGCCATTTTCGCGCATGATCTTTTTGTATTCACGCAATCTGTCTTCAAAATTGCTGATATCAAAGTATGCCGCGACTTCATCGACCCTGCCTGGATCCGCTAGCAGATACACGTTCATTCTGATGTGTTTTGGAGTTTTAAAACTGCTATATACGCGTATGTAATTGAGCGCGTTCAGATCCGAAGTCTTGATGTAATATGAAAGCGACAGCTCTTCACCTTTGATCTCTTTGCGGATGAAGCGTATGATCCTGGCGTTATTGTCGCAGCTGTCGGGCAGATGTTTGACCATCTTTCTCGCGCATGAGAGAGTATCGATCCCGGTGGAACCGAAGGTGACAGCTTTTTTGAAAGTTATATCTGTAAAATTGAGCACCTCGATAGGAAAGTTCCCGGGCAGCATGGTGACCTTATCACTCATGTATAAAACAGGATCGATCACGTCAGCCGGATGCAGCTTGAAATAAACGTGGTTCCCCTTATCCGTCTCTTCCCTTATGTATTTCTGCATCAGGAGATATTCTTCCACGGAATTGCAGTATTCGCCTCTGGCAAGAGGCTGCCCCAGGAAGAGCACTCCACCCGATTTTATATTCATGGACTCGATATCGAATATAGTTAGCAGAGCCTCCTTGAAGGCCTGTGGATTTTCGTTGACGATATCCTTGAAATCCCATACTTGTATCTTTTTCTGATAATAATCATCCAGATCATCGAAAGCAGCGCTGCTGATGATGCGCTCAACATTTTTTGTTTTGTAGAGCGGCTCCGGATAATACCCGTTATCGATAAACGGCAGCAGCAGTAACTGTAGTTTCTTCATTTTCTGAACCTTTAACTGCTGCTGCAGTGACTTGTACCCGTCTTCAACACCGACTATATGTTTGAAATGCTTTGCGATGTAATAATAGTGCCACTGAAAATCATTGTAGACGTATATTTCGTCATCAAAGTCCGCGGGCTTGAAGGCCTCGGCGTAATGCGGTTCCAGATATTTTTCGAAAATTGAATTGCCCTGCGCACGGATCTGCTCTTCAGTAAGGTCCCTGGTCTTTTTCAACTCATCCATGAACTTGACGAATTCCAAACGTGCCGTGATCCCGATAACGTCATGAAATATTCCCGTTGACTTCACTCTTTCAAGGAGTTCATCATCAACATTCAGGTAACTGCGCGAAAAATATAGAATAGGTTTTTCTTCAAACGTCAATGCCAGCGCTATGGAATGCATCAACTGATAATATGTCATCACGACTATGCTTTTCAAATGTATTCTTCCCCACTTTCAAAAATGCTATTTACTGTATTCCTTGATTTTCTCAATAACATATTCAATATTTTCATCCGGCATATTGTGATACATCGGTATACTGATCTCGCCGTCATAGAATTTTTCGGCCGCCGGGAAATCGCCCTTCCGGAATCCAAAGTTTTCTCTGTAATACGGCTGCAGGTGCACCGGTATGTAATGTATCTGAGCCAGTATGCCGTTGGCGTGAAGGTACTCGTAGAAAGCTTTTCGCTCCTGTGCACCGCAGAGATGCAGTGTATACAGGTGATAAGCATGTATGTTTTCAGTCTTCCCGGCATCTCCGGTCTCCAGCAGCTCGAAGCCAAGTGAAGGCGGTGTTTCCAGAAACCCGAGATCACTGAAAGCATCGTTATAAGCTTTGGCGATTTTGTTCCTTGAGAGCAGATTCTGGTTGATGCGGCTGAACTGTGAAATGCCGAGCGCCGCCTGGATATCCGTCATCCTGTAATTGAACCCCAGTGACTGCATCTCATAATACCAGGGGCCGTCATTGTTGATCAGCAGCTGCGGATCCTTTGTGATCCCGTGGGAGCGGAACAGCTTCAATCTGTTGTACAGAGTCTCATCGTTCGTGAGCACCATGCCGCCCTCTCCTGTAGTCACATGCTTCACGGGATGGAATGACAGCACAGCAAGATCCACATACTCCATGCCGAAAGTACCGTTCCTCCTGCTCCCTATAGCATGCGCCGCATCATAGATCACTCTGCAGCCGTGTTTCTCCGCGATCGCGTGTATACTCCCGAGATCTACCGGATATCCCGCATAAGCAACGGGTGTGATCACGGCAGTATCCTCTGTGATCGCAGACTCGATCTTATTTATATCTATGCAGTTGGTTTCCGGATCGATATCCACAAACCCCGGTTTCAAGCCGCAATATATCGCCGCATTTGATGAGGCGACAAAGGTTATCGGAGACGTCAGTATCCCCTTACCCTGCGGTATCTGCAGAGAGTTATAAGCTGCATGCAGCCCAGCTGTCCCGCTGGAGAAAGCAACCCCGTACTTTGCCCCGTGATACTCAGCGATGGTCTTTTCGAATTCATTCAGCCGGGGACCTGTCGTCAGATAGTCCGAGCGCAATACTTTTTCAACTTCTTTGATATCTTCTTCGGTGACTGTTTGTCTTCCGTATGGTATTTTCTTCATGGCAACCTCATCCAAGTTTTTCACGCAATAATTTTTCCTGCTTCAGGAGATCCCGGGGTCTGTCCTTCAGTCTTCTGGCCGGTATTCCTACATAAACTCCCCATTCGCCGAGTTCCTTGTTGCAGAAGCTCATACACCCAACGGTGCTTCCCTCGCCGATGTTTGCTCCCGGCAGGACCACAGAGCCGGAACCGACTAAAACATGTTTTCCGATAGTTACCTTCTTATCTATCGAAGTTGCCGCGAATTCCTCCGGGATCGTCGGATTTGTCAGTTTTTCGCCCTTACTGTAATCTACGGTGGTGCTGTATATACTGACTTTAGAGGAAACCCCCACAAAGTCCATCAGCTCTATACCGGCTGTGCCTCCGTATAACCCTGCAAATTGGGATACATGGTTGTAATCATGGATAATGACATTACCGCTGATGATGCTGAAGTCATCTATCCTGACATTGTTTCCGATCTCCAATTGCTCCGGGTTATATAGTATTGCATGCCTGCCGATCTTAACATTTTTGCCGTACTTCTTGATACCCAGTTGTTTTAGTTCTTCTTCTGAATAAAATGTATTCATAGTTTTACCTCACAAAAATTTCTTTATATTAATTCATCCTTCAGCCGACGAGACGGCTCTATCGGAGCAGCCCGTTGTCCCTGTAAAATCCGACCAGCGAATCGCCTATCATCTGATATGTGTATTCGGTCGGGTGCAGTCCGTCTGCAGTCCTTCTCATCACATTGTTCTCATTCACCAGGTTTTCTTTCCTGGCATCGTAGACCAGGGCGCCATTGCCGGCGGCGATCCTGATGACCGCCCGGCGATACTGGTCGAGAGTATAACCTATGTCATTGGGGGCATTCCAGCCTTCCTCCCTCTCCATTGGCGTCATCAGCACGATTTTTGCCTTCGGGTACTGCTGTTTCAGCTTGTAAACGATATATTTATAAGCTCCGTAAAATGTATTCCCCGCCTTGCTGCCCGGCTTACCCAGGGGGACATCATACTTGTAGTCATTCGTACCCAGGCCTATCATAACGATGTCTATATTCCTGTTGATGATATTTTTTCTTTCATGCTTTAAGGCCCGGTACATACTGACGACTTTGTCCTTCCTGCATATAGCAGCTGTCCTGCCGGAGACGGCCTTGTTGCGGCATACTGCATCGGTCTGCATGGTTATGCGGTCTTCCATAGTCATCCGTGACCTGCCGTTTTTCCTTCCCGCAAAACCATAGATGATACTGTCGCCCTCAAAGATGATCTTGAGGTCATGGTGTCCGCCCTCTCGTGAGACAGGATAAGCCATACCTCCTGCCGTCTCCCGGAGGCCGTATTTTTTGAACCCGCGCACAGTATATTCAGTGCCCGGATGAAAGTCCTTCACTTGATAACCGGTGCTCTCCGTGGTACCTGTTTTTTCCCATTTGCCGTCTGCTTTCTCGAAGACTTCGTACCCGGAGGCCTTCTCGACCGGGAACCACTTCAGATCGCCCGCCTTGCAGCTATATATCAGCGGACGGGCAATGTTGCCCGGCAAAGGCTTCCTCAAGTCTGAAATCAGAAAAACTGTTGCCGCCATGAAAAAAAACAGTCCAGCCAAAAGCACGATCAACAGTATTTTTCTTTTGTTCATCATCTATATCCCCGTGTAATACCTTATCTCATTACTGATCTCTTCGCAGGTATCGCTCGGTTGATAATCATCCTGATCGAACGCTTTCTTGTGCAGCCATTTGACATTGGTCGACAGTGTCTGCGGTACAGCATACCAGATGCCGTTCCCCAGCAAACCGCCATAGTAATCTTTAGGCCACCCGTAAGAAGCATCGATCTGATAGCCGGGAGCCCGCAGTACTGCGGTCAGCATTGCGGCCTGCCCCATATTTGTCCTGATGTCCGGGAAGACATTCGTGGCCAGCTTGTTCAGTGACCCCGGCGAAGTCGCTATCTTCTTGAGCACGGCGGACATTACTTTCTTGTAGCGGTCGCCGCGGCCTGTGTCTCCGCCGCTGGTCTTGCGTATGCGGCAGTAAGTCGTAGCCTGTACCCCGTCAATCGTCTGTTTTCCTGTGGTCGTGATCTTCTCATATGTACCGCCCACGTTATACGCAGTCTCCGGCCCCCACTTGTTGAGATCTCTGATCTCGTTCTTTTTGACATCGACTTCGATGCCTCCGAGGTCGTCGACCGTATCCGCAACTGCCTGCCAGTTGAAAATAACAAATTCGCGTATATTCAAATCGAGACTGCGGTTCAGTGCAGCGCAGGTATCCACGCCGCCTCCGTAGTGGTGAGCATGTGTTATCTTGTCGAGTATCAGTTTGTTGTCACTGTCCTTCATCTTCAGATACGAATCTCTCATGATGGAGATCAGCTGAATGTCGCCGTTGATCTTTTTTATGCGCATTATGATTATAGCATCGGTACGGCTGCCGTCAAGGGGTTCTCCTTTTCTCGCATCGACGCCCAGTATTGCAATGTCACGATAACCTGAGAGGTCCCGGGCGACCTGCGGGTCGATAGCAAACTGATCGCTGCTGGTCTTCACCTTATCGAAATGAGAAACCACAGAACAAAAATACACTACAAAAACAAGAAAAAGCACCAGCAGCAAAACAATGATGTTCCTGATCACCTTTTTCTTGTTCCAGCGAGTATGTCGTCCCCTGCGGGAACGCGAGACCGCCGCTGCTTCTGGGGTGCCGTACTCATAAGCACGATTCTCATAAGCCGGTTCTTCCCGCCGCCTGCGATTTGCTCCGCGTTTTTCCCTGCGCCTTTGATCCTTTTCCGCCTGTTTCAGAGACTTTGCATGGTGCACTGCCCTTCTGCCCGCGCTCTTTGCGGTATTGCCGGCCCGTCTGGCGGCATCCGCTGCCATTCCGGCAGCAGCCTTTCCGGCGTTCTGTTTCTCCTTGCGCTCTTGTTGATATAGCTTTCTATTGTATTTTGCCAGCCTCTCATATTCTTCGGCTGCGCGTTTGTAATCCGGATCTTCGTATTTCCGGATAGTTTCCTTGTTCAAAGTCCGGTCATCATTCTTGATCCGGGTCCTGTCAAATGTGTCTTTCATATAGCTTAGATTTTATCATGCTAAAGCCTTTCCTGCAACTGACAAAACTGTCATCGTTTTTGCCTTGAGGCCGGCTCCCTGAGTGTTCTAAAAAGCCGGCACCGTGATCGGTGCCGGCATCGCCATCGCGTTATTTTTTCCCTATATACTATTTATCATCTGTTTTATCTCTGTCGTGTCCCAGTCCCTTTATCGAAAGCTCTTTCTTAAGATCTCTGGCAACAACATCCCAGCTCTCATAGCCTTTCATGCCGCGATGATCGGGCAGCTTCAGTTCATCGTCTATCATATCGGCCAGGAAATCCGTATACTTCTGAGCACCCTTCACATTGGTGTGGTTGCGCTGGTAATAGTCCGTCCAGTAATCCATATTGAGCTCCGATTTCAGCGGTTCCTGATTGAAATTCCACACTTCAAAGCCCTGAGACTCGACATAGTTATATACGGTGTTCGATATCATGAGTTTGCTGTCCTTAGTCGTATAGTAAGGAGAAGAAACAAAAATCACCTTTTGCTTCAATGTCTTGCAGTAAGCCACCAGTTCCTTGAGTACCTTCCACTGGGCTTTTTCAAGATCCTTTTCCCCGTAGACCGTGTACGGCGTGTACATATGGAGAGTATTATAGGCATCCTCGTCTATAGCATAGCCCTTGAAATCGTTGTGCCGTCCCGTGGGCAGCCAGTCTTCCAAAGAGATATCATCCTCCCAGCGATTGTGGAACTTGATATATGAAAGAAGATAATGTTCTTCTTTATAATCAATCTTGGCGCCCATGGCTTTATAATAAGCCAGGGCTGCTTTGATTGCCTTGTATCTGATGTCCGGCGACCTCAGTGAATCGGTCACATATCTGATATCCATTTCCTTCAGTCCGGCGACCGGACGCGTGAAATTTCTCAGATCTATGAGGATCACTTTAGTGTCCTTCTGGGTCCTCAGCGATTCCTGGATAACATATTTGATCAGGGAGACCGGCTGCGAAGCCGTAGCCAGATTGCTGATACATATGCCTCGATCCTCGTAGGCCCTGGTAGGCATGTAAAAGGCATATACCGAACTGGATCCGATATATACACCATCGAGCGTGTTCGGCTTTTCACGGTAGAACGAATTCCAGATCTCGCCGCCCTGTGAGTCATCCTTGAGACTGAAGACCGAACTCAAGTAGAAAAATAGACATATGAAGACGAGGACAAAAATGATAGTCCTCACCAGCGGCCTCCAGCCCTTATCTTTACTGCCCCGCATTTTCTCCATTTCTATCTCCTAAAAGTTCCTGTATACGAATTCACTGGCCGAGTATCCCGGACCATAATATCCGAATATGAATATCGCCGCGAGACATCCCAGATATATTGCCCATCTGACTCCCAGCGGCAGCTTGCGTATACTTTCTCTGATGCCGATGCCGTTTTCCTGCAGCAGACTGATCACAAAGAATATCGCACAGGCGGCTGCCAGAACTATGAGATTCTTTCCAGTGAGTCCCATGCTCGTCATTCTGAAAATGAAATTATCAAAGTGGAAAAATCCGAACGATTTCTTTATCATAGCGAAGGCAGCGTGCACGTCCACAGCCCTGGTGATGCACTTGCCGGCAGCCATGATGAAAAATGTCCTTACAGCCTGCCAGATCCTCCAGCCGATGCTCTTCTCGTTGATGTGCAGTCCGCTCTTTGCAGAGTCAAAAGCCGGTGTCAGGATCATCGCGATCACTATGATGGATGCATTGTAGAGGCCGTATGTAATAAAGCCCCAGCCTGCTCCGTGCCATATTCCGATAAGGAAGAAGGTCACGAACGTCGGGATATAGGTGGCGACCTGCTTGCCGATTATTCCACCCAGGTTTTTTCTGCCCCACTTGCCGATCTTCGATGACATCTTGGACAGAGTCAGCGGGAAGAATACGTAATCACGCATCCAGTTGGTCAGCGACATATGCCATCTGCGCCAGTAATCGGCGACACTGCTGCCAAAGTATGGACGCCTGAAGTTCTCTACCAGATCTATCCCCATCATGCCGGCTGCCCCGCGCGCCATATCGATGCCGCCGGAAAAGTCCGCATATATCTGTATTGCATATATAATGATGGCAACCAGAGTCTGGGTGCCGTCATAGTCGGACCAGTTGCCGAACACCTGGGATACGAGGACACCGGCTCTGTCGGCAATGACCATTTTCTTGAAGTAACCCCAGAGCATCAGCTGCGCCCCGAACTTCACCGTCTTGTAATCGAAGTGATGTTCCTGCATCAGCTGCGTTCCCAGGTCGTCATATCTGCTGATAGGCCCCTGCACTACCTGCGGGAAAAACGATATGAACAGCGCAAAGCGGGCCGGGTTGGTCTCCGCTTCATATTTGTTCCTGTATATATCGATCAGATATCCCATGGCCTGGAATGTATAGAATGAAATGCCAAGAGGCAGGACAATGTTCACCAGCGGCAGCGGATCGCTGTTGCCGGAGAAGAGCCCGTTCAGGTTCTCTGCCGCAAAGTTATAGTACTTGAGCAGCAGCAGTATCCCGAAATTCACCAGCAAAGCCATCACTATGATGCGCCGGTTCACCTTTTTTGCCTCGGACTTTGTCTTCTTGATGTTTTTTATATGCTCCATCCAGCGCCCGCAGGCGTATACGAAGAAAGTCGTAAAGAGTATAAAAAACAGCGGCTTCAATCCGCCAAAGAGGTAAAAGCCATAGCTGGCGATCAACAGAAAAATCCACTGCACCTTTTTGGGCAGCAGATAATACAATACCAAAACTACGGCTAAAAAGCCCAGGAAAGTAAACGATACGAATGACATGGATTATTTCTGCTCCTCTATCAGTCTCTCGACCATAGCGCAAATAGCCTCGATCGTGTTGAAATTCTCGGGGACCATCTCATCTACCGAAATATCGATATCGAACTCATCGGCCAAATCACCGATAATAGCTACCACATCGAAAGAGGTGAGAAGTTCATCGTCGATCATCGACTTTTCATTCTCACAATCAACATCCGCGTTAACATTCTTCAGGATTTCAATAACCTTATCTTTCATCTGACTTTCTCCAATCAACTGTCTGTTTCACTGCAATAGTCAATAAACAACCTTTGCAATTATAATATACCGAAATTTCCTTTTCAAGTGTTCATTTGTAAAATCCGCATTTTTCATACATCCTTCACAGAAACAACACAAAAGTCAGTAGATACTACACCCCTGCGAACACATCTTGTGCTAAAATGTTAGTGATTTTGCAAATTATGGAGGTTAATAATGAGATCGATACTCGAAGCATTGGCTACACATGCCACCGATCCGGCAACAGCTGAAAAGCTGTGTCTCGCAGACAGCCGGGTGAGCGTTACTTATAGAGAAATGTGGAATCATATCTGGGCTGTTTCCGCCAGACTGCAGCGTCATGGTCTGCAGTCAGGAGACTGCGTGGTCGTCCAGTGTACACAGGATGTCAA
Source organism: Anaerovoracaceae bacterium (assembly GCA_050953405.1). Lineage (GTDB taxonomy): Bacteria > Bacillota > Clostridia > Peptostreptococcales > Anaerovoracaceae > RUG100. The sequence goes on along the minus strand of JBMNMP010000002.1, from coordinate 91,626 downwards.
TTATATGATCTGCGCCTTCGCCATCCAGCTGGCGGGAGGAATATTCGTGCCCACCGAGAGAAACGCTTCTATTGGAAGGGTGAAAGAGATCGTGGATTCAACAGAGGCAAAAATATTCATGGGAAATAAAGCCTTTGAAATAGAAGCAGAATTCCTCAACGTAGACTCCATTCAGGAGATGGATGATGTGGCCCCCGACGATCTGTCACAGATCAGATTCCCGGAGCGCGAAGACACTTCGGAGATACTTTTCTCTACGGGAACCACCGGAAAATCCAAGGGCATAGAGTTGTCATTCGCAAACGACATCGCGATCGCGGAGAATGTCACTCTCGGCGTACAGATGAAAAAGGACAATGTGGAACTGATACCGATGCCCCTGTCGCACAGCCACGGCCTGCGGAGGACTTACTCGAACATGTACAACGGCAGTTCCGTGATCATCCTCAACGGAGTGACTTTCATCAAGCCCGTATATGATATGATAGAAAAGTACAAGGTCACCTCTATGGATATGGCGCCTTCCATACTGACTATGCTCTTCAAGCTGTCAAGGGACAAGCTGTCGGAGTACAAGGATCAGATGGACTATATACAGATAGGCAGTGCGCCTTTGATGCAGGAAGACAAGGATCACCTCTCGAGGCTGCTGCCGAAGACATCGCTGTACGACTTTTACGGGACCACCGAAGCCGGATGCAGCTGCATCATAGACTTCAATAAGATCACCCACCGCCCGGGCTGCATCGGCAGACCTGCTGCCAACGCGAAATTCATCTTCGTTGATGAGGACAGGAACCCGAAGAAGGCAACGGCTGAAGATCCCGGCCTCATGGCTATCGGCGGCGGTCAGAACATGATCGGATATTTCAAAGAGCCGGAGCTTACTGCCAGCGTGGTCGCCGACGGATTCATATACACCAGCGACCTCGGATACACCGACGAAGACGGCCTCATCTATTATCTCGGCAGACAGGACGATGTCATCAACTGCGGCGGCATCAAGATCAGCCCCGATGAGATCGAAAAGGAAGTGTCCAAATACCCGGCCGTGCACGACTGCTGCTGCGTGCCCATACCCGACAAAGTCCAGGGTCAGATGCCAAAGCTCTTTATTTCACTGGAGCCGGAGGCTGATTACGATGCCAGGGACTTCCGCAAATACCTGCGAACCCATCTCGACGGCAACAAGCAGCCGAAGGAAATCGAAGTCATTGACGAAATACCACGCACCTTCAACGGAAAAGTACAGCGCAAAAAACTGATGAAAGATTGAACAATCAAAAACTGCTGCTCATCGGCAGCAGTTTTTTGGTGACTCTTTACTCGTCCATCTGGCGGTTCAGCGCATGCGAGAATTTTTCCCACATCGCGCCGTAGCCCGGTGATGCCGGGGTCACCGGCTTGGGGATCGTGTTTTCGATATCCAGCTCTATCTCTCCCCTTTTATTCATCATGATCACTCTGTTGCCAAGCACAATAGCTTCCTGTATATTGTGTGTTATGAAGATGATGGTGGCTCCGGTCCTTTCTTTGATGCCCCGGAGTTCTGCCTGCAGGCGGTTTCTCGTCATCGCATCGAGCGCGGCGAACGGTTCATCCATGAGGATGATCTTCGGATTCATCACCAGACCTCTGGCAATGGCCACGCGCTGCTTCATGCCTCCTGAGAGCTGGTGAGGATAAAAGTAAGCATAATCGGCCAGGTTCACCATTTCCAGATACTCCATCGCTCTCCGTCTGCGCTCTTCCTTGTCGCTGACCCCGTTGATCTTCAAGGGATAAGCTACATTTCTGATCACGGTCTTCCATGGCAGGAGCTGATTGTAGTCCTGAAAGATCATCATGCGGTCGATCCCCGGCCTGGTTACCTTATTACCATCGACACTGATATCGCCCTCATAATCTTCAAAACCCGCAATGCACCTTATCAGCGTCGTCTTGCCGCAGCCCGAGGGTCCCAAAATGCAGAGGAAGTCGCCCTCGTTCAATGTCAGATCAAAGTTGCTGATGACCTCCCTGGCATCGGGAGTGTCGTGATAACTCTTGCTCATGCCCCTGATTTCCAGGAGGCTTTTTCCTGATTCACTCATGCCGTCATCCCCCACTTTCTGACTGTCCTGTTCTCTATGTTCCTGAATATAGCGTATTCAACAACTATTCCAATGGCCATGATAACTATCAGTGCCGCGTATATTCCCGGCGTATCCACAAACGTACGGCGCTCGAAGATGTACCAGCCGATACCGCTGCCGGAACCGGTAGTTCCGAATATCATCTCAATGGCTATCAGTCCGCGCCATGCTCTGGCCCAGCCTACTCTGAGTCCGGAGATGATAGCTGCCGAGGCCGCCGGCAGATAGATCCCGGTCACCAGCCGGAAACCGCCGAGTCCGAAGTTCGTGCCTTCCTCCAGATAGAGTCTGGGCACTCCCTTGAAGCCATCGAGCACGCTGCGCGACATGGGCCAGATGACTCCGTGGAATACGATGAAGATAATAACGCCCTCTCCGATGCCGAACCATGTTATCGCCAGCGGCATCAGAGCCACGCCCGGGATGAGGTCGAAGATGGATACAATGAGATTGTATATCCGTTTGAATACCACGCTCACCATGGCCAGTGACGAAAACACAAAGGCGAGGATTACGCCGAGGCCGAGGCCGCGTCCCAGCAGCCCCAGCGAATATAGCGTGCTCATCGCGAGGTCGTCCTCGACGAATGCTTTTTTCAATGATCTCAGGATCTCTTCCAGCGAAGGCAGTGCGTTGTCGGCCACCAGCCCGGTCTTGTTGCAAAGCTGCCACACAGCGAAGAAGCATATCAGAAAGATTATCTGAGTCCTTACCTCTTTTACAACTTCATTCTTCATGTTAATTTCCCTTCACGCCATCGAATACCAGGTCTCCAAAAGCCTTGGGGCCCTTGCTCTCCAGAAAACCGTTGTCTGCCATAAAGCTGGCTGTCTTGAAAACTCCTTTGCATGTCGTGCTGTAAGTACAGTCCGGATCCTGCAGCCACTTCTTCATGGTCGCTGCGCTGACTCCCTCTTCCTTGCAGAGCAACTTGGCAGCTTCGTCGGGATGGTTGTTGATCCAGTCGATGGCCTCACTCTCAGCCTTTAAGACCGCATCGTAGAGTTTTTTGTTGTTCTTGTAGACGTCATCCAGAGCCATCATCACGATGAACGACTGACCACGCGGCCACACACTGTCGAGACCGGCGACCTCATGTATCCCGTCCATATCGGCTTCCTTAAAGACATACGGAGACGTGGTCAGCTGCAGCTGTACCGAACCCGACTCCAGCGAGCTCATTCCATCCGGGTGACTCATGGCCGCGATGTTATCATCCAGCGCATGTGCATCGCCGAGTTCTTTCTGTGCCAGCATTCCCAGCATCACGTGCTGGATGCTGCCGATGTTCACCAGCGCGATCTTGTCTTTTTTCCCGATATCCTTGACCGAGTTAATATCACTCTGATTGGTCATCAATGCCTGTGGCTGCGCGCTGACGTTGGCGCAGATTTCAGCGGGAACGTCGGAGACGACTGCGGTCACTGCCGGTGCCACACCCAAGGCTGCAAACTGGATATCTCCGGAATTCATGCCTTCAGTTATCGCAGAACCCGAATTCAATGTCGAATACTTGACCTTGGCACCCTTATAATATTTCTGCACCAGTTTCTTCTTCTCCATCACCTTGAGCGGTGCATAAGCCATGCCGTGCTGCATGGCTATGTTGACAGTCTCGGTCTTTCCGCTGCTGCCATTGTCACTTCCGCTGCCGCAGGCCGTAAGACCTGCAGCCCCTATGGCTACCGCCATCACGAGAACCAACATGATTACTTTCTTCATTTTCTTCATTTTCACTTTTCTCCTCCGATAATTTTTTATTTGCTTGCTTTGTATCCCTCAACGCAGGTGCTCCAGGGACTCCTTGAGCATATTTATGAACTCTTTCGCCAGCGGCGACAGTTTATTGCTCCTGCGGGTTGCTATATACATATCTCTCTTGCAGTAACGGTTGCTGATCATATAAAAACAGGGCTTTTCGGCCATGTCTATATTTCTGATGTCGATGCCGCTCATCAGAGAAGCTCCCACTCCGCGCGATGTCATCATATAACTGGTGATCGACTGGTCGGCAGTGATCCTGATTTTCTTTTGCATCTTCGCCTTGCTGATCAGCAGTTCCATCAGCCTGCCCAGATGCCTGTCGGAATCGAGCTTAATGAAGGGTATCTCCTGGAACTCCTTCAGATCGACTTCCCTGTGGTCTTCGTCGCTGTCGATGTCGGCCGGCGGAATGCGAAAGTCCTTCAGCCTCTCATTGATGGGATCTTCAGGGGGCACGCACAGGTATATCCTGGTGCTCGATATCTTTTCAAACCGGATACCTTCTTTCCTGCCTATCGGCGAGGATACGAACATGTCCAGGTCTCCGTCCAGCGTTCTCTGCACCAGCTCCGGCATGTTGCCATCAATAAGATTGATATTCACCCTGGGATATCTGGATGAAAACTTTCCTACTGTCAACGGCATGTATACCAGGTTGAAAGCACTGGCTCCGCCGATCGTCAGCTCCCCGCTCTCGGGATCGGCGATTTCCGCCAGTCTTTCGCGAAAACTCTTTTCCAGTTCTTCCTCACGGTCAAAGTAAGCCAGCAGCGCCTTCCCTTCCGGTGTCAGCTCCAGCGGCTGCGTGCTCCTGTCGAATATCCTGATATGATATTTCTCTTCTATCTTCTTGATCTTTGCGGATACGGCCGGCTGGCTGACCGACAGCTTTTCAGCTACCTGTGAGATGCTCCTGGTTTCCGCGACAGTCCTGATAAACTCGTTTGTGTTTTTCTGCATATTTTTGTTTTCTTTGATGTTTATAATTATTTATCTATATCTTTATAATTTATTGATTATAATAAGACCCGTTTGTGATGTTTCTGTGAAGAAACGAAAAAAAAATCTGCACACCACGTTGCGCTTGCAACTCGTACTCTTTCGATGTTATATTATACTTTATCTGTTGAAATGGAATTTTAGATACTAATCGGAGGGATAAAATATGTATTGCTACCAATGTGAACAAACGGCTTGCCAGACAGCCTGTGAAGGCGAAAAGGGGGTCTGTGGCAAAGACGACCGCGTGGCACAGCTGCAGGATCAGCTGACAGGAGCCTGTATCGGGCTGGCACGCTCTGTCGCAGGACAGGAAACGACCGAAAAAATGGATAGAGCTGTGATCTCTGCTCTCTTTATGACGATGACAAACGTCAACTTTGATCCCACTGCACTGCAGCGCCAGTTCAACATGGTGAGGGACATCAACCGCACTCTGCCGCTCGAATACGATATTAATGAACTGTGGTCCTGTCCCGATCCCGATGTCAAATCAGCCAAATCGCTGATACTGTTCGGTATCAGAGGCATGGCTGCCTATGCTTTCCATGCGCTGGCACTGAGAAAGGACGATCAGGATGTGATGGCCTTCTTTTTCAAAGCACTGCGCGCTATAGGTTCTGATATGAAGGCGGAAGACCTGCTCCCGCTGGTGATGGAGACCGGCGAGAAGAATCTCATCTGCATGGAGCTGCTCGACAAGGCCAACACCGAGGCTTATGGCCAGCCCGTGCCCACGGAGGTCTCCACAACGATCGAGCCCGGTCCCTTCGTCGTCGTCAGCGGACACGACCTGCGTGACCTGGAACTGCTGCTGAACCAGACCTGGGGATACAATATCAACGTCTACACTCACGGCGAAATGCTGCCGGCTCATGCTTATCCAGGACTGAAGAAATTCCCCCACCTGAAGGGGCACTTCGGAACTGCATGGCAGAACCAGCAGACCGAATTCGATGGCATGCCGGCGCCGGTGCTGTTCACCAGCAACTGCCTCATGCCGCCAAAACCCAGCTACAGCGACCGTGTGTTTACCAGCGGCCCTGTGGCTTACAAAGGAATGTTCCATATATTTGATGATAAAGACTTCTCTGCCGTGGCGGAGACAGCCATCATGCTCGGCGGTTACCCTGATGAACAGAAGATGACGGGCATCAACGGCGGCTCGATCCTGACGACCGGATTTGCGCACGATGCCATTCTCTCCAAAGCGGATGCAATCGTCGATGCTGTGAAAGCGGGAAAGATATCGCATTTCTTCCTCGTCGGCGGCTGTGACGGAGCCAAGCCGGGCAGGAATTATTTCACGGAGCTGGTAAAGAAAACACCGCAGGATTCCGTGATCATGACTCTGGCCTGCGGAAAGTTCAGGTTCAACGACCTCGACCTGGGAACCGTTGCCGGACTGCCGCGCCTGATGGATCTCGGTCAGTGCAACGATGCATTCAGCGCAATAAAAGTGGCCTCCGCGCTGGCGGAAGCCTTTGACTGCGGTCTCAATGACCTGCCACTATCACTGGTACTTTCGTGGTACGAGCAGAAGGCAGTAGCCGTGCTGCTGACATTGCTGCACCTGGGCATGAAGAATATCTACCTGGGTCCCACGCTCCCGGCGTTCATCTCACCGAATGTTATGGACTTCCTGGTTTCTGAATACGGCATACATGCAACAGGCGATGCCGATGAGGACCTCAGGGAGATGTTGAAGTAAAAAATCAATATTCTTCTTTTTCTTCTTTCTCTTTGGCCTCTTTGGCCTCTTTGGCCTTTGCTTTATCGACTATACTATGATAATTTATCCCGGCGGAATCGAGTGAGTAAATCACGGCGTATTCCATCGGGTTTATTATATAGCGCTCGGAAACCGGTTTGCCCTGGCCGTCGCCTTTGATCTTCAGCTCTTGATTCAGGTCGCTGGCAGCCTTGTCCCAGCTGACATAATCGGCGGAACCGCGGTGATCAGGCAGATCCAGTCTCTTGTGGATCCTGCGTGCCATGAACCTGGTGAACTTCTGGGCACCGTAAACGTTGGTATGTGTTTTCTCAAAATAGTCTTTGTGCCAGTTCATATTCACCTTGCTCAAAAGCGGCTCGTGGTTGAAATCCCAGACTTCATATCCGCGCTTCCTGATCATCTTATGAGCGGTGTTCAGGATCTGTCTCTTCTCGACGGAGTCGGTCGCATACGGCGAGGATACAAAGATCACCTTCTGTTTTATCGAATCACAGTAGTCGAGCAAGTCGTTCAGAGTATCTATCTGCACCTTTGCCAGCTTTGTGGTGCCCTTGACATCGGCCGGCTTTTCGAGGTGTATTTTTTCATAGCCGCGACCGTTGATCACAAATCCCTTATACTTATTGTTCACTCCCCACACCTTAAAATCCCTGGGGCCGAGATCGGCCGCCCAGCGATTGTGATAGAAGAGGAAAGAATTGATATAGTCGTTCTTGTCATAATCGATGTCCGCGCCCATCTTCTTGTAGTAAGTCAGCGCGCTGTCGATGGCCTTTTCCCTGATTTCCCTGGTCTTGATGCAGTCGGTCACCTGCCGCACATCGCCTTCCGTCATCCCCTCCGCCGGGCGTGAAATATTCCTGATATCTACGAAAAAGACTTTGATGCCCGGCTGCGTGCGCAGAGCCTCCTCCATGATATACTTTTCAGTCGCTATCGACTGCGCGCTGGTGGCCAGACTGGGGATGCAGTAACCGTATTTGCTGTAAGCTTTGGTCGGCATCCAGAACATATAAACGGAGCTGGAGCCGATATACAACCCGTCCAGCGTGTTTTCTTTTTCCTGATAAAACGAATTCCAGATCTGTTTCCCCTGTTTGTCATCTTTGATCTGGAAGACATTGAAGACATAAACTCCACAGAGAAGCACGGCCAGTACGAAAGCGATCATTTTCAGTATCGCGGCACGATTGTCAGCTTCTGCAGTCTTGTCTATGGCCACAAAAAGTTCTTCGATTTTATTCTTGTGCTTTATGCTCATTTATTCTGCGCTGCGCCTTCCTTTTCCCTCTTTCCAGAAACAGCTTCCTGGTGGCAAAATTGTAAAAGGACACCAGGATGCCGGAAATAATCTTTGTGAAGTAGTACGGAATACCTACATGTTCTACAAACAGCCACATCAGCAGCTGGTTGAGTACCAGGCCGACGGCCCCGAGTACGACAAATATGATCAGATCCAGTCGACCCCCGTTCTGGTGATTGAATACGAATCTGCTGCTGAGGAAGTAATTTATTACTGTTGCTATGGTGAATGAAATGCCTGTTGACCAGAGATATTTGAGTCCGAACGCTTCTGTGAGCAGTATCATGATGCCGTAGTCTATGGCAAAACAAGTCAATCCTACACCTGTGAATCTGATAAATTGTTTTATCAGGCGAATTATCCGGTTAGCTCTTTTTCCTTCCATTCCCTACCTTCTTTTAACGTGTTGCCTTCCATCTATGCGCAGGCCGTTATTTTTCAGGAAGCTCTTCCAGCTGGAATAACCCAGTGTCTTCAGGTTGAATCCCTTTATCTTTCTGGTTATCGCCAGGTTCAGCTGGTTAGTAGTATAGTTTCCAGTCTTGATGAGGTCGTCTATCAGCTGCTTGACTTCCTCTTCGCGGAAGGGCACCATGGCGACCTTGCGCGACTTGTCATAGAGCTCCAGGTTGTCCATGCTGTTCAGCAGAGCCGAAAACTTTGAAAATCCATAATCCTTGATATCGAATCCGGGGTTGCGGCGCACCAGCGTTTCCTTCAGTGCGCTCGTCTCCATGACTTCTTCATCGTTTTCCAGCATGATATCGTATATCTGCTGCTGTATCTCGCTGATATCCCCTTCTTCCTCTTCGCTTTCGTATCCGGTCTCCCCCAGGTTCTCCAGTTTTTTGAAAGTCGAACAGGCGGCCATAAAAGCTTCCACAGTGTTTTTGTTGCCCATGCCGATGACTTCCTTGCCCGACTCCCGGAGACGCGCCGCCAGCCTAGTGAAATCACTGTCACTGCTGATGATGCAGAACCCGTCTACCTCGTTGTCGTGCAGAATGTCCATGGCATCTATCGCCATGCAGATGTCTGTGGAATTCTTGCCCCTGGTGTTCTCATACTGCTGCACCGGGATGATCGAATACTTCAGTGAAGCCGCTTCCCAGTCCTTCAGCCGGGGGTTTTTGAAATCCCCGTAAACTCTCTTGATGGTCAATGTCCCGCTCGCGGAGAGCTCGTTGATGACATCCTCCATGTATTTTGTAGCTATATTGTCACCGTCTATCAGTACGGCATATCTCTTGCTCAATTTATATATTTCCTTCCTGAAATCAATTAGTATCGTAATTATCTTCGCTGTATCCGTTCTCATCGCGCACATCGTTGATCTGTTCAGATATCTTTGCAGCCCTCTTTGTCAGCTGGTAGTTTTTCTGTCCGAAGGCCTTTTTGTGGAGCCACTTCACCTGTGTCTCCAGCGTATCCGGCAGAGCATATCACACCGAATTTATCATGGCGGCATTGTACTTTTGCGGCCACCCGTACGAGGCCCCTATCTTGTAAGAGGACATATTGGACATCATGGAAAGCACTGCTGTCTTTTTCATGTTGGTACGCAGTTCCGGCAGTATCTTGTTGGCCGTATCGTTGAGATCGCTGGGATCCATATTCCTGGCCTTCTTCAGCAGCTGCCCCATTACTTCCTTGTAGCGGCTGCCCCTTCCGGGATCGCCGCCCGAATTCTTCCTTATCCTGCAGTAGGTGACGGCAGCGGCTCCGTTCAGTTTGGTCTTTCCGGTCTGATATATCGGAGTGTAGGTGCCATCGACATTTTCCGCCGATTCGTAACCGTACTGGTTCATATCGTAGATTTCATCGTAATCTATATCCACGGTGACCCCGCCTACTTTATCTACAAGGTCGGCGACAGCCTTCCAGTTGAATACCAGATATTCGCTGATGTTGAGGTCAAGGTTGCGGTTGAGTGATTTGCAGGTATCGATAGCCCCGCCATAAGCGTGCGCGTGCGTGATCTTGTCGAGACCCTTGGAGCCGTCCTCGCCTTCGATCTGAAGATATGAATCCCTCATCACAGATATCAGCTGTATCCTCCCGGTTTTCTCGTTGATCCTGGCCACGATGATAGCATCCGACCTGGAGCCCTTGATGCTCTCCTGCTTGCGTGCATCGACTCCGAGTATGGCGATGTCGCGATACCCGTCGAGTTCCTTAGCCACTCTGTCATTGATGTCAAAATCGGCAAGGTCGGTATCATCCTGTTCGATCTTGCCCGTGAGGCTGTGCAGATATATCAGGAAGCCGGCCCCTATGCATGCCAGTATCACCAGCAGGGAAATGACTACTATGAGGATCGTCTTCCTGCGGTTTCTTTTTTTCTTCGGCGGATCCGGCGGCAGGCCGACTACTTCGTTGACCGATCTTTGAGGGTCTTCCCCGGACACTTCTTCTTCGATCTCCGCAATCGACTTTCTTTCGCTCTTCTCGCCGCCTGCCTCAGCAGCCATGGCGGCCGCGGCCGCTCTGCGGGCGCCCGCTCCCTTCCAGTTCGGATCACGGAAGCCGTCTTCGGGTACATCTTTGATGATGCTGCGGTCGACCTTGCCCTGATTCTGCTCCTCCTCGACCAGACGACGATAAAGCGCTTTCTGCTTTTCCAGATCATCATCCTTGTTGAAATAGATCTCAGAGGACTTGTTCTCCTCCGGATTTTCTGCTTTCGCCGTTTCCTCAGGCGGCGGCGCGATATCGGCAGTGTCTGAATTCAGTTCATCACCGTGAGCCCTGTTGAATTCGGCTATTTCCTCTTCCCGCTCTTTGAGTATCCTGCGGGCGCTTTCACTGTTCTCTACGTGCTTGTCGCTTCTCATTTTTAACCTTTCAAAATGCGATATATGGCATTGAACATGGACAGCATCGCCCGGTTGCGGTTCCACTTCCTGCTGACCGCTCTGTCCAGATTTCTGATGACCCTGGTCTGTCCGCAGTAGACAACGCCTATGTAAGACAGGCCCACCGGTTTTTCTGCCGAGCCTCCATCCGGTCCGGCAACTCCGGTCACCGATATGCAGATGTCGCTGCCTGTCTTGCGGCTCAGTCCCTCAGCCATGGCGGCCGCAGTCTCTTCACTGACTGCTCCATGCTCCTTCAGTGTCTCTTCGGGTACACCCAGTTCCTCCATCTTGGCGCGGTTGGAATAGGTGACTATGCCCCTCTCGAAGACGGCCGAAATGCCCGCGAGGTCTATCATCCTGGCGGCGAACATGCCGCCGGTGCACGATTCCGCACAGGATATCGAGATGTTCCTCTCCAGCAGCATCCTGCCCACGACCTCCGGAAGATCTTCGCCGTTCTCAGAATATATGAACTCACCGATCAGCTCTCTCACTGCCGGCAGCTGTCCATCGACCATGGCCTGAGCTTCCTCTCTGGTCGCTGCCTTGGCGGCCACCCTCAGAAAACTCTCTCCCTCTTTGGCGTATGTTGCAAAAGTGGGATTGGTCTGCCCGTCGATCAACGGCAGCAGCCTGGTCTCCAGCTGTGATTCACCGATGCCGAAGCAGCGGATATCACGGAAAGCTAGTTTGCTGTCGCTGCGTGCTTCCAGGAATGGCCTGACATGCTTCCTGTACATATTCTTCATCTCCCGGGGCGGCCCCGGCATGCAGATCGCTATCTTGCCGTTCGTCTCCAGGGCAAAGCCTGGTGCGGTGCCCTGATCGTTATCGAAGACCTCCGCCCTGCTGGGCATATAGCACTGCTTGTAGTTGTTCTCCGTGATCTCGCGTCCTGTCTTCGCAAACATCGACTTTAAAGTGTCCAGGCTGGGCTGGTGCAGCACCAGCCGGTCACCATGGGCCTCGCATACCATCTCTTTGGTCAGGTCGTCCTGTGTAGGCCCCAGGCCACCGGTGGTGATCACGATGTCACAGTCGTGGTAAGCCAGTTCGATCAGTTCCTTCAGTCTGTGTGGATTGTCGCCCACCGTGTAATGGTATAGCACGTCCACACCTATCTGATTCAATTCCTGCGAGAGGAAAACTACATTTGTATTTACAGTCTGTCCCATGAGCAGCTCAGTGCCCACACTGACTAATGCTGTCTTCATTGTGCTTACATCCCCTGTGAAACTACTATCTTCCAGTTCTTCACGAAATATTCGACACCGCTGACGATGGTCATGATCACGCACGCCCACAGGAATATCATATCCAGAGGGATGCCGAAATATCTGCCCGGCCAGTTGTCCAGGATCAGCATCGCCAGAGCCACCATCTGGAGCACTGTCTTGATTTTGCCGGTCATTTCCGCCGCCAGGACGACCCCGTCGGCCGCCGCGAGCTGACGCAGGCCGCTGACCGCGAACTCACGTCCCAGGATGACGATCACCATCCATGAGGGTACGATCCCGGTACCCACAAGGCACAGAAAAGCTGCCATGGTCAGCAGTTTGTCGGCCAGCGGATCCATCAACTTGCCGAAGTTGGTGGTCAGCCCGCGGCTCCTCGCGAGATGACCGTCGAGGGCATCCGTGGCCGCAGCGGCGATGAATATTATGGCAGCGGCCACGTTGTATCCCAGCAGGTATACCACGATGAAGACCGGAATAGCACAGATCCTTCCCATCGTCAGTTTGTTAGGTAGATTCATTTCAAATTTCCTTTCCAATCAAGTCATAATCAAAAGCGTCATTTATCTTGACCCGTATGATGTCTCCGGGTTCATGTTCTTTTCCGGTGTTCACCACTACGCCGCAGTCGATCTCCGGTGCGTCATATCTGCTGCGTCCCAGCCAGACACCGGGAGCATCCGGCTCTTCAAGGATGACCTCCTGCTCGCTGCCGATCTTCTGCTGGTTTGATATCAGGGAGATATCGAGCTGCCTGCGCATGATCGCGTCGCGTCTTTCTTCCTTGATCCCCTGTTCCACCTGATCCGGCATCTCGGCCGCCGGTGTTCCATCCTCAGCGGAATAAGCGAACACTCCCAGCCGTTCGAATTTCTGTTCTTCCACCAGACTGACCAGCTCTTCAAAGTCGGCTTCGGTCTCCCCCGGGAAACCGGTGATCAAGGTGGTTCTGATGTGGATATCGGGCATGGCTTTCCTCAGCCTTGCCAGCGTATCTTCGATGCTGGCACGCGTCGAGAGACGGGCCATCTTTTTCAGGATCCTGTCGCTGCCGTGCTGCAGAGGTATGTCGATATAATTGCAGATCTTTTCTTCTGCGGCCATTACTTCTATCAGCTCGTCAGTTATCTTTTCCTCATAGCAGTAGAGCAGTCTTATCCAGCGGATGCCGTCTATGCGGCACAGTTCGCGCAAAAGTTCTGCCAGGCGGTACTCGCCGTAGATATCCTGTCCCCAGGCTGTGGTGTCCTGAGCTATCAGTATTATCTCTTTGGTGCCGGCCGCCGCCAGGCGCTTTGCTTCATCTATTATAGCGTCTTTAGAGCGGCTGCGGTATGGTCCCCTGATGGCGGGGATAGCACAATAAGTGCACCTGTTGTTGCATCCTTCTGCGATCTTGATGGTCGCCGAGTACGGATGGTCACCGAGCTTTCTCAGTGTGGTCTCCAGTTCCCTGGTATACGGGCTGAGGTATTTTTCTCTCTCCCCCGCTATATGATGTTCCAGGATCTGAGGCAGCTTGTCGTAGTCGTTGACTCCCAGGAAGATATCCACCTCCGGTATCTCACGATACAGTTCTTCGCCGTAACGCTGCGGCAGACAGCCGCTGACCAGCAGCAGCTTTCCCTGACGCGACATCTCAAATATCCTGTCTATGGATTCCGTCTTCGCGTCCTCGATAAAGCCGCATGTATTCACTATTATAGCATCCGCGGCGCCCGGGTCATCGGTCATCTGATGACCGGCTTCCTCGAGTATGCCCGCGGCGACCTGAGAGTCGTTGAAGTTTTTGGGACATCCAAGTGTCTCTATGTATATTTTCATATAAGCTTACGAATTCTCCTTTATCTGTTCCAGTTCGGCCTCTGTCAGCAGCACCTGTCTCGGGCGTGAACCGTCCTGAGGTCCGACGATGCCGCGCGCTTCCATCATATCTATGATGCGCGCCGCGCGGTTGTATCCGATGCGGAATCTTCTCTGCAGCATGGACGCGCTGGCCTGACCTGCGGAGACGACCGCCTCCATAGCGTCCATCATCAGCGCATCATCCTCATCATTGCCTTCGTAGTCCCTGCTCTTCTCGATCTGCTCGATCACTTCATCGTTGTAATCGGCTTCACCGGCCTGGCCCTTGACATATTCTATCACACGTTCCACCTCATCGTCATCGATGAATGGCCCCTGGATCCTCTTCGGCTTGTTGAGATCCTGCGGTTTGAACAGCATATCTCCGTTGCCGACCAGTTTTTCGGCACCCGGCATATCGATTATGGTGCGCGAATCTATCTGCGAGCTGACCATGAAGGCGATGCGTGAAGGGATGTTGGCCTTTATGAGGCCCGTGATCACATCTACCGAGGGGCGCTGCGTGGCCACCACCAGATGCATGCCGGCAGCCCTGGCCAGCTGCGCTATCCTGCAGATAGAATCCTCGACCTGCGAACTGGCCACCATCATCAGGTCTGCCAGCTCGTCGATGATGACAACTATCTGCGGCAGGATCTCGTCCCTTTCGCCTTTGTCCTTCATCAGCTTGTTGTAAGCTCCGATCTCACGCACGCCGGTGCGCGCAAAGCACTTGTATCTCCTCGTCATTTCGGCCACCGCCCAGTTGAGCGCGGCTGCCGCCTTGGAGGCATCGGTGACCACCGGTATCAGCAGATGCGGTATGCCGTTGTAGTTGCCCAGCTCCACCATCTTGGGGTCTATGAGCACCATCTTGACCTCTTCCGGTCTCGCCTTGTAGAGGATGCTGTTGATGATGGTGTTGATGCAGACCGATTTACCCGAGCCGGTAGCTCCGGCGATCAGAAGGTGCGGCATCTTGGCAAGGTCGGCGACTACCGGATTGCCTCCGATATCGCGGCCCACGGTGAACGACAGCTTTGATTTGTGGTTGCGGAAGGCGGAAGAACCCACGATCTCACGGAAGCCCACCATCTGCCTGCTCTCGTTTTCTATCTCGATCCCCACAGCGGCCTTGCCGGGTATGGGTGCCTCTATCCTGATGCTCCTGGCGCGCATGTTCAGCGCGATGTCATCGGCCAGTCTGGTGATGCTCTGCACTTTAACGCCTCTGGCCGGCTCTATCTCATATCTGGTGACCGAAGGTCCCGATATCACATTGACCACTCTGGCGTCAACGTTAAAGCTGGATAATGTCTTCTCCAGCATGGCGGCTTTTTGCGTCAGGTCCTGCTTGAGCCCCGGTGCTTTGCCCGTCTCTTTCACGGGGTTGAGGAGGTCGAGCGGCGGCAGCTTGTAAGAGCCCCTCTTCTTCGGGGTCACTTTCACTTCACCCTCGCTGCTCTCAGCCTTGCTGGCTGCCGTGGCCACCGACGCGCCTCCGATCACAGCTGCGCTGCCGGCTGCCGCAAAGCCTTCCTTACTGAGGTCCGTTTTTTTGAATCCCAGAAAATCATCGTCATCTTTTTTCGGTTTACGGTCGTCACGCCCCAGCACTTTGGAATCGCTCAGAAATCCGTCAAATTCATCGCGGTCGTTCCCGTCGTGAGCTTCCTTTTCCTCACCGGCGATGTGGATCCCCGGTTCAGAAGTTTTTGAAGTCCTGCTGTGGCGGCTCTCAGTCCCGCCGCCGCTGTATTCGTTCTTCAACATCTTGAGGGATGTTTTTCTTATTGTCTCCGATCGGCAGCTTTTCCAGTGGATCTTCCTCTTCGGAAGGCCTCTCTGCCTCCAGTTCATCCAATGCGATCGATGATGGTCCGGCTACTTTCCACGGATCATGATCACCGGGCGACATGTCAGGCATATAGGAAGCGTATGTGTCCACCATTTCAAGGTCCTTCAGCGACTTGCGCTTTTTGCGTTCCGGCCGGGGGGGGTTCTCCGCCTTTTTGGCGGCCCTCTTTTGCGCCCTGGTCTCTTTCACATCCGCTTCGTGATCGAATGGAGGTTCTTCCTCATCCTGCAGAAAGCTGATCTGAGTGTCTTTCTCCTCCTTCTTGTCGGGCAGTCCATCCTTCACTATTTCTACCATCCTGGACACCGGAGTGTTGATCAGAAGGAAGAGGCAGATCAGGATCACCGCTATAGCTATTATATATAATCCGGCCATGCCCGTCATCCTGTAGATCTGGGTGCCGGCATACATTCCGAATACGCCGCCGTTTTGCAGCTTGATTCCCTCATTAAAGACATCCTCGATACCGAAGATGCCGTATTTCATGCTCTTTACGAACCTGGCCGCATTGATGAGATCCTCCATCAGGAACAGAATCACCAGCAGTATCGCTGTACGCGGCCTGAAAGTTCCCGCCCTGCCGATGAACATCATGATGCCCCAGACTATCATTATATATGGTATCAGGAAGGCTCCGGCTCCAAACATTCCCTTGAAGAATCCGCCGACAGCATTTCCGGCTACGCCGACCAGATCCGTCTGTATAGCCAGCACCAAAAAAACACCTGCTGCAATCATAACAAGGGCCTTTGCAGAGCGCCTGACTGCTGAATCAGCTGCACTCATTTCGCTGCACTGGCTCTCTTTCGTGGTCCTCCTGTCAGAAGTTCGCTGTGATTTCGCCGCCGCCTGTCTGCCGGCGCGTTTAATACTGTCTCTAGGTATGCTTTCCGTATTCCTCCTGCTCGTATTCTGTTTTTTGTTGCGGGATCCCTTTGGTCTTCCGGGTCCCCGTTTCTTTTCCGTCATATAAATACCCTTTGCGAACAGTGCAGCTTACTCGAAGAATACACTGTATATTATCACTGCAGCCCCTACTGCCCATACATAATAACTGAAGTATGACAGTTTCTTGTCGGATACCAGCTTGATCATGGCCTTGATAGCTATCAGCCCGCTGACCGCGGCTACTGCGATGCCTGCGAGCACCGGTCCTACTGCCATATTTGCTGTACCGGCCTCGATAGCGGCCGGGAATTCCATGACTACCGATCCCAGTATCGATGGTATCGAGATCAGGAATGCGAACTTCACCGCGAACTTTCTTTCCAGCCCTGTGATCAGGCCGCCGAAAAGCGTGGATCCGGATCTCGATATTCCCGGGGTGATCGCGATCCCCTGCATGATGCCGATGAAAACAGCGTTGCGCCACAGCATCCTCTTTACGTTCTTCCTGCCGCGTCCCATTTTGTCGGCTACCATCAGGATGACACCGGTGATCAGAAGTCCGATCCCGATGACAGTGATGGAACTGTAAAAGCCCTCAAAAGTATCATTGAAGAGCACTCCGATCAACCCTGTCGGTATGGTGGCCACTATTATCATGAACCCCAGACGACGTGTGGGATTGCAGTTGATCCTCAGTCCTCTGCCAGAGAAGAGGTCTGCAAAAGTATGTACCAGTTCTATCAGGAGATCTGCTATATCCCTCCAGTATACTATGAAGACCGATACCAGTGTGCCCACATGCAGCAGCACTGTGAACAGCAGAACACTGTCACCACTGATGCCGAAAAAATGCTGCAGCAGAGCGAGATGCCCGCTGCTGCTGACGGGCAGGAACTCTGCCAGTCCCTGTACTAATCCCAGAATCACCGACTGCAGATATGTCAATGTACCCATATTTGATGTTTCCTCCTATTTGTCGTGTCCTTTTTTCTGTCTCCCTGATGCACTTCGGTGTAATGCGCATCAAAAATCACTCTATTATAACATATAAAGCGCGGAAATTCTTCATTTAAACTAATATTTGGCGGATGCGGGCCGGCACCGGGCTCCGGGATACCTGATAAGGGGGACCGCAAACATGCATCATATAATCAGCAAAACAATTATTCCCATTTTATTGAATTATGATTATCCTGGTGCTATAATTATCAGTAATTTATAATTTTTTAGGAGGAGGAAAATTCAATGAACAAGAAACCTAATCTAGCAATTGTAGGCGCTACAGGTGTGGTAGGAAGAACCTTTCTGAAAGTTCTCGAAGAAGAAGATTTTCCTTTTGACAACTTATATATCATGGCGTCTGCAAAGTCAGCGGGCTCCACAGTCACATTTAAAGGTAAAGATTACATAGTAGAAGAGTTGACGGAACACTCTTTTGACAAGCCGATCGACATCGCACTGTTCTCGGCAGGCGGATCGGTCTCCGAAAAGTTTGCTCCGATCGCGGCAGCTCATGGGGTGACAGTAGTCGATAATTCTTCACAGTGGAGAATGGATCCTGATGTGCCTCTGGTAGTACCCGAAGTAAACCCTGAAGACATCAAGAAGGTAAAGAAAGGCATCATCGCTAACCCTAACTGCTCAACTATCCAGGCCATGCTGCCTCTCAAGGCTCTTCATGACAAATACAAGATCAAGAGAGTTGTATACAGCACATACCAGGCTGTCAGCGGTTCCGGTGTCAAGGGCATCAACGACCTGAAGAACGGTCTTGCCGGAAATGACACTTGTGAAGCTTATGCACATCCGATCGCAGGAAACTGCATCCCTCATATCGATGTATTCCTCGACAATGGATACACCAAGGAAGAGATGAAGATGATCAACGAGACACACAAGATCCTCGGTGATGACAACATCGCAGTGACCGCAACTACAGTAAGAGTTCCCGTATTTGATTCTCACTCAGAGTCCATCAACATCGAATTCGAAAAGGATTTCGACCTCGATGAACTGAGACAGACACTGGCTGATTTCCCGGGAATCGTAGTTCAGGACGATCCGGCTCATGACGTTTACCCGCTGGCAAGAGATGCTGCCGGAACTAACGAAGTATATGTCGGCAGGATCAGGAGAGACTTCTCCGTCAAGAGCGGCGTTAATATCTGGGTCGTTTCCGACAATATCAGAAAGGGCGCGGCAACAAACACCGTACAGATCGCTGAAGAGCTCATCAAAAACGCCTGATCAGAAAATCAGAAACAAAAAAGGACTGCTTCCATCCGGGAGCAGTCCTTTTAGCTTGCTGTCATTATCATGTATTGGGGATCTGGTTCTCGCCGTCCTTTTCCGGCTGCAGACCCAGCTCTTCCTTGATCTGTGAGGTGGATATGCCTTCCGTCCTGTCAAGGTAAACGACATCGCAGATATCGCGCAGGCATTCGAACTTTTCGCTGCCCTTCCAGTCGCTGCCCATGACGACCACATCGACCTTGTATGTGAGCACATCGTCCCTCTTCTGTTCCCAGCACTTTTCCGGGATCACCAGATCGACGTACCTGATGGCCTCGAGCATTTCCTTCCTGGTTTCGTAATTATGATAAGCTTTCTTGTGCTTTATGGCATTGAACTCATCGGTGGATATGGCCACAATGAGATAATCTCCCAGAGCCTTGGCTCTCTTCAGCAATCTTATATGTCCATAATGCAGCAAATCGTATGTACCATATGTCAGCACTCTCTTCATCTTTTCCTCCTGAACTATCCGGTCACTGACCGGTCTTTGTCAACGGCGCTGTCTACATGATAATTCATTTTCGTCATCTGTGCAATATCCCGCAGGGGGCGCCGTCATCCTGTCCCGCGCAGATAACAAAAGAAACGGGATCGCGAACAGCGATCCCGCATTTTGTTCTAAAGTTAATCTGCCATTACATCTTTGCCGTCATAGTAGTTGCAATTCGGGCATACTCTGTGCGGAAGCTTTGGCTCGTGGCACTGAGGGCAAATCGAAAGACCGGGCACCTTCATCTTCATGTTCGGGCTCCTTCTCTTGTCTCTTCTTGCTTTAGAAGTTTTCTTCTTAGGTACTGCCATTTCTACACCTCCTCTATATTAATAGTATAATCTTCATTATCGGTCGTCGCCACAAGCGACAACTTCTAGATTATATCGCGGTTTGTATACCTTTGTCAACCGGTATTTCGCTATATTTTGTGGTGCTTACAGATTCTTTACGATCTCCAGTGTATCTCTTGCGATCATGAGCTCTTCGTTTGTCGGGATCATGATGATCTGTACCGGGGAATCGTCTCTGGAAATAACCATTTCCTTTCCTCTGGTCTTGTTCTTTACCAGGTCGAGCTTGATGCCCAGGTTGCCGAGGTCGTTGCAGATGATGTCTCTCATCGAGATGTCGTTTTCACCAACGCCGGCGGTGAATACGATAGCGTCAACACCGTTCATCTCAGCGATATAAGCTCCGATGTAGAACCTTACCTTGTGAGCGAAGACCTTCAGAGCCAGCTGTGCTCTTTCGTTTCCTTCTTCAGCTGCAGCTTCGATATCACGGAAGTCGCTGCTGACTCCGGAAATTCCGAGTACTCCGGACTTTTTGTTCATGATCTCGTTGACTTCACCCGGTTCCAGATGCTCTTTTTCTCTGATGTAAGTAACGATGGCGGGGTCGATGTCTCCGCACCTTGTACCCATTACCAGACCCTCGAGCGGTGTGAATCCCATCGATGTATCGATGCAGACGCCTCTCTTGATAGCGGAAACGGAAGCTCCGTTGCCCAGGTGGCAGGTGATGATCTTTGTGTCATCCAGGTTGCAGTTCATGATCTGAGCGGCTCTCTGAGCTACATATTTGTGGCTCGTTCCGTGGAAGCCGTATCTTCTGATGCCCCACTTCTGATAATATTCATAAGGTATCGCGTAGATGTATGATTCAGGCGGCATTGTCTGATGGAAAGCTGTATCGAATACGGCTACCATCGGTGTATCCGGCATCAGTTCCTGGCATGCGGAAATTCCCAGCAGGTTTGGCGGGTTATGCAGCGGTGCCAGCTCTACGCAGTCCTGCAGCTGGTCGATTACTTCCGGTGTGATCAGTACACTGTGATCGTACTTTTCTCCGGCATGTACAACTCTGTGGCCTACGGCTCCCAGTTCGCTCATGTCCTTGAGCACACCGTGATCAGGGTCTACGATGGCTTCCAGTACCTGCTGGATAGCTTCCTTGTGTTTAGGCATCGACACTTCGTTCTTCCACTTTTCATCCTCACCGATCTTTTCGTGAGTGATGACAGAACCGTCCATTCCGATTCTCTCTACCAGGCCCTTAGCCAGCAGAACTTCACCGGTCATGTCCAGCACCTGGTACTTCAATGAAGAACTACCACAGTTGATAACTAAGATTTTCATTTGAATTCTCCTTTATATAATTAATTTTTTTCGTTGCGAACGTTTTTATTATATGATATTTTTCCCGTATATTCAAGAGTGATCACAGCATGGCGGGCCGCATACAGTAATCGCTGCAGGAATACAGATCGCGTCCGGCCGCCAGATTGTAAAGATCTGCAGCCAGGATATCCATTTTCAGCATCCTGGCGGCTTCGCCTGAGAGATCTGCGCCCTGCCGGTTGATGTTGGTCAGCAGAGGGATCTGTGCCCATTCACGGTCGCCGATAAGCCGCAGCAGCTTCCTGCCGCCGGCTCCGGCCGCCAGCACCCTGGCATACAGAGCTCCATAAGGATCGCTGAATTCATCCTTTTTCACTCCGTTGAGGATACTGATGAGCATGCGGCAGATCGCAGTCCTCGTGAATCTGCGCGTCTTAACTTTCCTGATGAACTCCTCGAGAGAATCACAGGAGCGGATATATTTCTTGAACCGGTTTTCGATTCCCTCGTTGACTCCGCGCATGGCAGCCAGCTCATCTTCACCGCTCTGCAGTATCCTGGCCTCGATCAGGGGCCAGAATTTTTCCGGCCATACCAGCCTGCCGGGCCCGCTTTTTTCTATTTCCCTGCGGGCAGCCGGGGACAGGATCTCCCTGGCAGCTGCATAGCCTCCCTCGTAGAGCCTTCTCCTGGACTCGGTGGCTCCTGCACCTTTCATCCTCCGCAGCGCGTGCGGACGCAGCTCTCTGCCGCCGGTCCGTTTGATGGCCTTGAGGTATTCCAGTGCCAGTATATTGTTGTGTCCCTCGAGGATACCGGCCGCTCTTTCCCCCAGGATCGAGCTGACGGCTGCCTGCCGCGCCGCCGGGAACGACTTGCCGGCAGCGAGCTCCTCCTTGAGAGCTTCACTGTAACTCTCGGGTTCGCCGGACAAAAAGCCCGCCAGCTGGTAGAGCACTCCGATCTCCGGATACTCACAGCCGAACGAGATGTCGCTGACGCATCCCAGCCCATGCATGATGCCGATGGCACCGCGTGCAAAGTCTTCGGCGCTGCTGGTGGCAAAATAAAACGGCAGCTCGAGCACAAGATCAACTCCGCTCTCCACCGCCAGCCGGCTGCGCGTCCACTTGTCCATCAGCGCGGGTTCACCGCGCTGCACAAAATCGCCTGACATCACGGCCACGATAAAATCGGCCTTACTCACCGCCCGGCTCTGCTCCAGGTGGTAAATATGGCCGTTGTGTATCGGATTGTATTCAGCTGTGATGCCGAGTACCCTCATTATATTTCTTCTTCCTCCGGATATTCATCATAATCATCTCTGGGAGGCTTTTCTTCAGCGCCTTCTTCGCCGGATGCCGCATCCAGGTTCATGCTCGTCTTGTAAGCCATCTCCTTGATCTCATCGCGGTTCTCTGCCAGAGTCGAATTGATGGAATTGAAGGTTCCCTCCAGCTGTTTGAACATATCCTGAAAATAGGAAGTCGACAATTCGTCCATCTTTTCCTGAAAATTGAAGAGGATCCCGTCGACGTAATCATAAGTGCTCATCTTCAGCTGGCGTACGCTGTCCTGCGTGGTCTCCAGGAGATCCTGGGCACGCTTTCTGGCCTCGGTCATTATCTTGTCCGTTTCCACCAGATCTTCTGCCTGCTGCTGCGCATTGCGGATGATAGTCTCGTACTCCGTCTTGGCTTCTCTCAGTATCCTGTCTCTCTCATTCTTGATCCACTGCGCCTGCTGTATCTCATCGGGAAGCTCCGTCCTGATTTCCTTCACTATCTCGAGCAGCTCTGTGGAATCCACCATTATCTTTCCCGTCAGAGGCAATCCGGAACCGGTATCTACAATTTCTTCGATCTCTTCCAGTAATTCCAATACTCGCATCTTTAACCCTCCTTAAATTTCAGCTTCATCTGCGCCAATATGTTGTCCGGAACCAGCCCTTCCACGGTTGCCGCCCAGAGAGCAGACCTCTTTTGCCATTGAAGAACTGATAAAGGAGTATCGCGGGTCGGTCATCAGAAATACGGTCTCCACACGACCTTCGTAAAGTCTGGCATTCATCTGTGCCATCTGGATCTCCGAATCAAAGTCAGTATTGCCTCGCAGGCCTCTGATGACTATGTCAAATTCACCGCTGTTCACGTAATCGGCGAGCAGTCCGCTGAAAGAATCTACGGTCACGTTGGATAGATCCTTCACAGTTTCCCTGATCATAGCGACTCTTTGCACTGCTGTGAACAGAGGCTCTTTCTGCGGGTTTTTGATGACACCGACCACCAGCGTATCACACATCTTCGCCGCCCTGGTGATCAGGTCCAGATGTCCGCATGTAAGCGGGTCAAAAGATCCGGCATACAGTGCTTTTTCTCATAGGGCTATTCCTCCATCTATCCCTGTATTTTCCATTGATTCAGTTTAACACATGTATATTGAAAGTACAACTCTACCGTACTTTTTCTCCTTGATTTTTCTCAGCCCCTCGACTTCGTCGGGCAGCTCTTTCTGCTTGTGGTGCTCGGCTACCAGAAGACCGTTCTCAGCGAGCAGTCCGCTGGCAGCGATTTCCTTCATGGCTCTCTCGAGCAATGTCTTTTTATACGGCGGGTCCAGGAAAAAGATATCGATCTTTTCTCCCTCACGTTCGATGCTGTCGAGAGCCTTTTTGTAGTCGCCGTGAATGATAGTGCTCATTTCCTCGGCCCGGCACATTTCCACGTTCTCCTTGATTAGCTTGATGCTCTCACCGGCGTGATCGCAGAACCAGCAGTGCCTGGCACCGCGGCTGAGAGCTTCCAGACCCAGATTGCCGGTGCCCGCAAAGAGATCGCAGACATTGGCATCATAAATATCCGGCGCCAGTATGGAAAAAAGCGCTTCCTTTACCTTCTCTGTGGTCGGCCTTATCAGCTCGTCGTTCGGCATGTATAATCTTCTGCCTTTAAAATCTCCTGCTACTATCCTCATATCAATGTTCTCCTCATGTCTTCTCCAAATGCCATAACTACCCTGTCGTGCAGAGCCTCGTGTTCTGTCAGCTGCGGATCTTTTGCCAGCATCTCCATGGCCTTGCGGCGGCAGAGATCCAGTATATCCATGTGCTGCACAAGGTCTGCCAGATGCATATCCGGTATGCCGTGCTGCCTGGTGCCGAACACTTCGCCCGGGCCCCTCAGATCGAGGTCGCGCTCCGCGATGTAAAAGCCATCGCTGATCTCGGTCATCGTCTTTGCTCTCTCCAGGGCTATCTCGCCGCAGTCGTCACCGCATATCAGCAGGCAGTAACTCTGCTCCGAGCCGCGGCCCACCCGGCCCCTCAGCTGGTGCAGCTGCGCCAGCCCGAAGCGCTCGGAGTTCTCGATCACCATCACCGTGGCATTGGGTATATTGATGCCGACCTCGATGACCACAGTGGCCACCAGAATGTCGTAATCACCGTTCTGAAAGCCCTCCATGACGGCGTCTTTTTCTTCCTGTTTCAGGGCACCGTGCAGCAGGGCTACTCTCCTGTTTTTGAAGCGGTGCCGCATCTCCTGCGCCAGGTCCTCGGCGTTGGCCGCTTCGATGGCATCGCTTTCGGAGATCAGGGGGGCAACCACATAAGCCTGCCGGCCCTTCTCCAGTTCTCCTTCGACAAAACCGTACACTTTGTCTCTGGCCTGTCTGGTGACCGCCTTTGTCAGTATCGGTGTCCTACCCGGAGGCAGTTCATCGATCACGGAGACATCGAGATCCCCGTAGATCACCAGAGCCATGGTCCTCGGTATCGGCGTCGCCGTCATTACCATCACATCAGGATCTTCGCCCTTTTCGCTGAGCCTCATGCGCTGGTCGACGCCAAAGCGGTGCTGTTCATCGGTGACCACCAGCCCCAGCTTTTTGAACTCCACATCAGGCTGCAGCAGTGCGTGTGTGCCCACCACGATTTCGGTATTTCCGCCGGCCAGGGATGCCAGCTGCTCTTCTCTTTCTGTCTTTGTCATGTGTCCGGAAAGGAAACCCACGCTAACTCCCAGCGGTGCGAAAGACTTTCTGAGATCCTCAAAGTGCTGTCTTGCCAGCAGCTCGGTGGGCGCCATCATCGCACCCTGATAGCCGCTCTTCACCGCTTTATAGAGAGCGATCTCCGCGATGGCAGTCTTTCCGGAACCCACGTCTCCCTGTATCAGCCGGTTCATCACGTGCTGCGAAGCCATATCGGTGCACACCTCTTCGGCTACCCGCACCTGTGCGCCCGTCAGCGTGAACGGCAGAGAATCTATGAACTCCCGTTCTGCGCCCCTCGCATCCATCACGATGCCCTGCTCAGATTTAGTCTTCATCATGAGCAGTCCGGTCTGCAGGATGAACAGCTCGTCGAAAATCAGGCGATAGCGCGCCCGCCTCATCAGCTCCATCGAAGGGGGAAAATGTATCCAGGAGAGGGCTTCGCCCAGGGTGCAGAGGTCGTTTTCTTTGATGACCTCAGGCGGCAGATAGTCCTCCATTTCATCGGTATAAGCTGCGGCCTGACGCTGCAGCTTTCTCATCTCCAGCTGGCTGATGCCGGCTGTCAAGGGATATATAGGCAGGATGCCTTCTTCATCCATAGAATCGCTGAATTCGGGATGTATCATCTGGAGCCGGCCCTTGTTGACCTTGGGGGTGCCGTAGAAATAATAGATATGGCCCTTCTTCAGATTCCTGGCGACATAATAAGCATTGAAATACATCAGTTGCAGTTCGTTCTCGCCGTCGCTGATCAGGATCTGACTCACACGCATACGGCTGCGGCCTGAGAACTGCCTCACATTGACGACCATGCCCTGCGTCAGAGCTGCCTCACCTTCTTTGAGGTCTTTAATGGCGGTCACAGTGCTCCTGTCCTGATAATCGCGCGGAAAGAGGTACAGCAGATCGGCCACCGTTCTCACGGAAAGATTGCCGAGTGCCGCGGCCTTTTTGGGTCCCACGCCTTTCAGCTTACTTATCTCCATAGCTCCTGCTCACCTCGATGTTCCTCTTGGCCAGATTCTTGGAGAGTATTCCCTTTACGGCTACGGTGACCACCTTCGGTTCCCGGCCCATCACGGAAACCAGGCCACTGTGAATATCGTCCACTATGTGGACGCAGGTCCTGGTAATGCTGGCTCCAAAGCGTATCACAAGATATACCTTGACGCTGACAGCTCCGTCGTCATCAAAGAATATCTCCATATCGTCTATCTGGTTATAGCCGCTGAGCCTGGTTATCTTTCCGATCACGCGTCCCTTGCGGTTGGAGAGCATCACGTTGTGGCGATGTTTTTCCACTGCCCGCATGAGGACCTGCCCGACCGCGTTTCTGGTTATTGCTATATTACCGTATTCAGTTTTCTTGACGCTGTTTTCTTTCATGGTTCAAAAAAATCTGTGCCTGTAAGGCACAGATTTCTGTTTTTCTAAAATTAGTTGGCGCGGTTTACTAATCCGGATCTAATGCATCTAGTGCATACATTTGCCTTCCTAATTTTGCCGTCTTCTTCGACTCTGACGGTCTGGATATTAGCATTCCACTTTCTCTTTGAATGTCTGTTCGAGTGGGAAACTGTATTTCCGGAAACCTGTCCTTTGCCGCAAATTTCACATTTTCTTGACATCTGCCGCACCTCCTTACCTTAATAATGATCTATGGTCATGAGTTGATTACTCGCGAACGATGTTGATTATAACACACTTATACCAGTTATTACAAGTATTTTTTGGCATTATGACATATATTCTTCTGCGAGTACTATTTTGCCTTCTCTGCGGGTTGCCTGCATGTCTATTATCCTCTGGTTCCTACTGCCCCTGAATTTCAGCGAGAGGTCTCTCTGTGCCTCCACATATCTCCCGTCAATGATCAGATCGCACAGTCCCATCAGCCTGCCTACGTTCGCATCTGCAGCCGACATTTTCAGCAGCTCCTCATAGGTGTAACCTGTGAAAGTCACGATATCCAGCGGCCGTTCTTTCGCCTTGATACCCTGCGCCAGATCCGCAAGGGCCTCAGCCTGACAGAAGGGCTCGCCGCCGCTGAAGGTCACTCCCTGCAGCAGCGGATCTTCATCAACGGCATCCAGTATCTTCCCGATATCGGTCTGCTTGCCGCAGTGGAATTCGTGAGTGGACATGTTGTGACATCCGGGGCAGTCGTGAGGACAGCCCTGACAGAAGACCACGAACCTGAAGCCCGGTCCGTCGACAATGGATTCTCTGATGACACCTGCCAGATCCAGCTTGCTAGCCGACAATTGCTTCACCCTCTTCTTCACTGGTCTCCGGGCGGTCTGCGGCCGTCTGTGATTTGAATTCGGCAAACCTCTTGATCCTCTCGTGACCGTTGTCGCCGCCGTGTTCACGCCTGCCGCATACCGGGCATTCGTTATCTATGATACCCGTAAAGCCGCACACAGGATCCCTGTCGACCGGATGGTTGATGGAGCCGTAACCTATGCCGGATTCTTTCATGTACCTGACTATCTTTTCGAAGGCTTCCAGGTTCTTGCACGGATCTCCATCGAGTTCCACATAAGTTATGTGGCCGCCGTTAGTCAGTGAATGATACGGCGCCTCGATCTTGATCTTGTCGAAAGCGCTGATGTTGTAGTACACGGGCACGTGGAAGCTGTTGGTGTAATAATCTCTGTCGGTGACTCCCTCGATGATCCCGAACCTCTCCTTGTCGATCCTCACGAATCTGCCGGAAAGTCCTTCGGCCGGCGTCGCGATCAGTGAATAATTGAGTCCCGTCTTGCGCGTCTCTTCGTCCATGCGCTTTCTCATGTAGCCGATGATCTCAAGACCGAGGTTCTGAGCTTCCTTGCTCTCCCCGTGATGTTTGCCAATCAGGGCCTTGAGGCACTCTGCAAGACCGATGAAGCCGACAGTCAGCGTTCCGTGCTTGAGCACCTCGCCGACCGTGTCCTCCGGCTTCAGCTTTTCCGAATCCAGCCAGATGCCCTGTCCCATGAGGAACGGATAGTTCTTCACTTTCTTCGAAGCCTGTATTTTGAATCTCTCGTTCAGCTGGTCGATTACCAGAGTGACCTTGTCAGCCAGCTGTTCGAAGAAGAAATCGATATCTCCGTGCGCCTTGATGCCCAGCCGCGGCAGATTGATGGAAGTGAATGACAGATTTCCCCCGTCCTCCAACTACCTCGCGCGAGGGGTCATACTGGTTTCCAATAACCCTTGTTCTGCAACCCATATAGCAGGCTTCCGTGTTGTGATCGCCCGGCTTGTAAAACTGCAGATTGTACGGAGCATCGAGGAAGGAAAAGTTGGGGAACAGCCCTCTTTGCGGAAACCATGCAGGCCAGCTTGAACAGATCGTAGTTCGGATCCTCAGGGTTATAGTTGATGCCCTCTTTGATTTTGAAGATATGTATCGGGAATATAGCCGTGTTCCCCGTTGCCGAGCCCGGCTTCCGTTGCCAGGAGCACATTCTCTGAAATCAGCCTGCCCTCGCTGGTAGTATCGGTACCATAGTTGATCGAGGAAAAACGGTATCTGCGCACCTGCTCTCGAATGCATGGTATTCAAGTATGTGTATGAAAGCTTCCATGGCCTGATAGGGTCGCCCGCCTGATCTCCTTGTGAGCGTACTTCATCGATCTCTCCTGGATCTTGACAGCTTCTTCCCCGGAGACGATCTCCCTGAGATACTTCAATTCAATATCCTGATATCCGTTGTCGTTATCCATCACCGGATAGATGCCTTCTTCATCCATGATCTTCTGCCCCAGGGCCTTGATCCTGTCCGTGCCGTCGTCCAGATCCTCCAGGATGTCCAGCATCTTGCCCACGTTTGTCCAGTACAGCTTTCTGAATGTCTTGCGGACACCGTCAGCCATTCCGTAATCAAAGTCCGGTATAGACTGGCCGCCGTGCTGGTCGTTCTGATTGGACTGTATCGCGATGCAGGCCAGAGCCGCATAGCTGGCGATGTCGTTGGGTTCTCTGAGGAAGCCGTGTCCGGTGCTGAAACCGCCCTTGAACAGCTTTGTCAGCTCTATCTGACAGCATGTCGTTGTCAGCGTGAGAAAGTCGAGGTCGTGGATGTGGATGTCGCCCTCCCTGTGAGCCTTGGCATGTTCCGGTTTCAGTACGAACATCTGATAGAACTGCTTGGAGCCCTCGCTGCCATACTTCAGCATAGTGCCCATGGCGGTATCTCCGTCGATGTTCGCGTTCTCCCTCTTGACGTCATTGTCCTTGGCATCCTTGAACGTCAGGTCTTCGTATATCTTCATCAGCCTGGTGTTCATGTCCCTCACCCTGGTGCGTTCCGCCCTGTAGAGGATGTATTCCTTGGCTGTTCTCGCATGTCCGTTTTCGATCAGGATCTTTTCTACCGCATCCTGTATCTCTTCCACAGTAGGCGTCGTCTTGTGACATTTCTGCACCAGATACAGTTCCACCTGTCTCGCAAGATAAAGCGCCATATCCTTGTCGTGACCCCCCAGCGCCTCGGCCGCCTTGTAAATAGCCACTGCAATTTTGTTGATATCGAAATCAACCCTGCGGCCGTCTCTTTTGATGATTTGATTGATGCTTTCCATTACCGGTTCCTCCTGATTATATAAATTCTAACCACAATATGTAGTTGCTAATATCGACGTGCTTATAAATTATACCCTATATGTGTAGATAGTCAATGGCTACAGTCAAAAAAGATAAAATAGTTCAATTACAACCGCAATTGTGATATTATATATCACAGATTTTATAAAAGGGACATAGGAGTTGATAGATATTATGAAAAAGCTAATCGCCGTCCTCGTCATCGCGGTGATGACAGTCAGTCTGTTGTTCACCGGATGCGGCGGCATGAACGAAGACTATTCCAACCAGTTGGAAGACGATGTTTACGGCAATTACGAACAGCTGAAAGGCGACCTACAGAAGATGAAGTCCTCACAGGAGATCATGGATTATCTGGACAAATGGGCCGCCGCAAAAATATATTCTCCAAAAAACTCAACGACACCTCTCTGCTGATGTCGAAACAGGCAGCCGGCAACAAGAAAAAAGCTGCTTCGGTGACCTATCAATGCAATATCGATACCGCAGACATGCCGGAATTATACAAGACAGCCGCTATAGCGCTCACAGTACTCAATGATACCAGGCACCACGGCAAGATCAACGTCATCTTCACCGCCGGCGTCAAGGGCGCACAGGAACTGCCGGACAAATATCTGGACAGCGACAACTTCATTGCGCTGACCGAAAGAGCGCAGCCGAGGCTGTTCACCGGCAGCGCGGCCATGGCCGAATACAGGATCCGAAAGCCGCTGACGAGACGGGCGCCTGAGGGCACGCGTGCTTTCAGGATCTCCATCAGCGGATGCATGGGAGGAGACTCTTCGGAGCGCGATGTGAGACACGTCAACCCCATCCGCAAGATCGGGGATATCCTCAATTCATGCCGCGATGACGGACTGGTTATCGAGATCGCCGACTTTAACGGCGGTGAAGCTGCGAATGACTATCCGCAGTCGGCTTCCTGCACACTTGTCATCAATTCCAGCGAAGCCGGCAAGCTGCAGACCAAGCTGGAAAACGCCCGCGACAGTTACGTGGAAGACAATCTGAAAAACGAGCCGGAGATGAAAGTTGCTGTCAGCGAAGTACCCGTTCCCGACCGCGTGCTCAGCTCTGCCGATACTTCCTCGGTGATGAATCTGATGTACACCATGAAGAACGGTGTCTACGCCAGATCCAGGGATGAAGAGAACAAGGGTACCATCACGGCCCTGGCAAACATCGGCACCATCAGCACCAGGGGCAGCGAGCTGAATATCGGGATTTTCGTGCGCTCTACCGACAGCAGAGTATTCAAGGAAATGGCGACCACGTATGACGAACTCGCAGGGCTCTCGGATGCTCACTTCAAGGTCGTCTCCACAGTGCCCAACTGGCCGCTGAAATCACCCGAGGAGGACCCGCTGGCTGAAAGCCTGATCCTGGCAGGAAAGCAGTGCGACCTGACGCTTGATCCCAGCGCCACCTTCATGCAGAACGTAGGAGCCATCTTCTACTCCAAGAAGAAAGACCTCAACATCGTTATGATCGGAGTGACCATGACCAACATACTGGACATAACCAAGACATTTGTCACCTTCAACGAGAGTCTCGTCAACAATGAGAACTCCAACAAAATAACACAATAATGAATGGATATAGCAAAGGGACTGAGCATAACTGCTCAGTCCCTTTTTTGTCCCTTCGGGAGCCGCCGCTCAGGCAGCAGCTTCCTCTTCTTTTTTTTCTTTCTTGTCACGCAGCACAAAGCGATAGACCAGCGCAGCCACGACTCCGCCGATCAGCGGCGCGATGATGAATACCGGCAGCTGCTGCAGAGCATCGCCCTGTACGAATATGGCCGGTCCAAAGCTCCTGGCCGGGTTGACCGATGTCCCTGTGAACGGGATGCCGAACAGATGTACCAGAGTCAGTGAAAGTCCGATCACCAGTCCTGTTGTGGGAGCGTATTTTTCTTTGTCAGTCACTCCGAGGACCACCAGCACGAAGATGAATGTGAGTATGCATTCGACCAGCACTGCCGTCGACATATCGATTCCCAGCGCGCTGTTGGCACCGTAACCGTTCTGTCCCAGGTTCTTATTGCTCTGGAAGATGTTCATCAGGATGGCTGCAGCTGCTGTTGCTCCCAGGAACTGGGCGACAACATAGCCGATGAAATCCTTCACGCTCATCCTTCCGGCCACCAGCATGCCCAGGCTCACTGCCGGGTTTACATGACATCCGGATACGTTACCGATGGAATAAGCCATAGCGACTATGGAGAGTCCAAAGGCAAACGCAATCAGCAGTGTAGTGAAGCCAAGCGGGATCGTGAGTCCCATACTGCCGACCAGCGTGTTCGCGGCAACCGCCGCTCCGCAGCCTATGAACACCAGGACCAGGGTCCCGATAAACTCTGCGATATACTTTTTCATAATAAAGAATTACCTCCCTTTTCGTGTCGAGCAAGCGCTCAATAATTATAATTACTGTTTCTATATTATCACGAAATGGAGGATTTTGCTAAGAAATCGCCGCCAGACGCACAAGGCAAAAGCCAGGTAATCACCTGGCTTTTCTGTAAACTTCGTTTGAGGCGGCTCCGTAGACCCTCTTTTTGCCCACCTTGCGGTAAGCTCTGACTTTGTAGTAGTAGGTCTTTCCTTTTCTGAGGCCGCTGTCGGTCCACCTGCGTGTACTGATGCCGACCATGCGTCTTTTCTTGTACTTGCCGTTGAGGCCCGCCTTACGGTAGATCGCATATCCGGTGGCCCCGCCGACTTTCTTCCAGCTGACCTGGATCCTGCGGAACACCTTTGTATGAGCAACCGCAGTCGTCCTTGCAGGCACGACTTTTACCTTGACTGTGCCCACGATACTGCCGTAATAGTACCCGTTCTTAGCGATGATGCGGAATTCATAACTCTTGCCGCATTTGAGTTTTTTGACCCTGTAGGATCTGTTCCCGGTAGTTGCGATAGTTTTGTACTGACCATTTCTATAGTCCCAGGAAGCTATCTTCCGCTGCACCTTGTACTTGCTGAGGCCGCTCACAGACGCCCATTTAAGCTTGGCACTGTTGTATGTCGTACTGCTGACCCTCATACCCGAGGACAGATGCGAATCCCTGACAGCGCTGCCGCTGGCCAGATAGTTGACGGCGTGAAAAGCGTTGACACAGCCGTATCCCGAGTAGATGTCCCTTCCACTGGAATACATGTCCGTAGCCGTCCTGTAGAGATATCTCTTCACCTGAGAAGATGTGAGGTTTGGATTGATCGCGTATAACAGGGCTGCAGTGCCGCTGACCATCGGCGCAGACATCGAGGTACCGATTTCCTTTACGTATTTGTTGCCCGGATAGGTACTCTTTATCAAAACTCCCGGCGCTGCCAGATCCACGGTTGTGCCGTATGTAGATGTCTCGTTCGTGCGCCAGCGCTGGTTGCAGTTGGCCACACTGATGCATGACGAGAACATAGCCGGTGCTTCTTTGCAGTTAGTCATATCGTTCCCGGCCGCACAGACTACAGTAGCTCCCTTAGCGACAGCATTCTGTACCGATTGTTTCAGGAGCTGGTCATCCCGGTCTTTGGGCAGGTATTCACCTCCCAGGCTCATGTTGATCACTTTAGCACCGTTTTTACTGGCATAGTCTACTCCCTTTGTTATATCGCTGGAATAGGCGGCAATTCCCGAAAAATCGTCTTTTTTGAACACCAGTACCGAGAACATTTCTATCAGGTCATTGTGGTTTCCGGCAGCCACTCCGGCGACACCCTTGCCGTTGCCGGACGTGGCGCCTATGATCCCGGCGACATGCGTTCCATGCGGGTCCAGAGATTTGGCCTTATCCTCGCCTACAGTAATTTTATCAGTAGTTGCGTCAGCGTTCAGAGATTTGTTGACATTGACCTGAAGGTCCTCATTGTTGACATCTATCCCGGAATCCAGTACAGCCACGCGGACTTTCCTGCCGCTGGTGTTCTTGTGCTGATCCACGAGATCCCAGGCATCCCTGATATCCATGGCATCGAACTGCCACAGCGATGCCTGCTGCGAGTCGTTGGTATTACTGCCGCTGAGCCTGTATATGTAGTTGGGCTGTACGTACTCCACCCTGCTGTCTTTCGCCAGATCCTGCATAGATTCCTGTACGCTGCTACCCTCTTCCGTGCTGACCACCGCCATAGTCTGCTCATCGCTGCCGGAGCCGAGATCCGCTGTTTCTTCGAGTTCTCCGCTGCGCGATTCGGCAACTTTCTCTGCAGTCTTGTCGGAAACTTCATCGTTGAAGACCACCAGTACCTGATCATCCTTGTATTCGGCGTCCTCCGGCACATCGGCGATCTTGTCCTGCACAGCTTCATCGCTCACACCCTCGGCCGCAGCCATGGATGCTCCATCGACAAAGCACATGCTCAGCAGCATCACAGCTGCAAACGCTATCGTTAAAATGCTCTTTTTCAAAGCTTCATCCTCCTGTTAGATTACCCCTGGATCATTCAATATCTGAAAAATTTATCCCCTGAAACACGTCTTTGCTATTATATATTATTTCAACGGGAATTACCAGTGAACTTTATTTATTTCAACCCCTTGAGTCTGATAATGGATACCAGTTGTGAACGCGGCACCCGCGAGATGGTAACCCTGGTGCCGTTGGCATGGATGTACTTTCCGCTGCCGTAGTAGAGTCCCACGTGAAAGATGCGGTACCTGGATCTGCCGCGCCCGAACAGCAGCATATCCCCCGGCTGCGCATTGTTCAGATTTCTTCCTATGGAGTACTTTTTGTATCTGTTGTACATGCCCTGCGCCGAGGTCCTCTTGATCCTGACCCCGCTGACACCTGCATGCCTCAGAGTCCACCATGTAAAGCCGCTGCAGTCGAACCTGTTCGGTCCTTCTGCGCCCCAGACATAGCGGCATCCGAGCTTTGTCCTTCCCTTTCTGATGACCTTCGCCTGATTAGTGTACTTGTAGGTTTTCGTGCTCGTCTTCAGGACTTTGGGCACGTATATTGTAGATGAGGATGCATAGCCCTGGACCTTCTTCCCGGACACGTTCCTGTAAGGCACGACTTTGAACTGGTGCTTTTTCCTGCGTGCGAGTCCGCCCTTAGTCAGCTTGACGGTCTTCCCGCTCTTTACTGTCCTGACCCTCTTCCAGCTGCTGCCGGGATTGCGGCGATATACCGTATATCCGCTGGCTCCGCTGACTCTTTTCCAATAAACTCTTGCCTTGGTCCCCGTCTGCAGTCTGGTCTTCGTCTTCGTCCTGTCCAGCATCGGCTTGCCGGATACAGGTGAAGAAATATTATCGGTTTCGCCATCCTGCTGCGCAGCGGTCTTCGTGCCGTTTTCTGCAGCCACCGTTTCCACCTTGAAAAATTTAGTAGCCCCTGTCGGCAGTGCTCCTACCGCGCAGGAGTTTGAACTCGTGGTTTTGACCAGCTTGTAGTCTCCATCACTTGAAGATGACATATATACCCTGTAAGCCGTCGCCCCGGCTACTTTATCCCAGCTGACCCTCAATCCGCCGTATCCGGCCAGGTCTTGCACTCTTACGTTCCCGGGGCTCATGTCGATGCTGCTCTGCACATCCTGCGCAAAAGCGCCCGTTGGCATTCCTGCCAGCATTGCCAGCACTGAAACATATAGAATTGCGTTCTTTAATTTCATAATCAATCGCTCCTTTCGAACACGGGCTCATGTTAACCCGTCCCCAAAGGAGCGTCAATACGTCTCACAGACTCTTTCCCCAGTCTTCATGGATGCTTCATTTTCAACACTTTCCTGTCACAGGACCATTACGTGCTGATTACATTTTGAAAATGCCGCTGACCGCATTCCAGGGGCCGGGGATGCGATTCCCCCTGACCGTCCTGTAAGCTCTGACCTTGTAATAATACCGGCGGCCGGTCTTGATATTCTTGTCGCGATAATATGTATGTTTAGTCCTGCACAGGGGTATGTATCTGCCGTTTCTCTTTGCGGCCCTGCAGATAATATAGCCGCTGGCGCCGGCCGCTTTCCGCCACCTGAGTTTTATCTTCCTGCCCGGAACAGGATACGCGCGCAGGTCATAAACCACGGGCAGCGCCCTGGCTGCCATCGCCCTGCCGAGTGCACCGGTGTTCTTCTTGTTGTCGGTCGTGCCGTAAGCTTTGATTTTGTAATAGTATCTCTTGTTAAAGGTCCTCTCCTTATCGTACCATTTGAGTACCGAGCCATCGGTCACCGTATGTACGCGTCGATAACCGCTGCTCTTTTTCTGACTGCGATAGATGATATAGCCGTTGGCGTACGCGATACGGCGCCAGCTGAGCTTGATAGTCCTCCAGCCCGCTGCCTGTGGTCTCAGATAGTATCTGTGTGAAAGCGGCGCCGGCTTGTTGTCGACCTTGATGCCCGCTGCCGCGGCCACCGCGCTGAGAGCATTGACATTGCCATAGGCCGTATATTGATCGTATCCCGCTTTGTACAGATCGGTGGCCGTATCCTGCAGTATCTTTTTCACGCCGTCCGGGCTGAGATCCGGATTCACATACAGCATCATGGCAGCTACCGCAGCTGCTGTAGGTGACGCAAAGGATGTGCCGCTGCCAGTGCCGTATGAAGAGGTCCCTGAGTTAACAGTATACTGCACATACTGGCCGGGAGCGGAAATATCCTTCTCAGGTCCGTAATTGGAGCTTCCCGCCTTGCATTTTGCGTAGGCATTCTTGTAATTCATGGTATTGATCACACTGATGCAGTTATCAAAATCGGACGGATACCATCCCTCTGTACTGTTATCATTGCCAGCGGAGCAGAAAAATGTCATCCCGTCATTGCTGACTTTATCGTTGATAGTCGCCTCCAGCGCCTGGTCGTCACTACTGAGATCATCTACCTCTCCATAAAGATGACCCAGGCTCATGTTGACTATGCGGGCCCCATTCTGCTGCGCGTAGTTGATTCCCTTGATGAGATCAGAAGTGTAAGCTACTTTCCTGGAAAAATCGGTATATACATTGATCACCATGAGATCCATTATGTCATTGCTGCGGCCTGTAGCAACACCCGCCATTCCCTTTCCGTTACCGGACTCAGCACCCATCACTCCGGCGACCTTTGTTCCATGACCGCCATTATCCTGCTCTGTACTATCCATCAGCAGAGGGTACTCCCCGCTCTCGTCTGATCCGACAACACTGACACAGTGTTCTTTATCGAGCACCGCCTGCAGATCCTCTTGCTCGGTATCCACGCCGGTGTCCAGTATGGCCACCTTCACGCGCGGCATATCGCCCCGGGAGAGCCTGATTCTCTCTATCAGATCCCAGGCCTTGAAAGTGTCGATCTTCGGCAGATTCCACTGTGATGTTATCAGGGGATCATCGCTCGCCTCAGCGGTAGAATCCATGGTATAAGCATAGTCGGGCTGTACGTAGCGGACACCCTTTTTTTCTTCCAGTTTCTCGATGACGTCTCCGGTGTCCGCACTGTTTTTGACATCGGAGACCACCATATTACCGGCGATGGTTTCCGCATCGCCGCCGGTGACCTTTTCCGCCGTATCCTCAGCCCGGGACCTGGAAACATCTTTGTCGAATACCGCAATCACGCGATCAGATGCAGCCGCCCTGCTCTGCGTCTGCGAGGCGTCCGTAGCAAAAGAAGGTGACTGGAAAGCGCAGAAAAAAACGCCCGTGGTCGCCACCAGCAGAAAACTTATGATTCTTTTACTCAAAATTTTCATGACCATACTTTAACACATCTGCCGCAAGATTTCCATTCTGCAGATGTGAAAACAGAAAAAAAGCCGCTTACACGGCTTTTTTGACTTCTTCAAAATCTTCGACGACCGCCTTCTCCGGCTTTGAAGTCAGGAGACTGACGACCACGATAGCGATGCATCCGACAATGAACGCCGGCAGCAGTTCATAAATAGCCCAGATGCCGCCGAGCTTGGCGATACCGAACTTCCAGATGAACACCATGGCTCCGCCTGATATAATGCCGGCGATGGCACCCTGTCTGTTGGTGCGCTTCCAGAATAGAGAGAAGAGCATCAGGGGTCCGAAGGACGCTCCGAATCCTGCCCAGGCAAAGGATACTATCCTGAACACCGAGCTGTTCTGATTCCAGGCGAACATAATGCTGATCACAGTTATCACCAGTACTGTTCCTCTGGCGAACAGCATCTGTCTGAAGCTGTCTCTGCTCTTGTCGAAGAACCTGCTGATTATGTTTTCGGATACACTGGAAGCAGCTGCCAGCATCTGCGAGTCCGAAGTGGACATGATAGCTGCCAGCATCCCGGATACGATCAAACCTGCCAGCACTGCTGTGAACGGGTTCACATGGCTCAGTGCAGAGGAGATATATACGATGATCCTCTCGGGGTCAAAGTTTCCGCCGAGCAGCCCTTTTGACTTGGCGAATGAATATCCCATCACGCCGATGAAGATCGCGATCGCCATCGAGATAACTACCCAGACTGAAGCGATACGACGGGAAAGCTTTAATTTCCTGTTATCGTTTATCGCCATGAAACGCAGCAGGATGTGAGGCATTCCGAAATATCCCAGACCCCAGGCCATGTTCGATGCAATGCTGATGGCCCCGTATTCATGATTCGGCCCCGTCAGGTTGAAATAGCCGCTGACATCTGCTGTCGCTGCAGTGACTTTTTCCATGCCGCCTACTGTGCTGATACCGAACCAGAGAACCACGATCAGCGCGATCGTCATAATGATGCTCTGAACGAAGTCCGTTGTCGAAGCCGCCAGGAATCCTCCGAGGACTGTATAAGTCGCGATAACCAGCGCTCCGACCACCATGGCTACGTGGTAATCGATTCCGAAGAGGTTGTTGAACAGCTTGCCCACACTGGCGAATCCCGATGCGGTGTAGGGCACGAAAAATACGATTATGATCACCGCGGCCACGACCACGATGACGCCGCTCTTGTCCTTATATCTGTTGGAAAAGAAATCAGGTATTGTGAACGCATCGATGTGCTCCGAATATATACGAAGCCTCTTGGCTACTATGAGCCAGTTGATATATGTTCCTATCGCCAGACCTACTGCCGTCCACAAAGCTTCTGCAAAGGTGCCCGTCATACCCACGAGACCCGCCAGGGCTACACCGGGCAATCCCATCAGCAGCCAGCTGGACATATCAGATGCCTCGGCGCTCATTGCGGTCACGAAAGGCCCTAACTGGCGTCCTCCGAGATAAAAGTCGTCTGTCGACCTGTTTTCCCTTGAAAAATAATCGCCTATCCCTATCATGAATGCAAGATAGACTATTATAGTAATAACAATTATTATTCCGCTGCTTTCCATCGTTTAACCATCCTTTAAAAAAAATACACAATGTATCAAATTTACCATAAAAAACCGGTTACAGCAACATCTTCGTCATTTTTTTAATGATTTATGGCCCCTGTCCATCGATAACAGCTGTCAGTCAACAAAAAAGACGCCTACGGAAGGCGTCTTTGAGAAAATTATATTTTTATGTTCTAGCGATAAGCTTTTTCGAATACCTGCGCACATTCCTCCACGGTCATCTCGCCCGGATCGCACTTGAAGAGCATCATCATGGTATCCATGGCGTTCACGGCCATGTCCAGGCACTCCTCCTTCCGGATGCCGTAATCGGACATCTTCAGATCGTCCACACCGCAGTCCTTCTGCAGCTGCTGCAGCGCGTCAATGAAGTCCTCCGGCCTGTCCGCATCTTCTTTGCCCATGGCCCTTGCCATATCGATGAACCTTTCATCGCAGACATGCTTTTCGATCCAGAATCTGAAATAGGCGACCGAAATCATGATCAGTCCGGCACCATGCGGCAGCCC
The DNA here is from genome assembly GCA_050953405.1 of Anaerovoracaceae bacterium. Classification (GTDB taxonomy): domain Bacteria; phylum Bacillota; class Clostridia; order Peptostreptococcales; family Anaerovoracaceae; genus RUG100. Next base: position 52,205 of record JBMNMP010000002.1, on the reverse strand, counting down.
TTTGTGAAACGCGCTCATGGCGTGCTCCATGGAATGCTCGCCGATACAGGCGGAGACCACCATGGAATATCCGGACATCGTATTTGCAAAAGCCACGTGTTCTCTGGCTTCCATGTCGCTGCCGTCCTTTACCGCACGCGGCAGGTATTTTGCTATGTTCCTGATGGCTTCCAGTTCGATCATATCACCCATAAAATTGTGTACATTGGCGATGTAGCCTTCGATGCTGTGGAAGAGTGCATCGAATCCCTGGTAAGCTGTATACTGCGGCGGTACTGTCTTCATCAGTTCCGGATCGACTACCGCGATTTTCGCAAACATGCTTTCATAGCCCCCGATACCTATCTTCTCGTTCGTCTCAGGCTTTGTGATCACGCCCGCATTGTCGACCTCCGAACCGGTGCCCGCTGACGTAGTGATGGCGACCCAGGGCAGTACCGGTTCCACCAGTCTTTGGCGCTTTCCTGTGGCGCCGCCCGCATAATCCCAGAGATCGCCCGGCTGCGGCGCGAACATCGCGATCACCTTGGCGCTGTCCATCACACTGCCGCCGCCCAGGGCGACGACAAAATCACAGCCCTGGTCCCGGACTGCCTGTGCGCCCTCTTCAACAACAGACTTGACAGGGTTCGAGCTGACCTTATCAAAGAGGACGTACTCCACGCCCGCTTTTTCCAGCTCGTCAACCGTCTTCTCCAGCGCACCGTTCGTTCTGGCTGATTTTCCATTCGATATCACCAGCAGCGCCTTCCTGCCCGGCATTTTCTGCTTGTGCAGCCTGCCGAGCATCCCGCTTCCGAACAGCACCCTTGTGGGAGCGAACCATTTATAGCTATCCATATCGATTACCTCCTTGATCAGATGTAATCATTATAAGCGAAAAAGAGACTCTTTCAAAGTCTCTTTTTCCGCTCTTATTCAGCTATTTACTTTCATGCACTCTGCAGCAGGTTTCTGTCGTCGATCACTTTTGTCTGTTCCAGTACATCGGCAACTTCGGATACCGGGATGATGTGCAACTTTTCTTTTACTTCATCGTCAACATCCTTGAGGTCGTCTTCATTGTCCTTCGGTATGAACACGGTCTTCACTCCCGCTCTCTGAGCTGCCATCAGCTTCTCAGGCAGCCCTCCGATTGGAGTGACCACGCCTCTCAGGGATACTTCGCCTGTCATCGCAAACTCCGGACTGACTGCGTTTCCGGTCACCAGGCTGGCTATGGCCGTGGTCAGCGTGATGCCTGCCGACGGGCCGTCCTTGGGAACTGCACCTGCAGGTACGTGGACGTGCAAGTCGTTGTCCTTGAATACTCCGGCTTTCTCCGGGAACATCGCCTTTACCAGGCTGACTGCTATCTCTACAGATTCCTTCATTACATCTCCCAGCTGACCAGTGATGATGGTCTTCCCGGAGCCCTTGGTGAACAGTGTCTCGATGAACAGTATCTCGCCGCCCGCCTGTGTCCAGGCGAGTCCGGTGACCACGCCGGGCTTCTTTTTGGCAAGCACGTGCTCGTGAGTTATCGGTCTCATATCCAGATACTCGCGCAGGTCTTCCGGTTTGACAAATACCTTGCTGTTCTCGTCGCGAACTATCTCCACAGCGGCTACCCTGCACAGGGTGTCTATCCTCTTCTTGAGACCGCGGACCCCGGCTTCCATTGTGTAGTCATCTATGATCGTACGCAGTGTTTCTTCACCTATCTCCAGCTGACCTTCCTTGATGCCGGCAGACTTCATAGCCTTCGGCAGCAGATGTCTGGTCGCTATCTGATACTTGTCTGTAGCCGTGTAGCCCGGGAACTGGATCACTTCCATACGGTTGAGCAGCGGCTCCGGAATGGTGTCCAGAGTGTTTGCTGTACAGATGAACATTACATCTGAAAGATCGTAAGGAACGTTCATGTAGTGGTCAGTGAATGTATTGTTCTGCTCCGGATCGAGCACCTCCAGCAGTGCGCTGGCGGGATCGCCGTTGTATGACATCGACAGCTTGTCGACCTCATCGAGTACCATTACCGGATTGCTGACTCCGCTCTTGTGGATGCCGTCCATGATGCGCCCCGGCATAGCGCCGATGTATGTGCGCCTGTGGCCCCTGATGTCGGCTTCGTCGCGTACTCCGCCCAGGCTGACCCTTACATATTCTCTGTTCAGTGCCTTCGCGATGCTCTTGCCGATGCTGGTCTTGCCGGTGCCCGGCGCTCCCACAAAGCAGAGGATCGAACCCGACTGTTTGCGCTGCAGGTTCATCACCGCGATCTGCTGTATTATCCTTCTCTTGACCTTCTTCAATCCGAAGTGATCCTCGTCCAGGATCTGCTCGGCCTTTGAAATATCGATGTTTTCAGCTTCTTCCTTCTTCCATGACAGTGTGGTCACGAAATCGAGATAATCGTAGAGCATGCCTGATTCGGCGCTGTTCTGGCCGTCCTGCTTCAGGCGGTTGAGAACCTTTCTGGCTTCCTTCTCCGCGGTCTCGTTCATGCCGGCATCATCGATTGCCAGTTCGAACTTTCTGGCATCGGAAACACTGTCCGGATCCAGCTCGTCCATTTCTTTCTGCAGATAATCCATCTGCTTTTTGATGGCCGCCTTGCGGTACAATTTTTTATTGTCTTCTTCCTGTTCCGATTCAGCCTCGTTTGTGAGCCTCGTCATCTCTATGTATTCATAGACCATGCTCTCCATCAGCTGAGTACGCTCTTTGCGGCTGTCCTCAGCCAGCAGTGCATACTTGTCCTCAGCCGAGGCGGCCGTCATCCAGAACGAAAGCGCTGTGCAGACCTCGCTGACAGATTTCCACTGCTGGATATAGCTGCGGGCTGCCGGCCCCCACTGATAATTGGCTACAAAATTCGAAAGCTCGGCCTTCATCTTCTTGAGTTTTTCCGCATCTTCCTCCGGAGTCATATCTTCAATGTCCGGTCTCTGGGAGATGTTGAGCTCTATCTTGCGGTTCTCATTCATGGAAATGTTGTCGATATTGACCCTCTCCGCTGTCCTGATCACCGTGTAACCGTTGACTTCATCAACTTCACTGATATATCCTGAAACACCTATCGGATAGAAGCTATCCTCTGTCATTTCCTTTCTGGTCTGTTGTTCCTTGAGAACAAGGAAAATCACCTTTTCATCCTTCACCGGATCTGTGCCCGCGATCTTGCGGAAATAATCCAGCTGCAGGAACATCCTTGAATTCGGCAGTACTACTGTATTATAAACTGGTGCTACTATCATTTTTACCCTCCTTTTGTTATCACTCATCTTTGCTGAGTGCTAAGCCTAATTAAAAAAAAATAAGCTATTTATATATTACCCGCGATTTGATGTATCAATCACTAATATTTAAAAGATATTATACTCACATTGGGAAAAATTGCAAGCCCTATTTGTATGCTATTGCTCCTTGTTGTATTATATAGCTATGAAACAGATGACATTTTTTGAAAAAGAAGCGGCCCAGCCGCTGGCATCGAGGCTGCGCCCCAGGTCCATGGACGAGATAGTCGGGCAAAAGCATCTTCTGGGCGATGGCAAAGTGCTCCGCCGCCTGATAGAGAACGATTCCATCAGCTCCATGATTTTCTGGGGTCCGCCCGGCGTCGGCAAGACGACTATAGCCAACGTGATCGCCAACCAGACGCAGGCGGAATTCATCAATTTCTCTGCGGTCACCAGCGGCATCAAAGAGATCCGCGAAGTGATGAAACAGGCGGAATCAAACCACGCCTTCGGCAAGGATACCATAATATTCGTAGATGAGATACACCGTTTCAACAAGGCACAGCAGGATGCCTTTCTCCCCTTTGTCGAGAAAGGCAGCATCATCCTCATCGGAGCGACGACCGAAAATCCTTCCTTTGAGATCAACGGCGCCCTGCTCTCGCGCTGCAAGGTCTTTGTGCTCAAACCGCTGACCACGGAGGAGCTCACCGGACTGCTGCGGCGCGCCCTCACAGATGAGCGCGGCTTTGCCGGTCAGCAGATCAATATCAGCGACGATATGCTGGCCCTCATAGCCAACTTTGCTGACGGCGATGCGCGTTCCGCCCTCTCCACACTGGAGATGGTGGTCCTCAACGGCGACGTCGAAGGAAGCGTGACCACGGTGACCAGGGAGACCCTCGAGCAGTGCATCTCCAGGAAATCACTGCTCTACGACAAGCAGGGCGAAGAACACTACAACCTGATATCCGCCCTGCACAAATCGATGCGGAATTCTGATCCGGACGCCGCTGTCTACTGGCTGGCCCGCATGCTGGAGGCCGGAGAAGATCCTCTGTATGTGGCCCGCAGGGTCATCAGGTTCGCCAGTGAGGATATCGGCCTCGCCGATCCCAGAGCCCTGCAGATCGCAGTCGCCGCTTTTCAGGCCTGCCATTATATCGGTATGCCCGAGTGCTCTGTCAACCTCACAGAAGCCGTGATCTATATGTCCATGTCGCCTAAATCGAACGCCATGGAAGTGGCTTATGACACGGCAAAGGAGGATGCCGTTGAGCAGATGGCGGAACCCGTGCCTCTCAACATCCGCAACGCACCCACCAGACTGATGAAGGACGCCGGCTACGGCGAAGGATACAAGTATGCCCACGATTATGAGGATAAGCTGACCGACATGCAGTGCCTCCCGGATTCACTTGAAGGCAGGGAATACTACAGGCCCACGGAGCAGGGCGTGGAGTCAAAGTACAAGACCAGGCTGCAGCAGATAAAGGACTGGAAGCAGCAACAGAGAAAAAAATAATGTTTTTGAGCAGTAAAAAACCGCTTGCAGCACTGCCGCAAGCGGTCTTATTTTTGTTTTCATGCTACTCTGCCGCTGCCACCGAGGCCGCAGGCCGCAGGCCGCTTCGAATTCGCGCAGTTTGCGTTCGGCTTCCGGACTCAGATCTGTGGGTACGCTGATGGAAATGGTGACGTACTGGTCCCCGTGTTTTGAGGAATCGTTCATGGACACTATTCCCTTTCCCTTGAGACGGATCCTGGTTCCCGACTGTGTTCCCGCCGGTATCTTGCACATGACATCTCCATAAAGAGTCTGCACTTTGGCCTTGCCGCCGAACACAGCTGTAGTGAATGGTATCTCGGCCTTCGTATAGAGGTCCATACCTTTTCTCTCAAAGCCCGGACGACCGGCCACATGCACAGTCACCAGCAGATCGCCGCTCCTGCCGTCGCTGCCCCTGGCACCGCGGCCGCGGAGACGCATTGTCTTGCCGTCTTCAATCCCGGCCTTGATGTGCACCTTCAAAGTCTGAGTGCCCGTGCTGCCATCCGCAGACTGCAGCTGGATCATCTTGTCACAGCCGAATGCCGCCTCATTAAAACCGACCGTTATCTCTGCTCTGAGATCCAGGTTCTCCGGCCTGTATCCGCCTCCGGAAAAGCCGTCAAATCCACCGTTGCTGAAACCTCCACTATTGAATCCGCTATGCGCTGCGCCGCCTTTTCCGTGGAACATCCCGCCGAAAAGGTCGTCGAATATGTCGCCCATATCGTCTCCCGAAAAGTGATATTCGGTATATCCATTGCCGTTCTGAAAACCGCCGGAGAAACCTCCCTGAGGTCCGGCACCGCCGTACTTCTCAAAGTTCTCAAAATCGGCACCATACATATCGTATTTTTTCTTCTTTTCCGGATCGCTGAGTACAGCATACGCCTCGCCCAGCTCCTTGAATTTCTGTTCGGCCTCTTTGTCACCCTGATTGCGGTCAGGATGATATTTTTTTGCCAGCTTGCGGTAAGCAGACTTTATATCTTTGTCGCTGGCCCCCTTTTTCAGACCAAGCACTTCATAATAGTCTCTCTTTGCCATATCAGTTCACCCCCTGCCTTATTTTCACGAATAAATTATATCACCATTATTAGCACTCGTCAATAGAGAATGCTAAAACATTTTCTATATTAATTCCTCATGAAGACAAGGAGGTTTCTTTAGATGTCCAGGCCGTCCACCCAGGACTTCAGATCGGCCAGCGAGGTGCCGCCCCTCATGACCCTGCCCTCGCTCAATTCTGCGCCGGGGCAGCTGTCCTGCAGCTTTTTCACCGTCATTCCGAATCCGCTGCCGCCGGAAGTTGCGAAGAGGATGATCTTCTTTCCCGACAGGTCATACTGTTCCAGGAAGGTGTTGATGATCGTCGGGGCTACGTACCACCAGATCGGGAATCCCAGGAAGATGACATCATAATCGTCCATGTTATCTACCTTGCCGCTGATTTGAGGACGCGAGCCCGGATCCTTCATTTCTATCGTGCTGCGGGCTTTCTTGTCCATCCAGTTGAGATCCGCAGGCTGATAAGGGATCGCGGGTACGATCTCGTGCAGATCGGCGCCGGCCGCCGTTGCCAGGTTCTTTGCCAGCTTTGCAGTCGTTCCGCTGGCTGAAAAATAAGCTACTAATCTTTTACTCATGATTACCCTCCATATTTATCTTTATTACTTTTTCTCCATTAAATATTATGCAAAGTAAGCTGCGATTTCCTGCATCCGCTCCTGCTGCTGTACATGAAATGGGCATCTGTCATTGCAGTGGCCGCAGCTGATGCAATCGTCCGCCTTCTTGTCCAGCTTGTCATAATGGCCGGCAGCCATATCATCGCCCGCCTTCGCCAGATCATAGTATTTATTGATGAGACCGATGTCCAGGCCGGCGGGACAGGGTTCGCAGTGATTGCAATACACACATTTCCCCTCCGCATCCTGCGGTGCAAAACCGCCGATCACTGAATAGTCCTTCTGATCTTCGCCGGCATCCAGAAAACCGAGCAGGCGATCCAGCTCTTCCATGCTTGCGGCGCCCGGCAGAACAGTGACCACGCCCGGCTTGTCCAGAGCATACTGCAGACACTGATATTCCGTGAGCGCTCCGCCCAGCGGCGAAGTACCCGCATCCAGCAGTTGACCTCCGGCAAACGCCTTCATCACCGATATGCCGATACCTTCTTTCTCACAGCGGCGATAGAGCATCGCCCGCTCGTCGACTCCTCCGTGAGCATACTCCCCGCGCTGGTAGTCGAAAGCCGGATTTATCGAGAACATCAGCATCTCGATCTTGCCGGTATCCAGTATGGTGTTGGCCACAGACGGTGTATGCGAAGAAGCTCCGATGTGTCTGATGACCCCGTCGGCCTTGAGTTCTTCGATATATTGCAGTACTTTGTTGTCCTGATAATCCTGCCAGTCCTTCCCGGTGTCCAGACAGTGGATGAAACCGTAGTCGATATAATCGGTCTTCAGTGCCTGCAGCTGCGAGGCGACAGAGCGCTTGATCTCATCAAGTTCAGTGGTCCAGCCATATGGTCCCTCCTTATATGTGGCTCCGAAATGGACCTGATAGATCACCTGGTCGCGCACGCCGGCCATAGCTTCTCCGAAAGGCGGGAAGCTCCTGAAATCTGCAGCCGCCATATCAAAATAGTTGATCCCCTTTTCGAAAGCGCGCGTCAGCATCTGCGCACCCTCGCGGGCACCGGCTTTGAACAGTGAGCCCGTTCCCAGTCCGAGCACACTGATTTTGTCATTTGTCTTTTTATTTATTCTGTATTCCATGCTTACATAATAACCCGAGATGGCAACTATGTCTAATAGTGATTTATAATGGCCTGCTATAGAATAAAGTTATGCTTTTTCGGCTTCCAGCGCTTCCAGGATCCTCTTGTAGTGCAGAAAGCCTTCACTCTTCTCCAGCGCCGTAATATCTTCCAGCGAAGCCAGTTTGAAATCTATGGCTTCCGAACTGTCAATGGTCACCTCCTGCGGTTCAAAATCCACATGGAAGTGAAAAATGTCGACAAAGTAATTGTCGCCGCGCTTCAGATCTTCATTGATGTAGGAATAGACAGGTTTTTTTTCTCCGGTTTCCGAAAGGTCGAGGCCCGTCTCCTCCAGCACTTCGCGGCACACTGCCTGCAGCGAATCCTCTCCTGCCTGGGCGCCCCCTCCGGGAACTTCCCAGGCCCCTGCGGCCCACTTTTTGTCCCTGGATCTCTGTGTTATCAGAAATAAACCATCTTTGTTTTCCAGCAGAGCCAGTGCATAGAGCATGAACTGCCCCTTTTTCAGGAAGCTGCCCTTCCTCGGCAGCTGCAGCCCCGTCCTGTTTCTGTTTTCGTCATATATATCTATCAGTTCTTTCATCGTATTTTCCCGGGTTTCCTTCGCTTTCTAAAACGTCAAGCAACATTATAACATATATGCAGCGGTTTCTGCCACGTTTAGATGCTGCTGCCGCAGAAATGGTCACCAATCAAAAAGCCACCACCGGCCGCAGCCGGTGGTGGTCCGCTGAAACGGCTTTATTTCAGATACTCTTTGAAAAAGCTCTCCATTTTGTCGAAGGGGATCACGTCTGTCTGATCGTACAGGTCGGTGTGTACCGCGCCCGGTATAGACATGAATTCCTTATTGTCGCCCTGCAGCCGGGCAGCAGCGTCTTTGCCCATATAATATGAATGCGCCTTATCGCCGTGGATCACCAGTACTGCGTTCCTGATTTCCTCTATATACTTCAGCAATCCGGTATTCAGAAATGAAATGCTCGATGTCAGATTCCATCCGTCGTTGGAATTCAGGGAACGAGGATGATATCCGCGGTCCGTCTTGTAATAGTCGTAGTAATCTTTGACAAAGAATGGCGCATCCTGCGGCAGCGGATCGACGACTCCACCGGCCCTCTTATATTCTCCGGCCTCGTAATCAGCAGTCCTCTGCTCGCTGAGCATCTTCCTCATCCCGTACCTTGCGGCTTCATTGTCTGCATCATCAAAGTACCCGTTTGCGGTGACCCTGCTCATATCATACATCGTAGAAGCGACAGTTGCCTTGATGCGGGTATCCGCAGCCGCTGCGTTCAGAGCCAGACCGCCCCAGCCGCAGATGCCGATGATGCCAATGCGCTGCGGGTCCACATCTTTGCATACCGAAAGATAATCGACCGCCGCACTGAAATCCTCGGTATTGATATCCGGGGAAGCTACATTTCTCGGCGTACCCCCGCTTTCACCCGTGAATGAAGGATCGAAGGCGATAGTTATGAAGCCGTGCTCCGCCATGGTCTGTGCATACAGTCCCGAGCACTGCTCCTTCACAGCACCAAACGGCCCGCAGACAGCGATCGCCGGCATCCTGCCGCCACACTCCTTTGGCTTGTACATGTCGGCAGCCAGGGTGATTCCGAATCTATTGACGAAAGTGATCTTCTCATGATCCACCTTATCACTCTTCGCAAAAGTCTTGTCCCACTTTTCTTCCAGTTTCAGTTCTTCAGTCTTCATCATAATACATACCTCCTGACACAAGAGTATAGTTTCTCTTACTTAAACTATATATCCGGCAGCTCGTATGCGCAAATATCTATATTTGATACCTGGCTATTCCTTTCAGGAATGCTCATGCCCGTTCAAAACTGACCACATAAGAGCCGAGGACCTGCTCGCAAGGTATGGCAGCCGCATTTTGAGGTGTAAGCTCAACTTTACCATAATCTTTTTTCTGTTCTCTATTGAACGCGGGTATGGTTTTTCCCTGGCTGACCCCGGCGGCATCACCTTCAGCATAACTCCAGGCGAACTCACAGTCACAGAACTCCTTGTTTTCATCTATCTTTTCAGTTTTCCGAAACGGCTTTTCATCGTTCAGGAAATAACAGCCATCGTTATCTTTTTCTGCGGGACAGCCGCCTGTGGCCCCCGTCGCCGTGTACGTTATCTTCAGGAACGGCAGCCTGAAAGTCACCGCTTTGCCTTTTCTGCTAAAGGTCAGTCCGTCTTTCACGCTGTTCCAGTTGGCGATGTTCAGCCAGCCACGCTTTTGACCACAGCTTACAGGCACATTGAACTCCAGATAAGCTTCCGCATCCCCCCGGATCTCCGCATTGATCCGCAGTACGGGGCGCAGAGAGTCAAAGCCTTCCGGCATCATGGCGCGCAGACGATCCTGATCGGCACCATAGGCCATCACGAATTGTTCCACTTTCATTTATTTTTCCTCCTCTTTCTTACACTACTATACCATAGAGCCGCTAAAAATCATATTGCATCCGGTGTTCAGGTGACCGCAGCCCGCAGACGGTTGAAATTACCTGCCATTTGTGTGATAATCTGGTTAGATATATTTCTGAAGACAACGGAGGCCCCATGAAAACGGCTGCAATACTCAAAAAAGCGTTCCCCTTCTGGGACGATCTGGCGGATAAAGATAAGGACATGCTGATTTCGAGCGCCACATCTGCCGAATATGAAAAGGGGCAGACCCTGCACTACGGCAGCGACGACTGCCTCGGCATGATGATCGTGGTCTCCGGCTGCATGCGAGTCTATCTTCTCTCCGATGACGGCCGCGATGTGACCCTGTACCGCCTCGAGAAAGGCGATGTCTGCATACTCTCAGCTTCCTGCGTGCTCAATTCGATCACTTTTGACGTGAATATCGATGCCGAATGTGATACCAGGGCCATTCTGGTGGATGCCGCGCGCTTCAGAGATCTTGCCGAAAGGGAAGTTGAAGTCAGCAACTATGCGAATCATCTCTCCACGAGCCGCTTTTCGCAGGTCATGTGGACCATGCAGCAGATTCTTTTCATGGGCGTGGACCGCAGGCTGGCCATCTTTCTGCAGGAAGAAGCACAAAAAAAGGACACTGTGGATATCAGAGCCACACACGAACAGATCGCCAGCTATATAGGAAGTGCCCGCGAAGTGGTCTCCCGCATGTTGAAATACTTTGAGAACGAAGGGATCGTCAGCCTCTCCCGCGGACAGATCACCATCCGGGACATGAGCAAGCTGAACGCTCTCGCCGGCTGAGGCCCCTCTTTCCGGGCCATGCCCGGCAGCGCCGTCTCTTTACCGGTAACCGTTGCTGGTCATTAATTGGCTCATCTTGAAATCTGCGGTTGCATTTTTTCTTTGGATTTGATTTACTAGTATATGCGGCTTGTGAGAGCCGTACCAATGAATGGAGAGGAATATAATGGAAAGCAATCGCAGTATACTGACAGAAGGTATGAGAGACGGCTGGCCCATAGGCGTGGGCTATTTTGCTGTTTCTTTTGCTCTGGGAATAACCGCCAGAAACGCGGGATTTGCTCCGCTGGCCGGCTTCATATTCTCGGCGACCACATATGCTTCGGCGGGGCAGTACGTGGGCATCACTCTGTTCACAGCCAATGCCACACTGATCCAGATCGTCGCTGTGACCCTGATAACTAACGCACGTTATCTGCTGATGGGACTGTCGCTGAACCAGCGCATCCCCGGTGACGCACCGATATGGCACCGGCTGCTGATAGGAACAGCGATCACCGATGAGATATTCGGCATCACCATTGCACACCGCGGCAAAGTGCACCCCCTGTACCCCATCGGAGCCTTTTTGATCGCCATGCCCCTGTGGGCATCGGGAACCGCCATGGGTATAGTGATGGGAAACGTGCTGCCGTCACGGGCAGTCAGCGCGCTGTCGGTAGCCCTGTTCGGGATGTTCCTGGCTGTGATCATACCGCCGGCCAGACGCGACAGGAAAGTCGCCCTGTTCATAGCCATCAGCTTTGCGGCCAGCTATGCGCTGACGGAGCTGCCGGTCGTCAGCGGGCTTTCTGCCGGCAACAGAACTATCATCCTCACACTTGCCATCTCTGCCGCGGCAGCTTTCTTCTGTCCTGTCAGCAAAGAACGCATGGCGGCCCTGTTCACGGTGCCCGTCGCTGATGGCGACAAAGAAAAGGGGGCCCACGATGCCCCATAATGTATATCTATATATTTTCGTCATCGCGCTGACGACCTGGCTGATCCGCGTCCTGCCGCTGATGCTGATAAAGCGGCCCATCGAGAACCGCTTCATACAGTCGTTCCTTTATTATGTGCCCTATGTGACCCTGGCAGTGATGACATTTCCCGCGATAATCGAGGCCACCCAGAGCCCGCTCGCCGGCGCCATAGCGCTGGTTGCCGGGATCGTCTGTGCATGGCTGGGCATGAAGCTCTTCATGGTAGCCGTAGTCTGCTGCGGCGTAGTCCTGGTGACCGAGATGTTCCTCTGCTGAAGAGCGCTCATGAGTTTACTTTTTCAGGTTGCCGGCGGCGATGTTCTTTTTCAGTATCTGATCGCTGACTTCGTAGAGTCGCTGCGAACCGGGCTTCGTGCCCCGCTGCCTGCCGTAGACCTGCTCCGCGCTCACACCGTGCTCGATCCAATCTCCTCCCCCGTTGCTGTCGTTCAGCAGCAAGGGCTGGAAGTTGTCCATGGCGTGTGCAAACTTTGACTCCGCCGTATCGCCCCTCTCAAACTCTTCAAAGAGCCCCTGCAGATCATCCCTCTGATCGTCGGGGAGAATCGAAAAGATCCGCTCTTTTGCCGCCTGCTCGCGTTCGGCCTGACTGGCCCTGGCCGCCTCGTCATAAGCATAAGTATCCCCGGCATCTATCTCAACCAGATCGTGTATGAGGCACATCATCATTGTCCGCGCGATGTCGATCGGCTGGTTTGAATACTCGCGCAGCAGATAAGCCATCACGGCCATATGCCACGCATGTTCGGCATCGTTTTCCCTGCGTCCATGCCCCGACAGATGTGTCTGCCTGAGGATGTTTTTTTCTTTATCTATCTCCAGGATAAAATCCCTCTGTTTGTCCAGTCTGCTGCTCATTGTCGTCCTTTCTCTATCATCAAGATCTGAAAAAAGCCTGCTGCCTTTTCCTCCCATATTATATGGCACCGGGCACCCGATGTCTATCGGGCGGTTAAAATATCCGAATTTTATGAATATCCAACGCAGGCACTGCAAACCTTTTATGCTCCTTGACGGGTACTGAATAAAGGCATATAGTTAATTATATACCAGTATTTTTTTTAGGAGGTAAAATTATGAATAAAATTAAAGTCGTTCAGTACGGTTGTGGCAAGATGAGCAAGTATACGCTCCGCTATCTTTATGAACACGGTGCTGAAATCGTCGGCGCAATAGGACACAAGCCTGAACAGCTGGGCATGGATGTCGGTGATTGGGCTGATCTCGGCGTGAAGACCGGCGTAGCCATAGCCAGCTCAGATGACGCAGAGAAAGTTCTCGACGAATGCGACGCTGATGTTGCCATTATTACACTTTTCAGCTTCATCCCTGACATTTACGATCAGATCGAACAGTGTGTAAAGCGCGGCATCAATGTCATCACGACTTGTGAAGAAGCCATTTATCCATGGACTACTTCCGCTGCTATGGTCAATCGCATCGATGCTCTGGCAAAGGCTAACAACTGCACAGTTGCCGGATGCGGCATGCAGGATCTGTTCTGGATCAATATGCCTGCAATGGCTGCCAGCGGCTGCAACAAGATCGAAAAGATCAAGGGCGCTTACAGCTACAATGTTGAAGAGTACGGCCTGGCACTGGCAAAGGCTCACGGCTGTGATCTGACACCTGAGGAATTCGAAAAGACGATCGCTCATCCGTCGGCATTTGAACCTTCATATGCATGGAACTCGGTCGAAGCTATCTGCAACAAGATGGGTCTCACTATCAAGAACATCACTCAGAAGCACGTTCCCTACACTATCGATACCGATATCGAGAGCAGCACTCTCGGCAAGACCATCAAGGCTGGAAACTGCATCGGTATGTCCGCAGTAGTTACTGCTGAGACAATGCAGGGCATCACAGTTGAAGAAGAGACCATCGGTAAGGTTTACGGACCTGACGAAGGAGACATGTGCGACTGGTACATCACAGGAGAACCTGATGTAGAGTTCCACGTTGTAAAGCCGGCAACCGTAGAGCATACATGCGCTACAGTAGTCAACCGTATCCCGGCTTTGATCAAGGCTCCGGCTGGTTACGTTACTGTTGACCAGATGGAAGAAAACGCTTATAGAACATATCCGCTGGAATTCTATCTCTAAGCAAAAAAATGCTGCATAAACAGCATATTCAAGGCAGCCGGCGCAAAGCCGGCTGCTCTTTTGATTTGAAATGTTCTCATTTGAAATGTTCTATGAGGCAGATATTAACTCCGTTGGGATCCTTGATGAACGTCATGTGCCCCACCGTCGTTTCCACTACCGGGGTGAATGGTTGTATACCGCGCTTTGCCAGATGATCGAGCACCTCATCCAGATCATCGACATCGGTACCTATTGAATACATCCCGATGGGATTGTCCGTGCCCTCGATCAGTTCTACCGAACCGATCTCACTGTCCATGATCGTGATGCGGCAGCCGTTGTCGAGATCCACATGATACCCCTCTTTGAATCCCAGGGTGTCCCGATAGAAGGAAACCGACTCTTCAAGATTTTTGACGTTGAGCGTTGTGTACTTTGCATTTACTTTCATTTTGCCGCCTTTCATACCATTATACAAACATATTTACATTCATTATTATACCATCCTCAGAGGTGATACACCCGTGAAATCTGCGCACATACAGGCGACATACAACGACTTGATCAAATTTTCAGTCAGTTACCTTTGCTTTATTAGAATGTGTTTTCATGTAAGGTGCCCTTGTTGACGCTTATAGTTTATTTTGCTATACTTTTATCGTATAAAAATCAAGCCGTGTATTTATGAAATGGTGCATGGCTATCGAACTTATATAAAGTTATGAAGTGTTAAGAAAGAGCAAGTCTTCATCTTCAACGGTGAAGCGGATAAGAAAGGAAGATTTTTATGAAACGCAAAAGAGTGATTTTGAGTATCATGATGTCGTTTTTGATGGTCTTTTGTTTTTCGGCGCCGTTTGCAGCAGCAGACACGGCGGATGGAAACGGGACCGGTTCGGGAACCACTAATGATATCTCCGCCAGCTCGACCGGAGCTGTCTATCTGAATGGCAGCAGCGGCAGCGGCAGCGACAGCAACGACGGCGCTGCACCGGAGACAGCAGTGAAAACGTTCGAAAAAGCCAAGGCTCTGGCGACAGCAGATCAAGGCATCAAAACTATTTATGTCAACGGGATGGTTTCCCTCTCAGGAGACGTTTCTCTTGAGGGCACCAACGCCGTTATCAAAAGGTATCCGAGCTATTACGATGATCTGTTTTATATCGACGGCGCCACGGCCACCCTGCACGATATCACTATCGACGGCAACAGCGAAGAAGCAGCGAAAACCACCGCTTCCCTGATTTACGCCGCCAACGGAGCCACATTGAATATCAACGAAGGGACCGTATTGCAGAACAATAAGATTTACGATTATGGAGAGCTCTACTATAAATCTGCAGGCGGTGCACTCCGTATAGATGACAGCACCCTGAACATGTCCTCAGGGATCATTCAGAACAACAGTGCCTGCCAGGGGGGCGGCGTTTCCCTGGTCCGTTCTACAATGAACATGACAGGCGGTACTATACAAAACAACACAGCGACCAGTACCAGTGCCAAAGGACTGGATGGCTGCGCCAGCGGCGGCGGCATCTGTGCGTGGTCAGACTGGTTTGGTTCCGGAAAAACAATAACCATCAATCTGAGCGGGGGCACTATCGACAATAACACTTCTGAAGGCAGCGGCGGCGGTATCTCCGTTGGAAACAGTCATGCTAATGACAAGAGCATATTGAATATGACAGGCGGAACTATTTCCAACAATACTTCTCATGACTGCGGCGGCGGTATCTTTGTGCAAGCCAGCTATAGCGACTCACAAGCCATCGCCAATATCTCTGCAGGGAATATCATCGATAACCATATGGTCGGCGGAGGGCGCCAGAACACGGCATTCGGCGGCGGCGGCATTTATGTCAACGGCTATCGTAACGATATCCCGGGACTATCCAGCGGAGAGCTCCATCTGACAAATGCAGTCATTGCGGATAATGAAGCGGCTTATGCAGGCGGCGGCTATGCGGCCTGCCCGGTCACTCAAACCCATATCTATTTGAAAAACGGCGTTGCCTTAGTCGAAAACAAGGCTCCTGTTGCCAAAGATCTGTACATCCTGGCGAACACAGCTTATGGTATCCACAGCGGCAGTCCGACATATACTATTGCCGACTCTATGCTGGGCGGCACCCCGTACAACTGGAAAAACGAAGACGGCAAAGAGGTCGACCACAGCCGGCTGGAAGGCCAATTGTCGGCAATCAGACAAGAGCAACTGAAGCTGCATACGGATCAGACATTGAACAGCTCTGCCAGAAACCTGGCGAAAGTCTGGATCACCGGCAACACTTCAATCACCAGAGGCGGCGGCATCGGCTCCAATGGAATCGTATACATGGGCGAATATGAGACCACTTCTCTGAACGTTGACAAGCAGTGGGACGATAACGATAACGCCGATCAGGCAAGGCCGGACAAGGTCGAGATCGAACTGTACCGTACCACGACGGGCAGTACTGCCGACCCGCTTTATGTCAGCTACTCGACAATGAAGCCGGATAAAGAAGGCAACTGGAAGCTTGCATTCACTAACCTGCCCAAAACCGATGCTGACGGAAACACATATGTATATACCATCAAAGAAAGAAATCCGGAGGGCTATACGGGCACAGTCACCGGAGATCAGAGCGCCGGTTACACGGTCACCAACTCCCCTTCCGTTGATATCGCAGGTACCAAGACATGGGACGACCAGGATGACCAGGACAGCATCAGACCTGATTCGATCACCGTAGATCTGCTGGCCGACGGCACGAAGATTGACAGCAAGGAAGTCACCTCAAGAGATGACTGGGCATATGCATTCAATGACCTTCCGAAATACGACAAGAAAGACCGTCATCAGATCAAGTACACTATCGCCGAGGAAGCTGTAGACCAATACACGACTGCTTATGACGGCTATAATATCACCAACAAGTATGTACCCAAAAAGACAAGTGTCCATGTCAGTAAATCATGGCTCGATGGAGACAACGCCGGAAAAGATCGTCCTGACAGGGTCACCATCCACCTGCTGGCAAACGGTGAGGATACCGGAAAGACTCTGACGTTGAACGAAGCAAACAAGTGGGCAGGCAGCTTTACGGATCTGCCTGTGAATAAAGCCGGTGAAAAGATCAAATACACGATCAGGGAAGACAGCGTGGATGATTACCGGACCACCATCGGCGGCAATGCCGATGACGGATTCACGGTCACGAACACGAAAGAAATAAAGGTCACCGGCACCAAGACATGGGACGACCAGAATGACCATGACGGCATCAGGCCCGGATCGATCACCGTAAATCTGCTTGCAGACGGCACGAAGATAGACAGTAAGAAAGTCACCTCAAAGGATGACTGGGCATATGCATTCAACGATCTTCCCATGTTCGACAGCAAGGACGGTCACCAGATCGAATATACGGTCACTGAAGATGCAGTAGACAACTACTCCACTTCGTATGACGGGAATAATATAACGAACAAATATACACCCGGGAAGACCAGTGTCACTGTCGTCAAGATCTGGAACGACAATAACGACAAGGACGGCGTAAGGCCGGACAGTGTCACTGTTCATCTGTTAGCCGACGGCAAAGATACAGGCAGGACTCTGGAGCTGAACGCATCCAATGACTGGAAAGGTTCTTTTGAAGATCTTGCGTTAAAAAAGAACGGCAATACCATAAAATACACGGTATCCGAATCACCTGCAGCCAAATACACGGCAAAGATCACAGGAAGCGCAGCGGAAGGCTTCAAGATCACAAATACTCACAAGGTGACTACACCACCGGCAAATCCAAAGAATCCGCCGGCGACGACAAAGTACAGCCAGCCGAATCCGGGCTCGCCAAAGACCGGGGATGCGACAGATATGAACATCTACCTGATGATCATGGCGATCGCAAGTGCGGCGGTGGTATGCGGATCGATCAGAAGAAAATCGACCAGATAACTTTGCCTTTTACTCATTACACAATAAATTATTGAAGACCGGGCTTTTCTCAGAGGGATCCCTCCCTGAGAAAGCCCGGCTTTCATTTCGGTAAGCATATAATTAATTTGCACTTTTGTGAAGTTTGTATTCGATTACTTTGCTTGTTTATGGAATATTTCTCAAAACGACATACTTACCTTGACTGTAAAACTTCGCTTTGTTATACTTTTGTTAGGCTAGTTTAATCATTTTAAAAGATTTTCATAATCTTACAAAAATCGAGCCATGTATTGATGAAATGGTGCATGGCTATAAAATTAATGAAGTGTTATTAAAATGAGCATTTCCTTCATCTCTAAGATGAAGAGAATAAGAAAGGAAGATTTTTATGAAACGCAAAAGAGTAATTTTGAGTATCATCATGTCGTTTTTGATGGTCTTTTGTTTTTCAGCGCCGTTTGCGGCAGCAGGCACGGCGGATGGAAGCGTGACCAATTCAGGAACCACTAATGATATCTCTGTCAGTTCGACCGGAGCTATCTATCTGAATGGAAGCAGAGGCAGCGACAGCAATGACGGATCCACACCGGAAACCGCAGTGAAAACATTCGAGAAAGCCAAAGCCCTGGCGACCAGTGATCAAAGCATCACTACTATTTATGTCAGCGGAAAGACTTCCCTCTCAGGAGACGTTTCTCTTGAGGGCACCAACGCCGTTATCAAAAGGTACAAGAGCTATTACGATTTTATGTTTGATATCGACAATGCCACGGTTACTATGCACGATATCACCATCGACGGCAACAGCGAAGAAGCAACGCAAACAATAGCATCCATGATCTGGGTCACCAATGGTTCCACATTGAATATCAATGAAGGAACCGTATTGCAGAACAATAAGTTTTACGATTATGGCGAGATCTACTATGACTCGGCAGGCGGCGCCCTCCGGGCAGATGACAGTACCGTGAACATGTCTGCCGGCGTCATCCAGAACAACAGTGCCTGCATAGGCGGCGGCGTTTCACTGAGCCATGCTACCATGAATATGACGGGCGGTACCATTCAAAACAACACAGCCACCAACACCAGTTACAAAGGGCTGGACGGCAGCGGCTGCGGCGGCGGCATCTGTGCCTGGACCATTAACTATACCTATGGTGCCGGCGGCACCACGACCATCAATCTGAGCGGCGGCACCATCGACAACAACACTTCTGAAGGCAGCGGCGGCGGTATTTCACTCGGAGATCAGAATGTTAGCGACAAGGCCGTATTGAATATGACCGGCGGCACGATTTCCAACAATACTTCTCATGACTGCGGCGGTGGTATCTTTGTTCAGGCAAGCGGAACCGGACAGCAGGCAATCGCAAATATTTCGGCCGGAAAAATCATCGATAACCACATGGTAGGCGGCGGGCGCCAGAACCCGACATTCGGCGGCGGCGGCATCTACGTCAACGGTTACAGCCCGACTTATACGACCATTGCCAATGGAGAACTCCATCTGACAAATGCCATCATTACCGACAACTCAGCTGAAATTGCCGGCGGCGGTTATGCAGCCTGTCCGGTCACCAAGACACATATCTACGTGAAAAACGGCGTTGCCCTGGCAGAAAACACTGCTCCAGTGGCCAAAGATCTATACATACTGGCGAGCACAGCTTATGGTATCCACAGCGGTGACCCCACTTATACCATCGCTGACTCCATGCTGGGAGGCGCCCCATATAACTGGAAAAATGAAGAAGGCAACGAAGTTGACCACAGCAGGCTGGAAGGCACACTGAACGGATTTTCCCAGGAGGAACTGAAGCTGCATACAGATCAGAAAGTGGACAGCTCTGCCGAAGACCTGGCGAAAGTCTGGATCACCGGCAACACTTCAACCACCAGAGGCGGCGGTGTCGGCTCCAACGGAACCGTATACATGGGCGAATACGATACCACTTCTATGAATGTTGACAAGCAGTGGGACGATAACAATAACGCTGATCAGGCAAGACCGGACAAGGTCAAGATCGAACTGTACCGTACCATAGAAGGCAGCACTGCCGACCCGATTTATGTCAGCTACTCGACAATGACGCCGGATAAAGACGGCAACTGGAAACTTGCATTCACTAACCTGCCCAAAGCCGATGCTGACGGAAATACATATATATACACCGTTAAGGAAAGCAACGTAGATGGATATGCGGGCACGGTAACCGGAGACCAGAACACCGGTTACACGGTCACCAACTCCCCTGCCGTTGACATCGCAGGTACCAAGACATGGGATGACCAGGATGACCAGGACGGCATCAGACCTGATTCGATCACCATTGATCTGTTTGCCGACGGAGCAAAGATAGACAGCAGGAAAGTCACCTCCAAGGATGACTGGGCATATGCATTCAATGATCTTCCGAAATATGACAATAATGACGGTCATCAGATCGAATACACTATCGCCGAGGAAGCTGTAGACAACTACACGACAACATATGACGGCTATAATATCACCAACAAGTATGTACCTAAAAAGACCAGTATCAATGTCAGCAAATCATGGCTCGATGGAGATAACGCTGACAAGGATCGTCCTGACAGCGTCACCATACACCTGCTGGCAAACGGTGAAGATACCGGGAAGACCCTGACATTGAACGAGGCAAACAAGTGGGCCGGCAGCTTTACAGATCTGCCTGTAAACAAAGCCGGTGAAAAGATCGAATATACGATCACAGAAGACAGCGCAGATCATTACCAGGCTGCCATCGACGGCAATGCTGATGACGGATTCACGATCACGAACACGGACACGACAAAGATAAAGGTCACCGGCACCAAGACATGGGACGACCAGGATGACCAGGACGGCATCAGACCTGATTCAATCACCGTAAATCTGCTGGCTGACGGCACGAAGATCGACAGCAAGAAGGTCACCTCAAAAGACGACTGGGCATATGCATTCAACGATCTTCCCAAGTTCGACAGCAAGGACGGTCATCAGATCGCATATACAATCACTGAAGATGCGGTAGACAACTACTCCACTTCGTATGACGGAAACGATATCACAAACGAATATACACCTGGAAAGACCAGTGTCACTGTCAGCAAATCATGGCTCGATGGAGACAACGCCGGAAAAGATCGTCCTGACAGCGTCACCATACACCTGCTGGCCAACGGTGAGGATACCGGAAATACCCTGACATTGAACGAGAAAAACCAGTGGACGGGCAGCTTTACAGATCTGCCGATAAACAAGGCCGGAGAGAAGATCGAGTACACGATCAAGGAAGATGCTGTGGATCACTACAAGAGCGATATCAGCGGCAATGCTGATGACGGATTCACGATCACGAACACAAATACGACAACGACAGAGGTCACCGGCACCAAGACATGGGACGACCAGGATGACCAGGACGGCATCAGACCGGATTCGATCACCGTAAATCTGCTGGCCGACGGCACCAGGATCGACAGCAAGCAGGTCACCTCAAAGGATGACTGGGCATATGAATTCAACGATCTTCCCAGGTTCGACAGCAAGGACGGTCATCAGATCGTATATACGGTCACTGAAGAAGCGGTAGACAAGTACTCCACTTCGTATGACGGAAACAATATCACAAACAAATATACACCTGTAAAAACCGAGATCAGTGTCCTCAAGGTCTGGAACGACAAGAACGACAAGGACGGCGTAAGGCCTGACAGCGTCACTGTCCATCTGTTTGCAGACGGCAAGGACACAGGCAGGACTCTGGAGCTGAACGCATCCAATGACTGGAAAGGCACCTTCAAGGATCTGGCGGTCAACAATGATGGCAAAGCCATTACCTACACCGTAACAGAAACTCCTGTTGCCAAGTACACAACGTACATAACCGGAAGCGCAGCAGAAGGCTTCAAGATCACTAATATTCATGAGGTGACCACTCCGCCGACGAATCCTAAGAAGCCGCCGACGACAACGACAACAACGACGAAGACAACAACATACAGCCAGCCGAATCCGAGCTCGCCAAAGACAGGAGATCCGACAGATATGAACATCTATCTGGTAATCATGGCGATCGCAGGAGCGGCAGCGGCCTTTGGATCGATCAGGAAAAGATCGGCCAGATAACCTAATAACTTAGCCTTTTACTCATTACATAATCAATTGTTGACGACCGGGCTTTTCTCAAGGGGATAACTCCCAGAGAAAAGCCCGGTCGTTCTCTTCTGACTCTGCCCTCCGGCGCTGTGCGCTTTTCCGCACGGGCTTTCAGCGGTAAAAAAGAGAGGCCCCATGCGGAGTCTCTCCTCATAAAATTTATATAACATCCCGGCAAAATCTGTTGCTGGATGAGGCTGTTTATTCCAATCTCATTTCCTTCGGCAGTTTCTTGAATCCCTTGGTCATGATGATCAGATAAACAAAGCCGATAGCCAGCCAGGAGAATCCGAGTATCATGGAGAACCTGTCGAGGTTGATCCAGATCGCAAATGTGAATATGGCTCCCAGTATCGGGAATATCAGATACCTGAAGATATCGAACCCGCTCCTGCATTTCTCCCTGACGAAGTAGTGAGCTATAACAGAAACGTTAACCATAGTGAATCCGAGCAGTGCCCCGAAGTTCAGCAGCGACGCCGCCGTGGTCAGCGAGATGAACAGTGCTGAGAGGCTGATGACTGCCATGATCAGGATGCTGTAAGTCGGTGTCTGACGCTTCATGTTCAAATATCCGAAGATCTTGTTGGGCAGGATCCTGTCGCGGCCCATTCCGTAGAGTACTCTGGATGCAGAAGCAACCGAGGAAACGGAGCTGGCGATACAGCCGATAGCATATGCAGCCGTAAAGAAGTACGACATTCCGGCACCGGCCACCTTGGCAATGAATTCATAAGAACCATTGTCGGCGTTAACGATCTGATACCATGCCTGCGGCCATGCCTGCTGCATGATGTATGTGATGATCGTGAAAGCGGTACCTGCGCCTACGCAAGCGATTATTATAGCTCTTCCGATGTTCTTCTCAGGGTTGATAGCTTCCTCACTCAGTGTGGAGATCGCATCGAATCCGAGGAACGAGAGTGCCAGGATAGAAGCTCCGGAAAGCAGCATCGGGATTCCCATGCCTTCTTTTGTGAACTCGTGCATGTTGATGAATGCGTTGAAGTCCAGCAGTGTTCCGGTACCGCCGCCCTGGGCGATGTACTTGATGACTACGATCAGGAATACAGCGAGGAAGAGGAACTGAAGATAAACGATTCCTCTGTTGAACATGTCGGTAACTTTGATACCAAAGTGATTTACTATGGTAACTATAGCAATCATCAGTATTATCCATGCCCACTTCGGCACCTGAGGTATAGCGGAGTTCAGATACATAGCCGATACCAGGTAATTCAGCATGGGGAGGAACATATATCCGATGAGGATGGTCCAGCCGGACATGAATCCCAGATACGGGTTTATCGATTTGTGTACAAACGTATAAACAGATCCGGCAACCGGATATGCCTTCGTCATCCTTACATAACTGAATGCAGTGAATGCCATGCAGACTGTAGTCAGTACATAGGTGATGGAAACCATTCCGTGTGAATGCTGGGTAACCAGACCATATGTCGTGAATATAGTCAGCGGTACCATGAACGCCAGGCCGTAGAATACCAGCGATGAGAGCTTGAGTACCCGGTTCAGCCCGGCGGCACTCTCGTGGGTGTGCTTTTTCTCTTTATTTTCCATGTTTTCCTGTCACTCCTTTATAAAAACTTCTTATATATGTCCGGTCTGTAATCCGGCTCTCCGGTGAATTTGCTCTCTACTGCCAGTCTTCTCCTTGCCAGTGACAAGTCGATAGTTGCCATGTGCATGACTTCCTGGTTATTGTTCTTGTCGCCTGCATAGTAATACAGATTTGTCTCAAAGAACGGAGTTACCTTCGGTCCTATGATGCAGCTGCCGCCGCCAAAATAGTTTTCTTTGTCCATGCCGGTGAGGTTTGAGCTGGCAACATATATAGTATTGCAGAGTACTCCGTATTCGAGTGTCGGAGCATAATAATCTATGAATGCCTGTCTGCTGCCTTCCTTGGGTATCTCCTCAACGACTGCAGTCGGGTTGAGATAAAGCCTCGAGCCCTTGTAAACATAATGTCTCATCAGTTCCGGGAACTGATAGGTGTCAAAGCAGATACCGATTGAGATCGGACCCCATTCAGTATCGAACATGAACGGTTCTTCACCCTTTGCACACCAGATGCTCTCAGTTTCGAACGGATGCATCTTCTGATAAGCGCCGATAACTCCGTCCGGTCCGATGGCTACTGCAGAATTGAAGAGCTCTTCTTTGCCTTCGATCTTCTCAGCCATTCCGAATACAGCATACATGCCGTATTTTTTGGTGATCTCCGCGATGGCACTGCATGACGGGCCTGAAATGGTTTCCGCTGATGCTTTCTTTTCTTCCATGGATATGCTCTCGTCTACATACCAGTCATAACCCATGAGGCACATCTCAGGCAGCAGAATAACATCTGCGCCTCTGCGCCCTGCGGCCTCGATATAGCCGCACATCCTTGACAAATTGCTTTGCTTGTCAGCAACATCAACTCTGAAGTTTACTACTGCGACAGTAATGATATCTTTCATATCGCCTCTCCTTTAAATATTGTTCTTGATGTAAGGCAGCAAGCAAAACTCAGTCCTGTATGACAGCACTTTGTGAATCAAATAATTTTGTGACGGGCCTCCTGAAAATATTTGCAGGCTCTGTGATATTAAGGTAAGCGACACAATCGCACCCTCACCTCTTTTTGAAAAGGGGCCATGGATCGAATGCATACCTTCTTCTTAGAGTCGTTCGTGATTTGGAACAGATATTTTCGATGTGGGTCTAACAACACAAAATTATTAAATTTTCAAAGCACGTATACTCGGCTTTTGCTCCCCACATCATACTTTGTTGTTCACGATTGAACAACGTAACTAATATAACGCCTGATAGATTCTATGTCAAGAAATTATCAAATAATATAAGCATTTAAGTAAGTCCTTATCATTCAAGTTCTATCCCATGTTCTTTTCTTATATATTTCATCTATCAACAAGCCCGGAAACCGTTCAAAACTGAGACTTTTCTCATTGTCTAGACATTCAGATCGGCCACCGCAAAGAGGACTGCCCGGCCGCTGATCCTGATCCTTCCGTTCCCCGTCAGACTGCAGTAAAGCGTGCCCCCTCGCTTTGATGCCTGGTAAGCTACAATATCCCTCTTCCCGAGCACCTGTGACCAGTAGTCAGCTACCTGACAGTGTGCCGAGCCGCATACCGGATCCTCCGGGATGCCGCACCCCGGGGCGAAACTCCGGGTCACGCAGTCAGAACCCGTGCCCCTCGCAGTCGCATTGTGGATCCTGCCCGGCAGCCTTTCTATCAGAGAAAGGTCCGGCTTGATTTGTCTGACGGTATCTTCGTCATCGAATACACAGATGAGGTCCTTTGACAGCAGTGCCTTCTCCGGACGCACGCCAAAGGCCTGCTCCATCTCGTCGGTCACCGGGATCCCCCTGATTTCATAAGTCGGGAAATCCATCTCATAGAGGTCTCCCCTGCTGACGACCTTCAGCCTGCCGCTCAAAGTGTTGAAGTCGACCTCATCTTTGTCTTTGTCGTAATAGTTCAGGATCACGAAGGCAGTCGCCAGCGTCGCATGCCCGCAGAGATCGATCTCCGCTGTCGGTGTGAACCAGCGCAGATGATAGCCTTCAGCTTCGGAGACCACGAAAGCGGTCTCCGAAAGGTTGTTCTCCAGGGCTATGTTTTTCATCAGCTGTTCAGACGGCCATTCATCCAGCACACAGACCGCTGCCGGATTGCCACTGAATAATTTGTCTGTAAATGCGTCTACCAGATATTGCTTCATGATCAAAAATTCCTTTTCCGTATGTCGCAGCAGCTCAGCTACCAGATAGTTTTTTTCTTACAGAGTCTATCTGGCTGCCTTGACCTTCACTTTCGAATAAAGCCCGTAAACAACTTTTCCATTCACTCTTTTATACGCGCGCACTTTATAATAATATTTTTTACCTGTCTTTTTATTGATGGATGTATACGCCTGGTTGCAGAGGCCTCTTGCCTTGTGAAGCGCCTTGAAAGTACCGTTCTTTTTTGCGGTTCGATACACCATGTATCCATCGGCTCCTTTGACCCTGCTCCAGCGTACTTTGATTTTGTGCCTGCCGGCTGTCAATGTCAGCTTCGGTGCCTTGGCCGCGGCTTTAGCCGCATCGATTTTGGATACGGCGGATCTGTATCCGGCTCTGCTTGCAATCACTTTGTAGTAGTAATGCTTTCCGGCTCTTTTGCGGGTATCCGTCCAGCGCAATGCTTTAGTGGTTTTTACCAGTTTATACCTGCCCTGTTTAGATGCAGCTCTGTAGACCCTGTATCTGTCAGCCTTCTTCACTTTGCTCCAGGACACCTTGATGCTGGTCCAGCTCCGTCCCGCAGCTTTGATAACCGGCCGGGGCAGTGCAGGCTTTGCAGGAGCTGCCGCTTCAGTGACTGTAACTTTGCAGATCGGAAGAGTGATCGGGCACATCATGTGCATTTCCTTACAGTAGAATTCTCCTGATGCCGAGACATAGTAAGTGCCGGCTTTATCAAACTTGAATGTGATGCTGCCGTCATGGTCAGGCACTGCATCAGGGATTGGAGTCAGAGCGCCGGTGGCTGGATCTACTGTAGACCCCTGAATAGTACCCGCAGTCTCTTCATCATCCTCATCCATTTCATTATTGATCGGATTTTCAAGCGCTGTACCGTTATCCTTCCAGCCATTGATACCCTGCAATTGAATGGTGAAAGATTCACCGACGGTCACCGTCTTTGTTTGCTGACTGAAATCAGTCATAATGTCCGCCCAATATGGAGACTGATATTTAAAGAAGTCCACTTGATCACCGTTCTGCAGGTATGTATCATTTGCCGCAGTACTCGTGATTTTTGCATTTACAAAATAGCCCAGACTGCTGGTTGCTATCTTGAACATTTTAGAAAAATATCCGCCGGAGCCGCATACCAGATAATCGGAAACATTGTCCTTCGTCATCGCGCTGCCATATTTGACAGCATGCACCGCTGTTATGACGTCCAGAATAGTGACTTTACTCGTATCCCCATTGTCAGATAATCCAAATTGTTCCGCCGTATCTCCCTTAACAGTCAGTGACTGAGTGACAAAGTCAAATTGATTGGCTTTTTCAAAATTGCAGGCGCCTACGGTCACCGTAGCGCTGCCAACTTTACTCTCCGCCATGGCCAGACCCGGCATCATAGCGAACACCACTGCGATCGCCAGGATCAGTGACCAGGCTTTCTTTGCTTTCCTTATTTCCATGTTCTCTCCTCTTCGTTATCTTGCTTTCCTATAGCTGATATTTGACCAGCTGCTGTATACTCTTTTAGATCCTACTTTTCTGTACGCTTTGGCTTTGTAATAATAGCGTTTCCCTCTCCGCAGACGCTTGTTGGTCCATCTGCGTGATTTAGTTGTCTTTACTTTCCTGTAGTGACCTCCTTTACGGGTCGCTCTGTATATGACATATCCATGGGCTCCGCTGACTTTGGTCAAACGCACGGTGACACTCTTTCTGCCGCTGGCAGTCGATATGCGCGGCTTTGACAATCCGGTTGTCATAGCTTTAGATGTGCTGTATGAAGTGTATGCGGTACCCGGCTGCAGTTTTGCACGTACTCTGAAATAGTATTTCCTGCCCACGGTCAGTCCGGTGGCGACGTAAGCGGTACCCGCATAGTTATCAGCGATTTTGCGATAGCTGCCGCTGCCGGTGCGCCTATAGATATTGTATCCGGTCACATTGTCCCTGCCTGTCCATGAAAGTGTAGCCGAGTTGTAAGATCTGGCTTTGACTGAAAACCCGCTGATAGCTGCTGTGTTATAGCCTGCTTTTACAGCCATGACATAAAGAGAATCGTTCTTGTAATACAGGGTCCCCTCACCGTCTGTAGTCACCTGCGAAATACAGTATTCGCTGTGCTGAGGCAGGAAAGTGACTCCGCTTTGTTCAACCGTCAGGCTGTCGGCATCCATGTCGACATAGTACAGGCCGCCCGGCTTTTTGTTATATGTCGCATAGAGACACAGTCTGCCGTCATTCCCGGTGCTCAACAGCATCTCTCCCTTGACCGGTCCCGGTGCCGTCGCCAATATCTGATGCGATCCTGAAGTCAGGGAAAACGCATATATGTGGCCCTCTTCATCTCCCACAAACAGGTTGTCGCCGTAAAGGAGCGGCGTATTGGTGGAACCTGCTGACATGGTGAATTCCGTTTCCGTCGCCGGTTGTGTCGCTTCACCGGTCGTCATCCTGATGAGCTTACCGGCTGCATTCACAAAGTAAGCGTCATTCCCGCTGACAACAGGTGTCGATCTGGTCCTGCCGATGCTGGCTGCCACTGAGGCCGTTCCCGGCTGTTCCTGTGATACCTGATAGACATTACCGCTGTCACTGGCAAAGAGCACCTTCCCGTTGACAGACGCGGCACCCGCCCAGTAAAAGCCGCCGGTTTCAGTCCCGGATGCCAGTACTGTCGTCTCCCCGCTATCTATATCCTTGCAAAAATAGGTGCCATATGGTTCGCCGGCGTTTTCAAACGTTCCGGTATATACTTTGCCGCCCGCTATAGTCAGCGGACAAAGGTTTTGACCTTCATAGCTGTCGCCGGCTTCATTCCAGACTTGATCCAGAGTCAGGCTGTCTCCCTCGTCCCTGGCCCTTTCTATTTTTGTCCAGTGATAACCATCTTCATCAATGGTCTGCACGGTAAAGTATACATATCCATCGTGCACATTCACCGGATGGATGGCATAGCCAGAGTCACCATCGATCGCACCGCTGACAGCCACTGCGGCTCCGCTGTCTTTGTTCAGTTTGTATAGCCTGTGATCGGCACCACTGCAGACATATACATAGCCATCGTGATATACGGGTGCTGTCGGCGCTGCCATGGTTATGCCGCTGCCGCTGCCCATTTTCTTCTGCCATGCCAGATGTGTCTTGTAGAGGTCTGACGGTGCAGCACCGCTGGTGACTTGTGCTCCCGCGCCTGCCGGCCACAACATCATCAGGGCGGCCAGCAGAGCCAGCACCAGGCAAAGCCCGTGTTTGTTTTTTCTATTCATAGAACACTCCTTACTTCAAGTCCTCTCCGGAGAAGATACAAGATCCGTGATGACATTCTCATAACCGGGATTCTGCAAATCAAAAGAGCTCCAGTTTTGACTGAAGCTCCCGGCTATCCTATCTTTACACAAATGCAAGGTACAAACATCACACTTGCAGAGACGTACCTGTATCCGGAAGTACTTCACCATTTTACGACAGATATCCTGACTTGCAGACTCGCGTCCTACTCTGCCTTCCCGGATTACTCCAGTGGCAACATCTTGCATGTTCCGTAGGACTACCTGCTCACAGTGACCGGTTCGCACAGGATTTTCACCTGTTTCCCTGTCGTCAGTGCATCGCACTGAAAAATCATTGATTACATAATAGCACACTCTCTCATTATTGTCACTGAAGATCACGGGAAAGTGTGTCCATCAGCGACCAGCCTTCAGGTAGATCCTTCTGGCTGCATATATCGCCGGCAGCATGATGACGAGCTCTATAGCCGCCGTCGCCAGGCTGATATCAGAGCCCGCGCCCTGGTGGATCACAGGTTCCTGGAAGATGTCCGTGATAGATCCCAGTATATTGAACAGACCGTGCAGGACGACGACCGACATGATGTTCCGGGTCTTGAAATAAACGGTTCCCAGGATGACGCCGAGTGCAAAGGCGTAGATAGCCTGTGTCGTTGTAGACACGATCATCTGGGGGTCGGTCACCAGGTTTGCAAAGTGCAGCACTCCGAAAATCAGCGACGACAATATTATCGCCCGCCACGGCGACCTGCCTGCGGCTGCTTCCCCCTCCATCATGATCTCCTGTATCAGCCCCCTGCACAGAAATTCCTCAAAGAGCCCTGTCATCAGACAGGAAACGATGAAAAAGATGACGTTCGCAAATGTGGGATCGTACGGCAGTTTTGCAGTCAACAGCGCAATGACGAGAAATATCACGCCGGCCGCGATGATGTAAGCTCCTCTCTTAAAGCCTGCCAAAAAGCTGCCGTCCAGCCTGATAGTCCTCTGCCTCCGCAGTGCAAAGATGAGGATCGCGGTGATGCCGACAGGGATCAGGTATCCCCGGGGCCCGCCGATCGTCGTCAGCGGCGCCTCGCCGAACGCTTCCTTACTCAGATACAGCGAAAAAATACCGATGGCAGCGATGATGATCGAGAAGACGATCGCCTGCCCCTCGCTTTTGATTCTCATATGATTCCCCTTTCGAAACTTAAATCAAACAAAGTTTATCTGAGTATACCATAAGAATGACATGGAAGAAAAGCGGTTTTCATGATTCGTATTATTTACATAAGCTGGCAAAAGGTCTATTATAAATGGCGGGAGTCAAGTGCTGATTTCATATTGCATACAGGCTCCTGCCTTGCAATGGCACCATTTGTGCGCCCGCTGGCAGCATTCGGAGGAATTTTATGAAAAAAATAACGCAGCATGATCCATCAAAGTTGAAAAGACATCTTTCAGAAGCCATGGTGTTTCTGTTATTGTTCGGGATCGTCAGCCTCTTTTCGGATATGACACACGAAGGCGCTTCCAGTATACGCGGCGTCTATCTCTCCATGATGGGAGCTTCGGCCGGCGTCATCGGGTTCATCTCCGGTCTCGGAGAACTGGTCGGCTACTCGATGCGCTATGTGTTCGGCAAGCTTACAGACAAGACGAAAAAGTACTGGCCGATGACCATCGCAGGTTATGTCCTCGATGTCCTCGCGGTGCCCGCGCTGGCCCTGGTGGGACGCCACGGCTGGATCGCGGCCTGCATGCTGCTGGTGATCCAGAAGATGGGCAAGGCCATCAAAAAGCCTTCCAAGGACACCATACTTTCATTTGCCGCTTCTCAGGAAGGAGCCGGCAAGAGCTTTGGGATCCAGGAACTGCTGGATCAGATCGGAGCTTTCCTGGGACCGGTGCTCCTGTATCTGGTCATGCTGCTGCGCACTGACGGAGACACCTTCCGCACATATTCTTTTTGTTTTGCAGTGCTCGCCGTCCCCGGTGCCATCACCCTGATCCTGCTGCTGGTCACCCGGCGCAAGTTCCCCAATCCCGAGCGTTTCGAACCGACGCCGGCGGAACATATCCCGTTTCACATGGAAAAGCGCTTTGGCCTCTACATCGCCGGCATCAGCTGTTTTGCCTTTGGCTTCATCGATTATTCCATTATCGTGATGCATGTTTCCAAAGTATATTCCATGGACAGCACCCTGCCCCTGCTGTACGCCGGAGCCATGCTGGTAGACGCCGTGGCCGCGCTGGGATTCGGCTTTCTCTATGACCGCGTCGGCGTGCGTGCGCTCATGATCTCCACATTTTTATCCAGCTTCTTTGCCATCTTCATCTTTGCCATGCACTCAGTACCCATGCTGCTGCTGGGCATAGCTCTGTGGGGCATCGGCATGGGCGCGCAGGAATCCATCCTGAAGGCTGTAGTCACTTCCATCATCCCCAAGGACAACCGGGCCACCGGATACGGCATCTTCGAATGCACCTTCGGCATCGGATGGTTCCTCGGCAGCTGGCTCCTGGGCGTCCTCTACGACGTCAGCATCCCGGCCATGATCATCGTTTCCGTCGTCACTAAGTGGGCAGCCCTCCCCCTGTACCTGCTCTCATCG
The DNA here is from genome assembly GCA_050953405.1 of Anaerovoracaceae bacterium. Taxonomy (GTDB): domain Bacteria; phylum Bacillota; class Clostridia; order Peptostreptococcales; family Anaerovoracaceae; genus RUG100. The sequence continues at coordinate 20,567 of JBMNMP010000002.1, read as the reverse complement.
AGGCAGAAAAAGCAGTCTTCAAAGTAAGCTCAAGGCCTCTTCTACAGGTAGCGCCCGGTGAGGCTCTCTTCGCTGCTGCGGATGTCTCCCGGCGTGCCTGCGGCCACGATACGGCCGCCTGCTTTGCCGCCGCCGGGTCCCATGTCGATCACATAATCGGCGGCGCGTATCACATCAAGATCGTGCTCGATGACGATGATAGTAGCCCCCAGTGACAGCAAGTGTGAAAAGACCTCCATCAAGGTCTCTACGTCTTTTGGATGGAGTCCTATGGTGGGCTCGTCAAAAATGAACACAGTATCCTCCTGGCCTTTGCCCATTTCACCGGCCAGTTTGAGCCTTTGAGCCTCACCGCAGGACAGCCCCGGCGTCTCTTCACCCAGTGTCAGGTATCCCAGTCCCAGATCATGGAGCACCTGGAGTTTAGACTCCACGCGGCGCATCCCATGACAGATGTCCAAAGCCTGATCGACGCTCTTGTTCATCAGTGCCGGCAGGCTATACTCCTTGCCGTCCTTTGCCTTGCGGCAGATGGTCTCTGCTGCCCGGCTGTAGCGCGATCCCCGGCAGTCGGGGCACGGGATGTCCACGTCTGGCAGGAACTGGACGTCCAGAGAGATCTGACCGGTGCCGTCGCAGGTGGGACACCGCAGCCTGCCGGTGTTGTATGAAAAGTCCCCCGCCTTGTATACCCTGGCCCTGGCCATCCCGGTGCGTGCATAAGAGCGGCGCAGTGCATCGTGGACGCCGGCATAAGTGGCCACGGTGGAGCGCACATTGATTCCGATCGGTGTGGCGTCCATCAGCTTGACATGGCGGATGCCTTCGGCTTTGATTGAGGTGACATGGTCCGGCAAAGTGCCGTTATCGTTGACCGCTTCCAGGGCGGGCAGCAGGCTCTCGAGCACCATGGTCGTCTTGCCGGAACCAGATACTCCGGTGACCACCGTCAGTTTTCCGACGGGTATCTCGACTTGCAGCGGCTGCACTGTGTGTATCTGTTCCGTCGTCATCCGGATGCGGCCGCCGGCAAACAGTTCCCCGGCGGCCGGCGGTGAAGGGAACTCTGGCTGCGATCCCTGACGCACCAGATAAGGCGCGATCACAGACTGCGGATCCCGGATGACTTTTTCAAGCGGGCCTTCTGCTATGAGGCGTCCTCCTTCGGGGCCGGCACCCGGTCCCATTTCGATCAGGCAGTCGCTGTGAGCCAGCACCTGCGTATCATGATCCACCAGGATCACTGAATTGCCGTCAGCGATGAGGTCGTCCATGACCCCGGTCAATCCCCTCAGGTTGTGAGGATGCAGTCCGATCGAGGGTTCGTCGAGCACGTAGAGCACTCCTGTGGTGCGATTGCGGACTGCCCTGGCCAGCTGTACTCGCTGGCGTTCCCCGGTCGATAATGTATTGGCCGCCCGGTCGAGGGACAGATATCCCAGCCCCAGTTCCATCAGCCTGCGGGCCGTGTCCGTGAAAGCTTCACATATGCTCAGCGCCATGGGCTTCATCTCCTGAGGAACAGAATCGGGAACGCCATGCACCCATGCCACTAGTTCCTCGAGTGTCATCGTGGTGGCTTCCGCGAGGCCGATGCCCCGCAGCCTCGGCGCTCTGGCCGCCTCAGACAGTCTGCTGCCCCGGCAGTCGGGGCAGATATCTTCTTTGAGATATTTTTCCAGCCTCTTCATGCCTTTGTCGTTTTTGACTTTTGAAAGTGCGTTTTCCACGGTATGCACAGCGCTGTAGTAAGTGAAGTCCAGTTCCGAGCTCTGTTGTGTTTGAGGGTTGATGTAGAGGATGTGTTTTTTCTCCGGCGGGCCGTGGTATACGATCTCTTTTTCTTCTGCAGTGAGGTCCTTGAAGGGCACGTCGGTGCGCACCCCCATCTCACGGCACACATCTTTCATCAGAGCCCACATGAGGGAACCCCACACGGTGACCGCTCCTTCGTCGATGGTCAGCTCTTCGTCGGGCACCAGGGCAGCTTCGTTGACGGTGCGCGTCATGCCGGTGCCGCCGCATGTGGGGCAGGCGCCGGTGCTGTTGAATGCCAGCTCCTCGGCTCCGGGTCCATAGAAGGTCTCGCCGCATACGGGACAGGTGATCGGCGTCATCGCAGCCACAGCTAAAGTGGGCTCCACGTAGTGCCCGTTGGGACAGCGATGGCTGGCCAGTCTTGAAAACATCAGCCGCAGGCTGTTCAGCAGTTCGCTCATGGTGCCGAAAGTGCTGCGGATGCCGGGTACTCCGGGACGCTGGCGCAGAGCCAGTGCCGCAGGGACGTAGCGGACTTCGTCAACATCTGCCCGCTGTGCCTGTGTCATGCGCCTTCGGGTATAAGTGGACAGTGATTCCAGATAACGGCGCGAGCCCTCGGCATACAGAATGCCCAGGGCCAGAGATGATTTGCCGGAACCGGACACCCCGGCCACACCGACGATCCGGTGCAGCGGTATGTCCACGTCTATATTCTTTAAATTGTGCACTTTCGCGCCCCGCACCTCAATGCAGGGCGGCTGTGGTTTCTTTGACATGAGCTGCTCCTTTGAAAATCTCAACAGTATATTCTATACTCTGCCGAAAATTAATTCAGCATACCATCATGGTCTCCACATCATCCCATGCGAATGAATTGTACGGCTGCTTTACAAGGATGGCCCGCTTAACGATCTCCTGCGCATTTTTTATCAGCCGGGCATCATCATCCACAAAGGTGACACCTGACTCTGCCTGCAGCTTTGCTAGTATTTTCTCTTTTTCTCCGGAACCGTTATACACGCCTGCATATATCCTGCCATCCGGAATAGCGATGTCCCAGGCTTTAAAATAGAGCTGCATGATCTCGAGCGGACTGCCGCTCAAAAAAATGCATGTCTTCATATTCTCGCGGACCAGCTGATAGACCGCTGCATTCGGCTTTGTGCTGCCGAGCGACTGAACGAATGATTCGCCGCACTCCTTCTGCAGTTCAGGTGTGTAGGAAACATGATAAGCTTCCTCCAATATCTTCATCTCTGTCTCTACATCAGGAACGCTGTGGAGATTCTCATACCAGAACTCCTTCGTCATCCGGATGCCGAGGACCTTGTTGGTCAACTCGACGATCAGGTCCTCAGTGTTCACCAGCTTGTTATCAAATCCAAATACATACACGGGTCTTCTCTCCTCTATCATCTATAAACTGCCTGATTCTTATGCGCTATGCGTGTCCGACAGCAACGCCGGGATCTTTCTTTTTGCATCCTGCAGGATCCCGGCCACATCACTGCCGACAACATCCAGCATTTCAGCTTTCAACAGATGCACATCCCTGATCCCGAAACATTCTGTGCACAGTTCTTTCAGATATTCATAACTGTACCGCGGATCATAGGGACCGCCCGCCGTGGTTACATAATACAGGCTTTCCGCACGGCAGAGTCCCTGCGGTATCCCGTCTTCGCCATACCTGGAAACGATCCCGGTCACGTAGATATTCTCTATGTACATCCTGAGGATAGCAGGAAACGACAGATCCCAGTAAGGTGCCGAGATCACGATCTTGTCGGCACTGGCAAACTCCCTGGCATAAGCAAACATCGGATCATCAAAGTTCCCTTCTTCGATCTGCTTCGTTCTGTATTCAAGCCTCTCATCGGAGAGCACCGAAAGCGGTTCCTCCGCCAGTTTGCGTTCTCTAAATTCAGGATCGAGCTGTCGCAGCAATTCTCTGGCGAGCTCGTCCGTACGGGAATTTTTTCTCACACAAGCGTTGATATATAATGTCATTTTTTCAGTTCCTTTCTTCATTTAATCACTTTCTCCAAAACCAGTCGCACGGCGCTGAGGATGAACATCCAGACGATGTTGTATACCCAGATCAGCGCAACGGCACGGATGGAAATCGCAGGGACCAGAACGCCGGCAACGCACATACAGGCAGCGAGGACCTGTGTGGCAATGATAGCCCAGAAAAGGACCGGTGCCGGGTGCGGCTTCTGGAAGAACCATTTCGACTGCCTGGTGACGAACAGTAGCAGGTGGCCGGCTACTACGAGCTGCAGAAAAACAAGCGTCTGCAGTTGTCCGTTGGTGGTCACCTCGAAGATGTTGCTCATGCCGCCTGTCATCGTATGGTGGCCGTAGACCAGGAGCAGCATGGACTGGATCACGGTGAAGACGCCGATGAGCGAGGATGTGGAGAGGATATTCTTCATCCGCCAGCGGATCGGCCGCTCGCTCACCAGAGTATGGTCATAAGCGATCGTCATGATGGGGATATCGTCGAGCAGTGACATGATGACGATCATGATCGCGGTCAGTGCCGTGAACTTCATGAAGATGGCCGTCAGCACAACGATGAACATGATGGTGATCGTCAGGGCCACACGGTATATCGTGTAGGAAGTGATGCGGGCGAAGATTTTTCTTGCTTCATCGATTGCCGTCTTGATCACGGACAATCCGGGCTCGGTCAGGATCAGGGCTGCCGCTGAGCGTGCTGCATCGGTCGCGCCGGATACCGCTGTTCCGCAGTCCGCCTGCTTCAGTGCCGGCGCATCGTTGACGCCGTCGCCGGTCATGGCCACGATATGGCCGCGCTTTTGCAAAGCTTTCACGATTGCATATTTATGCTCCGGGAATACCCTTGCGAATCCGTCGGCATTCTCGATAGTCTCTGCGATATCTTCGGGGGACGTTGTCCGGGTCCATGTCCCTTGGGAATACGTCTGCTGCGTTCAGGATGTTGGTTCCCAGTCCCAGCTGGCGGCATGTCTCGATTGCAATGGCTGTGTCGTCGCCGGTGATCATCTTGACGGTGACGCCTTTAGCTCTGGCTGCCTCGATAGTAGCCATAGAATCGTCACGCGGCGGATCAAACATGCTGAAGATCCCCATGATCTGCCAGGATGCGCCGTCGTCATCGCTCCTGGCGACGCCGAGTGCGCGGTAGCCTCGTCCTGCAAGTGTGTTCACCAGGTCGTCGATCTGCCTGGCTTCCTCTTCAGAGGGCCCGGCCAGATCTGAGATGACCTGCGGAGCGCCCTTGGAGAAGCGTGCCTTGTGGCCGTCTGCATCGTGCAGCATGGCCTCTGTGCGCTTGGAGACCGGATCGAAGGGAACAAATTTGTCCACTGTCCATCCGTCGAGAGCAGTCTTGTCCTTCAGTGCATCGGTGATTGCGATGTCGATGGAGTCGATACTGCCGCGCTCGGAAGCCAGAGCTCCTGCGAGCACGACTTCCTGTTCGTCCCTGGCGTGCAGGATCGTCGTCTCACCCAGCGTCAGCTGGTTCTTGGTCAGCGTCCCCGTCTTATCAGAGCACAAAATGTCGATCCCCGCCATTTCCTCGATCGAGGACAACTTGGAAACGATTGCCTTATGCTTTGACAGTTCGAGCGCGCCGAGCGCCAGGGTGATCGAAAAGACGGTAGGCATGGCTACAGGGATGGAAGCCACCAGCAGCACCAGCACAAACTGCAGGATGTCCAGCGCATCGCTTCCGTTGAACGCGCCGTCCTTGAGATCCTCGATGACGCGGAAGACGACCATGATCGCCGCCAGGATGCAGGCGATAACGATCAGGTAGTTGCCGATCTGGAACATGGCCTGCTGTGCATGGCTTTTGGCACCTGCTCCGGCGACCAGCTTTGCGGTCCTGCCAAAGAAAGTGCTCGAGCCGGTGGCGATGACGACCGCCATCATGGAGCCCTTTTTGACTACAGAACCGGAATAGCCCTCGTCGCCTACCTTCTTGTCCGCCGCGATGGACTCACCGGTGAGAGCACTCTGATCGATGGAAGCGTAGTCACCGCTGATGAAGCGGACGTCCGCGGGCACGATCATACCGAGCTTGATCTGGATGATATCGCCCGGAACCAGGGTCGCCGCATCCACTGTCTGCATCCTGCCGTCGCGGAATGCCTGAGCCTGCGGGGCCATGCCCGCTTTCAGTGCCGCCAGTGCACTCGAAGCCTTGGCCGATTGCCAGAGGTCGATGGTGACGTTGAATACCAGGAGCAGGAGAATGATCGTAAAGTCGTCCCAGTGCCCGATGATGGCAGAGATAATTGCCGCTGCCTCGATCATGTAATCCGATCGGGCCCATAAAAGCATGGATCAGCTTGTGAGCAAAGGTCTCCTCCTTCTCCTCCAGTGCGTTCGCCCCGTACTGCTTCAATCGGGACGCCGCTTCCTGAGCGGTCAGGCCCCTGTGCTGGTCGACGTTAAGGTGACTCAGCACTTCACCGACGGGAGCCTTCTCCAGATCTATACTATTGGAATTCATCCGCTGCTCTGCCATAATTATCTCTCCCTTCCTTATGCTGCCTCAAGGACAACTTTATTAAATTCATATCAATGTAAATACATAAATTTATTATCCCACTAATCGGGTGGTTTTTCCATGCCGATCTCGTATTATTTTGCTTCTTTGAACGTTATCTGATCACTCTCCGGATTGAATCTCATTGCAATGGCTACCGCTTCCAGCAACGTGGGCTTTCCGCTCATATATGCATCCATACATCACATTATAGCATCGGAACTTGATTTCGGGCACCAGAAAAGAGAGTGCTTTAAAGCACTCTCCTATTCCTTGCTTTACGCTTCAATCTGAATTTCCAGAACTGACTCCATTCAGTTCTTTCTTCTGCGCATCCCGCTACCTGCCACGCAGGCTGCGGCAGCCGCCGCCAGTCCGGCTACGAGGAAGAACAGCAGGTCAGAATCATCTCCTGTTCCCGGCGTTTTCAATCCGCTGGTCCCGCCGGTTCCGCCGGCCGTGCCGCTTCCAGCAGCAGACTCCGGCTTCTCAACCTTATTCCAGGCGATCATCACCGGACTCAGCGACGTGAAGGCCACCTGGATGCCTTCATCAGTCTTCGTCGCCACTGGTGTCTCGATTTCCCCGACACTGTGTCCGTTCATTTCCTCAGCGAACATGTGGGCGACAACAAACTCGTATTCGTCCTTGTTGGTATCCTTTGGATACGGGAAGGTAACAGTGATCCCGCCGGTCGGGAAATTATCCTTCGTTGCCTTGATCCAGGTTTTTCCGCCGTCCACACTGTACATCAGCGTTGCATCATAGAGCACCCGTTTCCCGGTTTTTTCGCCGTAAGAGGAGTCCTTCTCAAGAACTGCTTTATACAGTGCTTCACGGATGCTTTTCTCTGAATCGAATCCCGCATTTGCCAGTGATTCCGGGATATCTCCGATGCCTTCGGAAACATCTACCCTTGTGATCACATCCTCAGACTTCGGCAGCTCGATCACCGACTTCACAGAGTTCTCAGCCACGTCATTATAATTCTTTCCTCCTGAGACCCTGAACAGCACCTGATACTCTCCTGCCTTCGAAGCCGTCGGAATGTCAGAAGACCAGTTGTTCCCGTCCAGAGAATACTCCATGGTGCCGCCGCTCGTTGTCCCGGCCTCCACCAGTTCCTGCTCCTTGTCGTTGTAGCCGAGAGTCAGGCCCTTCGGCATCTGCACCTCTGCATCTGCCTTATCTACCGTTAATATTCCATTCACAAATCTTATATCATAATTGTCCCCTGACAATCCCTCCGGCGTGATCTCATAAAAACCCGCGTCATCACCGGCTTTGTAGCTGTAACTGTAATCAAGCTGCCCTTTGAGTACCGTCTCCTCTTCCTTTCCCGCAAAGCCATCATAGGTGACGCCGTTGTTTTCCGGTTCTTCGCCATAGGTCACCGCGGCCGGTTCGGCGGTAACCGTGAGAAGCGCTTTCGCGATGGAAAATTCCGCTGTACCGCTTGCTTCCCTGTAATTCTCATCGGCCGCTGCCGTGACGCGCACCACATAGTCTCCGGCGTTCACCGGTGCAGCCGCAGTGTATGTGCTGTCATCCGCACCCTTGACCTTGTACTCTATCCTCACATTGGCATCTTTTTCTCCTCTGTCATTCGTGGTCTCCAGAGAAGGCGCCGCAGCCGCCTCGCCGTCATATGTCTTGCTGATATCGGAGATATCGGTCACCACTCCCTGCTGCTTGTTAACGGTGATTTTTACAGTCGTCACCGCGGGCGCATCGTTGCCCTCTTTTTCCACATAGTCGAGGCCCATCGCGTCATAGGAAACGGTCAGTTCGTGCACGCCTGCAGCAAGTGTGTCCAGATAAGCCCCTTTGAAAGTGATCTTCCCGTCGGAAGCAGCCTCGTAATCGCTTCCCTCCTTGAGGACCTCGCTGCCATTCTTTACATCTTTGACCGTATTCCCATTGAGCGTGATCTCCGCGGTCTGATCTTCGCGGGTCGTCTTTGTATAAGAAAGGTCCACTTTTGCAGGAACAGCATCTTGATACAGCACCACTCCGTCTGAGGAAATAAAGGTGACATTTCCGGCCGCGTCGGTGATGCGTCCGTAGATCACACACTGATCGTTTGCATTGATGGTAAACTTTCCGGAGTTTCCTGCTGCAAGATTTTGCCACTGATCGTCCGCCAGCTCCCTGACCTGCTCTTCCGTCATGCCGGCATCGCTCTTGTAATACGAGATATCCCTGATGCCGCTGGTATCGTCATTTCCGGAAACAGTAACCTCTACCTGGTCCTTGAAGAACTGTCCGAAGGTCACTTTGTTCAGTAAGGTTGTGAACGTATTCTGCCTGATCGTGATCTCACCTTCCGGTGAAGTGGTGTCTATCTTGAAGGTGGCCGTTTTGTTATCGGAGATCTGTCCCTGGTCGTTTTTCACCCTGTAGGTGACTGTCTTTGTTCCATCTTCTGTAAAGGTGATGGAATCCTTCCATTGCTCACTATCAGAAGTCTTGATGGTGCATCCAGCCGGGGCTGTCAGATCTACATCGGAAACATACCAGTTATCACCGCCCGGTGTTCCTGTAATGGCGGCATCCTGGACGTCCAGGTAGCGTATCGACCAATCTTTCGTTCCTGTGGAATCCGGGATTGTATAGTTCGGATTTCCCAGGCTGGTGAGAGTAGCCTTGTAATTGCCGGCATCTGTTGCCGTGATTGTCTGATTCCCCAGGTTCAGATAAGTCATGGTAAAAGTGTCACTGTCCAGGGCAGGATTGCTCACTGCGGCTTCGATGCGGTGGGACTTCCCGTCATATATGAACTCCGACTGTCCCCAGGTGAGAACTGCCGCTCGCGGGTTGATCGCAGCCGTTGTCTCCGCCTGCTGACCTTCCGCCGCCAGAATGTAGTTTCCGGCATCGCTTCCTTCCAGCTGAAGGTCAGAGATAGTGACCTTCTTGTTCCGGCCTGCGTTGGCATCACTGAATGTTCCGGTTACCGAAATCGTAAGGTCATCGCCGTCAGCTTTCCCGGCCAGCACGGCACCTGCTGTATTCAGTGCGGCCGCAGTCGTTCCGTCATAGCTTTTATCTGAAGCTGTGATCCCGGATACCTTCACCGGCATCCTGTTGATAGTGGCCGCCAGCTTGCCAAAAGCCTTGTCATATTTGTAGTTTGTATTATCTCCGGTGACTCTGTAGTAGACTGTGTATCTGCCTGCAGTCTTCGCCACGGGGATCGATGCAGAATAATTTTCGCCATCCAGGCTGTACTGCATCTCACCGGCGTTTCCTGCAACCAATCCGGCGCTGACCAACTCCTGTAAATTGCCATTGTAAAACAGGTCTGTTTTTGCTGCAGGAGCAGTGAATTTTACGTTAGTAGCAGTGACAGTAAGATCCCCTTCGACCTGTTTTACAATGTAGTTATTGCTATTGGTCCCGTCCTTCATAGTATAGGAAAAAGCATTCTTGCTGGTTCCTGCGTCAGTCCGGGATCCGGTGACCGTGTAATCTGCGCCCTCTCCGGAAACAAATCCATCCCCGGTCACAGCAACATTGGAATTGGTCAGCGCCGTTCCATCATAAGGCTTCGAATCAGAAGCACTCGTTAAGGTAATATTTCTTTTAGCTATAGTTACCGGCAGGCTCTGCGGATCCGTACCCGCAATGTTGTCGTTTCCAGCGACCTTGTACCATAACGTATAATCTCCCGCATCCTTTGCGGATGGAATAGACTCGCTGTAAGCGCCGTCTTTTGAGAGACTGTATAATATGCTCCCTCCCGGCGGCAAAGTTACCGAACCGCCGTCAACCAGCAGCTGGTCAGATCCGTTGTATTTAAGATTGTTCCTGGCGACCGGCGCTGTATAGCTGGCCGCAGCTTTGTTGATAGTGAAGCTGTCCGTTGCGGTGACGGCTTTATAGTTATCTGTTTCGGCAAAGGTTGCCTGGACATAATAGGTGCCGGCATTTTCCGGTACACCGCCCTCGCTGTCAGCGCCGCTGTTAACGGTCGTCGGCGGCGTGCTTCTGTCCGCTAGAAGATAGCGATAGCTTACCGAACCGGTACCATTGGTCGTACTGGAAACGGTCGGGGCCTTTGGTTCCTCGCCGTAAGTCCAGTCATCAAGTGATACACTGCCGGCACCGTTTTCCTTCTCCGGCGGTGTCGATGAAGTTGTGATCACCAGCTTGTACACCTTGCCGCTCAAATTTCCACTCAGAGTATCGCTGAACGTTGTGGCTCTGTTTGTCTTACTGTACGCTGTGTACTCAGATTGCGTGAACTTGCCGGGAGGATACCCGTAATTGATGATCTCCACTTTCGTAATATACTTGCTCCCGCCGTCAATGGAAAGTGCAACCGGTTTATAATAAAAATCAAGATACGAATGATTTTCGCTGTAAATAAGACGAAAAGAAACCGGTGACGCCGCATTGATCGTGATGCCATCGATTTTGGCGCTGGCATTCCTGCGGTCTTCCGGACCGCAAAAATTCGCCGAGTCGCCGCTGGAACTGTGTAGTGTGATATAATATGTACCTTTTGATGAGTCTCCCCCTGAGGTAAACGTATACTCATAGGTCTGTGCAGGCTCTTCTGCCGGTGCCATTCCCGGCAAACCCAGCACCATAATGATGGTACAAAGTACGGCAATTCCCTTTTTCAAGTAGTGTTTAGCCGCCGCCAAGGCAGCACTGAAGCTCTTACCTGTCATAACTGTCAACTCCTTTTATTCCTCATAATTATTAAACCGTAAATTATGGGGTCAGCACAATAAAACAGGCACGAGACGCAGCTAAAACGGCACGAAACGACAGTCAGTCCTCGCTGACCGGAATAGCAATATTTACATAAAATTCGTTTCCCTGATGAGAAAATTCCGCACTTCCTCCATAGTGCTCCACCGAAGATTTGATGGATGGGGTCCCGAGACCGGAACCCCCTCTCTTTGTTGAGGAGTAGATGCCGTTCTTAAGATTTATATTTCCGCCGAAGCCGTTGGTTTCCACAATATAAAGCCAGTGTCCGCCCTGAACAGCCATGGAAAGTTCTATAAAACGATCTTCACCATCTGCCTCGCTGGCTGCGGCGACGGCATTTTCCAGAAGATTACCGATCATGGTGCATAATTCTACATCAGCAAGCGTTTTTTGTCCCCCGATATCGATCCGAAAACTGATATCCAGGTCTTCTTTTTTCGCTTCCGCCGCATAATAATTCAGAACAGCATTTAGAGCATGATTCTTGCAGTACATTATCGTTTCATTTGATGGCAGCTCCTGGATATAAGCTGAAAGATAGGCGCTGATCGCTTCTGCATCACCGTTATCCGCCATCTTTTTCAAAGTCCTCAAAGTCTGTCTGAAATCATGCCTTGCCCTGGCAGAGTCGTTGATATACTTTATCTGCGCAGAGTATTGTTTTTCCTGCATCTTCAGGATCTTTCTCTCCTGTTCCGCCTTTGCGGCATCCAGTAAGGTGCTGATAATGAAATAGAATACGACGTTCATGACCACCCATACCAGCAACACGATCGCCAGTATAATGACGACTCTGCTGCCTACTCTGTTGACATGGAATGTCTCGTATTTCAGCGGCCTCATCAGAAGATCGATCACCAGAATACAGCCGGAGAACGGCAGCGTCATCAGCCACACTTTTGGAACAAGGAGCCTGTCAACCAGAGCGCTCCCGTATTTGTCAAAGAAAAATCCTAAAATTATGGTAACCGCAGCTGCAGATACTAAGAGGAAAACGGAATAGTCCACGCTCGAGGAATTGATCCCCAGGTCCGGGTGCCTCGCCGCATCAAAGCTGGCCGCAAAGTTTGCCAGCAGAGATATCAATGCCATTACATCCACAAAGATGGAAAGCGCCGCGGCCACGGAAGCTTTTACGCTGCGCGCATAAAAAGCGAAGCAGATAAAGAGTATCGGAAAGAGAATGGCATTGCCGCCCGCGGAGGTAAGAAGGTCGGCCAGAACTAAGACGGCAGAAAGAGCCAGGAACACCGGGATTGCCTTGAGCAGTGTTGACCGGATGGAATGCCGCATCTGCCGTTTCATCGGCAGAAAGCACAGAATACCGGCGGGAATTATCACCAGACATTCCAGCATATCTGAGATAATCTGTTCGTTCATCCTCTCCTCCTCTTGCCTGCTTCATTTCTCAGTTTCTGAAAATTGTAATTCTGCCATGTTTGAATCAGCTGCTTTTCCTTCCTGAGATTGCATGGGAATTCCATCTTCCGCTCCAGAAAGCAAACTCCGTTTCTGAAATCCTGTATAAAATCCATATTAACGATCACGCCTCGTATGATGGGGAGAAATCTCCTGTCCTTCAGCAGTTCTTCTGAAATACCGGTAAACGATAAACGCGGGCGATACTCTCTGCCCTCTTTATCGTAAATCAATACGCTGTGGGAAGAGGAACTGACTGCCATGATATCCCGGTAACAGATCGTATAGGGAATCCGGTTCATGGAGAAGGTCAGGCTGTCTTCCAGTGATGTTTTTCTTCTGAGAATGTCATCCATGATACGGAAGACCTGTGCCCGGTCAGTCGGCTTTTCAAGATAATCAAAAGCATGATTGTGCAGAGCATCGGCACGGTGTTCTTTGCTGGTCGTCAGGAAAATCAAAATAGTATCCCCATCCGTCTCTCGAATGGCTTCCGCTGCCTGCATCCCGGTCATGCCGCTCATGTAGATATCTAGAAAAATAATCGTGTACAGAAAAGGCTGATAGTTGTCAAGCAGGGTCTCTGCGCTTTCAAAATGCTTTATGGAAAGTTTTTCTCCGACAGTTGCCGCATAAGCTCTGAGAATATTGCTCAGCTCTTCTCTATCATCTTTTCTATCATATACAATGGCGATGTTCAACATTATCAACTATTTTCCTTGTACGTACTCGAATTATTCATCATAATTATATCTGTCCTGAAACGACAAAACAATGGTGATTTAGCCTCACAAAGAAAAAATGCGTCAGCCCCATATAAATGATGTCATGGACATGGATCCAAGTTCACGGTACTCGTTCCAGACAACAACACGATCATCTCCCTCTGCAGCACCAAGAGCAATCAGAAGCGGTGCGAAATGTTCTGTAGTGGGGACGGCGAGTCTTGAACCCTCAAGCTTTTCATAATTGATAACGGCAGCCGTGTCTCCAGCCCTGACGGCATCGGTGATGGCATGATCAAAAGCATCTGCCCAGTCTTCACCATTCTCATTGCCCCAGTCCACCATTCTGAGATTGTGGACCACATTTCCGCTGGCGATGATCATAGCCCCCTCGCTGCGAAGAGCCGCCAGTTTCTGACCGGTCGCCAAAAGTTTTTCAGGGCTTGCATCTACATCGGTGCTGACCATAACAACCGGCACATCGGCATCCGGGTACATATTGCTGAGAACGCTCCAAATTCCGTGGTCGATGCCCCAGCTGTTGTCTTCATGTCCGTACCCGCCGAGCAGTTCCAGCACACGAGCTGCGTATTCCGGTGCTCCCTGAGGTTCATAGTGCACTTCGTAGAGCTCCTTTGGAAACCCGTACATGTCATAGATCTGTTTATTTTCGGATGCTGTTCTGACCGCAGTTCCATGCGTGGTCCAGTGTGCAGACACCGCAATAATAACCGGTGGCTTACCTAGCTTGCTGCCTGTATTTTTCCAGCTCTCATTGGCACGGTTGCGGCCTATGGCATTCATCGGCGATCCATGACCGACAAACATGACGGGTAATCTATCATCTTTTTGTAACATTGTTATTTCCTCCATTTCAGCGATATTGTAAGCCTCTGCTTTCCTGATCGGAGATGTGCAGCAGGGCACCTTGCGCCTGTATCTATTATACCCTGTCTTCCTCTGTAATTGCTCGAATAACCTTGCAGGGATTGCCAGCGGCTACTGAATCACCCTGAATATCTTTCAAGACAACACTGCCGGCCACAATAACGACATTGCTGCCGATTGTAACTCCCGGCATGACCTGGACTCCCGCACCGATCCATACGTTATCGCCGATCGTAATGGGACGGGCATACTCTAATCCCCGGTTTCGACGTTCGAAATCAATCGGATGTCCGGCTGTATAAAAACCACAATCAGGTGCAATAAAAACATTATCGCCAAATTTTACTTTGGCCCCGTCGAGAATGACAGTATTGTGATTGGCAAAGAAATCTTCTCCGATTTCGATGTTGTAGCCATAGTCACACCAGAAAGGTGCAAGAATACGAAATGCATCCTTCGTCTTCCCCAGCAATTTTTTCATTAGTAACTGCTGTCCCTTTTCATCTGAAGGACGAAGCTGATTGAATTCATAACAGAGATCTTTGGCTTTCGCCCTTTCAGCCAGCAAATCTCTGTCATTATTCGCATCATACAGCATTTGTTTCAGCATTTTCTCTTTCTCGGTCATCTGACTTTCCCCTTTCGGTAAGCGTTTTTCCTGATCTCTTCATGATAGAAAAAGTTCACAATCACAGGCGGCGCATTGAATGGCTTTTACATTGTATCATCGTTGCGAACATATGAGAGCCCTCTGTTTCCGGCAAAGTCCCGTATTTGTGCGTCCAGTTCTTTCCAGTACCGGCGACTGCCATGGCGATAGATTTCATCATATAGCGGATCCAGCTCCGCGTATCTTTCGTGAATATAATCCAGAACAATCGATTTATAGTCTCCGCGGAGATTCAAATTTTCGAGCCAGATAAGATTACAATAATCTTTTACCCGGTCGATGATGGCCTCCGTATCCGTTATCCCCGGAAATATCGGTGAGATAAAACAGGTCGTGCGGATGCCTTGTTCATGGAGCGTTTTCATCGCTTCCACGCGCCTTGCTATACTCACACCACGATCCATATCACCTCTGAAAGATTCATCCATTGTGTTGATGCTGAATCCCACTCTGGCATCCGGAAAAGATTTGATAAGCTCTGCGTCCCTCAAAACCAGATCAGACTTGGTCTGAATGCTCAGCCTGGCCTCACTGCCTTTCAGTTCTTCAAGAAGCGTCCTGGTGCGCTTATATGTTTTCTCCTGCGGGTTATAGGGGTCTGTGACCGAGCCAATAAAGAGCTCTCTCCCCGCATACTTTGCAGGATTTTTTATTGGCGGCCATACTTTCACATCCAGAAATTCTCCCCATGGCTCATGATGATCAGTGAACCGCTTCATGAAACGCGCATAGCAATATTTACAGCCATGCGTGCAACCCACATACGGATTTACAGAAAACTCGCATACCGGGAGATTAGATTTTGTGATCACATTTTTTACCTCTACCTTACGAATCAGTAAATCACCCATTCACAGAGTCCTCCTTTCTTTCATTTGCCAATGATGTCGTTTTTGGCGAAGGCTCGATGCTGACATGACCGTCTGCCGGCTATCACCTAAATATGCCCTCTATCGCGAATAGAACTTCGCTCTTCTTCACTCATGGCTTCGAGCCCTGCTTTTAACCTGGCCAGCATTTCATCCTTTTGCTTGAAAATACCGGAAACAGATACATTATTAAATATGTGACTTCCAAACCAGAAGGCTTGCGGATCAAGCTCCAGACCCTCCAAAAGGGCTATCTCCTCCTCAAGGATCTCACCTTCCGTGAGTTCAGTGTATATTCCCTGATTTCTTAAGGCCTCTAATTCTGAACCTGGAGAGACTGAAGTAGACATAGGTCCTACACCTGCAGGCTGTGTCTCATTCAGTAATCTGACCGTAGCCTCCACGTGTTCCTGCGACTTTTCCCTGTCGGCGATCCCGTTCATGATGATTGCTATATAGTCCATTCCGGCTTCTCTCAATTTCTGAATATCCTCGAAGCTCTTATTTTTAATATCTCTGATCGATGCATAGCATGTGATCAGAGACACTTTCGGCAGATATTCATGAATCAGCTCAGCTATGCGCAGGAGCTTCTCTGCAGGCAAAACAAATGGATCCCCATTCAACAGATATATACGATTGATTCTATCTTTGATGACTGACAGCTCTCTCAAATCACTTATGATATTATCCTCTGGTGATATGGAAAATTCCGTCCTGTCATACATCGTGCAGAAAGCACACCGGTTATATGAACAACCTGCAGTCACTTCCAACAATGGTGTGTTTGCTTCCGTTGGTGGTCTGTATACCTGTCCTGTGTAGTGCATAATTGTTTATCTCCTTATCCCGCGAATGTATATACTCTAAAACAGGTACTCTATCCCTGTTCTCTTTTTCTCTATGATGCGATAATGCTCACTTGGATTTTTTTTGATCAACGTATTTATTGTACAAATAATACGGAATGCTTTCAACTGATCTTTGAAAACTATTTCAGCGACGAACAGATAAAAAACAGGCCAGGTTGCAAATTGAAAACAACCTGGCCCGATATACAAAACTATCTAGCTACTTTGATTGTGGCGCGCGTTACAAAATTACCACTTATTTTACTGCTTTTCTTTTACTCACTATCAAGATCATCAATGCTGCCAGTATGAACCACAGGGTCACCTCACTGCTGTCACCTGTCTTCGGAACCTTCCTGACAGTAGATGGACTCTGATCTTTGCCGCCTGGTTTTTGCGGCTTGATTTTGTCCTTGTCACCAGGTTTATTCGGTCTGTCAGAATGTTTCTTTGCATCCTGCATATGCACCAGTGCCTGATCCTGTGCCGTCCACTGGTCTCCGGTTTTGATCTCCACCTTTCCGTCCCTGGTAACCCGGAAAACGATGTTCTCTGCTGTCTCATATCCATCCGGTGCTGAAGTCTCCACCATGGTGTAAGTACCCTCTTCCAAAGAGAGCTTCTTCTGCTCATTTCCGGAAGTCCATGCTTGTACTACCTCTCCATTGGCTCCTTCACCCTTTACCACCTTGAGTTCTGCTCCCGGCAGTTCTTCAGTTCCGTTCACTGCAGTCTTAGAAAAACTCACATCAACGGTCTTGCCTTCCGGCTTTTTTGCATCCTGCATGTGCACCAGTGCCTGATTCTGCATTGTCCACTGATCTCCGGTTTTGATCTCCACTTTTCCGTCCCTGGTAACCCGGAAAACGATGCTCTCTGCTGTCTCATATCCGTCCGGCGCAGATGTCTCCACCATGGTGTAAGTGCCCTCTTCCAATGTGATCTTCTTCTGTTCCTTTCCGGAAGTCCATGCTTGTACTACGTCGCCATCGGCTCCTTCACCCTTTACCACCTTGAGCTCTGCTCCCGGCAGTTCTTCAGTTCCGTTCACTGCAGTCTTCGAAAAACTCACATCAACAGTCTTGTCTTCCGGCTTTCTGGTATCCTGCATGTGCACCAGTGCCTGATCCTGTTCTATCCACTTGTCTCCTGATTTGATCTCTACCTTTCCGTTCTTGCTAACCCGGAAAGCGATGCTCTCTGCTGTCTCATATCCGTCAGGTGCAGATGTCTCCACCATGGTGTAAGTACCCTCTTCCAAGGTGAGCTTCTTCTGCTCCTTTCCGGAAGTCCACGCTTGTACTACGTCGCCATCGGCTCCTTCACCCTTTACCACCTTGAGCTCTGCTCCAGGCAGTTCTTCAGTTCCGTTCACCGCAGTCTTCGAGAAACTCACATCTTTTGTTTCTGTACCAGGTGTGATCGGCACAAATTCTGATCCCAGCAAATCTTGAACAAACAATCCTGTATCCGGATTACCTCCGTTCCCATACGGGTTTTGATAATAATTAAGAGTAAAATTTTCAGGCGGCATGCTCTCACTATTCGTGAAATCATTATAAACCTTCTGCAGCTGTGCCCTCTCTTCACTTGAATAACGTCCGGCACTGCCTAATGGTTCCCCATCCGTATAGACCCACAATATTGACTGGGTAAAAGATCGGAACGTAGTATCGCTGAGGTTATACTTTTGCTGGATTCCCGCCTTGTTATTCGGGTATCCCAGCCACAAAGTTTTCAAGATGTTTTTCTTCTGTATATCAGAAAAATTACTGTACTTTACCTTTGTATACCCCGGACTGTAGTCCTGCTCCGGATCAAACTCATGTCCGGGCCATTTCAAATTGACATTGTAACAATATACAACTTCATTCGTTCCATCAGGGCCTGTCACCCAGAGGTCTTTCGTGCCTCCGCCATTATCAGCGCTGTGAGCGGTATAAGATATGGATGCGGAATCTGCAAATGTCATATTTGCGGACATTCCCAGCATCCCCAATATTACCAGCATCATAATGGTCCATCTCATAGCTTTTCTTACACTTGTTTTCATAAAATCTTCTCCCGTTCCTGCAGACTGCAGGAACATCCTCTCCTCTCTTTCCTTCTAAAATTCCTTTATCGACTTATAAAATCAGGGACTTGTTAGCTCAAAATTATACATATCAAATTTTGTGTATGTATTGTATTATTATTAAGATATTTTAAGATTTTATTAAGAACTATAAATAATTATCTATATGCTCGCAGTAAGCTGAAGTTGGTTCAAATCCAACATGAGAAAGTTTTTCCTGAGAGTAATCAGGAAAAACTGATTTATCTGATCGAAGGCTATTCATCTCCCGGGAGAAATCTGCAAATTATTTCTTTTCTTTTTTGTTATCAAGAAATGTCATACTAACGGCTACAAACAATCCCATCAGAATCCACGGTAATGCAGCTTGAATAAAATCACACATTTTTTTACCTCCTTTTATACTGGCGATATTTCACAAAGAATATGACAAATATCACAATGTACATGGCTAGAACACCACCGGCAAACGCAGCTATTAAATAATCACGGGTGTAAAACAAGTTGATAAGTAAACCCGGTAATAATCCGACGAAAAATATAATCAACAGTGGCAGCATTCTTCCTTTAAACACATGCTGCATCATCAGGAGTCTTGATTCGTCATCGCAAAAAATTTCTTCTGCTGGACCTTCATCAGAAACAGCTTTTCTAAAGTAACTGTAACCGAAATAATCCTGTATGTATTCCCAGCCGCAATCATCGAACATTTTCAAATATTCATCTTTATGAGCACGTCCATCCTTGTTGTAATCCAATTGATAGACCACATCCCGGGGAAGGCATTTTTCAAAATGGTACATTCCGAGGCCGGTTACCTTAACAAATTTCCAGCCTGACTTGTGCATTTCCCTCAAATAATCTTGTTCTTTTTCATATTCAAAGATTGTAAACCATTTGAATTGTTTCTTTACTTCCATTCTACATTTCCTCCTGAGCTATCTTATACAAGCGTTCAATTCGATTACGTTCAAGCTGCAGAACTTCTGATCCCAGATCCGTGATCTGATAGATCTTTCGCTTATCTTCTTCACGAATAAAACGGATTATCTTGTCCTTTTCCATTTTTGATAAGCTGCCGTACATTGTGCCGGGTGCAAGTCTGACAGCACCATCAGTCATTTTGTCGACCATTTGAACAACACCATATCCATGATTCGGCTTTCGCAAGCACAGTAAGATGAGAAAAGCAGTTTCCGTCATTGGAACATATACTTTTTTTATGTGTTGATCCATTCACACACCTCCCGTTCATTCCAGTGCGATACATCGCACTTCGATATAGTTAGTATGTCGCAGTGCGATATAAAAGTCAACAGTTTTCGTAAAATAAATAATGGCAGAGAGAAAATTTCCCTGCCACCATTTCAATGATCATTCAGTATCCCATGCAAGGGATAATTCTGCGAAAAAACCGGATGCCCTTACTTTCTTTTCGTCTGCCGCAATGCGATAAAGCTGCCCACGGCTGCCACGGTACAACAGATCATAAGGACCCGTCTGTCAAGATCCATTCCTATTGATAAGAGCACACCAATAAATCCAAGCAATGCTATTATTTTAAACGTCATCTGTAAAGTCTTGTTCATGCTACTCTCCTCCTTATACCGCTCAGAGTATATGATATTTTCCCGGGAATTGCAATAACAAAATTGATGACGAGTGTTGAACTTATTTTATAAGCTGAAGGCCGTCCTTAAAGGCTTCACCTGCTCGTTCGGTCACCTTATAGTAACCATGCGTATACGGATCAAAAGCAATAGCGTCAACGAGTGACATATCCAATTTGCCATCCGGCATTACTTTTTCATCGGCCGTAACATTTATGACCTTACCGATTACGCCGCATCCATATTCACTGTCCTGGTATTCAATGAACCGGCATTCGAGGCAGATCGGGAACTCATTGATGACAGGAGCTTCCACTGTTTCGGCCTTGCTTGCTGTCAAACCGCTGGCTGCAAATTTATCCGGATCTTTATTGCCGGACTGGACACCAAAATAATCTGCTTCTGTCACATGCGAGGCATCAGCAATGG